>JAURPJ010000058.1 GCA_030835305.1 Verrucomicrobiota bacterium | reverse complement strand
TGCGATTTCATCGCCTGCAAGCTGGCCGGCCGTAAGTGTGTGAGTTGCCACGGCGAGCTCAAGCCCTCCGCTGCCGGAGGCCCGGAAAATCAGGTTATTGCCCGCTTCATAGACCAATGAAATTCCAATCGTTGCTCCTCCGGTCTCAAAAAGAACCTCGCGCTCTCCATCGAGTTTCTCTTCAAAATCCACAAACATCTTGAAGCTGGCATCGAGAGTATTATTCGCTCCGAGAAGAGCATCAAATGGAGCGCCATTTCCCAATCTACTCAAGTTTGCAAATGGAGTTCCCACTTCATCTTCCAGAGGAAGGCTGTTGGAATCGTCCGGGTTGGATCCTGCACACAACACTTCAAAGTAGTCACTAAAGCCATCAAAGTCCGTGTCAACGAGCAGTGGATTGCTCGAGGTTTCCCCGTTGACCTCCTCTCCATCGGTCAACCCATCCCCATCGCTGTCCGGATTGTTCACGTCGGTCGGCTCGGCGAGAGCCAATTCGACGTCATCATCCAGGCCATCCGCATCGGAATCGGCCAGAGTGGGATTACTCCCTGCAGTCAATTCCTCAAGATTGGTCAATCCGTCACCATCATTATTATCGGAAGCCCCCTCGGCGAGGTCACCAAAGAAGCTCGTTTCCCAAAAATCAGGAAGCCCATCAAAGTCGCTGTCACTCTCAATGATAGCATCTGCGATTTTGAGGTAAGCCTCATCAGCCTCCGATTCAGTCAGTGCCCGATCGTAAATTGTGAAATATCCCACAGATCCCTGGAAGGTCGTTGCACCGAGAGGCGCTGTTCCTCCCGTGCCACCCAAGCCCGCGTCGATCCCCCCTCCAAATCCCGACCAAGTCAGCAGACTCGCCCGACCATCCGGAGAACCAATCATCCCGGTGGCACTCGCCGAAGCAACCCCTCCGGCAGAACCTTTGACGTAGCCGTTTATGGTCTCGGTTGCTGAATCTAGAGTCACGAGAATCTGCACAAATTCCGTGGAGTCGATTAGCAAGACAGGAATCTCGAGATCTATGGTATTGACTCCACCGGTGCTGTGAAGAAATCGAACCGTCGAGGAGTTCATCAAAATGGAAGATCCTTCGATCGGCCCGCCAGTTTCAAAAATCACCTGGTAATTTTCTCCCAACACTCCGGGCAGCACCCAAATTTCGAAGGAGGTATCCTGCGAGGGAAAACCAAGTCCCATGTCCCCGCCGGTTGTGGCTGCCGGGTTCACGCGACCAATCGCTGCCGTCAAACTGTTGCCACCCGAGGTCAATCCGGTCAACAAATCCCCCCCTGTGATATCGAAGTTCTTCCCCCCCACCGGATCCAAAATAGCTCCACTGGTCTGACCCGGAAGCGACGGGTCCCAAAGGTGAATGATGGCAGCTTCAAGCGCGTCCACGGCCACGTCCACGGAAGCTTCAACACTCCCGGTGCCATTGGTTGCAGTAAGAGTATAAGTCTCAGTCGCAGCAGGAGACACCGGAGCAATTCCTGATGCAGAAACCTCACCGGGCTCCGGAGAAATACTCACGGCATCAGCCCCCGAGACATCCCAGGACAACATGACAGACTCGCCGGGAGCAATCAGGAGATCACTCGCAGTGAAGGAGTTGATTTCAGGTAGTTCGTCGACCACTACGGTCACTTCACTCGAAACTGAAACAGCACCTTTCAGAGCGGTGAGCGTGTATGTCGTCGATGCCCCCGGTGAGACGACTGATTCAGTCAGCGAGGTCACATCGACACCGCCGGGTTCGAGGGTCAGCGTATCAAAGTTGGAGGCCGTCCATGCAATTGTGCTGGAAGCCCCAACTGAAATCGCGGCAGGACTAGCCGTCAACGAGTCAATCCTCGGGCGCGCGGAATCAGAAGTGAGGGTTAGAGTCATCACATCGTTGCTTCCCGAACCATAATCAACGGCAAAGGTATAACCCTGCTCATTGGTAAAGGAGGTGCCCTCCTGAAACTGCCCGCTCAAAGAGGTGTATCGCATCAAGACCCATGAATCATTGAGGGCAAAGTCCCCTCCCAAGGTCACCTTAATATTGGCGGCAGGGTCAATCACGAGATTCAGTCCCTGTGTGTTCGAACGCTCAAGCGATCCCACATTCTCACCATCAATCACAAAAGACAAAACCCCATCCGCTCCGATGGAGCTCACATCCGGTGAGTTGAAAAGATTGCTCTCTCCGGTTGGCAACATTTCAAAGGTTCCGTTGGTCACATTGAGGAACTTGTAGATCTGCATCACCCCGGCCACCGAAACAAAGCCGATACCTCCGGAAAAATCTCCAACCCCCAATTGCATTGTCGCACCCTGGGTCCGATAAGTGGCACCCTCCTCCACCGTCAGCGTGCCAGTCCCTCCATTCACTCCAACAAAGATTCCGTTATTACCCCCGTGAGCGCCACTCAGCGTTCCGCCGGTCACCGTGACACTTCCGGAATTCCCGGCTCCAGATCCAATTTCAATCCGACGCGGATTATCGGTGTTAGTCGACCCGGTATTTTGGTCCACAACCGCATTAGCATTCACCACGGCGTCTTGGTTGTCAGGAACAATAATGCCTGTATCCCAATTGGTGGACTCCAGCCAATCACCATTCGTGACAAAGGTGCTCGTTTGAGCCGAGAGTATTCCTGAATAGAGGGACAAAAGAAAAAGCGTCTGTTTCATTATTTTTTGTGCGTGAGCGACCATCCCACAGAAAACCAAGACTCGCGTCAAGTAATCAGAACCAAAGCCAGCCAGAGCGATCTGAAAATGATCAAAGACTGCTTCCCCCTCACCTGGAGACCGGAACGCTCCGCCCGCCCTCGCGGTATTTCCTCAAAAGAGCCTGAAGCTTTTCCACGATGGCTGGGTTTTCAGCCGCTACATTTTGGGTCTCTCCAGCGTCTTTTTCCAAATCATAGAGCTGAATCTTGGGGAGATCCTTGTAGAGCGCTTTCTGGGCTGGTGTGGGACTACTCCACCCTCCGGAGTGCGGAGCATCGATCAACTTCCATTTCCCCTGACGAATCGCAAAAGTCCCGTTAATCGAGTGATGAACGGTCGCCTCGCGAAGCGGTTGCCCAGATCCCCCAAGCAGGTTGGGAAGCATGCTCACCGAGTCCTCTCCCGCATCCGCAGGAAGCTTCTGACCCAAAACCTCTGCTACTGTTGCCAGTAAATCAGTTAGGCAGGTTGTGTCATCACAGGTTGTTCCCGCCTTCACTTTGGCAGGCCATCGCACAATGAACGGAACCCGGTGACCGCCCTCGAAAATGTCCGCCTTGTGACCCCGATAAATATAACTGGGGTCATGTCCCTGTCTTTCCAACTCCGCAAAGTCCGCCTCAGGGGAACACCCGTTGTCACTCGTGAAAATAAAAAGTGTATTCTCATCCACCCCAGCTTCCTTCAGGGCATCGAGAACCTGCTTCACCGTATCATCGGTCATCGTCACAAAATCCGCGTAAGCACTCTCCAAACCGCTTTTCCCCTTGAACTCGGCGGTTGGAAGGACCGGAGTGTGGGGAGAGGGCAAAGCGAGATACAGGAAAAACGGCTTTTCGTTCTTCGCCTGCTCCCTGACATATTTCACCGCACGACGGGTGAGATTTGGCAGCACATCCTCGTGATCAAAATCGGGCGAAGTCGGTCCATTTCGCCACCAGCCATTCTTAGATTCCTGCTTGGTCCGCCCGGTCTCCTTCGTCGGAACCGCTGTCGGCATTCCATTCTCGACCCAAACATACGGCGCCATGTCGAGCGACCCACAATGACCATAGGAATACTCAAATCCTTTTTCTTTCGGCCCGTTCCGGACTGGCTTGGAGAAATCAACCTTCTTGCCATTCTTGGCCCAGTCCCAGCCAAGATGCCACTTCCCGATAAATGCAGTATGGTAACCCTGCCCCTTCAAAAACGAAGGCACCGTCATTCGCCCTTTCTCAATGAGGTAAGTAGAATAGCCACTCAAAACACCCTTTTTCATCCGCGAGCGAAACGCATACCGCCCGGTCAAAACCCCGTAGCGAGTCGGGGTGCAAACCGAGGAATTGGAATGAGCATCCGTAAAGACCATCCCATCTTTCGCCATTTGATCCGATCCCGGCGTGGCGATCCCACCCGCCGGATTTCCACTCCTGAGATCTCCGTAACCCAGATCATCGGCAAGAATATAAACAACATTGGGTTTGGCGGGATCGCCGAAGGCAATCGCGGAAAGCAAAAAAACAAGAGAAAGTACGAGAGATTTCATAATTTATCAAGAAGCAGATAAAAAAACGGCCACCTCACATAAGGTGGCCGTCTGTGAAAAGAATCAACTTAAACGGGAAGCTTCCACTTCTCGCGACAAGGCTGGTCGATTAATGAATTCGCGAGGGCGTTATCGACGAACTGCATCTTCTTAGGATTGAACTTAAGGTTGGCATTCAAGCGATGCGCAATTTTACCAAGGTTGATCAGCGTGCAGGAGTTGAAACCGTTCTGCTCATTGAGCGCGAATTTCTTCTTCTCACGGATGGCCTGATGAAAATCAGTCACCTGCGGGGCTGGCTCCGGAAGCGACTTCAACTTCTCGGCAAAGCCCTTCACATCGGACTTGAAGCCCCTGAAGATCTTTCCTTCAGGCCCTTCAATAAACGCGGCATCCTTGTCCTTGTTCTCGCCGTCGAGCACGATGGTAGTTCCATCGGCATACTTATATGTGATGCGACGCCAGCTGCCCACGGCATCGGTGTCCTGTGGGTCAGCATCAATCTCAACCGAAACCGGCAACTCATCATCCTTGCCCAGAATATACTGGACCGGGTCAAGGTAGTGCTGACCCATGTCCCCCAGTCCGCCACCATCATAGTCCCAGTAGCCACGGAAAGTGCCGTGCGTCCGGTGCGCGTTGTAAGGACGATAAGGTGCCGGCCCAAGCCAGAAATCGTAATCGAAGTGATCGGGCACCGGCTGGACTTGCAGATTGGTCTTTCCGGACCAATTGAATTTCCAGTTGAAACCAGTGATCCCGGACAGTGTAACCTTGTATGGTCCCTTACCAAGCAAGCCGCCATCGACCGCCTTCTTGACCTGACGAGCAGTCACTCCGGAACCATAGAAATTTGACCGGAAACGGAACCACGTGTTGATGCGGAAAGCCACACCGGCCTTCTCAATTGCCTTTTTCATCGCCATTCCCTCGCCAATGGTCCGCGACATCGGCTTCTCACCCCAAATCGCCTTGCCAGCCTGTGCCGCCGCAATCGCCATGTAGGCATGCCAGTGCGGAGGCGTGCAGGTGTGGATGATATCGACGTCATCACGGGCGATGATCTCGCGAAAATCATGATAACCTTTCACGTCCTTGTTGCCCGTCTTCTGGACTTTGGCCATTTGGCCTTTAAGACGATTGGAATCGACATCGCACATTGCCAGGATTTTCCCAGGCATTCCCAGATGGGCGTTACTAATGCCTCCGCAACCAAGGATGGCTCGGGTCAACTGGTTTGAAGGAGCGGTCTGACCATTGAGACCGAGCACGCGGCTGGGCACAATTGACACGGTCGCAAGCGAAGCGAGACCTCCGAGGGCTGTTCGACGGGAGATTTTGTTACTGGTTGAAGAATTCACAATCAATTTCTGGTTACGACGCAGCATGATTCGTTTTGTCATTTTTGCGCTCTTTCGTATTCTTCGCTAAAACCGCTTCGTAAGTCAACGCCCCTTCTCGTGACCATTTCCGCTTGCCAGCTCCCGCCTGTGCCCTCGAATTACTCCGGTGGAACCGGACCATTGGGTCTCTCCGCATCACCTACCGCAAAACCCAAGTGAACCGCGATAGACCCTTCCGGACCACACGCTACCTTTATATTAGTCTTTACAGCCTCGAACCTGAATACCTCAACCTTCAGGCCATCAACATTTTCGGAGCCTGATAAAGCGAATCCCGGAGTCATTGATGCGAGCCCAGTCGCCTTGAACTCCACATCCCCACCTGTTGTTCGGACCAAAGAAAAAGAGCGACAGGGTCACCCCTGCCGCTCTTCACACCTACGATCCCAATCGCAATGGATTGTGTTATCTAACCTCAAGAAACCTTCCTCGAAAGAAAAGTTCCTATTGGCTTCTCTCTTTTACGCAACTTTTCACGCATTTTATCAAGCGCAATGTTTTGTAATTGGCGAATTCTTTCCCTGGTGACCCCAAATTCGCGCCCAACTTCCTCCAAAGTCATCGCAATTCTGCCTCCCAGCCCATATCTGGCCTCAATAATCTTCGCTTCCCGCTCGTCGAGAACCTGGAGTAAAGTATCGATTTGATTGAGCATATTTTTGTCAGAAAGGGCCTCGAAAGGATCGTCGGCACGCTCGTCTCCGATCATTTCCGCGAAACTGGAACTATCCTCATCCCCAACCGGAGCATCGAGAGACGTCGGGCGCTGCGCAGCCCGCTTCAACAATGAGAGCTTTTTGGGGGGCATGCCGATCTCTTGGCACAATTCCTCATCGGTTGGCTCACGGCCGTAGGCTTCAGTGAGAAGCGACATCACGCGACGTAATTTCGCGATTTTGTCCACCATATGGACCGGGAGACGAATCGTCTTGCTCTGGTTCGCGAGAGCCCGCTTGATGGATTGCTTGATCCACCAGGAGCCATAGGTAGATAGCTTTCCGCCCTTCGCCGGGTCAAAACGCTCAACGGCCTTCATTAGGCCGATATTGCCTTCGGAAATCAAATCCATCAATGGAAGACCGTAGTTCGAATAGTCTTGGGCGATCTTCACGACGAGGCGCAAATTCGCCTTAATCATATGGGTTCGGGCATCTTTATCACCCTTCTTGATCAGGGCTGCCAATTCAATCTCTTCCTGTGGCGTTAGCAAGGGAGTCTCGCTGATTTCGCGCATGTAGAGCCTCAAGCTGCTATCTGTATCATAACGAGAAGCAGAGGTAGTCGGTGCTTTCGGGAGTGTTTTCATAGTCTTATTCCTTGCCAGAGCGACCGCAACTTTGCCTTTTGTGCATTTGCCGTGATCACAATGTAAATTCAAGTATTCACAAGGTATGACGCACATCCCTGTGATTTTGTTACTACATTCGCAAAAAAACTCACGAGATTTCAAAAGGCCGTTGGCTTTTCCTCCTTGCTGCCACCGGATCCGGAGTCTGCGGAACCCTTCAATTAATGATCCGTTGAGACAGCAAAAACAAAAACGCCAACCATTCCTGCGGCTTATTGAACGTGTATACACTCCCTGCCGACGTCTGGGTTCATGTCAAAGGTCGCAGTATCCTCCCAAATCCGGCCACAGACAACCTCCCCCCCGTCCACAAGGTCCCATTTTCGGGCTTCATCGATCATGATCGCTAACCCTGAAAGACCGGTTTATTTCTACCCGGTTGCCATCGCTACCAAATGGATTTGGGGGTCAGCCGGCTGAAATCACTGACAAAAAAGCGGGGCCGGTCAGACCCCGCTTTTATTTTGGAATCTTAGCTTAATTTCCTAAATTAGAACTAAGCGTCAAAGTTGTAGGCCGTTTCCCCGTGCTCTGCAGAGTCTAGACCCTCCGCCTCAACCTCTTCCGAAACCCGCAGACCCACCGTCTTTTTGATAAGCGTAACAATGATAACTGTTGCGACTGCGGACCAAACGACGGTTATTCCGACGGACTTCAGCTGAACAATGAGCTGCTCGATACTAGAGTAAGTTTTACCAGTTTCAGGATTCTCATTGAGCCCCAAGCCCCCGAGGACCCCCTCGGCACCTAGAAATGCTACCAGAATGGTTCCTAGTATGCCACCCACACCGTGCACCGCGAAGACATCGAGCGAGTCATCAATATTCAACTTGTTACGGACAACTCCACACATGAAATAACAAATAACCCCGGCAGAAAGTCCGATCAAAAGAGCCCCCATCGGCCCAACGTTACCTGAAGCCGGCGTTATTGTAGCTAAGCCAGCCACCATTCCGGTCGCGATGCCAACTACCCCAGTCTTACCTGTTTGGATTCGCTCTACGAGGCACCAAACCAGCGCAGCTGTGGCAGCAGAAATATGAGTCACTAACATTGTCATTCCTGCCGCTCCGCTGGCTCCGCCCTGCGAACCGGCATTGAAACCAAACCAGCCAACCCAGAGGAGAGAAGCACCAATCATCACAAGGCCCGGACTATGAGGAGGCTGAAGCTGCTTTGGAAAACCCTGACGTGGCCCGATCATCTTGGCTAGAACCAGCGCAGACACCCCAGCGGTCGCGTGAACCACGATTCCTCCAGCAAGATCAATCACTCCCCAACTGGCCATAATTCCGCCACCCCAAACCCAGAAAACAGCTGGAGCATAGACAAGAACCAACCAAAGGGCTGTGAAAACCATCACCGCAACAAACTTCATGCGTTCGACAAATGCTCCGACGATCAGTCCCGGAGTAATAATGGCGAAAGTCATTTGAAACATCACAAAAACAGTCTCCGGAATGCCATTTATCACACTTTCCAGTCCCACTCCGGAAAGGAACGCTTTTGTGCCGCCTCCGACCCAATCTCCACCTTGGTCGTCAAAGGACATTGTATAAAGGAATGCGACCCACATTACCGAGGCCAGGGCCGCGATCGCGTAGCAGTGCATCAGCACTGAAAGAACGTTTTTAGCCCTCACCAACCCTCCGTAAAATAGGGCCAGCCCGGGAAGGGTCATCATAAGGACCAAAACAGTGGCGGTGATCATCCAGGCGGTATCCCCAGTGTCGATTGGAGTGTCTCCCTGGGCCCAGAGAGAGCTCGAGCTAAAGAACAGCATCGTGAGGAATGCTCCGAAGGTTTTCGTGGAATGTCGGCATGTAGTCATAATTTGTCAGATTGTGCCCCACATCGTCAGGATGGGAACTCTCTCTAAGCATTATTCATGCCATTTATGAATTTGATTCATCATATCGTGGCACATCCGTTGCTGACTTGGCGTCGTTCAACGAGAACCCAAAAAAAAATGCGAAAGCTAACACAAAAAATGACAAAAGCATGGCTGCTAACCCTAGTAGTCGGTCTCTTCGCCGGATTCGGCGTCTCAAACGCTCAAGAAGTAACCGAGGAGACTCCTCCAGCAATAGAAGAAGTTGATGAAACCAAGGCTGGATATGAGGAGCTTGTTGCCGGACAAGGAGACACGGCGTATGCCTTCGACTTCTTTACAACATCGATGCTCTGGACGGTTATTGCCGCAGCTATGGTTTTCATCATGCACCTCGGCTTCGCAACTCTAGAGGCCGGATTGACTCAGAAGAAGAATACGGTCAACATTCTCTTCAAGAATGTCTGGATTATCTCTATTGGTCTACTCACTTATGCCCTCACAGGATTCAACACGCACTACCCTGGGGATTTCAACGGTTATTTCTCAATAGGATCGTTGATCGGGGATCTTAATGCGGACGGTGGAGATACCTTTGGGTATGGTGGTGTTGGCCTCGCCATGACTGGCTACGGCGACTTTATCTTCCAAGCGATGTTTGCCGCGACAGCTGCGACTATTGTTTCAGGAGCAGTCGCTGAGCGGATCAAAATCGGCTTCTTTATGATTTACTCTACGATTCTCGTTGCGTTCGGTTACACGATCGCGGGTTCGTGGCACTGGGGTGGAGGCTTCCTCTCTGCGATGGAAACACCATTTAAGGACTTTGCTGGTTCAACCGTGGTTCATGGCTTCGGTGGAGCTGCTGCTCTTGCTGCGGTTATAGTCCTTGGCCCTCGCGCTGGAAAGTATACTGCTAATGGTGTTAAGCCCATCCTAGGTCACAGTATGCCACTCGCAGCGATTGGTGTTTTCCTCCTTTTCTTTGGATGGTTTGGTTTTAACGGGGGATCAGTTCTTTCAGCTGCGCCAGGACCCCTTGGTCTCGTTTTCACCACAACTGCTCTTGCGGCAGCTGCTGGCGGGGTCGCTTCAATCGTGACTTCCATGATTGTCCTCAAAAAGCCAGATTTATCGATGGCCCTCAACGGTCTCCTTGCAGGGCTCGTATCGATTACAGCTGGAGCTGACGTGGTCGGTCCTTGGGGTGCCGTTATCATGGGAGCGATTGGCGGTGTCATCGTTGTGTTCTCCATCCTCTTCTTCGACAATATCAAGATAGATGATCCCGTCGGTGCCATCTCAGTTCATGGAGTTTGCGGAATTTGGGGAACAGTCGCCCTAGTTTTCTTCACAACTGAGGAGGCAGGAACCTTTAGCCTCATGTCCCAGTTGATTGGAGTCGCTGCTGTCTATATTTTTGCCTTTGTATTCTCGTTGATCCTCTGCATCGTTGGCAAGGTGATGTTCGGAATCCGAGTGACCGACGAGGAAGAAGCTGAGGGCCTAGACGTTGCTGAGCACGGAGCCCCAGCCTACACCGACTGAGCCACTTTTCGGTGATAAACCTTTCAAAGACCGCAGGTTAGCCTGCGGTCTTTTTTTGATCTCTACCCCTCGATGGCCTCGTAGACCACCGGCTGACCGCTGGATGGCAAGTCACTCAAGGTCACAGCACACTGAACTTTCGCGACTGCCAGCTCAGCCTCTTCCCGCGAGCGAGCATGAACCAGGGCCAAGCAATCCCCCTCACCCACCTTCTGCCCCAGCTGGGGAAGCTCCGACAAGCCAACGGCGTAATCAATGCAATCCTCCGCCCGACATCTCCCGCCACCCAGCTGAACGACCGCCAGACCGAGCTCGCGCGTCTCGATTTGATCCACCCAACCGCTGCCTGTGGATTTCACTTCGACGATCACCGCCGCCTTCGGGAGATATTTTTCCGGCTCCTCCACAAAATCACCGGGGCCACCCAATCCCTCAACCATTTGGCCGAAGACCTGTGCCGCTTTCCCGGAGTCCAAGGCCCGCCTCAGATCACGACGCGCCTGGTCACGGTTTTTCGCCAAACCGCCGAGAACCAGCAATTCAGCCGAAAGACTCATCACCACCGTCTCAAGCCGCGAGCGATTGCCCTCCCCCCTCAAAAAATTCACCGCATCCATCACCTCAAGCGCATTGCCCGCCGTTCCAGCCAACGATTCATTCATATCAGTCACCAAGGCACTTGTTTTGACTCCCGCTCCGTTGGAAACACCCACGATGCTCTTGGCCAGCGCCAGTGAATCAGGATAGTCCTTCATAAAAGCTCCACTCCCGGTTTTGACATCCATAACGAGAGCCTCCAGCCCGGCAGCCAGCTTCTTGGAAAGGATCGAGGCCGTGATCAAATCGAGTGACTCCACGGTCGCGGTAATGTCGCGGGTGGCGTAAAACCTCTTATCCGCCGGAGCCAACGATGCGGTCTGCCCGATGATGGCCACCCCGCAATCCTTCACAACCTTCCGAAAAAGCGCGTTGGAAGGCATCGTTTGATACCCCGGAATGCTATCGAGCTTATCGAGAGTCCCCCCGGTATGTCCCAGGCCACGGCCTGAAATCATGGGGACATAACCTCCACATGCCGCCACCAGCGGCCCGAGCATTAAAGAGACGTTGTCGCCAACCCCGCCGGTCGAGTGCTTGTCGATCGCCGGTCCGTCCAGATCGTTCCACGAGAGGGTTTCTCCCGAGTCCCGCATCCCTTCGGTCAAGGCCACCCGCTCATCGAGCGACATTCCCTGGAAAAAGACCGCCATTGCAAAAGCGGCAATTTGACCTTCCGAAATTGATTGATCGCTTATTCCGCGGGTAAAAAAACAGATTTCATCACGACTCAGAGCCTGGCCGTCCCGCTTTTTGCGAATAATTTCCTGAGGTAGCATCCTGTTTAACGGTTAAAAGCTTGCTCGATCAGTGGCCACAATTGGCTCCCTCCCCAAATTCCCACAATGCCCATCACTCCGGCAAAAAACGGCGGAGCCGGAAGCGGCAACTTGAAGGCGGTGAAAATCAAGCCGACTATTAAACCAGTCCCGAGGGATGCTAATGCAACTGCCATGAACAACATTCCCCCAACCCCCGGGAAGTCTCAACCTCAAACCGCCGCACCGATACTACCGGGCTCTTTCCCCTTTCACTCCCGAAAAGAAAAACTATCTTAATTTCAACAAGCACATGAAAAATACTTTTCTGCTCCTTCCAGCCCTTGCTCTTCCTCTCAGCGCCCAGCTGCGGATTACCGAGGTCATGCCCGACAGTAATCACTCCAATACCGCCGCCAACGGCGATTGGTTCGAGATTACCAATACCGGAGCCACCGCGGTCGATGTTGCAAACTACAGCTTTGACGACGAGGATCGTAACGCCGGGGCTTCCAGCGGCTTCCCGTCCTATAATTTACAGCCCGGAGCCTCCATGATCGTCCTCGACGAATCTTCGGAGACCACCTTTCGCACCCTTTGGAATCTTGATCCTTCCATTCGCATTGTTACCGGACTCGTCAACTTCCCGGGCCTTGGAGCCGCGGGAGACGAGGTCAATCTTTACAATAATGGCGGCGGATTGGTTGACCGCTACACTTTTGGCGCAGCCACCGAGGGGGTCAGCTTTGCCAAATACAACAACGGCCAATCCATCCCCGGCGGGCTAAGTAGCAACGGTGTTCTCGGAGCCTACGAAAGTAACGACCCCAGCGAAGATGTCGCCTCTCCCGGCATCTCCTCTGATATTCCGCCTCCCCTGCCTCCATTTTTCGTCGCGCCCTTCCAAACAGCCGTCGTCGCGGGTTCCTCGCTCTTTGTTTCGGAGTACCGCGTTCGAGCGTTTGATCCCAACCCGGGAGATACCATCACCCTGTCGCTCTCCAATGCTCCGACGTGGGTTTCCCTCCAAGCGGTCCCGGGAAGCACTGGCGTGGCAAGATTCAATGGCACCCCCACCACCGGGGATATCGGCCCACACACATTTCAAATCATCGCCACCGACAATACCGGCCTTTCTGAGACTCAAACCTACCGTATTGATGTGCTCGCGCCCCTAAGCCCTATCATATTAAACGAATACAATGCGGTGAATCCCGAGGAATATCTTGGCGGCGGAGGTGAACTTGATCCCGGCGCACCATTCGACCCCTTTTTCAACCGGATCGAGGGTAATGGTGGCGCCTGGGTGGAATTTGTCGTCACCGAGGAATCCGACATCCGCGGATGGACTCTCGAAATCACAAACGACAGCAGCACGCAGACCCTCAAACTCGCAGCTCATGTCGCGCTTGGCAGTATTCCAGCCGGGACCATTCTGACTTTCTCAGAGGGAAATCGCTACCTCGGGACAAGCTTCAACCAAACTTCCCGCCTCAACATCGACGGCTACGCTTGGACCAACATCTGGATGCACGACTCCGTTCTTATCGATCAAGCCAACAGCACCCACCCTGTCAATTCAGCCATCGGAAGTGATAACACCCGCTTTGTTTGGAAAAACGCCGCGGATGAGGTCATTTACGGGCCCTCGGGGGAGACCACCGCCCTCTCAGATACCAACGGAAACAACATCGGGGACGAACCCATCGCGGTCGGTGACAGCGAAGTCTTCCGGCTGGAGGCCAACCCCTCGGCTTCGATCAATCCACTAAATATCAATTATGATGACGTCAATTCCTCCTCATACGGTCGTCCCAATCGCTGGAGCAACGACACCATCGTTCAGCTTTTCAACGGCTTTCTGGCCGTAAACAGTCCGCCTCAGATCAGCACAATTTCCACCACCAAGGCCGTCAGAGGCGGCTACAGCGCGGAAGCCAACTTCTTCAACGCCAGCCACACTCTTACCAGCCTCGCCATGCCGGACTTCATCGACATGTCAACAAACGGAACGACTCTCACCCTGACCAACAACCGCCCTCTGACCACTGCTGATATGGGTAGCTACGAAGTATCAATCCAAATTGATAGCGGAGCCGCATCGAACAACCTGAGCTACCTCATCTTCGAACTAGAGGTCCTCCACCCTTCTCCCATGGTCATCCTGAACGAATACAATGCGGTCGAGCCCGATCGCTTTCTTAATGATGGCAACTCCTTGGTTGACGAAGATGGCACTCCCGCCGCAACCGACTCCCACTTCGGCCGAATTGTCGGAAACGGGGGAAACTGGTTTGAACTCGCAGTGGTCGGTGACGACTCGCCCGGAACCATCAACCTCACCGACTGGACCATTGAGGTTGGGCAGATCGCGCCTTCTGGAAAATTTGTTCCTGCCACCACGATTGTTCTCAGCGATGCCTCTACCTGGTCTTCTGTTTCCCACGGCACCTTGCTCACCTTCATCGAGCGAAATACCGCTGCCGGTGGACTCGATACTGAAATCAACCGTGTCAACAACATCGCCACCGACGGCTACGCGTGGACCAATATCCACCTGGGAACCCCGGGATTCATCACCGGCAGCAATCTCGATGACATCCGCATTAACTCCAGCAACACTGCTTTTGTCATCAAGGACTCCTCCGGCACCTTGATCTTTGGGCCTGCAGGTGAAGGCGTGGCTCCACTCGATGGCGTGGGTAGCACCGAAATCCTTGAGCTCGAAAACGATGCCTCTTCACTGGTCTCCCCAATCGACGATGCCTCCGACACGGTTTTGGGGTACGATGATAGCTCGTCCGGCTCAACCTTTGGCTCGCCGAACCTTTTTGCGCCGCTTGGGTCGCAAGTCGATCGAGCCCAGGATTTCACTCCTTACATCCGAACTCTCAGTGCATTTGAATCCTACCTCGCTGATCTGGGGCTGGCCGGAGCCCTGCCCGGAGATGATAGTGACGGCGATTCTTTCTCCAACCTCGACGAATATCTCCTCGGCGGCAATCCCGCTGATCCGGGAATCGCACCAGTCACCCTGCTTGATCCGTCTACCGGCACTGTTTCAATTAATGTGAGAACCGACGACCCGATCTACAGTTTTGTGGCCCAGCGCAGCGCCGATCTCCAAACCTGGGTGAGTACCGAACTGGAGGTTGCTGTTGGTGATTCCGATCTTGGCTCTGATTTCGAGCTACTCAGCATCACCTACCAGGGCGATGCCCCGACGATGTTCATCCGCGTGGCCAGCGAGACCGCAAACTAGGAGGCTTGAGGTCGTTGGCTCGGCAATGGCCGTTTGAAAAAGTGGCGTCCGGAAGAGCGTCGCTTTTTTTCAACTCAGAGTCCCCTTTTCTCCTTCTCGGCGATGATCCATCCCCGGTCCTCTTTGGAGAGGTGCTTTTGGGATGTTTTGATAACATTACCATCTGGCTCGGTTAGCCAAAGATTCCCGTTTTGGTAACGAGTCAACTTTGCAAAGACCACTTCATCATTCGTTCCCAACCACTTGCGATAACCTTTTTTGGCCATCTTTCTCTCCCACACTCCGCGATTGTGCTCAATCGTGAGCGCTGCGTTTTTGAGCTTCCCCCACAACTCAGACTTTCCTCCCCGGCTAAAACCTCGCTCGCGCGTGTATACCGCCCCATCGGGTTGGAGTACAACCAAGGTAGGATAACCCAGAACATTGAACTGCTCCTTAAGCCGTTCGGCATACTTCCGCCGTGCCGTGACCGAGCCGGTCAACTGGCCAAACTCATCCACCTCCCTTTTGCCCCCGGTAGCATCAACTTTTAGACGGACCAACTCCTCCTTGGCCCATTCTTCAAAATCCGCCTTTGCGAAAACCTCTCGCTGCAGACGCGCGCACATCGGGCTCCCGGGACTGCCCGTCTTGGTAAACCAAATCAGTAAGGGCTTCCCTTCCCGCATCGATTCGCGGCGCGCCTCCCGATAGCTTTGATACCAGGCCGTCTCCTTTTTGGGACGTTTTTTGAACTTATCGCCCAACTTAAACTCAGTCTTCAAATCCATGGGAGCCCAGTCAAAATCCTCGTCGGAAGGAAGCTTCATTCCTCCGGCAATGACATTATCACCAACCGTCTCGGGTAAGAATCCAACAGCCACCGGCGCTTTGCCAAAGGCGACGTCCTCACTCTCTTTTTTGATTCGTGCATTGGCATTGCCTCCAATTCCACCTACCCCATTTTCCCCTTCACTAAAATTCGAAGACTTCTTCTGGGCCTTCGGCTTGATCGTCGGCACCTCAAGAAGGTCTGCACAGGAGCCAAGAAGCAGAGTCAAAACACAAAAGAAACTGACGATCTTGTTCATGGAGAGGAATGTAGCACCGTGGTCAAGTGCCGAAAAAGGAGCATTTTTGCGCACAAAAAACGACCGGGTTTAGAATCCCGGTCGTTCAGTAAAAGACCGTTCCTTGAACTAATTCTTGGCAAGCCCCGCCTTGTCAACCTCAAGAGCCTCCTGGGACTTCTCAAGCGAGGCCTTGCTTTGTTCTGCCGCCCAGCTTGAAAATGACTTTTGACTCACCACTTCCATCACTCCACGCATGTTTGCATGGTTTTCTCCGCAAAGCTGCCCACAAACAACATAAGTCTCCAATTCCTTGGTTGGCATAAACCACATTGGGATATCACGACCGGGAATAGCATCTTGCTGAATTCGCATCGGGACAATTGAGTAGTTGTGAATGACGTCGGTGGAGGTGATCTGAAGGATCGCATTCCGCTTCACTGGCAGCTTGAGAATACCAGAAACAAAATCGTCGTAGCCGTTCGGATCATCAGGGTCAATGCACGGATCCCCCGGCTTGCTGACAAGCGTTCTGTCAATCCGACCAAACTTGCCGTCTTCACCGGGATAGTGATAACTGAAACCAAACTGGTAAGCCACCACCCGAACCCGGGCCGGGTCGGTCTGCTGGACCTCGTCGAAGCTATCGGTCCGCTCCCACCAGAGGGGAAAGGCGAATCCCAGCAAAAGAACAGCCTCGATAATGACCACCCCAATCTCAAGGTGGCTGGAAACGTGATTGGTCACGCCATGATAGCTGGCCTTGGGATTCTTGGACGCCCGGAACTTCCAAAGGCAAAAAAGAAAGAACAAAGTCCAGCCCACGAAGAGCGCAAACATGAACCAGTGAACAATATCGATGAGGTGGTCAACATTGCCACCGTGATCGGAGTAATTCTCGGGAATCCCGAGCCATTTTGACCAATTGAGTGCGGTAAACATGGAATGGAGAGTTTTTAAGAGTTGTTGGAAGGAGCAACGTAGTCGTCGCAATATTGGGAGTCCAGACCGGCGCGCTCACGCTTTGCGATCTTGACCATAAACCAGACCACCATTGTCACGAGCGGAACAATCACGAAAAGCATCAGAGCAATTGCCCACCCCGCCGCGTCTTCACCTCCATGCTTGAAGGCATTTGCACAGGTCGCACAGGCTAGAATCGATGATGAGGTCATGATGTGAATTTCCGGGGTTGGGGATCAGACAATGATGTCTTTTGACTTTCGTCGAAAATAGAAGCCGTAAACGATCAGAACGACAGAAGCGACCAGGGTAATCCCACCGAAAACCTTGACGCCGGATCCCGTCGATTGTTCATCGAGAAAGATCGCCCAAACGCCAAATCCGGCGCAGAAGAGAGCGGCAATCACGATGAAGATGAGATGAAATCCTTTGATCGACATGATTTGGTGGGGTTAGTTTTCTTTAGCACCGTGGCCATGGACCTCAGTTGCAGGCTTGGACAAATCGTAGAAACCGTCGCTGTAGGTTTCATTACCGAACTGTATCGGATCGCTCTTGGACCAACCAATCAACCACATACAGAAAAATGCCATCACTAATCCGAGAATATAGACAAAGTAGATCAGCGGGCGCTCATGGTTGAGGTGCATGAAAATGAGCATCACCAGCGAGGCCTTGAAGGCTGCAATGCAAAGACCAATCGTCGCATCAACGCCGTCAAATCCGTGGTCGCCAAAATCCAACCACTCGACAGTCGCCACCATGACGGTGATGACCGTAAAGAAGAACAACAATGTCCCGATGAACATGTAGAGCTTCTTCGCTTTTTTTACTTCTTCGATAGAATCAGCCATGAGTTTTTGCGTTTAAAAATCTAACAATTTTGAAATGGGTTACATCAAGTAGAGAATCGGGAAGAGGAAAATCCAAACAAGATCCACGAAGTGCCAGAAGAGCCCTCCCACCTCAACGCGGTTTGCCAACCACTCCGGATTGGACTCATACATTTTCCTTCCAAAGAACAGGTAGTATCCAAGCACCAGAGCACCACCAATCACGTGGAGACCATGCAGGCCGGTGATGGTGAAGTAGATCGCATAGTAGGTATTCCACTTTGGGGTAAACGATGATTCAAATCCTACATTGGCACGTGGAATCTCAAGGTGGGGGAAATGGAGATCAGGAAACTCTTTGTCTGGGGTCTTGTGATTCGCACCAGCCATCGCATTTAGGTCAAACAACCCAGTTCTTTTCAGAGACTTCTCCTTGGAAGCCACCTTTACCTTCACAGGGTCGTAGTCGAGGCTCTGATAGGCGAGAATCTGGTCCCAGTTCACACGAAACTTATCGTTTGCCGTTGGCTCACGATCCTTTTCGGCAAGTCGGGCTTTCTCAACGTCCAGCCAAGCCATATGGCAATCCCAGATCTTTTTAAACTCATTGCGATCATCCAAATCTTCACCCTCGGCATGGTCATCACGACCATCGTGGTGCCCTTTGTGCGTGAGCAACCAGGTGCCTTCAATGACGGGCAGTGGATCAAGGCCTTCTGCCTCGGCCCGCTGGGCAGTGGTCCGGAAATCGAGAGCATCAACACCCATGATCATTGGGCTAGGCAGAACGTCCCCTGTGACAAGAGTGTCATCGCGAAGCTTGGCACTTAGATCACCGACATTAACTTTCTTGACGAGATCAGACGGTTCAAGAACAAGAGTAAAAGGAGGATCCACTTTAAAAGTCACCTCTGATGGCGCACGAAGGGTCAGAACTTTAATCTTTTCAGCATCCTCAGACCGACGCTCTTTCCAAATCTCCTTTTCAACAACGTAGGTGGACGCCTCTTCCTCCCCCTTCTCATTCCGAATCCAGTCCCAGGATGCCGCAAGAAATTCCGTCCGGACCTTACGGTCGTGGGAGCGAGCCTCAAGGAATGCATCTTCGAGTTCATCAAGCAGATCGATGGAAAGCTCACTGCCCTTTTCAGCAACAAGGGCGGACTCGTTGTTGACCAGCTGGTCGCGATTCATTTCACCAGCACGGAGTTCGTCTTTATCGATGACCTGATAGTTTTCAGCGAGGGTGATCTTACTATCGCCAGCCTGCTTCAGGATTTCCTCGACGTAGGCCTCATGACTTGGGCGAGTGAGGACGAAAGTTAATTCCGAAGCTTTTACCAAAACCCGATTAGCCTTGAACACACCTTCATCATTTTTGCTTTCCTCGTCGACCTCTTCCATGAGACCTTCCTTGTTGAGTTTGGCGTAATGAAGGTGACCCTCCACGATGGCGTTGTCTTGCACCGGGCCACCACCCTGGATTCGGACGGCCTGGTGACCGAACTTGGCACTATATTCGATACCCTTGAGAACCATGAAGAGGGCGGCACAAACAAGCGTTATTGCCATGTAGATCTGGAACTTTCTCCATTCCCGCATCTTCAAAGCAGCCCACGCAAAAACCACCGTGACCGAGGAGCCAATCAGCACGAAGGTATTGATCAAGCCTGGAAGAACCGGAAGGGCACGCTCAGGCCATGGATAATCAGCATAAAGCCGGAGGAAGAGATAGCCCGAGAACAAGCCACCAAACAGGGTGACTTCGGAGGCCAGGAAGAGCCAGATGCCGACCTTTGAGTTGAAGAGCCCGGTATCTTTTCGGGCGTTTACAATGAATGGAATTTCCATGGATCGAGAAAAAGTTGGTCAGTGGGAAATTATCGGCACTATGCCCCGGTCGTTTCCTTTTCAGGTTTAACCTCGGGTGTCTCAGCCGGAGCATCGCGCTTGGGCTCCTCCCACTGCGGGAAGAAATCAGAATCGTGGTCCGGACGGCTGTACTCGTACGGTCCGCGATAGATTGCAGGCTCGAAGGTAAAGTTGCCGTGTCCCGGAGGAGTCGGAGTAGCCCACTCGAGCGTGGTCGCATCCCATGGGTTGTCGCTGGTAACCTTCTTGCCCCAGAAGTAACTGATGAACATGTTAACGAGGAAAGGCAGCTGGAAAACCGCAAGAGCAATCGCCGCTCCGGTCATGACTTCGTTGAGCGAAATTTTCTCGGCCACGGTCAGGCCAAAGACGTTCACACCCTCGGCACCCTTCTCGATGTAGCCCTCGCCCCCGTTATACCAACGACGGTGGAAACCTGCCATTCCCTGCGTTAGCATTGGGAAAAAGAGAAGATTCATGCAGACCAAGGACGGCCAGAAGTGAAGGTGTCCCAGGAAGTTATCCATGAAGCGACCGGTCATCTTGGGATACCAATGATAAACCCCGGCAAATAGGCCGAAGAGAATTCCAGGAGCAACGACGTAGTGGAAGTGACCGATTACGTAGTAGGTGTCGTGGAGGTGGAGATCGGCAAGGTTGAAGGCCAAGGGCAGGCCGGTGAGACCACCGATTCCAAACATCGGCAAGAACGCTGCCGCCCAAATCATGGGCATGGTGAAGCGAATCGAACCACCCCAGAGTGAGATGATCATCGAAGTTAGCAGGATCACCGAAGGAACGGAGATCAAAACCGTCGTAGTCTGGAAAAACGTGGAGATCACAGGTCCCATTCCGGTGAGATACATGTGGTGGGCCCACACGATGAAGGAAAGGAAACCGAGAACGATCACCGCCCAAACCATGGGCTTGTATCCCCAAAGAGGCTTGCGGGTGTTACAGGGAATGATCTCGGCAACACAAGCGATGGCAGGAAGAAGAAGAACGTAAACTTCAGGGTGACCCAGGAACCAGAAAAGGTGCTGGAAAAGAAGTGGACTTCCGGAACCGGAAAGATCCATGGCTGCTCCGCTTGAGGCCGAGTAAAGGCCGGAGGGCATGAAGAAACTAGAACCAACCACGCGGTCCATCAGCTGCATGATGCCGGCAGCTTCAAGAGGCGGGAATGCCAACAAGAGGAGAAAGCCGGTCACGAGCATCGCCCAGACAAAAAACGGAAGGCGCATCCAAGTCAGACCTTTGGCACGTAGCTGGATGATGGTGGTGACGAAGTTCACCGAACCAAGGAGGGATGAGGTGATTAAGAGAACCAACCCGATCAGCCATTGGGTCTGGCCCGCTAGGAACTGATTCACGATCTGCTTGTCGGCATACCCTGCCAGTGGAGAGTAGTTGGTCCAGCCTGACTTGGCCGCTCCGGACTCCATGAAGAAGCTGGCGCACATCACGAGACCACCAGCGAGGTAAACCCAGAAACTCGCCATGTTCAGCTTCGGAAAAGCCATATCGGGAGCACCAATCTGAAGGGGGGTAACGTAATTACCGAAAGCCGCAAAGCCAAGAGGAACCACTCCGAGGAAGACCATGATGGTCCCGTGCATCGCACCGAACATATTGTAGGTCTCACCAGTCACCTTGCCGTCGTCCAACCAGCGGGCCTTCCAACCATCAGTGAAGATCCAGCTCATATAACCGGGAAGTGGCTCATGGGGGTATGCGATGCTCCAGCGCATCACAATCATCAAAAAGAATCCGAAAAGCAGGAAGGCACCGGCAGCGAGGCCATACTGAATCCCGATGGTCTTATGATCGGTTGAAAAGAAGTATTTCTTCCACCAGGGAAGAACGTGATGGTGGTCGTCGTGATGATCGTGGGCGTCCATACTCATGCTAATATCTATGGTCGGTGTTAAAAGTTACTCCTCGGGGGCAACAGGCTCCCAAGTTTCCGGATCCAACAATGTATCCGGTGCCAAGATGTCACCGGGAAGCATCTTGTCATGTGATTTTTTCAACTCTTCGGCACTTGTTTGGGCACCTCCGCGCTTCTTCGAAATCTCAAGGGCGTTGGCTGCCATGGAAGGCGAGACGATGCTGGCATCATTCCCCCAAGAAGTCCTAATAAAGGTCATGAGAGCTGCAAGTTCCTTGGCGTTCAAGTTCGCTCCAAAAGCGCTCATGTTGCCGTTGTACTGTGTTCCAGCAACCTCAATCGGACCCGCAACTCCATTATGGATGATGAGTGAGAGCGCTTCGGTATTCCCGAGAACCCACTCTGATCCGGCAAGAGGCGGGAACTGGCCGGTTTGGCCAAGACCGCTATCCTGGTGGCAAGCGACGCAAGTACCGTAAACCTTCTTGCCCTCCTTCTGAAACAAGGCGAGCGCCGCAATAGGCACCTTGGGCTCCTCTTGTGGAACCGGAGAAGGCTCCCGCATGTAGCCGTCCTTGACCAACTCACCATATCCGAAAAAGGAACCTCCCTGCCCCATCACCGCGCCGGCAGCGAGAACCACTATCGCAGAGATCAAAACAAGCCAGAGGGAGACAGCCTCCATGCCGTTCTCACGAACGCTCTTCTCACGACCCGCGGCCGGATCACCCTTGAGAGCACCGTGTGCATCCTGAACGTTGATCGATTCGTCCAAATCCGGGCGGAGATCACTAGATGATGATGAATCAGACATGACTATTCTTCGGGTTGAGGGGCCTTTGGATTGTAATTAAGAGCTTCGGGAAGCGGGTTCCCGAAAATGTCTTTCTTGAGTGACACAAGATAGCTGGCAAGAGCGCGGGCACGATCGGTCGGCTTAATCCCCATCCCCTCTTCAATATCAACTGGCAAGGTGCCATATCCTGCTCCGTGCACCTCGACCTTATCAAAAAGTCCGGACTTAGGCGGGCAGGCCGACTTCCAGGCGGTGACAATTTGCTCATCGGTCTCGGGGACCTCATAACGAGGAACACCCTTGGGATTGTAGAGGTGCATCAGTGCCCATTGCTCGGGAGTTCGGGTGCTTTTATTCACCTTCAGGTAATGCTCTACACGCCGCCCGAAATTTGAAAGATCAGGTCCAACGCGGGTCTGGCCAATATGAGCCACATCTTCCTGTTGGTAATCCTGGACGATGGTCTCACGACGGGTGTCCTCGTCGACACTACTGCTTTTCCTGAGACCGGCCCACTCACCCCGGTGAACGTCATTGCCAGCATAGGTGGGACGAATGACCTGGGTGTGGCAGAGGGCACATCCCTCCTGACCGAATATCTTCGAACCCTCCTTGATGCGACCATCGCGCTTGGGCACAAATGCACCGGCGAGCTTGGAGTTTTGACCATACTCAACAGGTTCAAGACTCCGCATGGTTGAATACGGAATCACCACCAGGAGCAACCAGGGAATACCGAAGGTTCCTAGGAGACCGATAATGAATGCTTTGAAAGTCATGGTTATGGAGAACTGAAATTTTAGGCAGAGGCTGAGCTGTAAGTATCGACCTCACCCTCCGGTCCGTGCGGATTTTCCGGGTGATTTGCCTTAAGAAGAGTCGGGTGTGAAGAGCGACGGCCAAGACGAGCCCACATCAGGAGCAAGTGGAGGCAGAAGAAAAGATTGGCAATCAGAAGAAAAGTCCAAGCGAGGGTGACCCCCCAACCGAACTGGCTGGCTCGCTCGGCCATAGTGCCGAAAGGCTGACTGAGATCCTCGATCCCCTGGCCATGGGTTACCCCCCCAATGACGGCACAGAGAACAATGGATGAGACACCATAAAGTGAACAATTGAAGTGCCACTTAATAAAGCGACGGGAAAGCCACTCGCGCCGGGTGATCCTGGGAACGATGAAGTAAACTGCTCCGAACGCGCAAAGTGAGAATACGCCGTAGAGTCCGAGAATATCGAATCCATATCCAGTGTAGCTGAATTGTGTCAATTTCATGGCCGGAACGGTATGAAGAAGGACGGATAAAACACCGAAGACGATAAAGAGGACCATGCCAGCAGCCGTGAACCGAAGAGAGGGACTCTCTGCAACGACCTCGCTATTTCCGATTACAGTTCTAATAATGTTGTAACCAACCGCAATAGCCGGGATTAGAATGAGAATCATCGATGCCGCTCCCGCATAAGGAAGAAACTGGGGAACCGGAGCACCGACAAGCTTCTGCATCCCGGCCCATGGTCCGAAGACTGCCAGTGACCAAAAACCGAAGAGAGCAATATTGTAACTGTATACCGGACGACCGGTCACCTTTGGGGCAAGATAGTATGAACTAGCAAGGGCAACCGGGAGCAGGAAGAGAGAGAACAAGGTTCCTTTGAACCAAGCTGCCACACCGGTAACCATCAAAGGATGGCCATCCATGAGGAAAACGAAAACCCAAGCTGTCACCGCAATCCAGGGGAACCAGAGAAGGCCGGCAAGGAGATACCACTGGCTCACATAGACGTGACCCGCGTCACGGACCTGAAACTGAATCAAAGACCAGATTGTTATAGCGCTGTAGCAGAGCATTAATACAGGCCACACTTCGCTGGGAAACTCCATGTAAGTCACGCCCGAACCCTCCCCCATCATGATGCGAACGACGCCGTAGAATACGGCAGCATTCCAGGTATGCCCTGCCCAGAGGATGACTCCGGCAGCGGTGCACTCCTTACGGGAAAGTCGGGCCATCAGCCAAATGATGATTCCGAAAGCCGCTTGAAGCCCCCATCCGTAAATCATCGCGCTCATGTGAGCAGCATCCACCTTGCCTGCATCCAGCCAGGAAAAGCAGGTGAGAAATTCCGGACTGTGCTTTTTGGCGGAAGCTACCAATCCGAGGACAATGGCAAGCGCGAGCCAGACGCCACCACTTGTGAAGAAGAACATCACGGGATGACGAAGAGAGCGGTCGATCGACGAGCGTAAAACGACGTCCCTGGAATCTGCGGTGGAGTTAGTCTCAGACATGGAAATTTGCGGGTTTGAGCCTGGGAAATTTTTATTGAGCAGGCTTTTCAACGGGTAACGGAGAAGGCACAGCACCTGGAACAGGCATGTTACCTTTGCGCTCCTTATTCTGACCAAAGGACTTTGTTTGCGCCTGAAGAGCCCCGGAAAGTGCAGCCTCGTTAAGAGCATCGTCTTGGGCACGGTCGATTTCCTCCTTAATTTCAAGACGTCCTTCGCCCATCATCTCATAAGCTTTGTCGGTCTTGTCCGGCGCAAAGGGTTGGGTAATTATGAGAGCAATGCCAAAAGAAGTCACCATCAAGATGGCGATCCAGAAAGCAGTGAAGCGTTTGAGAGGATTGTCGCGGGTGTGATCCATGACCTTTAGTTGTGAAGATTTGCGGACTCGAGAATGCGAGGATCGCGGTGAGGGTAAAGAGCTGCCGAAGTCAGATTTCGGAGATAGAGGAACAGGAAGGCACAGGCAGCTATAACAAGGGCAAGGATATCACCCAGCCATGAACCAGAAATCCAGAGCTGCGGATGGTGATCAATGACAAGCCCGACAGATGGCCCGCGCTCGGGAATGATCATGTGATAGACATCCAAAACGTGCATGAAGAGAATGTAAAAACAGAAGACCGTCATGAACTTTACGCTTTTCTTCACGTCCGACCGGAGTAACGCCAAGAATGGGAGGCCGAAGTGCATGAAGACAAGCATCAGGCTAAGAATGTTCCAGTTCTCGGTGTTCCGCAGGAGGAAGTAACGGGTCTCCTCGGTGATGTTGGCATACCAGATCAGGAAGAACTGGGAGAAGGAAACGTAGGCCCAGAAGACAGTGAAGGCGAAGCAAAGCTTACCCATGATGTGGTAGTGCTCCTGTGTGACCACATTTTTCAGGTACCCCATCTTCTGAAGGAAGATCCCGGTCAGAATGAGAACAGCCATCGAGTTCAAAGCAGATCCGGCAAAGACGTAAACTCCAAACATCGTCGAGAACCATGAGTAGTCGAGAGCCATTACGAAATCGAGTGCGAGGAAAGTCAGGGTGACACCGAAGATAATCATACTCCAGGAAGAGTGCTTGCGAGCGGCGAAAAGATTCTTGGTGCCTGGCTTTTCATCGGTGTCCTGCGCGATCGAAAACTTGCGAACGAGGGTAATGAAGAAGCCAAGACCGATGAAGTAGAAAGCAAAACGAATATACCAAAAAGTTGGATTTAGATAGAAGGTCTTCGCTGCGAGAAGATGGTTATGAGGATCGGAGTCGTGGAGGAGGGCGGATTTGGCCTCCGCAACACTTGAATCGTCCGGAACGACATCGCGATAAGCAGTCATCCACTCGTAAAGATATTGCTGAACGTTGGGGAAAAGAAACGGAATAAAGAAGACGACCAGGAATGGGAAAACGAATCCCAGGTTCTCCATGAGACGTCGAACCGATGTCCCCCACCCCGAGTTCGAGAGGTTGTGGAGAAAGGTCCAAAAGCAACCACCGAGCACGATGGTCGTGATGAAAAATACTGCGAAGAGCCACGAGAAAGCATAGCTGCCGTGGGCGTGCCCACTCCCGACGATCAGATAAATAATGCTCGCAATGAGACCGAGGCCACCGATACCGCCGCAAATCATCTGGAGCGTTGCAATTTTGCCTCTCTCCAGATACTCCCCGTTGACCGGGATGTCTTTTGATGTCACTTGATGTGCCATGTCGTATTGAATCAGATGAAAGTGTTATTTGGCGGAAGCCTGAAGTGCGCGAAGGTAGGAAACGATGGCCCATCGGTCGCGAACAGGGAGATTATGTTTGTAACCTCCCATGAGACCTTTGCCGTTTGAGATGACCTCGTAAATGTAGCCATCAGGAAACTTGTCCTGCGGAAAAGCATAGAGACTTGGGACCGTGACGCCGGCCTTGCCAAGATGGTAGCCAACTACGCCCTTTCCGTCACCAGCCTTGCCGTGGCAAATCGCACAATGGACATTGAACATGTCTTTTCCACGCCCCAAAAGGCCCGTCATTTCAGCCTCGCTACCGATCTTCAGATCATCAGGAAGGCCGTTTCCAAAAGTGCCGTCTTTTTTTCCATCGAAATAGTATCCGGCACGACCGGCACCAAACTCAACGGGCATAACACCAGCCTGAGCATTGCGAGGAACCGTTCCCATGACTGGCTTTCGTGATCCCATGCCATCGGCAAAGAAGGAATCGGGAGTCTGGGCTTTGACCTTATCCTGATCGTCCATGTCAGGAAAAACCTGGATTGGCGCTTGCGAGAATTTGTCGCCACGGAATCCAAACACTCCAACCACGAGGATCGAAAGAGAGATGAGAGAGAGGAAAAAATATTTCATAGTCTACTCGGAATCGTCTTCCACGAGTTCGATGTTATCGCCGCCGATTTCAGCAAGAAGAGCCTTGGTGCTCTCAGCGGAAAACTTGGCGTCACGGGCCTCGATCGCAATGAAGAACTTGTCATCGGTGACACGGGCAAATTGTTTGCTTGCGAAAATCGGGTGGTTCCAGCGAGGCAGGCCCATCAGAGCCAACAGCCCGAAGAGAACGGTGAAGCCGGAGAAGAGAATGGTAAGCTCAAACATCACCGGGAAGAATGCCGCCGTGGTGAAGATATTGGCTGGTTTGCCCTGCACCACCGTCGGATAGAGCCCCACCTGAGTGGTGTACGCCAAAGCGATGGCAGTCAGAAAACCGGTCAGACCACCGAAAAACACGAAGTAAGGAAGAACCGAGCGCTTCACTCCCATCGCATCATCCAATCCGTGCACCGGATAGGGCGTGTAGCAATCCCACTTTTTGAATCCGGCATCGCGGACTTTCACGGCAGCTTTGTAAAGCTGCGAGGCATTTTTGAATTCGGCAAGGTAGCCGTAAACTCTGCGGACTTTCGTGCTCATTAGCTCTCGGCGGTTGATTTTTCGATTTCGATCCCGGCCTCGCGAGCGGAGCCCTCGGGATTTTCGTGCGATTCGTATTGGTAGGCCTCGATCACTTCAATGCCATCATCAGGATGAGCCTTCTTGTCTTCATCGTGAGCGTCGCTTTCTTTTAAGGTCCACTTAACCTCGGCAATGTTGATGCATGGGAGGAAACGAAGGAATAGAAGGAAGAGCGCAAGGAACATGCCGATGGTTCCCACGAAGGTGAGAACATCGACGCCGCTCGGGCTGTATGTTTTCCAGTCGCCTGGCAGCCACATCCGGGCCAGAGTGGTGACAATTATCACAAAGCGCTCGAACCACATTCCGATGTTAACACACATCGCAACAGCCATCACAACCCATAGGTTTTCGCGGCATTTCTTGAACCAGAAGATCTGCGGGGAAAGAACGTTCAATCCCATCATGCAGTAATACGCCCACCAGTAGGGTCCGTC
Organism: Verrucomicrobiota bacterium; assembly: GCA_030835305.1. Lineage (GTDB taxonomy): Bacteria > Verrucomicrobiota > Verrucomicrobiia > Verrucomicrobiales > Akkermansiaceae > SW10. The sequence goes on along the minus strand of JAURPJ010000058.1, from coordinate 53,065 downwards.
AATCCGGAAGAGGAATGCGGCGCCCTCATACTTGGCGCCCGAGTAGAAGGCGATGAAAAGCTCCATCAAGTAGGCATAACCAACAATCGTTCCGGTCAGTAGGATGATCTTGGCCATGTTATCGATGTGCTTCATCGTGATCATGTCATGCAAACCGTAAAGCGCCCGCGCAGGAATCATGATGGTTAGCACCATGGCAAATCCACCGAAGATCGCACCCGCAACGAAGTACGGCGGGAAGATGGTGGTGTGCCATCCGGGCACAACCGAAGTTGCGAAGTCAAAAGAAACCACCGAGTGCACCGAAAGAACGAGCGGAGTGGAGAGCGCGGCGAGCAGCAGGTAAGCCATCTCATAGTGGCTCCACTGGCGGTTACCTCCACGCCAACCCAACGAGAAGATTCCATACATGAACTTGCGGATGCCGGGCTTGCAACGATCGCGAATGGTCGCGAGATCGGGAACCATCCCCAGAAACCAGAAGATCAGGGAGACTGTGAAGTAAGTCGAGACCGCGAAGACGTCCCAAAGCAGCGGCGACTTGAAGTTCTGCCAGATCGCGTTGGAGTTCGGGATCGGTGCAAGGAACCAAGCCATCCAGACACGTCCCACGTGGAAGGCTGGGAAGATACCAGCGCACATCACTGCAAAAATGGTCATGGCCTCGGCTGCCCGGTTGATGGAGGTTCGCCAGTTCTGACGGGTCAGGAAAAGAATTGCGGAAATCAGCGTTCCGGCGTGTCCGATACCAATCCAGAAAACAAAGTTCACGATGGGCCACCCCCACATGACACGGTTGGTGTTGCCCCAGACTCCGACACCGGTCGAAACCAGATAAGTCAAACCACCAACAACGCCAACGAGGGCGATGAGGGCCGAGGGAATGAAAAGGATCCACCAAAGGAAGGGCTGCCGGCCTTCGACAACGCCGCAGATCCGCTCGGTGATCCAGTGGTAGGAACGTTTATTGAGAATCAACTCCTCGCGCTGGAGGACGGGAATTTTAATCCCGTTCGTGTTGTTCTCAGACTGTGTGGTCGCTTCGGCCATGGGTTTCAGTCGCTGGAAATGATTCTCAGATTAGTGAATGTTGATGGTTGCCTGTCCGAGGAACTTCGCATCAGGCATGTCAGGATTCGGGTTCTTAACACGGGCCAAGTAGCTCGTGCGCGGACGAGTGTTGATGTATTGGAGCAGGTCGTAGTTACGGTTGCTGCCGTTAATCTCCTTGTAGTCGGGCCCTTGAATGATCTTGACGGAATCAAGAACGTTACCCTTGGCACGAACCACTTTTGACTTGTTATCGAGAAGGTTGCCAAAGGAAATCGCGCCGGTCGGGCAGGCGTCCTGACAGGCGGTCTTGACGCTGTCGGTCTTAACCCGGAGATCCTTGGCGCGACTAACGGCAACTTCGTGCGAATTCTTGCCAGCCGCGTATTTGTTGACCTTCTGCTGCTGCTTCTGCTTGATCTTGGCTGACTCGAGACGCTGCACACAGTAGGTGCACTTCTCCATGACACCACGCATGCGGACCGTGACGTTCGGGTTACGCTGCTTCGAAGGAGCCTCACCCACCTGCTTCTCACCGAAAGGTCCCTTGTAAAGATTGCCTTTAATCAGTGGGTTACGCTTGTTGTAATCGAAGAAATTGAAGCGACGAGCCTTGTAGGGACAGTTGTTGGCGCAGTAGCGGGTTCCGATGCAACGGTTGTAAGCCATTGAGTTCAAACCTTCTTCGGTATGAACAGTGGCATTCACCGGGCAAACGGTCTCGCAAGGAGCCATCTCGCACTGGACACAGGCGACCGGCTGGGGAATCGACTCAGGGTTCTGGGTAACCCACTCGGGATTTTCCTTGGAGTGATTCACATGACCGTGCTCCACGGGATGTTCCTGCGAGGCAAAGTAGCGATCCATGCGGATCCAGTGCATTTCACGCCCCATCGCGACCTGGGTCTTACCAACAACCGGGATGTTGTTCTCGGCCTGACAGGCCACAAGACAAGCATTGCAACCGGTGCAAGTGTTGAGATCTATTGCCATCCCCCACTGGTGAATTTCATCAGCAAGGTGGGTCTTCTTGGCAAGTTCGGTCTTGGACCAGGTTTCACTGCCCTCCGGCTTATAAAGTGAGATGTTGTCAGGAGCGTGGGAATCCATTCCCTGATTCTTGACGTTCTTCATCTGCTTCTGGAAATCTCCCTTGCCTTCAAGGGTATCGGTGGAAACTTCACGGGCAAGAGCCCGGCCATACATCGAGTTGTGCTCTTGAGTGAGCGCGACCGGATACTTTTCTTCGGTCGTCGAAACAACACCGCGAAATGCAAAGTAGGGAGTATCGGCGGCCCGAAGCTTATAGGCGTTGAAGCCGGTGTTGAGGCCCACATGGCCGACTACAGGCTTGGACTCGTCAAATTTGACAGCGCCATCGCGACCATCATCGGCAGCCTGGCCGTAACCGACCGGAAGCGAAATTGCGTTATCAGCGTGACCGTAGGCAATGACAACCGGCACGCGGATTTCGCGACCATTGACGTTGAGATTGATCATTGGCGAGTGGTTCCCCTCGCCTTCACCGGTCTCATAACGCTTAGAAACCTTCACCTCCGTTCCGATGCGCATCAGCGGAGTTTTTGGCTCAAGAGCAATGACGCGGTCATAGATACCGAGTTCTTTCGCGGTAATCGGAGAGATCTGGGCCGCGTTATCCCAGGTCAACTTGGTGACGGGATCAGGAGATTCCTGAAGCCAAGCATTGTCGATAAAGCGACCGTCAAGAACGGAAGCATCGGTGGCGAACACCACTTCCAAAGACTTTGGAGACGGCAAGTCAACATGCTCAATCACAGGCGCGGTCACACTGAGCTCTCCAGGTTGGTATGAAGTGCCCTCTACGAAGCCATTGGTGAGAGCGTTGCGCCAGGTTTCGTCATCCGACTTGCCAGTGATCTTGGCCAAAGTCGTCTTGACTTCACCCATGGCGGGGAAAAACTCGCCCTGTGGCAAGTCCCCTCCTCCGAGGACGTGCAGGAGATCGAGCTCGGAAAGTCCTCCATACAGAGGCAGGATCAGGGGCTGGATCAGCGAAAGGACACCGGTCTCGGTGCGGGCATCACCCCAGCTTTCGAGATAGTGGGCAGCAGGAATGTGCCAGTCACAGGCCCATGCGGTCGCATCGGTGCGGAGCCCCCAATGGACGGAAACCTTTGCCTTCCCAAGAGTCTCGGCGAAGCCATCGGCATCGAAAACAGGATTCGATGGAGTGAGGAAAATGACATTTTCCACCACGCCGCTCTCGAGCTTAGTGGCAAGATCAGCGAGCGAAGCATATTGTCCGAGATCTGTTTTGACGGCGCGCACCGCCTCGGATCCCAATTTCTGATTGAGGACGGCAGCGAGTTGCTTGACAGCCTGGCTCTGACGGGATCCGGCGAGCACAAGAGCCCCTCTTCCGGCCGCCTCAAGATCGTTTTTGCACTCGGCGATCCATTGATCGAATTCCTTGCCCGGATTCTCTGCACCCCGAAAAACAGCCGCCTTTTCCTTCTCAGTCGCTTTGAAGCTTCCGATCCCCATGGCGGAAGCGATCGCTCCGACGACCACAGCAACCTGACTCGGAGCCACGCGGAGACGGTGATCTGCCATTCCGCCGGTCAGGCTAAATTGAGTCTCCACCTGGTAGAGGCGGTTCATCTTGCCCGCATCGACGTCGTGCTCCTGATCGTAATTCTCGTTTCCACCCTGGCGCTTCTTCGAGAAGGCCTTGGAATTCCCCACAGGATCCGTTCCGAGGAAATCGCAGTCGAGCGAGAGAATGCGGGTTGCCTTTTCGAAATCAACGACGTGGGAAACGCCGGCGTTCAATGGATCACCGGAAGTAGCCTCGTAAGAAATCAACGTAGCGCCATTGCCGGCAAGCCCTTTGGCAAGGCGGTTGCGGGTCGGAGAATCATCGTTACCAAAGACCAGGGCAGTCTTGGAGAGATCGAGGGATTGGAGTGACGATTTCAGCTCACTCTGTGTCGACTCTTTCCCTCCCTTCAGGATCTTGCGGGAGCGCGATGGCGAGTAGAGATCAAGAACCGAAGCCTGGGTCTGGGCACAGGTTCCGGAAGCATCGGGATGCTCGTGATTGGGCTCTATCTTGGTCGGGCGACCCTCGTAAGTCGTGACTACCAAGGGAATGGCACCAGCTGCTGAAGGCCGAGTGCTGGCGTAGAAAAGCGGCGTTCCCGGGATAATCCACTCGGGTGCCTTCTTATAGGGCACGATATAGGATTCCGGGCGGCGGCAAGACACCAAACCAAGTCCGGCAAGAGCGCTTGAGGCCCCCATGAGTTTGGTGAAATTCCGGCGGGAGACTTTCTGCTCCTCCTCGGTAAGACTATCCCCTTGCGGAAATTCCCGGTCAAGGAGGTTGCGGAAGCTCTCGGAGCCTTCCTTCTCGCCGACACTACGCCAAGCGGTGGTGGTATCTCCTTGATTCGGAGTAACAGGTGGGTTCCAGACACGTTTGCTCATCTCGGGCAGGTAAATTTAACGGTGACAAGTCGCACAGGACTCCTTGGGCTGAACTCCCCAGTGAAGGCGGAGGAATTTGCCAAAATCTTCAGGTTCTTCGATTCGCTCTCCTTTTCCAACGATCAAGCCCTCTGTGTCGATGACTTCATTGTCTTGCAGATAAATCTTGGGATCGTAGTTGAGGTTAAAGACCTCCTCAAGCGGGCGAAGGTGCTTTTCGGGGGCGCGGTGACACTCGAGACACCATCCCATTGAATGACTCTCCGCATGGTAAACTTTCTCCATTTTGTTGACCTCACCGTGGCAGCTCACGCAGGAAATCCCGCGATTGAGGTGAGCCGAGTGGTTGAAGTAAACGTAATCCGGAGTCTTGTGGATGCGGACCCACTCTATGGGCTTGCCGTCGACCGGGTTTCCAGTGGCGTCCATGATCGGGCTATGAAATTCATCGACCCCCATGGCCGCACGAAGGGCAGCGAGCTTTGGCGAACCTTTTTTAACGTGTTGGTGACAATTCCAGCAGGTGTTTGCGGAAGGCACATTCGCGTGACCGGAATGCTCAACAAAGCTGTGGCAGTAACGGCAATCCAGGCCTAGCTGACTCACGTGGAGATTGTGGTCAAAATGAATGGGTTGAGTGGGTTGGTAGCCGACTCTCTGAGCCTTAGGAGTTGCATAGTAAGTGATTCCGGCGACTACGCCGGCTCCTAATGCTCCAAGACAAACCGCAATTTTCAGCGGCAATAAGTTTGTCCAACGGGGAAAAAAGTTTGCCATCGCTGTGCAAGTTTTATGAGCAGGTGAATTGTTTCACAAGGGGAATTTGTGAAAAATTTCACAAGCTCTATAACAAACTCATCTACAATACTTTAAATTTTCAAGTCGCTTCCAGATATCTACCGGTTTCCCGGCACCTCACGCCCTCAAAAGAGCATTGCTTACTTCCGCGCAGGTTCGATCGCGAGAGGGACCGCTTTGCGAGGTTTTTCAGCTTCATCAGAGGGAACCTCCGTAACCTCTTGATCCACTTCCGGCGCAGACACGGCCAAACACAAGAGATTGTATTGATGCTGAAGAACTGCGGGGAAAGAGACACGCCCCGGCTCCTTGATATTTTCGCGTAGCACCTCGGCCGAAAGACCGGCGATCATTTCCGCCCCAACCTTGGCCGCCAGGTCCATTCCCGCAATGCGCGTGCCAAGCTTGCCGGTTCCCTCAACAAGATCGCTAGTCACTCTGCGACCCTGAAGAGCAATCGAGCTCCTTGCCGAGACCACGTTCCCGTCGGCATCAAAGGTCACCTCCAGACTCGCATGGTCGTCTGAAGCCAAAAGACCACGCAGGTGATCTATCCTCAAAGAAACAAAAATTCCTCCCGCAGGAGTTGGAGTGAGCTCGGGTTTCCAACAACGGTATTTGGAACCGGAAACCTCAAATCGAGCCGCTTTCCCCCCTCTGTCTTTCCAGCCACCCATGGCCTTCCCCATTTGATCGAGCTTCAGGGCAGGTGCCGCTTGAAGAAAGCAGAGTGAGGCGGAAAGACTGAGCAAAAACGAAATTGGAAATCGCATCGGATTTAGGGGACGATTCGTGATACGAAAACCCAAACAAAAATATTCAAGGGAAAGACAACTTTTCCCTTGCCTCCGTCATTCTGTCTCCTAGTCTATAAGAGATCAAATTGCGCAACGCAACGCGATCACGCAGTTAATCCAAGTGAGGGTAAAGGTCCGAATCCTTTACCCTCATTTAGTGTCACGGTATTGACTAGCCCACGTCCATAACGAGAACCTTGGCCCACCAATCCTTGAAGCCGGAGATAAATTCGTCGTGGATTAAATCGCCCTCCTGGTAGAGATCATGACTCTCCATCGAGTCAAATTTCACCGATATCGCGTAATGAAAGGAGTGATCGGTCACCGGGCGCTCTGCTGTCGCGGCAGGCTTCCCCCAATGGGAGGAGGCAATATTCGGCGACCGCAAAAGAGCCTCGATCCCCTTCTCAAAGGCTGCGCGGTCGCTCTCATTTTGACGGCCTTCATTCAACCAAAAGTAAACATGATGTTCCATGGGCGGACACATAAAGGCAAAAGGTCTGCCGGACAAGCCAACTCCCGTCCTTCCCGAGGTTGATCTTTCCTTCAGATCGTGAGACTCTTTGCTCGCAGCCTACTATTTCGCAATAACGGCATCAGATCATGGCAATCCCCCACCCAATGCAGCTCTCGTTTGTCGCACTCATTCTCTGCCTTTTTCTTCTCCAGCCCGCGATGGCGCAGAACACGGAGGAAGAGCGCGCTTTTCAAGAAGTTGAGCGTTACTACGCAGCTGGAATGAGACAGTCCGACAATCTGCAAAAAGGGCGCTACATGACCTACGTGATCGGACTCTACAACAATTATCTTACCGCTCATTCCGGATCCAAAAATGAGGCGGCCGCCCGATTCCATCTTGGTTATGCCCACCAAACCCTCGGATATATTGAGGAAGCCAAAAGCACCTACCGCTTCCTGATCGAGCGACATCGAAGAGGTCCCTCCGTCGGGCAAGGTTCCCGGCAAATGGCCTACCTCGCTTTTGTGAAGGAAGATTGGGAAGAGGCTGCAAAGTATTTTGAAATCGCCTCACAAAACCTCCCCGATCAAAATCTTCGTTACAGCGCTTTGACCAAGCAGATTGAATGCCTCCTCAAGCTTGACCGTCAAGCCGAGGTTGCCGTGGCCCTCCGCCGAATCATCGTTACCGACGAGCACCCCCACAAGGACTGGGCCACCTTCATGCTCGCCTTCCAGTATTTCGAAAAAGAAGACTTCGAAACCACCATCCGGCTGCTTGAGCCGCTCGTCACATCGGAACAACGTGGCCAATACCAGTCCCAGGCTGTTTTCTACACCGGCCTTGCTTCGGCCGAACTTGGGTTGGAAGACGCCCAGAACTCTTACCTTAATACGGTCTTGAATCTGTCAATCAATGACCCGTCGCTGACCCCCGAGCAACGACGACACCTCGCCACGAACAAGGCGCGCGCCCAAACCTCGCTCATGGGTCTCTATTCGAAGAAAAAAGAGTGGGATAAAGTCATCAAACTCTTTAACAGAGGGAATTTTGGAGTCGCCGGAAAAATTGAAGCCCAACGTTGTGAGCGGGCCGGCCTCGCCTACCTCGTCACGCAGGATTATTTGAGCGCGCGGGCCTGCTACCGCCGTGTTGACCGAGCCCTCCCAAAAAGCCACAAGGCCTTCGAAGCCTCTTTCAAATGCCTCAAATGTGACTACTACCTTAAGAATCCGGACCTCGCGGAGCGGGTCGACATCTTTTTTGAACTTTATGCCCGCAAATACCCGGACCATAGATATCTACACTACGCCCGCTTTTTTCAGGCCGAAACACTCTACAGTCGCCAAGCCTTGGAGGATGCAGCCCTGATCTATAGCACGATTGATCGAAGCGCCCTGGAGCCCAACATTCAGCGTGAGCTTCTCTTCAAACACGGATGGTGCTTGAGCGAATCCGGACAGTTCGACGGAGCCAGCCTAAGCTTCGCCCGCTTTCTTGCCGAGTTCCCTGATGATCCTCGCGCCGCTGCCGTGCACAACAAGCGGGCCGAGGCACACCTCTCCCTTGGCGATTACACCTCGGCTCTTAAGGATTTTGAGCAAGCCCTCGCTCTCAACCCTGCCCCAAACCAAGTTGCTTTTGCCCTCCAGGGAAGTGCCCGGGTCCTCCGACATGAAAAAAAATACGAGAGTATGATTACCCGCTACCGCCGGAGCCTGAGTGAGTTTCAAGACCTCCCTGTCGACACTATAGCCAATGCCAACTATTGGATTGGCTGGGGATATTACAAACTTAAAAAATACATCGAAGCCCCCTCTTATCTGCGCAAAGCAAGAGATCTTGTTCCAGAGTTTTACAGCCAACCCGTGGGGGATCTCCTCATCTTAAGTGCCTTCAACTTACGGGATAAAATGTCACTGCACACTTCGCTTCAGGAAGTCTATGATCAAGATCCGGCCAAAATAGTCCCTCAAAAGATGCTCTCGTGGCTTGGCGTTCAAATGTTCCATGATGGTCAGATCGAAGAAGCTGTCGAATACCTTGAGAGAGCAACCAATCCGGAAGCACCCGAGCGAACCGATATCGGAGTCTGGCGAATTTTGGCCAAGGCCCAAAAACGTTCGGGCCGCTTTACCGGGGCCCGGGAAACAAGCCTCCTTTTGCTCGGACAAGAACAAGATCCACGCTGGCAGGCGGACGCCTATCTCGACCTCGCAGAGGCCAGCCTCGGTCTCAAGCTCTACCCCGAGACGCTGGAAGCGGTTGGCAAAGGCCTTGCCATCAATGCCTCCGGTTCCCACGTTGCCGGACTCCACATTGTTAGCGGAGAAGTGGCCTTAATGCAGACTCGCTGGCAGGAAGGTCTCGCGGAATTCCGCACCGCCATTCCCATGGTTCCCGACGACCCTCTTTTGCAACCCCGGGCGCTTCACGGAGCCTATCTGGCAACAAGTAAGGATGGCAACTTATCCCAGGCTTCCAAATATCAAGCCAAGCTCAACTCGGCTTTCCCGAACTGGAAGCCCTCGCTTAAGCTCGATACCGAGTAAGAAGCCAACTTAGCTCTCGGTCGGGTCACCATCCTCTTTCGCCAGCAACCGGGAGATGACCGGCTTGAGAGTCAATCCCTGCACGGCAATCGAGAAGATCACAACAAGGTATGTCCCCATCAAAATGGCCTGCCTCGATTCGCCGGTCAGACTCTCATCTTTCGGCAAGGCTAGGGCCAGGGCCACCGAAATCCCTCCTCGCAATCCGCCCCAGGTCAAGATCCGGACAATTCCCGGCGAGAAAGTGCGGGCTTTCTTGAGAACCAAGACAGGTAGTGAAACCGCGATCATCCGGGAAACCAGAACCACGAAGATTAGGATCAGGCCCGCGCCAAAGGCCCCGCCACTCCAGGTCAGGACAAAAATTTCAAGTCCGATGAGGAGGAACAAAATCGCATTTAAAATCTCGTCGATTAACTCCCAAAAAAGATCCAAATGCTCACGCGTAGTGTCGCTCATCGCCATCAAACGGCCATGATTTCCAATCATCAGACCTGCCACCACCATCGCCAGGGGCCCGCTCAAGTGCCAGCTCGCCGCCAACTGATAACCTCCCGCCACGAGAGCAAGGGTGATTAAGATCTCGACCTGATAATTGTCAATCGTCTTCAACATCCAGTAGGCCGCATATCCGATGACCCCTCCGAGAAGAATTCCACCCCCGACCTCGACCAGGAACAACTCCCCTACCGAAAGAATCGAAGCCTCGGCCTTTCCCGCCGCCAGCCCGACTAAAACCAAATAGACCACCACCCCGACCCCGTCGTTAAAAAGAGACTCACCGGTGATCTTGGTCTCAAGCGATTTGGGCACTCCCACCTTCTTGAGAATTCCAAGAACCGCAACCGGATCAGTCGGTGAAATCAAGGCCCCGAAAACCAAGCACCAAAGAAAAGGCACGCCGAGGCCGGTCCACAAGAAAACAAAGTAGGACGCAGTCCCAACCAGAAAAGTGGAGACCAACAATCCCGCGCTTGCCAGAATTGCAACCACCCATCTCTGTTCACGAAGGTCGCCCAGGTTGACATGCAAGGCCCCTGCAAAGAGAAGAAAGCTCAGCATGACATTCATAACCGTCTCGTTGAAATCGATCCTCGTTACAAACTCATCCGCGCTTTCCCGCATGGAATCCCCGCCAAAAAGCAGGAGCAGAATACTCAGAACCAAACCAATCAGGAGAATCCCAATGCTGGTGGGAAGCTTGAAAAGACGGTGATTAATGTAGCCAAAGACAGCAGCGAGAGTCAGAAGGATCGCGGTAGTATCGAGAATATTCATATCAGGAGTCCGGTTGAATTAAACGAAGATGGGATAAAATTGATCTCTTCCACTTGTCCTCAAAATCACGCTTCCTCCTGCTAAAAAATAGCCCTTCCCGATAAGCTCTCAATTGCAAATCCGATTGTTTACCCTGATCCCTGGACCTCAAATCAACCGTGACCCGCAAAGGAAAAACGACTGCGGCTTTATCCCACTTCGAGCCGTCGCAGAAGTAAAACTCGAAGCCATTCTCTTTTCGCCGCTTCTTCAAATCGAACAAATACTGAGGTGATTTTGACTCCAGAAAACGGTTGGTCTCACGGACTGCCAATGGATACGAGTGTCCCGTAGGTGTAGCGCATGACGTCAGCGCCACAAATAAAATTACCAGAGCGCACGCAGTGGAAACAGTTCGAATCATTTTAGCTGGCTGATGTGGGATTTCACGAGTGAGCGGGCTTCCTCGGGAACCCATTTTTCCCACTCTTCGCCATTAAGTGCCGCCCTCAGAATGGTTCTTCCGGTCATTTTCAGGAGCTTCTCATCACCACATCCAATATCCGAAATCATGCCATTCTCGAGAAAGTGCTCATAAAGTTTTTTCCACCCTTCGGGCGCGCGGAAATTATCAGCAGTCACGTATTCGCCGTCATTGCCATTGCGCCACGGATAAACCAAAAGCGAGAGCTTGCTCTTAAACAAGCGCCCGAACGATTCAAGAATCCCCCCCTCCAACGAGTCCGACCACTTCTCCTTGAACAATTCATTCAAAAGCCCAATCGACAGGATCATTCCGATGGGCTCTCTCGTAAACCTCCGAAGAAGCGCAGCCACGCGGTGGAATTCGGGGCAATTGGAAACCATGACGACCTTGCCAATGGCTTGCAGAGCATCGGCACGATCGAGGAACGCCACCAAATCAACCTCGCCATTCCGTAGAAGGTTACTGAGCGAAACCTCACAGACCTCACGGCACGGCCGCTCCCCCTCGGAACCACACTTAGTAGGAAAGACCTTCCCAGCCTGCTTCAGCATATCCAAATGCAAATTCGTCACCGGCAAAAAGCTTCCTCGTAGAATCAAAAGCGGAGTCTTGTAAAATGCTTCAGCCGCCTGCACGACTTCACCATCGGGCAAAAATACAGTCGCGGAAGACATTCCCTGTCGGACCAACTCAAGCGCGCAGATACGGTTGTCGACCATCTCAAACGGCTTTCCCTCGAATCGAAGCATGTCGATTTCGATCCGGCCGGGCGCAATAAATTCCGTTAGAGAACCGACGAATCCTCGCAGGTCCCCCCCTTTATGGTAGGCGGCATCGATGAGGTTGAGCCCCAAAATCCCAAGAGCCTCCATCTGGTCCACGTTCTCTTGATCGAGGAGATTGACATGTAGCACAATCGTCCCGGAAAGCCTGCCCGGTTTGCTTTGAAAACGAATGGCCAGCCAGCCATGGCACTCTGCAGTATCCTTGTATCCCCTCGCCCTTACCGTATTCGCAAAAGCGAAAAAGCGGGACTCCTTCCCCCTAGGTTTGCTAAGACGCTTTTTAAGCAACTCATACTCATAGTTGACCATATCAACGACCCTTTCCTGGGATACGTATCGCTTGGTCTTCCCGTATAGCGCATCGCTGATCGTCATATCATAGGCCGAGATCGACTTAGCGACCGTTCCAGCCGTTGCGGAAGCCCGAAAAAACCAATTCGCAACCTCCTGTCCCGCTCCGATCTCGGCAAATGTGCCGTAAATCGAAGTGTCAAGATTCAGCCTCAGGGCCTTGTCTTCCGGCGAATCAAAAGGTTCACTCATTCCTTTTTTTCTCAAGAGGAGTCACCCATCCCTTTGCCACAATTTCAAGAATTTCAACCTGGTCCTTCGCACGTGCACCCGAAGGGTAAGCAACTTTGATCAAGCAAGACAACGCGTTTGCGTTTTTCATCATAATCTGTAACTCTTTGTCTTGCTCCGAATCCCTCGCAACGTAGCCAAGAAAAGAATAAACCGAATCTTTCAGCTCGAGGCCCAACGACCTCCATTTGCGATCATCTGAAAAGCCATAATTATAGTAATTGGCAGGCTCCATAATGACCCTCATAAGAAATGGTTGGTCCGGCTTTTTCTCCCTCATTTCCTCCGGGGGGTAATCGCAGTATCCCACCCAGCTTTCCCAATCCACCTGATAACTTTCCTTGTCACCATCCACAACCCTTTCAACCGCAATTGGCGAGGACAGAAAATCCGCAGTCGTCACTGAAGTCGTCAAAATCTCTCCCAGGTAGGAAAGCTCCAGTCGATTCAAGGACTCAAACCCCGCGGCCTCGTATGCTACCTGTTCGTAATAACGATCGATTAAAGGACCGACTCTTTCGGCCTCGCGGATGTATTTCTTCAGTTCGGCGGGAGACTCAGCGTTTACGAAATTCTTAACCGCCTCTTCCAGCTTGTCATTATCGAACTTTTTAAAGCCATCCACAATCTTGGCCGCGATCTCACCTTCTTCAATCTTCTTGGTTTTTTGCTCTGCCTTCTCAATCTCATCGAGCAAGGCATCGGCTTTTTCGCGATCAATAAGCGGTTCGCTAAAACCGGCCGTGGGATTTTCTACTAAGCGTTGATAATAGAAGATACTCAAAGCCAGAAGGACGAACGCCGACAGGAGGATACTGGCGACAACCCTCCACGACACTTCTTTTGAGCCTTCCTGACGCTCCTCATCCTCCCAATCAATTCCTTCCGCCTCTTCACCCACATGTTGACGACGGCGGCCTTTTTTGCGAGCGGCCTCCAGCCCTGCGATCTCGTCGGGAGTCATCGCCTTTGCAACTGCCACTTTCTCAAGCAGGTTATCATGATCCGAGGCCGAAGAAGCTGCTTGCTCGAGAATCCCGCGATTCTCCTTTGCGCTCGGCCTCACCACAGAGCTGCAAACCGGGCAACGCCCGGCCTGCCCCATTTGGCTTTTCTTAATCCTAAAAAGGCCGAAACACGTAGGACACTGGTATGGGACCCATCGATTTGCAGTAGCGGTTTCACTCATGACTAAATCAGTTGCTCTCAAGATGGTCAGGATCCGGTGGAGGAAGTTCAAAACGCGGAGGATGTGGTAACTTCAACCAAGCTTCGCGTTCTCCCCGCACCTGATCTTCCACAATCAGAATTTCATCGTCTGAAATCCACATCTCGGCGCTATCATCCTTAATTCCCAAAGTCGGCGTTTCACTATTATAAGGGTCGAACCCAAGTAGAAGAGGGGCCTTGGCCTTAATGGGAATGGCATTGATGGTATCACGAACCTGGGCTTGCTCGGCCAGGGCCTCGATATCAATTCCGCCACCATGAATCGCACAAATCCCTATCTCCTGTCCCTTTCGCAAATACTCCTTGTAACTGGTGGTCGGAAAACTAATCTGCCCCGACACTGGGTTCACAAAAGACTCATTGCAATAACCCGTGGGGCGCATCCCTGACACCCGACAAATCGAAACTTTCTCCACCGAATCCGGAGGCAAAATTTCCCGACCCGTAAATGCTGGCTGGGAGGCATTCATCATATCCTCCCAAATCGGATAAGCCACATTTTTGGCGAAAGCAGTCTCGTGGATCGCCTGACGGTCACCTTCATAAAATCCAACCCAAACAGCACAGGTAATTCTGCTGTTGTAACCCACCATCCAGGCATCAGTGAGACCATACGGAGTTCCAGTCTTGCCACCTCCGAGCAACAGTCCCGATTTCAGTCCCTTGGCCGAATCGGACAGATTACCTTTTCTCATCACTTCGTTGAGGACGCTGTGAACCTGAAAAGCGGCGGCGGCAGAACAAACCTCTTTGGTCTCGAGCACCGGACCATTTCCGCCGAGTGGGTAGACGATCTTACCATCGATATCACGTATCTCCAAAATGTAGTGCCTTGCCGTGATCCGACTCCCCCCCCGGGGGAAGGTCGAGTAAGCTGAGACAACCTCAGGCATACTCACGTTGTCAAAGCCTACGATCGTTCGGTTCAATAATTTTTCGGAAGGCAGGCTGAAGCCAAAATTCTTCGAAATCTCGTGCACATTCGAAAGGCCGATTTGCTGGCCAAGTTCAACTGTCGCCGCGATTTTGGACATCGCGAGAGCATGGCGTGAGGTGATTCCTCCCTCGTATTCCGGATTGGCAATCTCCATCCCCCACTCCCCCGCAACCCCTTCAAGCCCACCAACTTGAAGCTTACGAAGATCCATCTGTTCATCAACCACCATGGTGGCAGGATGCCTTCCTTTCTCGAAACCCGTGGCGTAAACGAAAGGGAAAAATGCCGTCCCCAGCGGGCGGCTGCCGTTCTCGATGAAGTCGTATTGCGAGTGAGCGTAATTTCGCCCTCCCACGTGGGCGATCACCTCGCCGGTCTCGTGATCCATCATCAAGGTGGCACCCTGCAGATATTTCGGGGGTCCATTTGATTTTTCGAATTCCGAATACTTTGGATGCTGATATCCTTCCTGACTTTCAACCTGCAAAAGCTGGCGGGCCATCTTCTCTTCCGCAGCCCGCTGAACAGCTGCATCAATCGTCGTGCGGATCGTGTATCCCCCGCGGGAGAGAGCCTCCTCTCCTACCAAATCACGAGCTTGTTCGGCGACGATTTCGTAAAGGAAAGATTTTCCACGACGAATCGGATTGGGATTTAAAACCACCGGACTGGAGATCATCTTATCCCGATCTGAATCGGAAATCATCCCCTCGAGAGCCATTCGAGTCAGAACCATATCCCGATTCGTCTTGTTTTCCTTTAAATTATTGAGCGGCGAAATTCGCTGGGGATTCTTCAGGCAGGCCACGATGGAAGCCGATTCCGAAACCGTCAGGTCCTTGGGTTCCTTGCCAAAGTATCCCAAAGAAGCCGACCGCACCCCGTAAAATCCGGAGCCAAAAGGGACCAGATTCAGATACATCTCCAGAATATCTTCCTTGGCTGCCTTTTTGCGCTCTTCCTTGTCGTTGGGAAATTCAGATTCCAACTGTCCCCGGAAATGCTCTTCGATTCTGAGCGCTACGAACGCCTCCACAATCTTGCGCTCGTAGCCGGTCCACTTACGACGCCTCGCCTCGCCCAGCAAGTCGAAGGACTTTCGCGCCAACTGCATCGTGATCGTTCCCGCACCCTGCGTAATCGAACCGCTCTGGGCGTTTAACCAGGCCGCGCGTGCCACGCCGATCCAATCTACCCCGTCGTGCTGATAAAATCTTTGATCCTCCTGCGCCAAAACCGCGTCTACAAAAACCGGAGGAATCTCGTCTAGAGGGATCGAAAAACGATTTTCTACAAACATCGTGCCAATGTCAACACCACCACGATCATGGATGAAGCTCATCTCCTCCTTTTTGCCCACCCGCTTGAGATCATACTCCTGCGCGAACGTACGATACGGATCCAATTTCTTATTCCCGATGTAAGCCGAGACGCCAGCCGCAATCAGGCATAACAAGCAAAAGATCCAAAAACCCTTTCGCTTGAAAAACCAGCGTCTTGCCCTCTTGTTCCTTGTCCCATACATGATGCATCGCGAACCTGTCGATCTAACTGGCCTGCAGCAGGCATTTCCTTACCCCCGATCCGCCCCGGGGGCAACTACTGACTTGGGCCATCTTATCCGTGATGAAATCGCAAAATCCGGCCCGCTCTCGTTTGCCGACTACATGGCACAGTGCCTCTATCACCCGGAATTGGGCTACTATGCCCGCCCGGAGGTTCCGATCGTCTCGAAAAAAGGCGATTTCATCACCAGCGTTTCCGTTGGCCCCGTTTTCGGAAAACTCCTCGCGCACCGACTGCACAAATTCTGGCTGGCCAATGGCTCACCCGAATCTTTCACGGTCCTGGAACCAGGCGCTCACGATGGCACCCTCTGCCTCGATATTCTCGATACCATCAAAGCCCTCAATCCCAAATTCGACAAGGCGATCAACTACCTGGTTCACGAACCTCTTCCTGTCCGGCGCCAATTCCTGCAAGCCAAACTCGGAGGGAAGGCCTCCGTCATTGCCACTCCGGGGGAAGCAAAAGCAAAAATTGGGGCTCTGGTCGCAAACGAAATCCTCGATGCCCTGCCCGTCCCCGTGTACCTGAAATCCGGTGGCCAATGGCATGAAGCCCTCGTCACATCAAAGGAAAGCTCGCTCGACTGGGACACGCGTCCCGCCACTCCTCCCCTTCCCGAAAACCTTGCGGAAGGCTACGTCGGAGAAGGACCTCCCGATCTCTCATCTTTTCTAAAGCCACTCGCCGGAGTCTTCAACAACGCGCTCTTTATCTGGATCGATTACGGTCTCGATGAAGAAACACTGTATCACCCGGCCCGGACCGCCGGCACCCTCCGTTGCTATTCCAAACACCAATCCAGCGCCCATCCGCTCGACAATCCGGGAGAGCAGGACCTCACCTCAGACGTCAACTTCAGCGCGGTCGAACAATGCGCCGGCTCACTGGGATTTAAAACTTATCCCGCCATGAATCAAAGCCGCTACCTGACCTACTGCGGCAAAGACTGGCTCCTCTCCGGCCCCACCCCGCAAGAGATCGGGCAATTTCAAACTCTCATCCACCCCTCACAATTTGGCAGCCGTTTTTACGCGCTTGAAATGACCAAGGGCGACGTCGACCCCGCGACCGTCTTTGAGCAGGGAGATCAATACCATTAATTTGATCAAGCAAGCAATGAACCTAAAAAGCCCAGAACCCCCAAACTGAAAGGTCTCCATTTCTTGGCCCTCGGCTTAATGGCCGCCGTATTCCTTACTTTTTACTCACCCGGCTGGACTACCATCAGTCTGCTTTTGGTCGTAATCCGGGCGTTTTGACTATTTTATGACTTCGCGTTTACGCCCTCCATCACTACGCAGATAAGAATTTACAATGCTCTGACTTACTCTGCCTCATCCGCGACCTCGTCGGCAAACGGTAATATTAATCTCTAAGGATGATCATTGCCAGCATCGAAGCTTGGTTCCTCTTCCGCAGGCTTGAGATCAAACCCGGAAAATCGTATTCACTCGCGCTCGAGGCCAACTGGAAATCCACCATCGCAGGAAACCCGCCAGCCTTGCTGTTATGGTCAATTAAGCTACTCCCGATCTCGATGGGAGCCTTCGCCGTCGGAATGGGATCCCATCCTGCCACCCAATCAACAATGCTGCGAACCATTTGTTTTGAAGGATTTACGCCCAATGAATGGAGCCAGATCGGCCAAGCGGCAGCGCCCCTTATTATGCTCATTCCTTTTTGGCTCGGCTCGGTGTGGATCGAAAAGCGGGAGGTACCGAAGTCACAATCTCGTGAAAATCACAAACTTGAGGAGAGGAAATAAAAAAAGGCCGTGATCCTGACGAAACCCGGCCTTTCGATTTTGCGAGATTTAGGGTCTACTTCACGCCAAAAACGACCTCCACGCCTGGAAGCTCGGCTTTCAAAGCTTCTGCACCCTCGGGTGTTGCCTTGGACTGCCAAAGGTAAATCTTCTTTAAGTTCCCCAACCCTTTCAGCTTCATCAGACCGGCATCCGTCACCTGTGTCCCATAAAGGTTCAGCCACTCCAGGCCCTCAAGTTGGGCTACCGCATCAAGAGCCGCGTCACCGATCTGAGTCTGACTGAGATCGAGCTTCTTAAGATTCTTCATTTTGGGCAACTCCGCCGCGACCGTTTCTTCGGTGATCGAAGTCGATCCCAGTTTGACGCTCGTAAGAGCAGTCGAAACCGGTGCGAGCTTAAGAAAAGTCGCATCATCCAACTTTCCTCGCAGGCTCACGGCGGTAAATTCAAGATCGGTGGAATCCTGAGACGCATAGTTCAGGGAAGTTTTGAAGGCCGGATCCTGCTTTAGCGCATCGATAGCGTTCTGGAGAGCTTCCCGCTTAGCAATTTTCTCCTGCTCGATTTTCGCCTTGGCAGCCTCGGCAGCTTCCTCCATGGCCTTGCGCTCTTCCGGACTCACCATCATGCCGGCCGCCTCGAGAATTTCAGGCGGTGCACCCATCTCCTCAAGAGTCTTGTCCTCAAGCGTTTCGCTGGGTGGAATATTGTCGACCCACCAGGTGAGAAGCTTAATCTCAAAGTCTTCCATCTGCTTCTTCTTGGGCGGCGGCATGTGCATGTCGTCATCCTTCGGAAGCGTCATCACCTCGATCATATAACTATTCTTGGAGTCTCCTGGAACGAGAGTGCGGTATTCATCGCCGTCCTGACTGTCTCCGCCAATCAAGAGATTCTCGTAGGTGTCCATGTAAAGACCGCCCTTGCTCTTGCCCGCTTCCTCCGAGTGACAGTCAAGGCACTTGTTATCCATGATCGGGTAGACGACCTCGGCAAACGCAAGACGGTCTTTGGGCAGTTTTTTGACCGGCGGCTCCGTCCCATTGCCCGGATCATTTTCATCGTCGGCTCCTTTTTTGGCAAATTGTTTGAAAAAATCGACATTCTCAATGAGGCCATCCCAAGTGTTTTTGACAGGATCAGAACTGTGGGTGGCCAGGCCGCCGAAGTGAGCGCCATAGCCCATGGCACCGCCTGAAATGAGAAGGAGAACCCCATAGACCAGGCCGCGCGAACCAGGCCGGTTCCCCCAGATTTTGGCAAGAAAGGCCAGGCCCAGCACTCCCACAAAGCCAATCCCGACCCACATGTGCTTGAACATGTCGTCGTCCCAAGCCTCGGCTTTCCAGCCCTCTGCATTAAGATCAAACAACCCTGTCACGCAGGCAAAAGCACCTGTCACAAAGCCCAAAAACAATCCCACTGCAGTTCTTGGGCGGTATTTCCCGAAGGAGAACCAACCGCAGACTTCCATCACTAGCGTGAGAAAAATGATTCCAATCGGCAGGTGCAAAATCAGAGGGTGATATTCCCCCACATTGGGAATCCACCACGGCTGCTCCCACTCATTCGCGGGCTCCTCATTCTCTGCAGGGGCATCACCCGTTTCTACAACCTCCGGCGGGTTGAACAGTTCCTGCATCGTGTCCTGCTCTGCGTAGAATGGCAGGTAGATCAGACCACCAATAATGGCGAGGACGAAGAGTGTCAGGAAAACCAAGCCATAGGCGCTGCCTTTTTCGACCTCTTCGTTTGCAATCTCTTCCAGTGAGTTGGGTTCGTTGTCCATGATATTATCTAGAAGTTTGCTACGACTCGCGTGCGACTAGTCTTTCGCTTCAGAGAGCTTAATCAATCCTAATCACGAACGACCAGCGAGTGATGACCATAGTCCGAATTGCTCACCGGAATCTGTTCCAAATAACGTTGGATTTGTAACGCCCTCCGGGCATTCTTGGGCATGAGTGAGATTCCTCCTAACTTTCATTCGCTTGAGCACGATGGTCCTTTCGAGACCTGCCTCACCTGCGAGCGGCGGTTCGATGACCTTGATGAGCCTTATATTATCAACAAAGCTTTCCGCGGTCCCGAATGCGTTTTCGAATTCGCGATCTGCCAAACCTGCAAGGAAGAAACGATGGAATCCTTCTCGGAGGAGTCCAGGAAACGCCTGCGCGAGATGGCCGAAAACAATTCCATCCTCCAAAAACGCAGCGAACGCTTCGCTGAAAGCCAGGATTACAAGAAATGGATCTCCGAGTGCGCCCACTGCGGCACCCCTGCCTCGGAAATCCAAAACTTCACCACCGAGTGCCTCGGGTTTGGAGACTACATGGTTTATGACCCCTACCCTGTCTTGATCTGCGACTCGTGCATTGAGGAAAATCAAAAACTACTCTCCAAAGCCACCCGCGACCAATGGAGCAAATTCATCCTCGACAACTTTGAGGGCCCGCCTGCCGATTCCCTGAAGCCGGAAGGTGTTCCAGTTCTCGTCTAGCTCCTGCCATTGTGCTCCCCAGCCGCCGTCCCGCTCTTTTTCTCGCGCCCATGCAGGACGTGACGGATCTTCCGTTCCTGCGGACCATTGCTTCCTTCGGCGGGGCTGATCTCTATGTCACGGAGTATTTCCGCGTGCACATTCACTCACGCCTTGATCCCTACATTCTACGATCAATCACGGAAAACCCGACGGGAAAGCCCATCATCGCTCAAATGATCGGTCAGGATGCCTCCGAATTGGCCCGAACCGCCCGCGACCTCAAAAATCATCCCATCGCCGGAATCGACCTCAACCTGGGTTGCCCTGCCCCTGTTGTCTATCGCAAGAATGCCGGTGGCGGACTCCTTCGTCACCCGAATCAAGTTCACGAAATTCTGGGCCGACTTCGGGAAGCCTGCAGCGAAACACCTTTGACCGTCAAAACCCGGGTAGGTTTCGAATCTGAGGAGGAATTCGATCAACTCCTTAAAATCTTCAACAGCCACGACATTGATCTCCTCACCATCCACGGACGGACCGTCAAGGAACGATATCAAACACCCGTCCACGACGATCATGTCGCCCATGCGGTTCGCAGCCTCGGCTGCCCGGTCGTTGCCAATGGAAATGTCGTCAACTGCCAGACAGGACTCGCCTATCTCAAATCGACCGAAGCCGCCGGACTCATGATCGGGCGGGGCGCGATTCGAAACCCGTGGATTTTCGAACAGCTTCGCTGCGCAACATCAGGCCGCGAAATCCCACAAGTGACCAGGCGCATGATTCTCGAATACATCACGAAACTCTACGATGAGACCGCCAGGGAGATCCCTGAATTTGTGGAAGACCGGCACGTGCAGAAGATGAAAAAATACCTAGTCTACATCAGCCAAGGATTCGATGCGGACTTCGAGCACCAAATCCGAAGAGTCAAAAACAAGAATCAATTTTTCGCCACCTGTGCCCGTTTTCTGGATCACGGCGATCCAGCGCCCGACCTCCCCTCCGAAAACTCGCGACTCTTTTGCGGGTTTTCGCAATTTCTCTGATTAAATTTCACGTTGACTTTGCACGGACTCATGTGAAATCTCCCTTCGAAATGGCCATGAATCAGGAAGTGCTCCATACCGAAAAGATCCTCGCTGACCGCAAGATCTTCTTTCTCGACCTCAAAGAAAATGCCAGAGGCCGCGTGGTCAAAATCACCGAGGATGTGAGCGGAAACCGCGACACCATCATGGTTCCAGCCGAAATCTTGGGAGACTTCATCGAAGCCCTCACCGATATTAAAGAAACTGCAGACCAGCAGGACTAGCTCTCCCGAATCATTTCGCCAACGGAACAGCGGCAAGACGTCGCTCTTTTTTAGGGCCCAATCCGGGGCGTCGACGCGTTTGAGACCGGAACACCCGACGATCCTTGTTCTCCCGCAATCTGACCCCCAACGTTCCAGATCGTTTCTTCTGGAAGCTGGATCTGGATTTGGCCAACGGAACCTTGCGACTCATTTCCGCGACCAATGATTGTGGAGGCCTCCCCGGTGGCGATTTGAGTGAATCGGCAATTCTTGCGGAGTAAAGCAAGGGAGATTCACAGCATCTTCATCCGTTATTTCATTACCTTGGCGGCAAACAAACAAAACAAATAATATGCCCATCGAAAAACACGACCTCTTCCACGAACTCCCCAAGCAAAAAGAAGCCATCCACGAGCTCAAAATGAACAACGCCCACTCCACGATACTTTTCGAAGAGCATCACGCAACCGACGAGGAGGTTCCTCGTATCGAGGAGAATATCGAAACGCAATCCGACAATTATAGCCATAAGCAAAAGTTCAAACGTCTCGCCCTCAAGGACGCGCTGCTTAAAATGAGTCAGGAATATTCCTAGCCGGAGTGTTCTTTCCCTAAACTCACTTTCCTCCCAACCGCTCCGGCAATTGGGAGTTTTTAAAAGGCAGTGCTGTATTGCCAGTCACCTCAAGATCCATCATCTTACCACATGCGCGTTTTCCTCCTTCTCCTTGGAATCATTCCGTTAAAAGCCGATCAACCCAACATTCTGATGATCCTCGCGGATGACATGGGCTACGGAGACCTCGGCTGTTACGGATCTCTGCAGATTGAAACGCCGGTTCTCGATAAGCTTGCCGCTGCCGGGATTCGCTGCACCGACGGCTACGTTTGCGCAAACGTCTGCGCCCCCTCGCGCGCCGGACTCCTGACCGGTCGCCATCCCCAACGTTTTGGATTTGAGCACAATCTCAACAAAGCCTTTCCAACCCTACCCGAGCGTCTGGGAATTCCGGTGGAACAAAAGACCATTGCCGACCACCTCAAAAAAGCCGGATACCGGACTTCGATCATTGGGAAATGGCACGTCGGCGACTCGGTTCCCGGTATGCTGCCGAATGCCCGTGGGTTCGACTATTTTTTCGGAATGCACGGTGGTAGCCACCACTACTTTCCCAAGGCCGAGAACAACAAGCTCTTCAGAAATGAGGATCCGGTCACAAAAATCGACCACCCCTACCTGACCGATTGGTTTACCCACGAGGCAATCGGCCAAATGACTCTATCCGAGCAACCCTTCTTCTGCTTCATCTCTTACAATACGCCTCACACGCCCATGCAGGCCAAGGAGGAAGACCTCGCCAAATTTGCTCACTTAAAAGGCAAACGCCGCCAAATTTACGCCGCCATGCAATGGTGCATGGATGTCAACATCGGAAGGATCCTCGCCCATCTTGAAAAAACCGATCAACTCGAGAATACCCTCATCGTTTTTTACTCGGACAACGGTGGCAGCGTCACCGCCTCACACGCTTGTAATGCTCCCCTAAACGGTATGAAGGGATCATTTCTCGAGGGCGGAATTCGGGTCCCCTTTATCTTTCACTGGCCCAAGGGACTTCCCTCGCAAGCGACTTTCAAACACCCTTTTTCTTCACTCGACCTCCTGCCAACTTTCATCGCTGCCGCAGGGACACCGAAACTTCCCCACAGAATCAAAGTTGGCAAAAAGTGGCAGACCGTAACCGATGGAAAAAACCTCCTTCCGCATCTCCGCAACCAGAATGCAAAGCCTCCTCACGAAGTCCTGTTCTGGCGCATGACGATGCGGGGAGCCGCCATCCGCGAGGGCGACTGGAAGCTTCTCGTCAACGTTCATACTCCGCCCGCTCTCTACAATCTGGCAGACGATATTTCCGAACAAGACAACCTCTATCAAAAGATGCCGGAAAAAGTGGCCGACCTTTGGCTGAAACTTAACAGGTGGCAGGAGTCTCTCGAAGACACCCCCCACTGGCAGGAAGCCCCCTACTGGCAGGGCTATAACCGCAAACTATACACTCACGACTACTGGCTTACCCAGCCAGCCAGGGACGAAGAATACAAGGGGATCCGTTAGGGTCGCCAGCTATCTCGGTCGCATGAAAAACCGACCCCAGCGCGGCTGGAATTTATCCGGCTTGTTAAAGGACATCACACCCGGGTTACCTCTCCCACAATCTTTTCACGCTCCACCACTCCGAAGATTCGCGAGTCCTTCGAGTTATCCCGGTTGTTGCCCATCACAAAGTATTCGCCCTCGCCCAGAACCTTCTCGGCGAAACTCCAGTAGGGCGAATCTACTCTGGGAAGAGTCATCACGGCATGCTCTCGATCTTCGAAATTCACAGTGGCAAAAAGCGATTACGCCTTTGAATCGGATCTCATCCCAGCCGTGGCAGGATTGGCGTGTGCCTTACTCTCGTGATTAATATGATAAGACTGATATCCGGTCTCATTTTCCAAAGCCGTATCTGTGATGGGGGCCGCTGCGGTTGCCGCTCCTTCACCCGCCTGATTGAAATTACAATTCAATAGAAATTGGGCGCTTGCAATCTTCACCGCCATCCCAACTAAAACCATCATCGATAATATGTGCGCTATTCTCATCAATGGGGTTCTTCGAAGCCTTCCTGGCTATAGATAGCAATTTTTTGACACCTCGGGCGACTGCGAGCATTTCTGCAAATCGGGAGGGGGGACAGCACAACAGAATAATCTACTCTATCTGCAACACAAATAAATCTGAATGACAAATTTAACAAGTTCACGATTACTGCCGGAATTTATTTGCTCAATCGGGCAGAGATCACCAAGGTCCGCCTTTTCCTGCTAAACAAACAAATGCCAGCTATTCTCACTCCAATCTTTGGTTTCATTGGCCTCGCTCTTGCGGCGGCCATCTTCCTCTCGATCAAGAAGCAAAGCGCTGGAGGCGGAAAAGCGGAAAAAATCTCAGTTCAGATTCAAAAAGGGGCGATGGTTTTTATGACCCGCGAGTTCAAGCTCATTGCGCTTTTTGCCATCGCCCTCGGAGCCGCTCTTTTCCTCTTCCAGAAACCCGAGTATCGCGGCCCCCAATCAGTCGCATTCTTCATGGGCTGCCTTGCCTCCTCGGCGGCCGGATACGTCGGTATGAAAACAGCCACTCTCGCAAATGTTCGCACCTGCATTGCAGCCAACGAAACCGGAGCCGCCCTCGCACTCAAAATTGCCTTCTCTGGAGGAGCGGTCATGGGCCTGACTGTCGCGGCCATGGGACTTCTCGGACTTGGGACTCTTTTCGCCATCTACGCTGAAAACAAATACCTCCCGGAGATTCTCGAAGGCTTCGCGATGGGAGCTTCCCTAGTCGCTCTCTTCTATCGTGTCGGTGGAGGGATTTTCACCAAGGCTGCAGACGTTGGAACCGATCTCGTGGGTAAGGTTGAAGCGGGGATTCCGGAGGACGACCCCCGCAACCCAGGTGTCATCGCAGACAATGTCGGCGACAACGTGGGCGACGTCGCCGGGATGGGATCGGACATTTTCGAATCCTACTGCGGAGCCCAAATCGCCACCATCGCTATTGCTTCGGCTTCCGCAGCTGCCGGTGTTGGCTACGCTGCCACGGTTGGTGCCAGTGAGACTCTCCTTCTCCAACTACCTCTCATTCTCACCACCGTCGGTATCGTCTGTTCGGTCCTCGGGATCCTCATGGTCAGCCTCTTCGCCAACAAGGATCCTGCCAAATCCCTCCGTATCGGAACCATCGGGGCTGCAGCCCTTTTCATCATGGCCTCCTACGGGATCACTTCCTTTTTTAATCTAAGCTCCAATCTCGCCACGGCTGTTCTTTGCGGAGCGGTCGGCGGAGTCCTCATTGGACTTATCACGGAGCACTACACCGGGGGCAAGCCGATCCGCACCATTGCCACCCAAGGTGAAACCGGAGTCGCCACCCTCGTCATTTGCGGACTTTCCGTCGGACTCCAATCCGTCGTTCTCCCCATTCTTACGATCGCCGCCACGCTTTACGGCGCATACGAATGCGCCGAACTTTACGGGGTCGGACTTGCTGCTATCGGCATGCTCGGAACGGTCGGAATCACCATGGCGATCGATGCCTATGGCCCAATCGCTGACAACGCCGGTGGCATCGCCGAAATGGCTGAAATGGGTGACGAGACCCGCGAAATCACCGACTCACTCGACGTAGTCGGCAACACCACAGCCGCAATCGGCAAAGGATTTGCTATCGGAGCGGCCGGGCTTGCCGCCCTTGCCCTCATCACCGCCTTCATCCAAAAGACCGGCATTAGTCTCGACCTCGCCTCACCCGATTCCCTCCGCTACTTTTTTGTGGGCCTTCTCATTGGCGGTGCCGTCCCCTTCTTCAACGGATCGTTGACCATGAACGCAGTCGGCAAAGCAGCCGGAAGAATGATCGAGGAGATTCGTCGACAATTCCGGGAGGAACCCGGCATCCTCGTAGGAACGGTTGAGCCCGACAGCGACCGCTGTATAGACATCGCTACCAAGGCAGCCACCCGCAGCATGGTCGGCCCGGCTCTACTTGCCGTCGGAACACCCATCGTGGTCGGCTTTGGATTCAACTTCATTGGAGCCGAAGGAGCCCAAGCCGGAGCAAAAACCCTCGCTGGCTGCCTGATCGGAGCCCTTCTCGGCTGCGTTCTACTGGCCCTTTTTATGTCCAACGCCGGTGGCGCCTGGGACAACGCCAAGAAGCACATCGAAGATGGCCACAACGGAGGCAAGGGGTCCGAAACACATGCCGCCAGTGTCGTAGGTGACACCGTGGGAGATCCCCTCAAAGATACTTCCGGACCATCCATGAATATTCTCATCAATGTCATGGCCATTGTCAGTCTCGTAATCGCGGGTCTCCTGTAGACGATCACCAGGCCACCCAAAAAACGACGTTCTTTCGAACGTCGTTTTTCTTTTATTGTTAGATCCCGACCGTTCATCCTCCCCCTCTGTGTAAAACTCATGTAAAAAGAGCCCTAAACCCCAAAATAATTCCCCGTTTTCAGGTAATAGAATCGTTAAACGTTCGGACCCATGAAATTGCTGTTACTATTGCTCTCCCTTGTCCTCCCTCTTCTCGGAGCCCCACGCCTCTCACTTGGCGATCAGGTCATCGAGCCAAAAACCAAGATCGAGCTCATCTTCGAGAAGGCCATGGTCACTCCGGATACGGTTGGCCAGACCATCGAAAACTCCATCCTGACGACTAAGCCGGTCTGGAGGACCAAACTGATCTGGCGCGCGCAGAACATTGCCACCATCGTACCCCAGGAGGCCCCCAAGATGGCGACGAACTACGAGTTCAGCCTTTCCCGGGATCTTAAGGCAGTCGATGGCACCGTGGTTCCCGCTCAAAAATTCAAAGCAGCCCAATCCGAGCCCTTCCAAGTCGTCCGCTCTCTTCGCAATGGCTCCGTCCGCACCGGCAAAAGCATTCTGATGTTCAACGACAACGTCAGCCCTACCAACACCGCAGCCTTCTTCCAGTTCGTAAGCCCCAAGACCGAGGAACAAGAGGAGCAAATCGTGGCTGCCCGCACCCGAAAGGCCACCTGGGGAGACCTCCGCAGGCGCTATTACTACCAACCATCGTGGCAGGAAAGATTCACCAACAAGAATCGCCGCTACGGCAATCCTGTCCCCGGGCCAACCGAGATCATCGAGCACGCTCTCGTCGTCGAACCGGTCACCCCGCTTCCGATTGGCACACTCTGGTCACTGCGCCGGCTCTCCTCCCTCCCCAATGCCGCCGGCAGCGCCTCCATCGATAAGATCAATCACTACGCACTTGGCAACGTCGTTCCCTTTACCACCAAGCTCATCGTTCCTGTCACCGCTCCCGACCAACCGCGCACCATTCGGATCACCTTCAACCAGCCGCTCCCCGGGAATCTCAAACCGGCCGAATTCCTGAAGCACCTCAAGTTTGGTAATCCGGTCGAAAAACTTGAAGCGCACTTCGATTATCGTCACACCACCGTCACCCTTCAAGGAGACTTTGGTAGCCGGGATAATTACCGTTTAACCCTTTCCAATTCTCTCTTCTCAGAGGATCGTCTTCGTCTCGAAAAGACCATTGTCCAGGACCTCAGGTTCACCCGCCTGGCTCCGAACATCCTCCTGCCCAGTCAGGACGAAGCCCAACTTGCCCGGGGATCACGGACCTACCAGATTCAGTCGATCAACAACCGGTCCCTACGACTCCGAATCAAGCGCCTCAGCCCGAAAGACCTCATCCGTACTTCCCTCGGTTACCGTCACTACACTGGCGACGGACCGAACTCCGAGCGCATCAAAAATCGCATTCCAATCCCCTTCGAGCTAATCACCGGCAAGGTCGTCGCAGACGAAGTGATCGAGATCGGCGCCGATATCGACACCACCCACACCCACACCCTTAATTGGAGCAAGTATCTCCACAAGAACCAAATAGGTGGAGCTTTCTTTGTCTCGGTCACCGGAACTACTGCTGAACATCCCGACCTCAAGGACGCCAAAAACAAGGTGGTCCAGTCCCTCGTCCAACTCACCGACATTGGTCTGGCCTGGAAACTCACCGACGACTCCGCCTTCCTCTACGCCTACTCGTGCGAAACCGGAAAGGCCCTTCCCGGAGTCGAATTTGCACTTTTCGGCGAAGACGCCGCGCCATTCGAAAAAGCCGTCGCTGATGAAGATGGCACCGCCTCCTTTACCCGCAATGAAGAGCATCGACTCCTGCGGGCAAGCTATAAAGGAGACCTTCTTATCATTCCTTTCGATAATTCGCTCTCCACCGTCTCCATGTGGCGCTTCCCCATCAACTACGATTGGGGATCTGCCCCTACCGACAAGCGCATCGTCGAACTCTTCACCGACCGCAGCCTCTATCGTCCCGGCGAAACCGTCCACCTCAAGGGCATCGTTCGCAAGCTCAAGAAAGATGAGCTCCGCCTGCCCATGTCGATCAACCCCAAGCTTGTCCTCATGGATCGCATGCGCCGGGTCATTGTTGAAAGAGATCTCACCCTATCAACCTCCGGCACGTTCGACTTCACTCACACTCTTCCAGATACCACTGTCGGAAAATACTACTTCAAACTCACCTGGCCCGACGAACTTGAAGCCGCCGAAGAGCTTGAAGACTACTGGGCCAAGCGCGCCGCCAAGCAGTCCGCTTCATTCTCACACTACTTTTCCGTTCAGGAATTCAAACGCAACACCTTCGAAGTCAAATCCTCTCTCACCGAGGAACTCGCATACACGTTAAGCGCCAAATATTTCCAGGGCACTCCCGTCGCCAAAGGCAAGGTGCGTTGGTTCCTCCGAACCGACCCCACCGGATTCTACCCTGCGGACTATCGTGACTTCCTCTTCGGAAACCACCGTGGTTATGACCCCAACTACTGGAACCACTACTTTGGCTACTCCGATGACGGCGGCGACCTCGACCGCCAGGGCAGGCACTCCGAAAATGGTGAAACAGAACTCAGTGAAAACGGCAAACTCGACATGGATTTCGAAATCCCCGAGCTCAAGTTCCCCACCCCGCGACGTGCCACTGTGCAAACCGAGGTCATAGGCGCCAACAGCCAAACCCTCTCCACCAATGCCAGCACCACCCTTCACTCCTCCGACTTCTACCTCGGAATTCTCCGCCAGGACCAGATCACGAGAGTCGGCAATGAGATCCCTTTCAAGGTCGTTGCCGTCACCCAAAAAGGAAAGCTTCACACCGAGCCCGTAACAGCGACCCTCACCGTCGAGCGCGAGGTCAACAAGCAGATCAAGTCCAAGGCGCCCAACGGTCGCATCATCGTGAAAAACGAAGCCTCGATCGTCCCGGTCACCACCCGTGAAATCACCCTGCCAAATGGCAAACTCGATCTTCCTTTCACTCCCACCGAATCCGGAAAACACTTCTTGACCCTGACTTCAAAGGACGCCTCCGGACGCCCGATCAAAACTGTCATCACCCGGCAGATCTATGGCACCAACGAATACCCCTGGGCTTATGAAGCCGGGATGCGCATCAAGCTTGTTCCTGAAAAGCGCCGCTACCAACCCGGTGAAACCGCCCGCATCCTCGTCCTCTCTCCCATCGAGGGCGAAGCCCTCATCACGGTCGAGCACAAGGATATTGCCCGTAAGTTCCGCAAGCAGATGACCCTGGAAAATCCCGTCATCGAAATTCCGCTCAACGAAGATGACGCGCCCAACGCTTTCGTCTCGGTTCTCATCATCAAGGGATCCGCTGATTCCAAACGCAAGGACCCCGAGCCGCAACTCCGCCTCGGATATTGTGAACTCACCGTCGACCCTGCGAAATCCCGGCTCACGATCGACCTTGCCACCACTCAGAATGAGACCCGGCCCGGCGATATCATCGAAGTCTCAGGAAACGTGACCGACTACAAAGGCAAGCCAGTATCCGCCGCTGAAATCACATTCTACGCAGTCGATGAAGGAACGCTCGCCGTCATGGGTTACGACAACCCCGATCCACTCTCCACTTTCCATCAGCCCCGCCTGATGAGCCTGAAAAACGGTACCTCTCTGACAAACTTCATCCCGGAATCCCTCGACGCCCGCGAGTTTGGCAACAAAGGATTCATCATTGGAGGAGGTGAAGCTGATGCCTTCGCCGCCTCCGATGGCGGCGGTGAAGAAGAGGAAAAATCACGCTCCGACTTCAACCCAACCGCCGCCTGGATGCCCGCTCTTGTGACCGGCAGCGACGGAACCTTCTCCGCCCGCTTTAAAGCACCCGACACCCTCACCCGCTATCGCCTCATTGCTGTTGCCTCCCATGGATCCTCCCGCTTCGGAAACGGCATCAGCGAAGCCGTGGTGAACAAGCCCTTCATGCTTGAGCCCTCGCCTCCTGCCTTTGCCCATGAGGGCGATCGCATCCGCTCGAAGGCTCTCCTCCAGAATACCACCGACAACGCCGGCACCTGGAAAGTTGAACTCAAGCTCGACTCCACCACAACCGCAAACAAAACCCTCATGACTGAAATCGACGTCCCGGCCAAAGGTCAGGCCACCGTCGAATTCGAAGTCATCTTCGCCAACACCGGCTCCGCCAAATGGCAGTGGTCCGCCGAACCCGTGGCCCTCGCCAAACGCGACCTCCCACCGGCGCTCAAGCAAAACCTCTCGGACTCCGTCGAGTCCACCTTCGAGGTTCGCTACCCGATGCCTCTCCTCCGCGAAGTCCAATTCGTGACCTTTAACGACCCCGCCAGGAAGTTCAACCTCCTTGAGGGATTCTCCGAGGAACTCATCGCTGGCCGTGGTCACCTGGAGGTCGAATTTGCCCGTTCCCGACTCCTCGAAGCAGGTGGCGCCATCGACTACCTCCTTCGTTATCCTTATGGTTGCGCCGAGCAAACGACCTCGTCGACCATCCCGTGGATCGCGGCCAAAAACCTTCGCCACCTCGCGCCTGGCTTCCAAAGGCAATCCGTTACTCAAATCGACAAAGCAATCCAGGCCGGAGCAGACCGTCTTCTCGGCATGCAGACTTCCGATGGTGGCATTGGCTACTGGAGTGGCAACAGCTCCTCATCCAATTGGGCCTCATCCTATGCCGGTCTTGGCTTGATTCTCTGCAAGGAAGCCGGAGCCGATATTCCCCAATCCTCACTCGACCGCCTCGCCGGCTACCTCTCGTCAAACCTCCGTGGACTCTCCGGCATCAAGACCGGCTACGATTACGAAAACTACGCCCGCGGGCTCTATGTTCTCGCCCGACTTGGCAAAGCAGAAAACGCTTACCACTCCAAGCTGCTTGAAAAGGCCGATCAAATTCCGCAATCCGCCCGAGCTTTCCTCGCGCTCGCAATGCACACCGCCAAGCAGGAAGGAGCCGAAAAGCTCCTCGACATGGACGGAGAGGGCGGGAACAACAGCGGCTACTGGATGGCCTATCGCAACGCCGATGCCATGTCCCTTCTCGCCTGGTCCACCATCAAGCCGAATTCCAAAGGCTGCGAAGACAACCTTTCCAAACTTCTTGCAAAACGCTCCCAACGCGGTCACTGGCGCACCACTTGGGCCAACGCTTGGTCACTCCTCGCCATGGGCGCCTACGCCCAGGCCCACGAAATCTCAAAAAAGGATATCGAGCTCTTGGTCGAAACTTCAGATGGCACTAAAAAGATCGTTATTCCAAAAGACAAGCCTTCCCACACCCTCAAACTTCCTCTCGAGGGCGGATTTAAGCTTCTCGCTTCCTCAAGCGAGAAGACCTACGTTTACAGCGCCATTGCAGCGAAGCCAAAGATCGCTCCAGTCCAGCCTGTTTCCAAAAACGGCCTTTCGATCATTCGGAACTACGAGCGCGTCAAACCAGATGGCTCCACCGAGAAGCTTCAGGAGCCGAAAATCGGAGACCTCATCAAAGTCACCCTGACGGTTTCCCTTACGGATAAATCGATGCGCTACCTTGCCATTGACGACCCACTCCCCTCGTCTTTCCAGGCCGTCAATTCCGACTTCGGAAGCCAGGCGGGGCGCGTCAAAGATAAAAACCATTGGAGCATCTCGCATCAGGAAATACGCCTCGATCGCGTCCTATTCTTTGTGGACAACCCGCGCCGGTCCTCCAATATCACCATGAATTACCATGCCCGTGTGACCCACGATGGCGAAACCTTCGTCCCCTCCACCAAGGTCGAGGAAATGTATGCCCCCTCCAGCTACGCCCTCGGAGCAACCCAAACACTAAGCGTCAAGTAGAGCGAACTGTCCTCCGGTGTCCACCAACACGAAACCCGAAAGTTGAACAAGCAATTCCGAAGGAGCGAAGAGACTCCCCAAAAATCAATATTGGACGTTCGTCATTCTGCGTTCATAATTTCCATCATGAAAACACTTGCAGCGTTTTTGCTCACCGCGTCCTTCCTGTTAGCCGCTCCCGAGATCGAAATCACCCAAACCTTTAAGAATCAGGAGATCAAACTTCCTGTCGCCCTCGCCATTCCGCCCGACGGAACCGATCGACTTTTCCTCGTCCAGCAGTTCGGAAAAATCACCATCCTCCCAAGGGACCGTGACTCGGATAAAGAGATCACCTTCCTCGATGTCACTGACCGACCGCTTATCAAGCAGCAGTTTGAAGAAGGACTCCTCGGCCTCGCCTTTCACCCCGACTACGCCAGCAATCGTAAATTCTATATCTACTACTCACTGCAGGACCCCAAACACACTCGCGTCAGTGAAATGCAAACCTTTGCCGACGATCCCAACAAAGCAGATCTCTCCACCGAACGCGTTCTTCTCGAAATTCCCCAACCCTTCTGGAACCACAACTCCGGCAACATCCTCTTCGGCCCCGACAGCTACCTCTACATCGCAATCGGCGATGGCGGTAAGTCCAACGACCCACAGCAATTCTCGCAAAACACCTTCGTCTACAACGGCAAAATTCTCCGTATCGATGTGAATAAACGGGCAGGAAACCGCCCTTACGGACTTCCGGCAAACAATCCCTTCCTCGATAAGCCTGGGCATCATCCCGAGATCTTCGCCCTCGGATTACGCAACCCTTGGGGACTCAGCTTCCACCCCGACACCAATCAACTTTGGGCGGCCGACGTCGGACAAAATGCCTGGGAGGAGATCAATATCATCACCAAGGGAGGGAACTACGGATGGTCCTTTCATGAAGCCACCCACCCTGCAAATGCCCGCACCGACAAACCTTCCAAAGACGTCCAATTCATCGCCCCGATTCATGAGTACGGCCGGGAAGATGGCATCTCGATCACCGGTGGAATTCACTACCGGGGAGCTGCCGTGCCGCAACTGCAGGGGAAATACATCTACGGCGACTGGGGGTTCGGAACCATCTGGGCTCTCGAAACCAAAGATGGAAAGAAAACCGAGAATACCGAAATTTTTAAACGCCCCGAAGCCTCGAAGTTCCGACCCACCGCCTTCGTTGAAGATGCCGATGGCGAACTCCTCATTCTTTCACACGATCACAAGATTTACAGCATCTCACCGAAAAAATAACGCGGGCCAACGCACTCTCCGCGGCTTTCGGTGGTTGGCTTAACCACATGAAATGATCCTTCCGCCGTCAGCTCCGCGATTTCTCGCCCTTTTTTTACTTCTCCCGGTCATCCCCCTCCTCGGACCGCTTCCAGAGAAACTGAAAAACCCGCCCGCCTCGCACGGCATCCTCCTTGACCGCCACGGCAGGGAACTGACACACTTCCCGCGCGAGGACTACTTTCGCCATCAACCGGCCACACTGGAGGAGATCCCTGATCACCTCGTCAAAGCCACCCTCGCCGCCGAAGACAAACGCTTCTTCGAACACCCCGGAATCGATTATCTCGCCTCCTTACGGGCTTTCTACGAAAACACCCGTAGCAGCCGCGTCACTTCCGGAGCCTCCACCATTACCCAGCAATTGGTTAAGATCTCCACGCCCCGGGAAGAGCGAACCCTGGGTAAGAAGATTTCCGAAATGATGCTCGCGCGTCGCCTTGAAACACAGTGGACCAAAGACCAAATCCTGGCGGCCTACCTGAACCGGCTCGACTACGGCTCACATCGGCAAGGCTGCGCCGAAGCGGCCCGATACTTCTTCAAGAAACCACTCGCCGATCTCTCCCTTGCCGAGTCAGCCCTCCTTGCCGGACTTCCCCAGGCCCCCTCCCGGCTCAACCCGCGCCGGAACCCACAAGCGGCCCTCGAACGTCGCAACTGGATCCTCGACCGTCTGGGCTCCGAATTTGATTACCCACCGCCTGCTATTGAACTCGCCAAGTCCGAGCCCTTGCAACTCGCCAATCCTGAAGCACAAAACCCGATTCCCCACCTGACAAGTCACTTCAGCGAGGGCGCACGACTCAGCATCGAAAGCGAACTTCAAAGAGAAACCCACGAGATTCTCCACGATGAACTTTCGAAGCTCGATCAAAAAAATGTGCATCACGGCGCGGTCATCGTCATTGAAAACGCAACCGGAGAGGTCCTCGCCTTTCACGGGTCCTCGGATTTCAATAGCTCCAACAGCGGCCAGATCAATGGAGCTCTCGCCCTCCGCTCCGCTGGCTCCACTCTCAAGCCTTTCACCTACGCGCTCGCCTTCCAAAACCAAGGCCTCTACCCTGGCACCATCATCGCCGACATCCCCACCGATTATCAAACCGAAGAAGGACTCGACGCTCCCAAAAACTACGATCGCCGCCACCATGGCCCCGTTTCAATCCGCCACGCCCTCGGGAACTCTCTCAACGTCTCAGCGATGCGGGTGCTCAACCAACTCGGCGGCCCCGAACCTCTTCACGCGCTTCTCAACGAACTCGATCTGAAGCTTGCACGCGAGGCTGCAGAATACGGCCTTGGCCTTACCATCGGCAATGCCGAGGTCTCACTTCTTTACCTCACCAATGCTTACGCCACTCTCGCCAGACTCGGCAGGCACCTCCCGCCGTCTCTGATTCACGGAACTGAAGCCAGCTCCACCTATCCGCTCACTCGTGAAACTTGTTTCTTGATCGCTGACATCCTCTCCGACAACCAGGCCCGCTCGGCAGCTTTTGGAAACGATTCGCTTCTCCGGCTTCCCTTCCCCTGCGCAGTCAAAACAGGAACTTCATCAGATTTTCGCGACAACTGGTGCCTTGGATTCACGGCAGACTTCACTGTCGGGGTTTGGGTTGGCAACTTCGACAACACACCCATGGCGGGCATCTCCGGAGTCACCGGAGCCGGGCCCATCTTTCACCGCACCATGCTGGCTTTACATCAGGGCCATCCGCCATCTTTCCCTTCAAAGCCAGCATCCCTCACCCGCATCCAGGTTGATGAACGCACAGGACATCACTTCTCCATTCCTTCGGAGAAAGGGACCGCCTATCTCAAACTTGAGCTCTGCCCCAAAGAACGACTGCCATTGCCAGTATCAAAGCAAGACTATCATTCCGATCAACGAGCTCTCCTCTCGCTTGACTATGCCGAATGGTATCAGTCGGAAGACAATGTCAAAGAACATGCTTTCACCCTCTCCGACTCATGTCCACCCGCAACTCTCATTCTGCAGTTCCTAACTCCGCTCCCCGGAGCAACCTACTATCTGGATCCAGAAATTCCGGGCACTACGGACCAACTCAAGTTGGCAGCAAACCTTTCGGGCGTCACCTGGACCTCGGACACTCTCAACATCAACGGCGAACAAGCGACCCTCACCCCGGGCACCCATCGCCTGCATCTCACTCATTCGGAAACCAAGCAATCGATTTCTTGTGAGTTCAAAGTTGAGGCACTCTGAATTTTCCTGGCAGACCCAAAGCCAGCATAGGTGTCTAAAAGATCGCTTTCAAATCATCCATGTGGCATATCGCAAAAAAATCAATCTTCCCGGAGCATCATAGGTGATCCTAAGTAAACCTTTTTTAGAAAAACTATGATCAATTTAGTAGTGATCATACGCAGGAGAATGGCTATTCCACATAAACCCTGAAAAACTGGGATGTTTCTCGGGATGTTGGTTTTGCTGTGAATCGGATCTCGCTGCCACTACCTTGGAAAAGTTTAACTGCCTCCCATGTCTGAAGATCACCCGTGGCCTCGACGAGGTAATTCCGGCCAACTATGGTTCTAAAACTAAACCCAAATGGCTCGTTTGTGATATTGAATACTTCGAGTCGTTTGACGACAACTTCCACGGCGTTCAGCTCCACCACTCTGGAGTTTCCATAAATACCGCCGGGTTCTAGCGGCATGGCCCCGCTCACGAGATACTCGTTATTGTCATCCGGATTCCACACTCGATAGCTGACCTCTTCCATCCCATTGAGGCTAATATTTAATGTCACATAACTCATTTCGTTGGCTAAAACCACATCTTGCAGCCCTCTGAGTTCCCTTCCTACAAACGCCCCGACAACACCGCCCTCGGCCACCGGCTTTCCTTGGATGGATACTTTCGCCAAAACTGTCGCTCCTAAATTCGGATATACACTCATTTCACCCCAGAACGGTCTTTCATTTCCCGCCGGCAAATGATCTAGCCGGGTCATAACAGCCGCAAAACTCGGCTCGTTAGCCTCTTCCACCGATCCTAATTTCCAGGCCCCATCGCCATTCAATTTTAGCCAGTAACCCAAACCCGGTTTCATCGTCGACAACGTGTTCAAGAAAAAGGGAACGTTGGGGTCATAAGTCTGGCTCACGTTCTTTATCTGCAAAACCGTGTTCCCAAGACTTGCTAACTCGCTAGCTACTTCTCCTTCGCTTAACCTAGGGTAGCCAACTAAGTTCCAGCCGTTCTTCAAGTCAATCAATGCCCCTGTTGGCACAACCCCCTCCAATTCCAAACTCTCGTCTTCGCTTACCTTTAACCAATACCCTCCCTCCACACTCAGACTTGACAAGGTGTTAAACACGGCCATTCCGCTTGGGTTGTAATAGTCAGTTAGGTTTCTAATCTGCAACAGTTTGTCCTGAATGGGAGCAAAGACAGTCGCCGGCGACATGTCATCAGCCTCCACATAGAATGACACCAAATTCCAACCCTTTTTCAGATTCAAGGTCTGCGTCTTAAGCACTGCGATGTCAAATGCATTGAGCGATGCAGAGAGTGACCCGTCAGATACTGTAATAACGATGTTACTGACTGTTGTCCCGGCAGCATTGTGAAGCGGCACACCCGATAAAAAACCAGTATTGGAATCAAAGCTTAACCAAGAGGGCAAATCGCCGTCTTGTGTCATGGAGTAGGTCAGTATCGTGTTTACATCAACATCATCACCTACGGCTTGAAAGCTATACACAGAGTCCTTCGCGATTGTTTTCACTGGTGTCCCAGAAATTGTTGGCCGATCATTGACACCAGTTACCGTGATTAAGATTTCACCAGTTATCTCGAAGTCATTTTCATCAAGAGCCTTCCAATTCCCAATGGCTTGATAGGTTTGGCCGGCGTTCAGTCCATCATAACTTTCAACAGCTGGATCAAAGCTATATTGACCGTCACTGCTGATGCTGAGGCCAGCGATCGGATCAACCAGAGTGAATCCGGTCGCATTACTCGGATTTTCTAATTGCCCGGCAAGTGTTTCCCCTCCGCCATCTGCCAGCAAATTGAGGCGTGGTATTAAGCCAAAATCAAATAGCTGCCCCGCAAAGCCACTCCGCACGGTATAGTTTTGCGAGCTGGCAACACCTCCCGCCATATTAGAGAGATCGGCGACATAGTTCAAACTGGCAGCCCGTCCCCCACCGGAGTCGAGTGCCACTGGCGACAGGGTATAAGTCTGAGCTAATGAACCCGGCACGAGACCGAGTAACAACAGCGTTAAAGCAATTATGGATTGAGAAAATCTCATCAATTCAGCGACTTTCCAACAAAGCCTCCAGTTTATCCAAGCGATCTTCCTGATTCCTTAGCTGTTGCCTTAAAAGCTCATTTTGTTTCTGAAGCTCCAAGCTATCACGATGCAATTCCTGCACAGCAACTGCCGAGTAGATGGTGAGCGGATAGGTGTCGACCTGCAGGATTGGTGAACCATCGACAAGGAACTCCCCACTCTCTTTGACATGATCTGGGAAGACTTCCGCAAATTCCTGCGCAATCACATTGGGGTAGCGCTTATTATCTATTTCAGGGTGCGCTGCCAGATAATCGTCAGTGTAGCGGAAATCCACCAGGCGCACCTTGTCGAGCTTTTCCAAACCTCCAGCAATTGCTTTAACATCAGTTTTAATTCGTCGGTCCGAGTTGGATAGCCAACTTCCGGCAATACTTTTACTCGCATTACCCGCGACTTCGAGAGTATTGGTCGTAGGGATACGACCGATGCCGACCTTGCCGGTAAATACGTTATCCTGGTCGAGTCGAGCGAGCTGAGCCGAAACGAGATCATCGCGCAGTGCTAGCATATGGTTGTCCCCTGCCGCGATGTGGGCAACCTGGGTTGCGGTAGCCGGGATCGTTATTTGGCCATAGCTGTTATCACCCCAGGCCACCAGGGTGCCATCAGCTTTTAGGGCAGCGCTGAAAGCATAGCCGCCGGTGACTTTCGTTACTCCGCTGAGGTCAGTGGGCACCGTGCTCTGTCCGCCGTTATTCCAGCCCCAAGCTACAACCTTACCATCACTCTTAACTGCGAGACTGTGATAGGCCCCTGCGGCAATCGCTATGACGTTACTCAAACCAAACGGCACGTTGATTTGGCCCGCATCACTTCGGCCCCAGGCTACCACGGTCCCATCAGCTTTCAAGGCCAGCGAGTGATCATAACCTGCAGCGATCGCGATGACATTAGTCGAGGCTGCGACAGGAACAGTGGTTTGGCCGAAACTGTTATTTCCCCATGCCGTGACCGCACCGGCCGACGAGAGGATGAGACTGTGTTTCTCACCCGCGGCCGCTTGGGTGGCCGTGGTGATGCCAGAAGGAACGGCAGTTTGACCAAAGGTGTTGTCCCCCCATGCCACAACCGTGCCGTTACTCTTTACGCCGAGATCATGCGAACTACCTGCAGCAATCGCAGCTACTGATTCTAAGTCAGCTGGGACTGAGGGACCGTTACCCCACGTCACGACGGTTCCATCTTTTAGGAGAACAAGGCTGTGACTCTCTCTCGCCGCAATTTCAGCAACATTGGCTAAACTAGGAACGGTCGTCTGCCCTAAATCATTTCTCCCAAAAGCGATTACTGGAAGCGCTGGTGCAGCAGTAATATTATCCAAAGTCAGTGGTAATTGGCTTACCGGGATCACCCCATCCACTAAAGTAACATAATTCCCCGCTGCTTGTTTTTCGTCTAGCGCGGCCTGAGTAAGATCCGAAATCGGCTTATCCGCATCCGCCGTATTATCGACATTACCAAGGCCAACCATCGACTTCGTGATTCCACTTACCGTCCCCGTAAAGGTTGGCGAGGCCAGCGGCGCTCTTAGATCCAAGGCTTCTTGCTGCGCGGTCGAAACCGGCTTGTCCACATCCGCAGTGTTATCGACGTTTCCAAGACCAACCATTGACTTCGTAATTCCACTTACCGTTCCGGTGAAGGTTGGCGATGCCAGCGGAGCCTTGAGAGCATCGTTACCGTTGAGCTTGTTGATAGCGTTCAGAATCGAGTCGGAGGAGCTGATCGTTCCTGCACTTGAGACATACCCCGTCAAGAGCTTACCCGTAACCGTCGATGCCGAAATCGCGGTTGCACCCTGAGTGCCGGTCACGTCACCCGCGAGCGAGCCTGAGAAACCGGTGGCCTCCACCGCCTGAATTGCATAGGGTGTGGCGGCTAACCGCTGGTCCGGAGAAAATTGCTGAAAACCGTTGCTCCCATCACTAAACCAGACGCGTAGGCGAACTCCGCCGTTGTCCAACGCGCTCACAGGAATAACCGTCATGTTGTCCAGCGTGTCATCGCCCAACAATACCGAATAGAGTCCTTTAGTGACCGCCAGAGTGACAGGATTAGTTGGCTCCCCACCCTCATTGCTCGTTCCGTCGTTACTCCAAAAACTGGTGGTTCCCTCTCCGTCAACCAATGCGAATTTGAACTGTCCGCTGCCGTCGAAGTTCTTTCCACCCACCGAAACACGCCCCTGATGATTGAGCACCTGAGGCACTGCGGCACAAAGATTGAAAGCCCCGAGCAACAGAGACAGGCCAAGCAGCTGGGCAAGAAAAAGATTACGTGTTTTAAAAATCATAATTTTGAAGGTGGAGAACTTGGAATACGGCCAGGAGGCTGGGCTCCTTGGATAGTGGATGAAGGTTCTGACGCACCATTGGTGAAGCCGCGCCCGGAATCGGCGGCATAGAGGGTGTTATCA
Source organism: Verrucomicrobiota bacterium (assembly GCA_030835305.1). Lineage (GTDB taxonomy): Bacteria > Verrucomicrobiota > Verrucomicrobiia > Verrucomicrobiales > Akkermansiaceae > SW10. The sequence continues at coordinate 12,688 of JAURPJ010000058.1, read as the reverse complement.
GATTTACTGAACATCAGGCGCATGCCGGTGTGACGTGACTGTAATACCGTGACTTCCTTCAGTTCAAATTGGAACCAGCTCGGTGCCTCAGTCACTTCCGGAGCATCAGAGGTGGCCACCAGCCCGAAGGCATTGTCATCACGCAAATACTTGATCAAATCCGGCGAGGCTTTGACTACGAGAAACCATTGCCAGCGTTTGAGGCCATCGGCATCCCGCCATTCGTGGCGCTCGGCCTGCTGAATCTTATCTAATGAAGACGGACGCCGCCAAAATGCCCTTTTGAAAATCTCCTCCGCATCGTGGCTCAGCAAATCTGGGGGCCCGTCCCCCCATACAATGGGAATTTCTACTGGGAGTGCTGTGGGTGCGGGAGCGCGCTGGACGAACCACGCCACCCCCAAGCCCACAAGGATCAATACAGGGAAACAGATCGTAAAAAAGACGCGCTGCATCAGTTTCCAGAATTTGAATAAGTGCGCAGAAATAACTTAATATCGCTCACCGAGGCCGCGAAGCGGGTCAGTCCTTCCTGTTCATCATCGAGCAACATGTAGGCGGGGATGACAATCTTCCACTTACTATTCCAGACACTGCGACCCACCAAACGGCTATTGGTAAATTCGCCCGGCACGCTACTGTAGAAGAAAGCGGGGTCACTCACTGGGCGGAAGCTTTGATGTTTGCGCTGGATCCAAGGCTCTTCACTCAGGGTGCCAGCTGCATTGAAAAACTGCGTGGTATTAAACGCGCTGGCTCCCAGGTTGAAAGGCAACGGCAGCGCCTGGTCGTGCACGGTCCAGCTCCGAAGAGTGTTCGTATCTCCGAGAGGAGGGGCCAGCATTGAGTCCTCACCACAGGGAATGAGATAGATGTAAGGCGTCGCGCTGAGTGAATTGGGATCCGTGAGATTCGGGCCACCTGCGCCAGGAATGCCGTCGGTAAAGGGGTCCATGCCCACATAGTCCATGAGCACGATACCCGCACTGCTAATCTTGGTACTGTAGCTGCTGGGTGAATAAGCGTGGTCGCCCGCGGCAATCGGGAGACCGAAGAAATTTTTCGCGTGCTGGATGGTGCTAGAAAATGGAATAATGATTCCGGGAACCGCGCTTCCATCCGGCTTCGCCAGGTTGTTGCAGTAGCGCACCGCATCCGGATCGCTCATCACATTTGCCTGAATCGATTGTTCCAATACCTGCTGCCAGGCATCGCTATCTGCCGCCGTATGACTCAGCCGATAAAGTTCGCTGCGCAAGGAGAAGAGCGTCCCATATTGATCCGGGTTATTGATTCCCAAACGTCCCTTCACGACCGAAAAGTCCGAATTCATCTGCGCGATTGTTCCAGCCAAGCCGGCATCGCCTAAGGTGCTAGCGGTGGCCTGCGGAACACCCCCAGTCAAATCCCCCACAGAACGTGCCGCCACAATCCGAGAAATGACGGACTGCCCTTCAGGCGTCCCCAACAATCCGGTTTCGTAATCGTAACTTTTGGCAGCCAGGTAGGTGTAGCGACTGGCGAGGTCGAACAGGCTACGATATTGCTCCAGCGCCTCATTACGAAACGTGCGGAAAGTTAAATCGTTCGTGCGGTATCCACTGACCACTGCGGCAGCCCGCTGGCGAAAGCTTTCACGTTCGGCCATCACCGTGAGTCCTGCTGCCAGCTGATTTTTCACCTGTTGATCCGCCACTAGCATCTGGTTCATCAACTCGTTGACCTGGTAGACCTCACTGAGGAGATCTTTACTCAGCACATCGAACTCGTAAGCTGTTTGCTCTTCTTCCTTATCAAATTCGATTGCCGCCAGATCCGCTGTCTCAAATCGGCTTAACTGTCCAATCACGCCCTCCAGCAAGTCAGCCGAAAAGTTACTAGCAGTGATTGTTCCCGTATAAACGGACTGCAAGGAGACACTCCCAAATTTGAGCCCTCCGCGTGCCGCAGAAGTTGCGTCATTCGCTAGACCAACCACTCTAGGTAAGGCCTCGGCATAGGCATCGGCAGCCTGTTCCGAAACATCTTTAGCAGCCGTCATGACATCTGCCACCCTGCGAAGGTTTGCCGCAGCCAGCGATGCCTTCTCTATATTCGCTGAAAACTGGGATTGGGTTTCAACACTCTGTAAGTTCGCCTCCAAAATTCCTAAGACCTGCTGACCTTTACGATCAAAGGACGATTGTAATGACTGTAGTTTGTAATTTGCCTCGGTCAGCGCCGCGCGCGCGCTCTCGGCATCTAACAGGGCCTGCTGGAGGGTCCCTGTCTGTGGCCGAGACCCAAGCGAGACTCCCGGGCTCACCAAGTCCGCATATTGAGCATACTGATTTGGCAACACATTGAAGGACTTTTCCTCGGTCACGGGAATCGAACTTGAGCCATCATAATTGGCTTGGATTTCCTCCAGACTGAGCGCTCCAAAACTGGGGGCCTCGGTAGGCACCCGCAGAGTAATCGACACTTGCTTGGTCGTATCCACCATAATGGTGGAGGGACGATCAATGATGCTCCAATTAAGCAGATCTGGACCGTTGTAGTCCTGACTGTAGGTTTTACCAGGACCAAGATCACCGGCATACGGTTGGCCAAAAATATCCATCAAAAGATTGGAATAGGTATTTTCTTGATCGACGATCGCGGTATTCTGCGCCGAAGTTTGGTTAGATTGGCTGCGCAGTAGGCGTGTCATCTTCGCGGCTTGGTTAAACGCTCCCTTGGCATTAATTACCGCACTGAGGGCGCGGTCTTCGATTTGCTCATAGTGAGATTTCCCGTTATTGAGCTCGCTCGGTGAGATATCGAATGCGATCGCATTGGGGCTCAATCCAAGCGGATTAAGGTGGGCGTTGGCATTGTCCAAAGTAGTCTGGAAACTGGCCCCCGCTATCACCAGTTGGTCAAGTTCTGGCACGGTGGAGCGGTCAATTTTCTGAACGCCGCTGTTGGCGTCATCCTCATCCAACAAGAGCGAATTCCCAGTCACCCAATGATAGTAACTACCTTGGGCACTGCGGCTGGTCCACTCGTCGAGCCCCCAATCCCGGGTTTCATTGGTATTAGGATTCGTGTCTGAATCACGCAGGTTGGTCCAGCCAACAGACCTATCATCAGAATAAGATTTACGATGGACAAGGGCCAAGATTTGCTGAGCCGTCGTCGCGACATTCGCGGCGGCCGCAGCAAATTTACGCTCGTCCATATAGTCGACTTGCACGGTCTGTCCCAACACGGTGACGCCCTCGGCCCGCGGGGTCCATGTGAAGTAGGGGTGAGTAAGGAGTTTATAGTAGTTCGTCACCCCAGTCAGGTAGTGACCATAGGCATCACCGTGACCCTGGGGGAACATTCGCTGAGCATCAGCGGCATCAAGAATTCCGTTGGCACTGGGACTACCCGTTTTTTCTTTGATGTTATAGTTGGTGGCGTAAAGCGCCTCGCCACTATTAATCCCCCGAGTGTAATTCCAGTAGAGGCGGTTGTGAGCCGGGGCCACCGCAGTGCCGGGGCTCGTGAAGTCATCGCGCCCGCGCAGCAGCGCTAATTCCTCATCCAGCGAACTGGCCACCTGGCCCTCGAACGAAAATCGGCTCGTGTTCACCTCGGTAGCGGTTGCTTGGTCATCAATAGAGATGGTTGGGTTCGCGGCATCCGCGTAGGCCTCGTTACCAAGGATCATATAGAGGTCATTAAGATAACCGGCGGCCAGCAAGAGCGCGTCATTGGTGGTGGAAAAATCAATACCATTGCCCACCGTGAAGCTTTTCCCACGGTTCAGGATGGTCTCATAAATAGAGATCAAGCCAACCTCGTTGATATTGTCTAAATTGAGGGCGATGTCGCCATCCCAACGAGTCCCCGCCTGGGTCAACATTGAGACATCGGTGTTAATGACACTGCTCGAGAGATCGCTCATGCGCTGGTTGAACGGGGTAATCTTAGCCAACACCCGCTTGATCCAGCCCTCTACTAGGACCGGAGTTGTCCAGTTCGACCAATCTCCGGCAGGATCACTCGCCGTGGCCTTTTTACGGTAAGCCATCGTGAAGTAGCAGTCCCCCATCAAGATGGCAGGATCACTGAGCACTGCGGCTGGTGTTCCCCCAACGAGAATTGAACTCCCTAGAGTGCCATTCGGTTTGATCCAATTGGCGGAACCAATCGAAGTACTAATGCCGTCAAGCGCCGGTTGGACACCTCCCAACGGGAAGCCATAACGCCACTCGAACTCGAAGTTCTCCGGCTTAGCGCCATAGTCACCGCTGTGGCGCAAGGTCACTTGTTCGTCGAGGGGATTACTGCTGAGTAATACCTTTAAATCCCCTGGGTAAAGAGTGGGACTCACTTTGATGATCTGCATGACGACAGGATCACCGGTATCCGTGAAAGCTTCGCCGTTGCCAAACACGAGCGTCACATAGCCGCTACCTCCTCCGGTAGAGCTGAGCGCATAACTGTCTACTGCGGTGTCTGGATCCTCGATATTCGGAAGACCCAAGGGACCAAAGGATCTCGAATCCTTACTCACGTCTACCACGTATGAACCAGGAACGGTGGTGCTCTCGCTAAAGGTTTCAATCTGAGTGACGAGAAAATCGATGGCTGTTTCCCATTTTGAGCGATTAAAGCTGTCTGAGAGTGGGCAGAGGTCCTTCACGAGGCCTACTTCCGCTTCAGACAGGGCGTTAAGATTAAGGTAGTCCTCCCCGGCAGGCACGTCAACAAACTCACCGATCAGGACGAGGGCTCCACTAGTTCCCAAATTTGGATCCAGATAGAAGCGGTTCTGGAGTTCGGGCGGCAAACCTTGGAAGTAGGTGCGACCAGAGGATTGGGTGGTCAGTATACTGGCAGGAATTGTCTCGAATCCGTCAGCCCCACCTAGCGCATAGGTCTTACGACGAGTCGGATCACTGAGGACCACACTGGGTAACGTCGTGCCTCCGTTGGCGACAGTATTAGCGATAGATTGCTGATACCCTACCTGAGCACTGGTCTGTCCGCGCACTTGAGGAAGGCCGCTCGTGGGTAAGGTTAAGGTCTGAGCGGTCTGAAGCTCAGGCAAAGTGGCCGCTTGCTCACCGAAGATTGGATCATCCGGCCATTTTGGGTAGTAGGTCAGAGTTGTGGCAAGACCACTCACCTTGTCCTCATTAGTATCAGCAGCGACGAAGGGCATGACCGTGCCTACAGGAGGTTGACTCTCCAGAGGCAAGCTGGGGATAAAGAAACCAGCAAGACTCTTGTAGTAATAGCGCATCCCGTAGGTCGGAGCTGAGCCTAAAGTGTGCGGTCCGCGGTAAAGCCAGTGCATCCCTTTTCGATCGACGAAGGTGAAGCTATCATAGTCAACCGGCACGTTAGTCCCAGTGGGAGCATTTGGGTTAGAGGCTTGGTCCACCACTCCCTCGACTTCCACGTTCTTGACAGAATAGGGATCGTTCTCATCGATCAGCGGGAGGGGCAGTAGAGGCAATGGCATGGGTGCCTGAACGGGAGTCCCCGCAGCCTTGTTCCACTCAAGGGGATAGGTCGCATTGGAGCGGATCACCTTCGCCACGCGCATCGCCGGGCGGCCAGTGAGAGCCTCTTTATATTCGATGAGAACATAGGGTTCAGAAGAATAACTCGCGTTAGTAGTATCATTCAGATCATCTCTAAGAGCATAGACATTCCCGCCAATCATCAGGGCATGTTCCTCATTGGGATTATAACCAATCAGGTTACTATCGTTCTGAACGTAAACACTCCCCGCCGCTTGCTCAGCTGTGAGGACGGGATTCTCTAAGCCCTTGCCGGAAGCAATCACGAGCTCCTGCGGACTAGCCGGATAACTCACGGTGTAGATCGCAGCCACCGAAGGCACGTAGAAAGGTTTAAGCTTGGGCGAAGGCGGCGTGATCTTTTTTGACCACCAGACCTTGAGGGTATTTTCGCCGGGGACGGCGTTCACGGGGATGATGGCCTTGGTCGCAGCAGTGGAGAAGCCGACCTCAAAGGGATTCGCATAAGCATCTGCAGAATAGCAGGTGCCGCCGGAGATGTAGCCAGCTAACTCACAGCCAGCAGGAGGGCTTAGACGCGTGCCAACTGTTGCGGTGAGGGTGGAATCCAAAATACCATCACCGTCAGTATCGTTAATGGTATAAACGGCTGGGCTACCCGTCTGGGGTCCCGAGCCGTCAGGGTCCGCAACCGCCGGGGAGCCCAGCAAAGAGTCTGCCTGAATGTAGAGCCGTTGATACCACAATCCATCATCGGAATCGAATTTCAGCAGCGTTCGATTGGTCTTATCAGCAGACTGGCTGAAATCTACCAAGAGGCGCTGGGTAGCGGGATCGACCTCGGTTTCCACTTTCGGAGCGCAATCCTGAAACTTATTTTCGGGTAAGGTTGAGGGGTCAAACTGGATGGCATTGACGGTGGTATTGCCAGTGTCTTGAACGTTCACCGTGACATAATCCGAAAGACCGTCTGGCCATTTAAGAAGATAAGCGCAACGACGCTTCGGCCACTGAATGCTGAGGTTGGGAGTGGCAGGAGCGGTCAAGAAATAGATCGAGGCATCCGTCTGCTCCATCCAAGTAATCTGCACCTGATCGGGGTCGAGATTTTCCTTCTCCCCAAAATAATGGGCCACTCCATCCGACGTCTGATAGGATCCGAGGCGGGCTTGCGAATCGGTAATCGAGACTGCGGGTCTAAGAAACTCGTCCCCGGGGGCCGGACCGCCCTCGCGCGGCTTTAGCTCATCGCCCAAAGAGGTCGTGACAGTGACAACTTCGGGTTCGCTTTTGATCTGAACGACATCCGCGCCGAGAAAGACCCGAGCGCCATTGCCCACCTCAACCCCGAGATATTCGACCATCAGAATACCCTCAATGTTGTGAGCATTGAGTGTCTTGGAGGTCCCCACTTGATCAAACCACAAGGTCCGGTGTTCCTCGGGCATTGTCATATTCCCCGGATTGGCGCCCACTGGAGTGTAAGCGTTTGCGACCCCAGGAGGCACAAAAGTGTTATAAATTGGATTAACCACCGTGATACGCCCAGAAGGGATCTCCACCGCCGGAGCCGAGAACCCATTCCCCGTCCAATAGATGGTCCGGACCGGGACTTGGGAAGAGGAAGCGACTGAGAAAGTCTCCTGGCGGAATTTGTAACTCGCCACTGTTTCGCCGGTGGCCGAAGTGTCCGGCAGATTGGAGACCCAAGTGATAGTCACGCGCCCTGGTTGGCTCGCGAAAACCCGCTGGGCATGGCTGCTGTAATAATAGGACTGGCGCGGCGTAAAAGAGACCTCAGTGGCGCTCGAAGTCGTGATGCTCGCAGGTGTAACGAGGGTTACGGTATTACCTGAAATGTAGGCCACCTTCTTTCCCAGGACGATGGCACCAGGAGTGAGGTTGTCCGGGACCGAAGCCACAGTCACGCTGGCGCTGCCAGCGGTGCTGGAAGTCACCATAACGGTGCCTGCAGCGAGGGGAACATTCCCACTGCCGAGAGAACCAAGATTGCTAGAGCCAGCAGGCTCGAAACTTTCACCCGGCATGACGGGTTCGACACGCCAGTAGGTCTCTGCGACCGCATCTCCCTTCCAGTTCACACTGGGTCGCGGGATCTCGTCTCCGAAAGAATAGCGAGGAACGCCCGAGGCAAAGGAATACCCGAAACTCGAGCTCCTGAGAACCACGGTCGTCGCAGGAGTGGCCGGATTCGTCTTATCATAACCGCGGGGATAGCGGCCCGCAGCAAAGCCCCGAATGGATTGACCCAAACCAGTGGCATTGATGGATCCCGAGCTTGCCGAGCTATTCGCCTGTCCCGAATACTGAGAAGTCGTAACTACTGGCGAGCCGCTGGGATTGTAGACTGGCGGCGGCGCGATGCTGATGGAAGGAGCCGTTGTGTAGCCACTTCCGCCGGAGTTAATTGTGATGGACGTAAGGAATCCACCGCTGACCGTGGCAGTGGCGGTGGCGGTGTTTCCGCTCGGTGGCGCAGAAATCGTCACTGCAGGGGCCGAGGTGTAACCGGCTCCCTCGTTCACCACCGTAATGGCAGTGACCTCGCCATTAGCAATGGCAGTGGTGGCAGCAGCGAAACGTTTATCAAGTAGGTTCGTCGAGCTCGCCTTAATACTGTACTGCGCCTGGGCGGCGCTGAACGACAATAGACCTACCAAAGAGGCATATAGAAGAAAGCGTAAGAAGGTCACTGTTGAAAAACTGAGAAGTAGAAAGAGGAATGTCGAAACACGCGCGGACTCAAAAAGATCGGCCTATTGGGCAGCTGCCTTATTTTGACTGGCGATCGAAACCGTGTTCTTCGCCGCACCGAGCAAGCGTTGCTCGATCGCGAGCAGGCGAGCTTCGCGGGCTTCATCAGCCTTGGCAACCTCGGCTACGAGCGCTGCCAGTTGATCCTTAAGCTTGGCATTTTCGATCTTCACCGCGTCCAGTTCCTTCTTAATCTGCTGAGTGGCTGAGACGTTCAGCATCGCGATTGCATCGTAGTCTACGGTTCGGTAATCTTCCACTTCCCGGCCATGAACAAACACCTGGTCTCCACTTGGCTTGAAAGCGGTTCGAAAAGCATCCCCCCGCACCTCAATGATCTCCTCAATCGCCTCATCCTTTTCGCCAATCAAACGGACGCGTTCGCCGACCTTGAGATCGGTGGCGAGCAGGACCCAACCATCCGCAATCTTCGCACTTTTAAAAATATCCGGAATCGAGCCAGTGCTTTTGTTGACAGCCTGCGGGAAGACATTTTCCACTTGCTGTGCAATGACCTTCTTTTGGGGGTTGTTTCCATTGGCAATGGTATCGATGTACTTATAGTCCGCGATTTCGATACCAAGCAAAGTCCCAAGATCCTCCCGTGAATCCGAGGGCTCGATAGCGGTTTTAATCCGCTCGTCGGAGTCAATGTCAAAAGTTGGACATATTATGTGGCCACTCGCACGGATTGAAAGGGGTGTATTTGTCCGATCTGTGTTGCTACCGCTGCCACCGTTAGTGGTGAGTCGACCGGCTGAAAAGTAGTTAGCATTAATCGCACCCACATTGAGCCGAGCGGTTGTTGTACTCGTATGAATGAGCACCCTGCTTCCGTCCATTCTCAAATTAGATGGGGAGAAGGCCCCTGGCGTCCCACCGCCAAATCCGAACCAGTTGCTGTTCTGTTGATACCCTAAACCCATTACAGTATTACCAGCGCGAACAAACGCCATGTGAGCTGCCGTGTGACCATTCGCCTGCCGCGTGATCTGCAACGATCCATAGCGCGTGTTGTCAACAGCCCCGTCAGCGATGGAGAGCTTCCCTGCTGGAGTCGTAGTTCCGATACCGAGATTTCCTGAAGAGTTGAGGACCATTCTGGTCGCGCCAGCATTGGCACCACTGTTCCATGTGTGATGGCCATCGCTTGATCTAATATCGTAACGCCCCACGGTCCCCGGTGCTAGAACTAGATCTTTCGCAACCGCCCCAGAGGGTGAACCCAAAATTGTTTTGCTTCCATTATAACCGACATAGGCCCTCCCACCGGCAAAATCAGCAAAAGCAGCTGTGTTACTTCCTTTCGACCCAGAATCAAAACGCGCGACAACATTGGACCCAATTGCTACAGCATGGAGTGGAAGCTCGGGAGTCGTTGTCCCGATACCGACCTTGCCATTAAAATCGGCGTTACCACTCACCGAAAGTGGATTAGTCGGATCCATGCCGATGCCAACTTCCCCACCTACCACTTTAAAATCGGCACTATTCTCTAATTCCAACAATACATTGGTTGAATTTAAGCCCATGTAGCCCAGTCGAGCACCTCCAGGTTTATACCAGCTCAGACCACCGGCACGGGTGTCGTCACCTGGCTGCATCTGGATAAATCCATGGGATGCCGTGCCACTTCGAAATTGTGCTGTGCCATTCACATGAAGTTTTGCCAGTGGCGAAGTGACGCCAATACCAACGTTGCCACTAAAATCAGCCGCACCCGTAACCGACAGTTGATTCGTCGGAGCATTATTACCAATGCCGACGTTACCGCCATCCGAGTTGAGCGTGAGATTCTGGGAACCCGAGCCTTCTTTCCAAGCCTGGATGAAACCAGTGCCATTGCCGGTGTCGTTGACACCGAGGCGCAAGCGCTCGGTGGTATCGGTGGCAGTGAGAAGGAGCTGCGGATTGGCGGTGCTGCTGCTTGCCCCGGTCACGGTCAAGGTACTGGAAGGACTAGCATTACCCACCCCGACATTACCATTATCCAACACTTGGAGTGCGCTTCCACTGGCGCTCGTGCCAAGAACTTCCGCGAATTTCGAACGAAAGGCGAAGGCGGAGGAGACGATCTGCTGGCGCGGCGAGATCTCCGAATCCGAAACAGAGATAGTGGAGGCATTCGCGACAGTCACGCTAAGATAACGTGTGTCACCATCGAAGACATTCGCGAGGAAGACCGCGGGTGAGGCAGAGGAATGTTTACTCGTCTCACTATAGCTATAGGTCTGAGTGGTGTTGGCGATGCCATTCCCTACGAGGACACTAAACTCACCCTCAGAAATCGTCACGGTCTGACTCTCCGAATAGAGCAAGTTCGCCTGAGTGGTGGCAGAAGGAGAATCCCAAATGCGAAAAATGACGGTGCGGTTCACGGGAGTTCCCGCGCCCAACAAGGTGCCATCTGGATTATAGACCCTTCCCTGATAGCTGATGGTTCCGGGAACAGCGCTCGTCTGGCCGAAGCTGAGAGATAATTGGAACGCCAGAAGGGCGAAAATAAAAGTAAACTTAGTTTTCATATTACAATGAGTGGTCGGTTGTTTTAAAAAATGAGAGTGGGTGGAAAAGGTGAAGTTAAGGCGAGACGGTGAGCTCACCGATCTCCGAAACACGGCGGAGTTCAAAGGTGCCGGAGAGCTGAATCCCATCCCCAGTGCCTACTCCGCGAGTGTCCTTGCTGAGACCCTGTATGGTTTCAGCGTAATTGCCGCCGATTACCGAGCTCCCCCAGCCGGTGATGATACTCCCCTCAGGCGGCGAGGCCGTAAAAGTGAAAGTGACCTCGCGGCTGACATTGTAGCTTTCCTGACCAGCAGTCAGAGCAGACCCGCTCGCGCTCTTATTGTCGTGATCCGGATGATACTTGTGGACGAAAGGGTTGGTGGGATCATTAAAGGGAATGTCAATGGTCTGGGTGAGAGTCGTGTCATTCCCAACCGCGCCAGTGGCGGTGAGGACCCGGTCCAGCGGCAGGTGCGCTGCCACGATGCGCGCGGCTCCGGACTTGGCAGAAGAGAGTAGGCCAGACTCCTTGGTGCAAAGGCCGCGTGCATTTCCGGCGACGTCTAGCTGCCCAAGGAAGACCTGCGAGAGAATACGGGCCGTCCCGCTGTCATCCACGTGAACGATATAACGGAGCGGATAGGAACTGGAGGTGGCGGTCACCTCATCGGATTCCGGCTTGCTTTCAACAGCGCTAACCAAGGCATCCCCTACCCACAGACCGGCGAACGAGCTCGTACGAGCGCGCACAGGTAGAAGAAGATCGGTCAAACTGGCACTGTCGGTAAATCTCAGGAATGAGGCGTAGAGACTGCCGGCCGCAGCCGTCATCTCGGCCCGGCTGATCCCAAAAGAGAGCTCCACGGTGGAGCCTGGGGCGATCACCTGAGTGATTCCACCTGCGTCCAGAAGGGCCTCAGTCCATGTCGCAGTAGCGGCATCAAAAGTGCGCTGAGTGATCGGCACCGATGCCGCGATAGTTTCCTGACTCGCAGGAGCCGCGGCAGAGGCAACCGGGGCAATAGCGATGGTAGCAATAGAGCTACTGCGATTGTAAAGGCGGGCCGTGATGATGTTGCCGTTGCGCCCGAAATCGAGAGCACTCCCAGTGCTCAAGCTCACCTCCAGGGGCGCATTAAAATTCCCCACAAGCTCGGCGGAAAACCAGTAACCTTGAGTGGCATCGAGTGGCTCGGTAGAGGGAGAAAAGATCTGTACTGGATTGCTGGGTCCCAATTCTCCTCCCACATACTTGTAAACCTTGCTGTTTGCGGCGAGGGCTGCTGGGAAGGTGGAAAAGTAGCTACCCATGGTAGGATAGGTGCTTCCGTTCTTGTAGGATGGAAAGCCGAGAAAGTTTGCTCCATTGCGGACCCAGGAATTAGCTGGAGGCAGCGTCTGCTGGGCAATCGTGACGGTTTGGGTATCGCTGGCGGCACCAGAACATTTCACCAAATAGGCGGTCTGCCCGGTGAGGGTAGAAAGTGACAGGACCGAGCCATCGCGTTTCCAAACACTCCACTCCGGTGTACCTGCCGCTGGCACCAGCGGTGAGGTAATGAACCCGACCTGGTTTGGATTAGGATTCCAGCGCCATACTTCCAAGACCTCGGCCGGTAGCAGATTGGCGATCGTATCATGCTTGGCATCACCGTGCAGATAGATCGAGTTCCATCCCCCTTTGAGGGTGTAGGTAGTGCTCTGCCACTGAGCACGGGCGGTAACAGCGAACAGCAGGCTGCCCAAAGCAAAGAAAAAATATTTCATCGGACGGTAATTCGGTAAAATGTGTTTGGGGCAGGACTTGCCGTAAAGACCGAGACCAGACCAACCTCAGGCGCCCGGTAGGCTTGGGCACTTGGACCAGCCACCTCGGTCGCGAAATCCACGCGTGTCCAAGT
>JAURPJ010000057.1 GCA_030835305.1 Verrucomicrobiota bacterium | reverse complement strand
TGCTGGAGTAGTTTCATTTACAGCTGAAGTATCATTCTTGCTTGAAGTACAATTGCAAACATCAGTGCTGTTCGAGCTCGATGAATTAGTGACAGTTATTTCAAATGGAATTTAGCCACCTCCACTTCCAGCCTCTGTCACTCCTTTGATGTATACTGTGTGGTTCGAGAATGGTTTATCCTTTATATTTATCTGAAGTTTATTCTCGTAAATTCGTATCTTTTCAGTCTAGTTCCATTTTATCTTTCCCTCTGAATCAGCATATAGCTCGACATTAATGACTGGGCACAGTTCTGAGTTCGAAGAATTTTGGTAAGCCCCAACGAGATCAAAACCCTCAACATAAGTTTTGAACTTCATCTATTCCTCGACCGCGTGCCGGAGTTCGTTGTGGGTGAACTTGGTGAGGGCCTGCAGTTTGATCTCCGGCACGCGGTCGAGGAATTGATGAAGTTCATCGTGATCATTGCAATGCATTTGGGCGGGAGGTTTGTCATAAGTTAGTAGTGATGAGATCGAGGGAATTTTGTTGGCGGGAAAGCACGTAAATCAATTTAATTAAAGGGTTGGAGTAAGGCCCCGGATCCGAAAAAGTCCTTTTCAATGAATCGATCAGCTAAAAATGACGAAGCTATCTCAAACGCTGTAGCTTGGGTCTTTGCGCCTTCAGCGATACCGATCTTGATGATTTTACGTTCGAAGGCATATTCCAAGGGGCGAGGGGCTCCGGCGAGGTTTCGCCACTGAGTCCCGCTCTTTTACTTGTCATGTCTTCACTCACTAAAACAAGCGAACCCAAACGTGGAGAGGTTCATCTGCCATCGTCGACCTCTTCCCGCCAGAATACCGCTGCCTGGCCCGAACTTCCCGAAGTCTCGTATGACTTCCGGGGTGATCGGTTCTGGCGCAAAATTCCCGGTTGGAGTGACGTCAGTGCTAAAGAGTTTGGTGATTATTCCTGGCAGCAGCGCAATGGTGTGACCTCGCTCCCTCGTATTGGGAAGGTGCTGAAACACTTGCTTACAGATTCGTTGGCAAAAGACATCGAAGCCGGACTCGAGCGCACGCCCATGAACGTGAGGATGACTCCCTATATTTTTTCGCTGATCGATTGGGAAAATGCGATTGATGACCCGATCCGCAAGCAGTTCCTGCCGCTCGGCTCGCAGTTTCTGGATGATCATCCATGTTACATGGACGACTCCCTCAACGAGGAAGGCGACAAGGCCACGCCCTACCTGACTCATCGATACCCGGACAAGGTGCTCTTTCTCCCCATCACGCTTTGCCCGGTCTATTGTTCGTACTGCACGCGCAGCAGGGTGGTTGGGGGTAGCACGGCGGTGAAGAGCAAATCGACCTACGGTGCCACTCATGGCGAGTGGGAGCCGACCTTTCAGTATATTCGGGATAATCCCCAGATCGAAGACGTGGTGATATCGGGAGGTGACGCCTTCCTTCTGCGTCCGGCTCAGATCAAGCAGATTGGGATGGCTCTACTCGATATTCCCCAAATCCGGCGGATACGCTTTGCCACCAAAGGAATCGCCATCCTGCCGATGAAAATACTTTCCGACGAGAAATGGATGGCCGCACTTGAATCGGTCTGCAAGGCCGGGCACGAGCGCATGAAGGAGGTTTGCGTTCACACTCACTTCAGCACCGAGAGTGAGATGACGAGCTGGACTTTGCTGGCAATGCAGGAGTTCGTAAACCGCGGTATCAAGGTGCGGAATCAATCAGTGCTGATCCGGGGCGTGAATGACTCTTTTGAGGTGATGTATCGGACCGTCAAAAAGTTGTCCTATCTCAACATCCAACCCTACTACATTTACGTTCATGACATGGTTCCGGGATGTGAACACCTGCGCACGACGGTGGCCGAAGCCTGTGATCTTTCGAAGCGACTTCAGGGGACCATCGCCGGTTTTAACACCCCCCGGGTTGTGTGCGATGCGCCGGGCGGTGGCGGGAAGCGGGAGATTTCAAGTTACGATCATTATGATCTCACTCTTGGGATTTCGACCTGGAGCTCTCCCAGTGTGAGAGGAGAAGAGACCTTCCATTACTACGATCCCATCGATCAGTTGCCTGAAGAGGGACAGGAATTTTGGAGCAAGCGGGAAGGGCTTGAGGAGCGACTCGAGGCCTTTAAGTCGAGGGGTGCGGGTGGGAGCGAGCCTATACAGTAAATGGAGGACGGTCTCGCCGCGACACTGCCGAAAATTCAGGGTGGGTGCCCCATGAGTTTCTCGAGCGGCAGGCTCGAATGACACCTGTAAATCGATTGGTAAGCCGGGTGGCCAAGGGTTCTTTTTACATGGGAGCAATCCTGCGGCTTCCAACATCGGTGGTCTTCATAACGTGATCGTTAAAGCTCTCAAGGATGAGCCGATGCCTGATTTCAGCAAAAGCCGGGTCGTCCCAGAGGTTTTCGAATTCGTAGGGGTCGGCTTCGAGATCGAAGAGCTCGCCAAGGTTATCGCGATGATAAACAACCAGCTTGTACCTTCTGTCACGGTACATCGTCGCGAAGGACGCGTTCCCATTGCAAAATTTCTTGTCCAGAGCATCGAAGTATTCGGAGCGGATACTATCGCGGTGGTGATCGGCAGGAGCATTGCCGCCGAGGATGGGGCGGAGGCTTGAGCCCTGGAAATACTCGGGGAGCCCGATGCCGGCGAAATCGAGAATGGTCGCGCTCATATCAAGAAGTTCGACCAGGGCGTCACTCCGGAGGTTCGCTTTGATGGAACCCGGGCAATTGAAGATGAGAGGAACACGCACCAACCCGTCGTAGAAGCGGCAGCCCTTGAGCAGGAGGCCGTGGTCGCCAAGTGATTCCCCGTGGTCACTGGTGAAGATGATAATGGTATTCTCGCGTTGACCGGTCTCGTCGAGCCGCTGGATGATGCGCGCCAATTGATCGTCGATGAGGGCGATCATGGCGTAGTAAAGAGCCTGGATTTTCTTGGTGCCTCGTTCTTCCGGAGGCAGTGCTTCGGTCTGAAAATCGACCGGTCTGAGCTGGGCCTGTGCGGCGAGATCGGATTCACGGAAATGCGGCCCGGGCATTGTTTCGGGATCGAACTTTTCGGCGTATTCTTTCGGGGGGATGAATGGAGGGTGCGGATCGTAGGGATTGATATTGAGCATCCATGGCTTGTCGATGGACCCAGCCTCATCGAGAAACTCGAGCGCCCGTTCGGTGGCCCAGGTGGTTTGATGGAACTCCGCGGGGACTCGATCTTCACTGTCACGCATCGCATCCAGATCTCCACCCTTTTCTTTGACCCAGTCGGCATAGTCGTGCCCTTCCTTCCAGTCATCCCGCGGGGCGTGGCTGAATTTCCAGAAGGTGAATCCATCGTCGAGTCTGGGCTCGGTACGCTTTCCTGAGCTCTGCAGGTGGAATTTCCCGATGAGTCCGCAGTGGTAGCCGGCCTCGGCGACCAGCTTGCTAGTGAGAGGCGGGTGGCCTTCGAAGGATTCGTTCCCATTACGCGTGTTGTGCGCGCGGGTCGGGTAAAGGCCGGTCATAAAGCTCGTCCGGCTTGGGGTGCAAATCGGGCTCTGGCAATAAGTGTGTGTAAAAGCAGTTCCGCCTTTGACGAGGGCATCAATGGTCGGGGTGCGGACATGCGGATTGCCGAGTGCTCCGATGGTGTCGAAGCGTTGTTGGTCAGTGCAATACCAGAGGATGTTCGGTTTTTGATTCGTCATGATTCAGGCGGAAAAGTTCGAGTCGTTGGTGGTTGAAATGGCACGCCGCTGTCGCAGGGACCAGAACAAAAGAAGGGCGGCAATGCCAAGAAAAGCGAGGGCTCCTGGTCGCGTGATGAGAGGCAGCCAGCTTCCGCCGGAGCTCATCAGGCCGGTAGCCATCGATTCTTCACCAAGAGGAGCGAGGACGAATCCGATGACAAAGGGTGCGAGCGGGATGCGCCAGCGTTCGAGCAGAAAGCCGGTGATGCCAAATGCGATCATGACCCAGACATCAAAGTACCGATTCGCCAGGGCAAACGATCCCAGCACGCAAAAGGCGGTGACGATTGGGATCAAGGTGTGATGCCGGACGCGGGCGAGTTTAGCCAGCCACCGCGCGCTGAGCAGCATCAGGACGAGCATTGCGATATTTGCCCAAAGGTAAGACGAGATGATCGTTCCGACGATTTCTGGATCATTCACGAAAAGCATGGGGCCTGGCTGCAGACCATGGATGACAAAGGCTCCCAGCAGGATGGCATCAATGACGCTTCCCGGGATGCCAAGTGCGACGAGTGGTAGCAAGGCACCTCCAACGGTGGCGTTGTTGGCAGATTCGGAGGCGACGATACCATCTTCACAACCCGTGCCAAATCTCTCCGGATGTTTCGAGGTGGCGCGGGAGGTCGAATAGGCAATGAGGGAACCGATGTTGGCCCCAATGCCGGGGAGGATGCCAATCCCGGTTCCGATGGCACTCGAGCGCAGGAGGTTGGGCCAATGGGATTTCCACTCCTTAAACTTGAGCGCGATGGGTCCGGTCACCTTGTTGCCGGTGACTGGACCGGCGTCGCCCGGAGGTGGTGAAAAGATCCGGCTGAGCGCAAAAATCCCGATAAGAACGGGCAGAAGTTTTAGACCGTCGTCCATTGCGTTGAAGCCGAAGGTAAATCGTAATTTACCGGTTCCTGGAGCGGTGCCCGGCAGGGCGCATAGGATTCCCAGGAGGCACGAGAGCAGTCCCTTGGAGAGCGATTTTCCGCTCACGCCGACCACAAGTACCAAGGACATCACGACTAAGGCGAAGAATTCCCACGGACCCAAAATGGTCGAAAATTCGGCGATTGGCTTGGCCACAAGTGCAAGCACCACCCAGGAAATAAGGCCGCCGATAAAAGAGGCACCGATACCCAGTCCAAGCGCTCGTCCTGCAAGCCCCGAGTTGGCCATGGGGTAGCCATCGAGCGTGGTGATGATCGAAGCTGGCGTGCCCGGCATTCTCAGGAGAGTTGCAGTGATCAGGCCACCACTCACGGACCCAACATACATCGCGACGAGCAAGGTGAGAGCACTCTGGCCGCTCATATTGAAGGTCAGGGGCAAGGTGAGCGAGATCAGCATTGCCCCGGTGAAACCGGGGATCGAGCCCACCGTAATCCCGAGAGCGGTGCCCAATATGACAAGCATGATGAGGGACGGTTGGGATAGGACTTCGGTAATCATGGTTCTATCAGGGTAGGTCGATAACCAGGAACTTGGTGAAAATGAAAAAGCAGCCCCACGCGGTGGCGATCCCAATACCGGTGATTTTAAGGATGGTGCCGGGGCTTCGTGCTCCGGTTGCCATCGCCAACACCGGGATGAAGATCATGGTGGCGATGGGGTAGGAGATATTGAGCCACTGCATCGAGATGAGATAACCGGTCAGAATAGCGAGGGTGAGGAGCGCGTGTCGCCAGTCAAATGGGGAGTCCTTGTTTGCTTCCTTATTGTTAAAGCCCCGGACCGAGATCCATGTGCCGATGGCCAGGATGAGGACGATGACCGGGCCCACGGGGTCGGGCAATCCCTCGTATTGCACCAAGGCGACGTCTAGAAATTCACCCTCTCTTGAGGCGAGGTGGGCCTCAAGTTCCTTGTCTCGAAGGAAGAGCGGTTCGGTTTTGGTTTCGGCCAGTTTGCCGCGAACGTAGTCGGTTGCGATCGCAGCTTCCAGCATGTCGGCGATCCGCTTGATCACCGTATCCGGGGTTGATTTTGGGGCCCACCAATAGTGGACATGGGGCATGACGACATCATAGCCAAGTTCGCGGGCAGTCGGAACCTCCCGCAACGATGGGTGACGCTCCGCTGCGAGGTAGCCAATGGCGCGTATGCCACTTCCTTCGAAACCGATGAATTCAGAAAGAGAAAAAGGAGTGACGTCGATGTGTTTTCCGATCAAATCGTGGCGACGTTTTGAACCACCGCCACTTGGAACCATCCTGAATCTGGCCTTTCCGCCAGCGCTTTCCAGTCGCCGGCCTGCAAAGTGGGTTGGCGTCCCCGGAGCCATACCAAATAAAATGGAATCGGGCTTTTCGGCGGCTGCCTTGAGCAAGTCGTCCAGTTGCTGAAAGCGGGAATCGTCGCGCACGCAGATGACGAGATTGGATTCGGCGGTAGCGGCAATCGGACGGAAGGCCTCGGGGCCATAGGTGACTCTCCCGGCATACTTCGAAGTGAAAATACCTTCGTGTAAGTTGAGAATCGTGTGGCCGTCCGGGGCGGCATTTCTGACACGCCGGCTTCCGATCGTCCCGCCCGCTCCCGGAACATTGACCACGACAAGTGGCTCTGGAAGCAGGTCGTGGTCTTCGACGGCTTTTTGAATGATCCGGGTAAAGGTATCGCTATCGCCACCGGGCCCGAAAGGGACGACGATTTTGACCGGTTTGCGGGGAAACCCGTCGTTTGCTTTATCTGCCTCTGCCTCCTTGCAAGAGGTCGTAGTGAGACCTAGCAGGACCCCCTGCAGGATAGTCCGAAGTATCATCTATCTGGTGATTTTCCAATCCTTCGGGGCAACGAATTCTGTTTTCCCTTCGCGAAAATCGGGAATCCCTTTGATTTTCAATCGGCGGTGCCTTCGTAAGCGGTCGAGCATGGCCGTGGCTTTGTTCGGGTTGGCTGCGGCCAGATTGTTTGATTCGGCGGGGTCTTCCTTGAGGTGGAAAAGTTCCAACGGTGGATCGTCATCAAGCACGCTTTTGCCAGCGACGACCAACTTCCAGTCGCCGGCCGTGAGCGCCATTTGGTCGGGTTTTCCCTGGGCAATGTAACTAAACCAATCCCGCTCTTCAGCCTTGGCCTTTCCTTGGAGAATTCCAAGGATGTTACGTCCGTCGACTGGATTGGGATCATCCATCGAGTGCGATGCAACGGCCTTCAGGGTTGGGTAGATGTCAATGTAGCCGGTCAGGGTGTTTTCAACGCGACCAGCTTGAATCCCCCCGGGCCAGCGAACTACTGCGGGGGTGCGGATGCCGCCTTCATAAACCGTTCCCTTTCCGGCCCGCCATGATCCGTTGTCGGCCCACCGGGTGATTCCTCCATTGTCGCTGAAGAAGAGGATAAAGGTGTTGTCCTTGATGCCCTTTTCGTCGAGGGCTTTCAGAATCCGACCAACTGCCTGGTCCATCGAGTCAACCATCGCGGCATAGATCCGACGGTTTTTGTTTTTAATCGATTTGTATTTTCTTAAATCGGTCTCTTTCGCTTGCATCGGGTCGTGCGGTGCATTGAAAGGAACGTAGAGAAAAAAGGGCGAGTTGCTCTTGCTCCCTGCGATGATCTTGGCGGCTTCGCGCCCGATGAGGTCGGTCGAGTAGCCTGTGTCGAGACACGTTTCCTCATTGCGATGCCAGTCTAGTTCACCCTCGCGCCTATGGGTGAAGTAATCGAATGCTCCATTGTAATGACCGTAAAACGAGGTGAAGCCCCGGCTGATTGGAAGCAGTTCTTTTTTGTAGTGTCCGAGGTGCCACTTTCCGACGGCTGCGCGGGTTTTGTATCCTGCTTCCCCCAGCATGTCGGCGATAGTGCTCTCGGTGGTTGGCAGGCCCCACCTCCGCCAGGGCGTAATCACCGATTCGCCCATTCCGTAGCGGATCGGCCAGCGTCCCGTCATGAGTCCCGCCCTGGTTGGTGAGCAGAGTGGCGCGACATGGAAATTCTCCAGCCGGACTCCCTCTTCAGCCAACTTGTCGATATTCGGGGTCGGGATTTCACTGCCGTGATAGCCTGTGTCTTTCCAACCCAGATCGTCTGCTAAGATGATGACGATATTTGGCTTTTCTTGGGGAGTGGCGAGCGAGAGGCAGGCAGTCAGGAGGAGAGCGGTCTGTGTGAGTGAAAAGGCAAACTCCTGTTTCATATTTCCGAAGGTTAGACCGAGGTGCTCGGCGGGCCAATCATTAACTGACTATACAATTTTTTGAGAGAGATCGCCATTCTAGAACCGTCTGAGAATCTCTGTGGAGACTTGTATTTAGGCCTTTGGATAAAAAACTGAATCATTCTGACCGACTGATTGAAATTTGAGGTTAGACTCAGAGGGATGGCGGATCACAATTCCCAATATGATTTGAGCGACCGTGAGCTGGCGGGGCGTGTTTGTTCCCGCCTTCGACCCTATCGTAAACGGATTGGCTGGTCCCTAACTCTCCTTGTTTTTTCGGTTCCTTTCGTCAACTTTCATCCGCTTGTCTGGGGCTTTGTGGCAGATGCGCTTGTGGATCAAACGCTCACCCCCGGTCTGTTGGCCGTCTGGCTTGCCGTGATGCTCGCGAGCTATCTCGTCGGAATCGGCGCAGGGGCGGTTCAAAGTTATCTTCTCGAGAAAACCGGGCAGGCTTTTGTGAGGGATATTCGGGCCGAGCTTTTTTCCAAGTTCCAGGAACAGTCGCTGGCGTATCACCACGACCGCAGTACCGGGGAGCTTGTAACCCGTGTCACCAGCGATGTCGATGCGATGGAGCAATCCGTTTTACAGGGATTAACGGCGCTGCTTGAAGAGATCGTCACCTTTATCGTGGTCGCTGGAATGGTTCTCTGGATCAGCCCGGTGGTGGGTGTGGCCTCCATTATCCCTCTTGCCTTCGCCTTTATTTTTATCCGCAAATACAATCGCAAAGTTAAATCTCTTTATGCGGGGGTTCGGCGGAAGCTCGGAAATATAGGATCTTTCGTACAAGATCGCTTGGCCGGAATAATGGTCACCCAGTCATTTGGCCGCAGAGAGCAGGAGGTGAAGCAGTTTCAGGAGAATGCCGATCACTTCTACGATTCAAGTGTTAAGGCAAGTCGACTGCGAAATACCTACTTTCCGGTCGTTTCCGTGTTTGGCTTTATTAACAATCTGATTATGCTGGGCCTTGGAGCATGGCTCATTATGAATGACAGCGGCATCTTTTCGCTTGGTGCCCTTTTGGCTTATCGTGGTTTCTGGTGGCGCCTCCAGAGCCCCATTCGCACGATTGCCCAGACAAGCGATATTCTTCAGCGGGCGAGGGCCGCTGCCACGCGTATTATGGAGCTCCTTGATGAAGCGATTGCGATTGAAAATCAATCGGATGCCGGGGTGATGGAATGCGTGGATGGCGCGGTCGGTTTCAACGAGGTAACTTTCTCTTATTTGCCCGGAAAGCGGATCCTGAAAAAAGTGGATTTTTCAATCAAAGCTGGTGAGTTTGTGGCGGTGGCCGGCGGCAGTGGTTCGGGGAAAAGCACTCTTCTCAATTTGATTCCTCGCTTTTACGATGTCGAATCGGGTGCTGTTACGATTGATGGCGGAGACATCCGTACCGTCACCCTGGATTCACTTCGTCAGCAAATTGGATACGTTGGTCAGGACCACTACCTCTTCGACGGTTCCATCCGGGAGAACCTGATTTACGGGGATCCTTCCGCCGATGAGGAAAATATGATCGCCGCTTCCAGAAAAGCCAATGCCCATGATTTTATTCTGTCTCTTCCGAACGGTTATGAAACGCAGGTTGGTCAGAATGGGGTGAAACTTTCGGGGGGGCAGCGTCAGCGTCTCAGTCTGGCACGCGCTTTTCTCACCCAGCCGCGCATTCTTTTGCTCGATGAGCCCACCGCTTCCGTGGAGCCGGAAAGCGAGGCTTTGATTCACGATGCCATATTGAGGCGCACGCAGGAGGGAGGGGGGACCACGATTCTGGTGACCCATCGTATCGATCTTCTTCGCCACGCCCCGCGCATCCTGTTTTTGAATCGAGGGGAATTGGCCGCCGACGGAGACCATCGCGAATTGGTGAAGAGCTGCCCTCCTTATGCCGAAGCATACCAGCGCTGGGAAATCGAAGAAGCGAATCTCGTGGCAGGTGTTAGAGAGTAGGGCGGGTGGTGCCTCGCGGGACTACTACGATTGCGTGAAAACGCTCCTAATTTTGGCAAGGCATCCGAAAGCTTCCCCGGCCGCAAAGAGCCCCCTCCAACCACAAAGAGGACCTGTTGCTCTCTTTTGGGACTCGGATTTTCACAGACCTCTGTCTTTGTAAAAGTCCGTGTCGTTGATTCCTGATTGGTTGCCGTTTCCGAAAAGGCGCTGATTGTTGGCGGTGAATTTTCCGAACACCAGAGATCAGGCTTTGGAGAGCCTCCGTGAATTTACAAGCCGGGCCGGACGCTATTCGAGAGAACGCAATCACGTCGTCCCGGGACATGGGAATGTTTCCTGCTTGTCGGCGGCGGTTCGACATCGGCTTCTGACCGAGTGGGAGGTGGCGGCCGCACCTTTGGCAAAGTATGCCCCGTCGACGGTCGAGAAGTTTACCCAGGAGGTTTATTGGCGGACTTACTGGAAAGGCTGGCTTTCGCTGCGGCCACAGGTTTGGACCAACTATCTTGAGGCGATTGAGGACCATCCTGATGCTGAAATGATCCGGCAGGGCAAGGGTCCGGTGGCGGTGATGAATGATTTCGCGCGCGAACTGGTGGAGACGGGCTATCTTCACAACCATGCCCGAATGTGGTTTTCCGCATACTGGGTTCATGTCGCCCGATTGCCCTGGGAGCTTGGGGCAAAGTTTTTTCAGGACCACTTGCTGGATTTTGATCCGGCTTCGAACACACTTTCCTGGCGCTGGGTGGCCGGGTTACAAACACCCGGGAAAACGTATCTCCCGAGACGGAGCAATATCGAAAAATATTTGGCTTCGGAATTACTCGATTCAACGGGACTTAAATTGCTGGAGAATCCAACTGCGCTCGTGCCCGCGGATATGGAGCGGCTCGAGGTGACGAGGGCTTCACTTCCCGAGGTGGAGATCTCGAAGGCTGGGAAGGTATTGTGGATTCATGAAGAGGATTTGAATCCAGAAAGCTCACCGTTGGGGGATTACCAGCCATCGAAGATTGTCGTGACGGGTGAGTTCGGCGGAAAGTCGAAGTTACAAAAGGAGTGGTTGGGAACGGCCCTGAACGATGTGGCGGCACGTGCGGAAAAGCACTATGGGGCTTCGGTGGAGCGGGTTGACGACTTAATTGCTTGGGCCAAAGGAAATGGAGGTGCAGAAGTTCTTGCTCTGCGTCCGGAGGTTGGGCCGCTTTATGATCGCTTGAATTCGTTGAGTGAGGCTGGCTTGGAATGGAGCTTGGTGCTTCGTCCTGAGGATCGTTACTTGAGATCCTTTGCGAAGTCCGGCTTTTTTAGTTTTTGGAAGAAGCTGCAATCGCGGATGGCGTCGGGTGAGTTTCCTTTGCACGGGCAGCAAGAGTTGTTTTGAGGACGGGGGTGATGCCCGGTGTCTGGCCTGAAAGCTCGAAGTTCCTGTTGCTGGGGTTTACGCCCAAACCACGCATTTGCTAGAACTCCCGGTCGAGGAGATAGTGGGCGATTTCTTCCAGGCGTTTGCCTTTTCGCCCGAAGACGGCGAGAGCTTCGAGCGCTTTGCGGGTGAGACGGGCGGCTTCGTTTTTCGATTTGTCGAGTCCAAGGATGGACGGGTAGGTGGCCTTCTCGACGGCTTCATCTTTGCCTGCGGTTTTGCCAAGTTGTGCGGTCGATTGGGTGACATCGAGAATGTCGTCGATGACCTGGAAGGCCAGTCCGAGATTGTAGCCGAAGGCGGTGAGGGCGTCGAGTTGGCGCGGGGTGGCGTTCGCCGTCATGCCGCCAAGACGAAGTGAGGTGGTCAGAAGCGCTGCGGTCTTGTTTTCGTGGATGCGAACGAGTTGGGCTTTTGAGAGTTCCTTGCCCTCGCCTTCGAGATCAAGCACCTGCCCGCCGATGAGTTTGCGCGAGCCACCGCAGATCGAAAATTCCAGAAGGATATCCTTGAGGTCGTATCGTTTGGTGGGAGGGGTTTCGGCGAGGATGGTGAATGCTTCAGTGAGGAGCGCGTCGCCAATAAGGACGGCCATGCCTTCTCCGTAAACCTTGTGGGAAGTGGGGCGCCCGCGGCGGAGGTCGTCGTCATCCATACAGGGGAGGTCGTCGTGAACGAGCGAGTAGGTGTGCATGATTTCGACCGAACAGGCGGGCGGGAGGGCGTTCTTCATTTCGCCGCCGCAGGCTTCAGCGGCAGCAAGGGTAAGAATGGGACGGAGGCGCTTGCCGCCCGCAAAGATGGAGTAGCGCATTCCCTGGTGCACGGTTTTGGGGCGGACGGTGACGCGGGGGAGAAATTGGTTCAGGGCGTCATCGACGAGAACTTGTTGGTCTTTGAGATAAGCTTTGAGATCGGACACGGGGCGGATCCTAACAGGAAATCTGTTCAGGGAAACCGGTTATTGCGAACGGGCGGAAAGGAGTTAGTCTCAAGTCCATGAAAATCAAGACCATGTTCCTGACTTTGCTTTCCGGGTTTTCGCTCAATGCGGAGCCAATGAAAGTGGGCACAAAGCTTCCGGAACTCAAAGGGAAGAATCAAGACGGTAAGGAAGTTGTCATCAAAGCAGCGGAAGGCCACCAGTGGCTCGTGATCTTTACTTATCCCAAGGCTCTGACCGGCGGATGAACGAGCCAGGCATGTTCGGTGCGGGACGCATTCGAGGAATTGGCCGGGAAAAAGGTGACGGTGTTTGGAATGTCCACGGACAAGCCGGAGACCCAGAAGAAATTTAAAGACAAGAACAAGTTACCCTATGATTTAATCTCTGATCCGGGTGGTGAGATTGCCAGAAAACTTGGGATCGCAGTAAGAGGCGGGATGTTCACGGCCCGCCGCGCAATGCTCTTTAAGGATGGAAAGCTGGTCTGGCGGGACGACAAAGGTGCGACGTCGACGCAGGGAGCGGATGTTCTTAAGGCAATTGCCGCAGCCAAGTAGCGCAGGCATCCTGCATCTATGACCGCTGAAAGGAAATAAGCGGGAACGATGGTGCTACGTTTTTTCCGCCAGACGACCTTCAAGCGCCTTCTTCAAAAGAGGGCGCTTTTTCGTGGGGATGGGCTTTAGGGAAAGGATGATCCCTGCGCTCTGGTCCTCGTTGAAATGGAGCTTGAGGGCGGTGAGTTCGTCGTCGAATTCCGCGTCCTTGATTTGCGTCCAGTAAACCAAGTTCAGGTTCTTCCGTGGTTTGATGAGAGGGAAAATTTCCAGGCCCAGGGGGGTGAGGATGAGGTAGGCGTGACGGGCACAGTGGGCGGAGACTTTGGTCAGAATGGCTGCGAGGACGAGAAACGGGAGTGCCATCCACCACGTGAAGGTGGGGTGGCCCATGAACCATGTGAGCCCGATCAGGAGAAAGAAGGCAAATGAGACCGCGGCGATGACAATGAAACCCTGGGCCTGCCCGGCCCGGGTGAAGCGGAGTTCCTTGTGGGGTTCAGCTACTTCCTGGGGCGCGGCCATAAGCTAGAGTTGGTTGTAGGGCATTGAAAAAGTGTCCCCTTGGTTGATATCTCCGGTGCGCAGTCCTCTGTTAAACCAGCGCATTCTTTGTTCTGAAGTACCATGGTTAAAGGTCTCAGGCTGTACCCGTTGACCCGCGTTTTTTTGAAGGGTGTCGTCGCCGATGGCCTTCGCAGAGTTCATGGCTTCCTGAACGTCACCTGGTTCAAGGCGATTCACGCCATGCTCGCGTCGATAATTTTCGTTGTCATGGTGGGCCCAGACCCCTGCGTAGAAGTCAGCCTGAAGCTCCAGACGAACAGAGAGACGGTTATACTCAATTTCGGAAATACGTCCTTTTTTGCTGTGGACGAAGTCTGTCTTGCCCGTGAGTTTTTGAATATGGTGTCCTGCTTCATGAGCAATGACGTAGGCGTAAGCGAAGTCTCCACCCTCGCCAAG
This sequence comes from Verrucomicrobiota bacterium, assembly GCA_030835305.1. Lineage (GTDB taxonomy): Bacteria > Verrucomicrobiota > Verrucomicrobiia > Verrucomicrobiales > Akkermansiaceae > SW10. The sequence goes on along the minus strand of JAURPJ010000057.1, from coordinate 79,997 downwards.
TTTGCGGTCCATCTGGTCAAAGAATGAAGTGTCGAGACAGACCGTTTCTTCAGCAAGAAGATAAAACGGCCCCATTCGCGAATCAGCAAAACCACCGACTTTCATACGTGTCATAACATAGTAGTTCACGAGTTTCGGAGTTCGATATTCGGACCCGGCTTCACAGAAAATTTGGGTCTAGACATCCCATCGCCTCCTGCCGGGGAGTCAGAGGCTTCGCATCCCTTTGTTGGGAATGGCCCTGCCCCATTTGGCTGAGGGCCTTTTGAGGATCCTCATTGAACAAAAAAATGGCGACAAGGGCCATCACGATGGTCCCGACTCCGCCACCCATGTCGGCCTTGCTCCTACCTCCACGGCGACGCTCGACATTTGTGCTTTCTCTCTGATTGTCCAGACGCATGCCGGGGATCTTAAAGGGTGGGTGATTAAACGTCGATCACGTTTCCGTCATCGAGTTTGGACTTTGGCCGTTCTTCCTCAGGGTCTTGAGGCGGCATGCCGGGAGTGATGATTTGAATTTTACCTTTCAGGCGTTTGCCAAGGAATCCTGCCACGGAGGTGCGGACGGGCTGAACGAGGAGAAGAAAGCCCACCGTGTCGGTAAGAAAGCCGGGGGTGATGAGGACCGCACCGGCGAGGAGAATCATAAGTCCTTCCAGTGCTTCCTTGGCGGGCATTCGGCCTTCTGCGGTGGCTTGTTGGAACTTCTGCAGAGCCCGGCGTCCCTGCGATTTGGTGAGGGCGGCTCCAAGAATGGCGGTGATGATGATGATCGCAATGGTGTTCTTCACGCCCAGTTCTTCTCCCAGAGTCAGGAAGAGGTAGAGCTCAGCCACCGGGACGAGGATAAAGAGTAGAAGAAGTTTTCCTAACACGGTCTAGATCAAGATAGAGAGGAGAGGAGACATTGCTACTTTTAAAACCCGGGGAAAAACCAAAGTCTTTGGTTCTCCCATCCGATTCCGCCCTGAAAAATGAATGATATCGGTTAGCCCGGGGTTGGTTTGGAATGATCCCAATTGGCGGAGAGCGTCGGGGGGCTCGAGGCTGATTAAATTGGCGATGAACTTTCCGGGAGCAAGTGATCCGTCCGCGATATGGCCTAATAATTCAGGATAGGCAGCGGCGCCCATGCCGTGGCTGCCGATGAGTTTTAATTCCTTTGCGATGATGGTTCCCAGTGGGATCCGCAGTTTTGAGTCAGTTCCCAACCCGTGACTCCTTCCCCGAGTGCCGCGATAGTACCGGACAATTCGTGGCCAGGAATATGGGGGAGGTTTTTGATGTCCAGGTCTTGCCCTTGCCGCGCGTGCCAGTTACTCTTGCAGACTCCGGCCGCTTTAACCTCGATAACGACACCGAGTGGAGGAGAGGGTATGGGAATTGTTACGATCTCGAGGGGGTGCGGTGAATTGACTGAACCGGGCGGCTTACATTTTAAAAAAGGGCTTTGCTAGCTACGGGGTAATCGCATTCACGCGCAGGCGAAAGTGACGCCTGCCTGTCGTTGAAGCTGGAGTGACCTCACGAGTAATAATCGTCGAGGTGCCATCTTCGTTTTCGATCCTTTGTTGAACGATAAAATCCGCATCGGAATCCGTCCAATCGGTGAGATTATTTGCAGTCTCGATTACAAGGTCGAATTTGGTGAGGCCTTGTCGGATGCGGTAGGTGATTTCGGCGTAGGCTGTTTCTCCTTCGGTGGCGATGGCTATGGTTGGAAGTTGGAAGGAAGAGGCGTCCCGTAAATCGGTGCCGAAGGCGTGTTCGAGCAAGTTGTTTACGCCGTCGAAATCGGCATCGGCGAGTGGAGCCGAGATAGTTGGGTCAAGGAGTTCGGCCTCGGTGAAGTAGGCAGCACGCCAGTCGAGGCTTGGTGAGGGGGCAACGACTCCCGGTGTGCCTCCTAATTGGCTGGAAGCTCGCCAGCTCGCAGGATCAGCTCCGTAAGTTGCTGGGAGAATTCGTTCCAGGGTGTTCCCGGCTCCGTCCGGCGAAATCGGCCACGGGGCGGAGTCGTGGTAGTCTGCGATGTCAACGGCCGGCATGAGGTCCGGCATTCCGGGCTGAGGGTTCGCTTCTGGCAAATTCAGGTCTATTTTTTCGCCACCGTTTGAAAGTCGGCCGGTGTATGGGCCGAAGACGCCTACTCCTGCTGGTGGATTGAAAGTTGCACGGAAGTTGGCAGGATCGCCCTGGACTAAGAGAACCAGTTCTCCGGGTGCCAGATTCGGAGCGCCGGTGTCGAAAATATAACCGACGCCTTTGACTTGAACTCCTGCGAGTGGAATCGGGGAGTCTGAGATGTTCTGAATCTCGATGAACTCGAAGCCGCCATCGAGGGGATGATACATCAATTCAGTGATGATCAGGGGTCCGACCCTTGGAGCGCTGTTCGTGAAGTTGAATGAAGGGGACCGGAGTGGTGGGTAACTGACTTCGCCGACTGAATTGACATGGCGGCCAAAGCTGAACCCTTCGGATCCATCTCCGAAGGTGAATCCAGCAACGTAATCGGTTCGATCACCAGCAGGAGACGCTGAAATAAGGTAGACTTCTTCACCTTCAGGGCTGAGTTCAAAGCCGGGCTCGGTGCCGGGAAAGGGATTAAAGTCGGACTCGTTGAAGACAAGGAATCCGCCTGGGGGAATGATGGTGTCTTCCGGAATACGAAATTTATCGTAATTTCTCAGTTCGTCGGTCAGCCACCACCCGCCGATGTCAATCGAGGTTGGGTTGGGATTGAAAATCTCGATCGCATCGGGATCGGTATTGGTCAGGGCCTCGTTGATAAAGACGTCCGGGATTTGGTCAGGAGTCGGTTCGCTGGTTCCAGGGGATCCGAGGAGGCTGCGGCTGGCGGTCCAGCTAGCTCCATTTGCGGGATCGGCCGGGTCGACCAGGACGAGAGAGCGTCCGTTTACGGCCTGATCCGGCCACGCACCCGTCGAGGAATAGGTGAAGGATTGGATAAGATCGCCTTCGGCGTTCCGGAGTTCGAGGAGTTCGCCTTCGTTGTTGAGAGCCCCTTCGAATTCACCGGCGGTGAAGCTGTCCCGCCCGGTCCCGTAGATCTGTCTGAAAGCGGTGAGGTCATTGACGACGAGGATCTTCTCTCCTGGTGCCAGAGAGAGGAGCGAGCCCGAAGAAAAATTGAAGGACACTCCATCAGTGAAGGCCACATCCCTCAAAGAGATGGTGGTGTCGCTGAGATTTTCGAGTTCGATAAATTCGAAGGCGTTATCATCAGTCAGGGCGTTACCGAGGGGGTATGGATCGAACATGATTTCACGAATCGAAAAATTGGCTGCGCTTGCCGGGACTTCGTTGATCAGGGCCTCCAATTTCAAGGGTGCGCCCCAGCCGGTGCCGACCGGAACACCAGCTCCTGGATTGCTTCCTCCGCGTGGATCGGAGATTCGGGCGAAGACGCGGGCGGTTTCATTCAAGGTAATGGGACCGGTATATTGCCTTCCGCCGGAGGCGCCTTGGTCGACTTGCTTCTCTCCTGCCAAAAGTCTGGCCTGGATGAGGAAGTCGCTACTGGTGCTGTTTCCATTGAGGCCGTGTATGGCGAGGATGTTTTCTCCGGCTTGTAGAGCATCAATATAGGCATCTGCTTCGAAATCGAGAAATGTGACCGCGATTCCATCGTCATTGTTCTGTGTGGCACTGGAATTCCATGCCAGTGTTTGAGGGGCATTTCCGGCCGCGATCCGGGTGCCATTGAGAAACGCGACGAAGCCGTCATCATAGCGCATTTGCAAGGTCAGGAAGTTGAAGTTGGCGAGCTCGGCGGCATCGACATTGAAGGGAATGCGGACAAATGCAGAGGTGTTGACTCCGGACATGACAGGATTGGGAGCCTCAAAGTTGATGTCGATATAGGGATCATAAGTCGTTGCGTTGTCGAAACCGACGCCGTTGGCACCGCTGATCCAGGTGTCATCGTCATAAGGTTCATTCCCTCCACGCCAGTTCGTTCCGATGTCGCTGGTTGGGACAATGGCCCTGACCGGGGTCGTGATATCGACGAGGGTTTCAGTGCTTAGTATAGTCGTGTTGCTGGTGAATCGGGGGTCTGTCCCATCCAAGGTATACCAAATAGAGCGACCATTGGTGAGGTCACCCGAAAGTGTCAGCGTTGTTCCGGCAGGGAAGATTCCACTTTCCAGATTGGCGGAGGGCTCCGGCACAAATTGACCGTCCATCCAGTTGAGACGCCTTGTCACCCAGTTCCGGAGGTGATTGACTTCTTCCGAGTATCCTCCAAAGCGTGGTTGATTTGACCATCGCTGAAAGTTTCTTACCTGCGCTTGATCGAGTTCAGCGGTGTAAGTGTTGATAATCTGCTCTACGTTGGCATTTGTCCAAATGTCCTTGCGGAGTTCGAAGTAGCGATCGATGTAGAGTTGCCAAAACTCTTCATGGTTAAAGAGCTGGTTCCACCAGTTGAAGGTGTAATAGTTGGTTCCGCCGGACCAGGTGGTGGGGTTGTTGTCTCGCCCGTCGGTGGAGTCCATGGATCTGTCGAAGTCCCAGACAGGACCGAATTCGACTTTACCGGTGCGTTTTTTGTGAAAGTAGGTGCTGAGTCGCAGGGCGTCCGCATTGAGGGCAAGGACATTGAGCAGGTGATGGTCCACCCATGCAAGAGGATCGATGTATTCTTCATAATTGCCTTCACTCAGCGAGGTGCTCATGGAATTGAGATGGTTGCGGAGCCAGGCGGCCTGTTCCGCAGTGGCGTCTTCTTCCTTAGGGTAAACCCAGCCGAGGGTAAAACCGCCCGCATTTAATCCACCATCGCCCGGGTCGAGGCGGTCGATTTTCATGATGTATCCGCCGCCAATTCCAGGTTCGGTGGCGACGCTGTCAGGTAGTCGCTCGACGTCAACCCTATCATTATCGCGGGTGATTTTCTCCATGAAGGTATAGACACCATCATAATCAAACGAGCTGCTCGTGCCATACTGCAAGTCGCCCCCGTTGGTGTTCAGAAAGAGTTCCACAAACCGGGTGCGGACGGCGTAGCGCCCAGTCTGGTTGCTTAAATTATAAATGAAGGCGTTTCGCATGAGAGACCGGTCAAACGTGGATCGGGCATTAAGAATCCAGTCGGATTCCTCCGGCATCCCCAGGGGCGAAATGTCCTTGTTCCGATTATCCTCGTTCCAGGCCTCGATACTGTAGGCCTTCTTTTCGAAGCCCGCAGAAGAAGACCCACGGGTCTTGTAACCACCGCGGGTGCCCAAAGCATATGGCTTGTTCAGGGTGGTGATTCCGGTGCCGGGATCAGGTTCGAAGAAGGCAAAAAAGACGTAGGCTTTTCCATTGCTGGCAGTGGGGCCTCCGCTAAAGCGCTCCATAATTACGACCGGAATATCGGAAGTGAATGACTCGGCGCTGGAAGCGAGTTTGATGTAACCAGCCTCCACAACGGGGCCCGGGGCCAAAGTCGATTCGTAGGCGCGGGCTCGAATGATTTGAGAAGAGGTGATATTGATTGGAGAGCCTGTGTAGAGGGGCGAGGATAATGTCGGAACGTCTCCATTGGTGGTGAAACGAATTTGCGCGGATGGGGAAGTGACGGACAGCGCGAGGGAAAGGGTGCCGGTGAATCCCCGGCCGGGAATGGAGAAGGAGACCGCCTCGGCTGGCAGCCCTTGGTTTGTGCCGTTGGTAGTGGCCGGGGTTGCGATTTGAAAATAGTCTGCGCCTCCAAGACCGGGGTTTGTAGCGGCGGTCGTGGCATCAAGCTGTGGGAGAATGAGAAGGTCCGAGCTCCCCAGGGTCCCATTGAGCCCCTGGATGGCAAGCACGTTGCTACCCCGTTCCAGAAGGTTGAGGTCAGCTGTAATGTTGAAGTCGACAAAGACAAGCGCACTGCTATCCGGGTGGTCGCCGGTCGCCAGGGAGTTCCACTGGGGATTCGCGGGAGCCTGGGCTGACGCGACGAGTGTTCCGTTGAGATAGGCGGCAAAGCCATCGTCATACTTCATGCGGAGTGTAAGAGAGGTGAGCGCTGCCGGGTCATCAACCGTAAAAGGAACACGGATGTAGACGCTTCCGTTGATCTCATCCATCTGGGATTGTACATCGGCATTACTCCCAATGAGATTGCCATAATCGTATCCGACTCCGGTGTTGGCAGGGGCCCAGGAAGAATCATCGAAGATTCGATTGCGCCAGATGACCCCAATGTCCGAATTTGGGACAAGGAGGCTACAGATCGAGTTTTCAGGAATGAGGGTGACTGCCGAGCCGCTTCCGGTCTGAGCGAGGCCATAAGAAAAGTCGTCGAATTGTTCAGGGTAATTCGGGTATTCGAAGGCGATGGTTCGGCCATCGGTTTCCACGAGCGCCAGATATCCCCCTGCATCTCTATTGAGTTTAAAATTGGTGTGAAGCTCTCCGCCCTTGCGATCCTTGTCGGAGGCGAAGATGATCAGTGATCCACCCGAGGGGAGTATTGTATTTTGAGGAAGTTCCCACTTGTTGAGTACACCTCTATCATTGGTGAGAAACCAGCCTCCAATATCGACGGGATTGGGGTCGGGATTGAAAATCTCCATCCAGTCGGAGGATTCTCCATCTTCATCATAAAGCGATTTATCATTGGAAGCCATGAACTCGACAATGACCGGTGCGGCGAGAGCTTCGGTGATCGGAACACAGAGGCACAATACGGACAGGAAAGCGAAACTGTGGGCGCGGATAAGGCTGGCGACGGTCCATCCGGGAAGGGAAAAAGTGTTCATGAAAACGAAGGGTTAATGCGGAAAAGGTGCTCCGGGGAGTTTGAAAATTAGTCAATGAATCAGCTGAGAGCAATGAGCCAAATGGCGTAAGTTTGGGCAGCTTCAAGGTAAAGATCGGCCAAATGGCGTGAAAGACACGACCGTTTGCTTGGCTCTGACCGGCGGCACGGGAATAACCCCATTTCCCATGCCGGACGATGCAGCCATTCCCGGGTCGACATTCCATGGCGTTCTCCAGATCGTTCGCTTAAAACTGGAACCAATACCCGGCAGCCATTCATTGCCATGCGCCCTGCAAAGGGCGTTGTTCGACCCTCTTTACCGAATGGTGCCAAACTGCAAATCTCCTCCGGTGGCTGTCCCGCGTCTGGAAGCGCGATAATGTCAGCGCGAGGTTGTCCTTCATTGGACTCAAGTAACAAGCCCACCGCATCCAGCTCACCAAATGCCCGCCAACGCACCTGCCGGATGGTGTATCCGCGCCCGTGCCCCACTGGTCCTTTACGCCGGGCCGAGTAAACGAAGGCATTGTCGGCCGGCCGGGCGTCGAGAGTCGGCCCAAGCTTGCGCGCCAGTTCTTCCCTTGTCCCTCTCAGGTCGGTTCCCGCCTCACGGTTCGCCTTGATTTCACCATCGAGCCAGCGGTCGATTTCATCCAACATCCGCACCGCCAGGTCGCCTTTCCAGTCCAGCATCTCCGTTCCCGGCAAGAGACTCTTATCGGTGGCGGCCTTCAACATTGGCCAGGGTTGTGGCTCCCGGGCGTCAATCATCATCGGAAGCAACCCAGCCATAATCACCACCAGGATTTGTTTCATTGAGCGAGCCTAGTGAAGATCCGATTGGCGCGCGAGCAGAGACATCCTCTCTTATCAAAGTGGTTGTTTGCGTAAGACCAAGGGTCTCGGGATTCGAAATCCTGGCAGATACTTCGTGAAGAGTGGCTGGAAAGGGGAGGGCGGACTTTGTTACACCGATAGACATTAAAGAATTTCCCGGCTCGTAAAAGGCCGGATTCTTTGGTTTGTCAGAAAGAAATCAACTCTTGCTTCCTTACTGGTGCAGAGCCTGATCCTCAACTGTCCAAATTCCGCATCCCTTGAGTCCCTTATTTTCACTTGCTCCCAGCAATTCGGGGTTATTCCCGAATGGCGGCGGTCGTGGTATTTTGAGAGCGATGCGCTATGGAGCTTCCGTTGCATTGGGAGGCGTTTTCGGCTACCTGCCTTTCCAAGCGGCTTCTGCCGCAGAGGACGCCGGGGGCAGTCCTTTTGGGATCCCCGCGGGAGTGGAGGGGCACAAGTCGTATGTGAAGGTGTTTTTCGACACTTACTGTATCAAGTGTCATGGACCTGACAAAAGCAAAGGGAAGCTCACGCTCCATACTCTCGGTGGTGACCTCTCCTCGGGTCAGGGGCTGGAGCGTTGGGAGGATATTCTTGATGTTCTTGAGTTCGGTGAAATGCCGCCGGAGGACGAAAAGCAACCGAAGGGTGTCGAGGTGCAGGCGATCGTGCAGTGGATTGATTCCGGATTACGCGACTATGTTGAGAAAGCCAACAAGGAGGCTCAAGTGCCCTCCGCTCGGCGTCTCACCAATTTTGAATACCAGAACACAATGCGGGACCTTCTCGGCTTTGAGTTGGATCTTAAGACCGCGCTGCCGGAGGATCCAAAAAAGCCCTACCATTTTAACAACACCTCCGAGTTCATGCTGCTCGGACCCGAACAGGTGGATCGCTACCTCGAGAACGCCCGTCGTGCGATGGCCAGCGCGATCGTCGACGCCGGGAAGCCGGAGGTTCACCGTCAGAAATGGACCTTCGAGCCCAGAGGGCCGGCCTTCGCCGGCGAACAACCGGACGAGGTGGGGGTTTATCCTGGCGGGCGCAGAACGATCTCAGCTGGAGTCACACTGAACAAATGGCCGGAGACCGGAGAATACCGGATCAAAATCAAGGCCGCTGCGATTCTTCCACCGGGCTACGACGAGGTGCCTTTGAGAATCGTGATGGGATCGGCTCTCAAGAGCGATGCCGGAACCGGCGATTACGCCCCGGTCGGAACCGTTTATTTAAAGAACGATGTCGACAACTTACAAGAGTTCGAGTTTCGCGGGCGCATCGAGAATCATCCGGTGCAGGTCGGGCAGGTGACAAAGAGGGGAGTTGGCCCTACGACCATGCAAATCTATCCCCAGAATCTTTTCGACAACGGGCAGTTGAACGACCACCGAGCAAATCACTTCGACCGATCCTGGAACTTCGATGTCCCGCGTGCGGTGGTGCGCTCGATCGAGTTCGAGGGGCCGGTCACCGATACTTGGCCGCCCGAGCATCATACCCGCATTCTTTTTGATTCTCCGCTCCGTGAAAGTGATCCAAAGGCTTACGTCCGGGCGGTCCTGGAGCGATTCATGACCCGAGCGTTTCGTCGCCCGGTTAATCCGGATGAGTTGGCTCGTTTTGAAAGGCTCTATCAGATGCTTGAGCCGGGGTTCGGGACGCTTGAAGCCACCATACGTGAGACACTTTCTATGGTGTTAATCTCACCGCAGTTTCTTTATCATACCAATGCTGGAAACGGCGTCACGACATCGGGATACGAACTGGCCTCAAGGCTTTCCTATTTCCTCTGGGGAACCATGCCTGACGAGGAACTCCTGACTTTGGCCGCGAAAGGCAAACTCCAGGATCCAATAATGGTCGCGGCGCAGACCCGAAGGCTTCTGGCTGACGCGAGGTCGCGGGACTTTGTCGACAACTTCACCACCCAGTGGTTGAGCATTGAGAAAATGAAGGCGGTCAATATCAACCGCAATCTCTTCCCGCGGTTTCTCTTCACCGTTCCCAACGGGGAAAGGGCCGGGCAGGAAGTTCTCTTCCGCCCGACAATCCGGGATTACATGCATGACGAAACGGTGGGGTTCGTGGCCGAGTTGATTAAGAGAAACGCAAGTGTTTCAAACTTCGTCCACTCCGATTTTGCTTACCTCAACGAGCCGCTCGCGGCTCATTACGGAGTGGAAGGCGTGAAAGGTCTGAGACTGCGGCCGGTTGCCATCAAGCCCGAAGATCGTTTGGGTGGTTTGATGACTCAAGGCTCCGTTCTCGTGGCGAATGGAACCGGCTCCGCCCCGCACCCGATTTACCGGGCGGTCTGGCTGCGCGAGGCGATTCTGGGAGACGAGGTCAAGCCACCGCCGGCGGAGGTTCCCGCCCTTTCGGATTCGGCCGGAGATTCCGCGGACACAGCTGTCACGATCAAGGATTTGCTAGCGCAACATCGTCAGCAGGAAAGCTGTAACGACTGTCATGTCAGACTCGATCCATGGGGTATTCCTTTCGAAGAATACAACGCGATCGGCCAGTTCCAGACCAAGATTCCACGACCTGGAGCCAGTGTGCCAAAATACAATGCGAAGGCCGAAAAGACTTTTGAGGCTTATCAGGAACGCTTGAAGAAAATCAATACCGTTCAGGTCGAAGCCCGGGCCCGTGTTCCCAATGGTCCCGAGGTCGATGGAATGGCCGACTTGAAAAAATACCTTCTGAAGGATCGCGTAGAGGATGTTGCCGAGAATATCATTCGGCGTCTTCTCAGCTACGGAATCGGTCGCTTGCTGACGTATCGTGATCGATTTGTCGTTGGGGAACTGCTGAAGAAGGCGAAAGACGAAGATTTCGCACTCCAGGACATAATTGTCTCCATCTGTATCAGTGATACCTTCCTGAAGTCACCCCAAACCACGGAAAAACAATGAGTAAAAAATCATGGCATCTCAGCAGGCGGGAAGTCTTGCGCGGAGGAGGCATCACCCTTGCCCTGCCGTTTCTAAACAGCATGAGCCTCGCGGCCGGGATCACCGGTGCGGGCCGTCCGAAGCGCATGGTTGTCAGTTACATCGCCTACGGGGTTTACGATCCGTCAACAAAGGACGGCAAGGCTCACGAGTGGAGTTGGTATCCAAGGCACGATTCCGGCCCTCTGACTTTTAAAAATTCCACCGCGCCTTTCCAGTCGCTTGAAAAATACATCACCTACTTCCGTGGTTTGGATCACGCGGGCGGTTACGGTTTGGGCGGTCACAGCAGTGGCGATGTTTTCGCGACCGGTGCGGACATGTCTGGTCCCGAGAAGACCAACAATATCTCAATCGACCAGTTGGCGGCCAAAACCAACGGCCACAAGACCCGTTACGGATCTCTGGTAATGGGCACGGAAGGTGGGACGGGATCCTACGGAATGAGCAAAACCCTCTCACACTATGGCCCCGGACGCCCGATTCCTTCCCTGCATCGCCCACAGGACATTTTTAACCGGTTTTTCAACCCATACGGGAACCGCTCCGTCAAGGATGTCCGCTCCGACCTCAAACGTGAGGCGAGCGTGCTGGACCTGATGATGGAAAATTACAAGTCACTCCATGGGAAACTCGATGCAGAGGACCGTCAGAAAATGGACGAGTATCTGGAATCCGTCCGATCCCTTGAGCAACGTGTCGAGAGAACCAGCGAATGGACTCACAAGCCGCTCCCGAAAGTCGATGCCAAGGTCTTGAACCTGGATGTCAGTTACACAGAGCCGACGGAATACATCGGGTGCATGTATGATCTTCTTTTCTTGGCTTTACAGACCGACTCAACCCGCTTCGCGACCTTTATGACAGAAAGTGAACATTCGACCGGGAATATGGTTGGGAACTTCGCCAACCAGGTGTTGGGCTACACCGGAGCAACCCACGACATCGCTCATAAACGTCCTGACGATTTTTCGGGTCAGTGGGAGGTTTGGCGCGCGGAGCGACATTCAAAATTTCTGAAGCGTCTCCGTGACACCCCGGAAGGCGACGGAAACATGCTGGACAACACGGTCGTTCTCTGGGGGTCGGCGCATCCCCATGGCTCACATGGCACCAAGGATTATCCGATTCAAATTGCCGGTGGCAACAAGCTCGGCCTAAAGCATGGCTTCCTACATAACTACGAAGGGGATCGGAAAAAGCCCCTCGCCAATCTCTTCCTGACGATGCTCAATGCGGTTGACGTTCCGGTTGACCGCTTTGCGGATAGCACCGGTGAACTTACAGATATTTTGGCGTGAATGCGTTTGCCCGAATCCTTTCTGCGCTTGGCGGAATTCTGCTTGCTTTGCTTTCCACCGTTCATGCTTTGGAGAAGAAGGTTCTCTTTTTGAGTGGACCGGTTCAGCAGGCGATCGTGAAAGCCGCGTCAAAAGAATTGCAGGGCCAGGTTCAAATCAAATCAGCCGAGTTTACGGCAAACGACAGTGGTTCCGCGCTGGCGAACCTCGATAAGCTGATCGGCGATGAGAAATGGGACCTCATTTACTTCAACTTCGGTATTGGGGATCTCTTTTACAAAGATCCAAAAACCCGTGAGATCCGCGCGATGAGTAAGAACTCCGGCGGGGTGCGCGTCTCGACTCCAGAGCAGTATGAGAAGAACCTCGACCTGCTTGTCCAACGCTTGAAGAAAACCGGTGCCAGGCTTCTCTGGGGCAGCAATACTCCTTTGGTGACGGTTGATTTTTTTCCCAGCTTTAAAGGGAACCTATTCGAAGCCAATTCCGAGGTCGGATACAACGAGATCGCCTCGAAGGTCATGAAGCGACATGGAGTCTCGGTCGTGGATCTTCATGCTTATGTCATGAAGTATTTCAAAAAAGACGAGAAACATCCCCCTTACTCAAAATACGATCAGGAAATGGCAAGGAAGGGACACCCGCTTCACGAACCACTCATTACCGCCATCATGACGTCACTGCGGTAACCCCGGCAACAGTCCAGTCGTTGAAAAGAAATTCTGTCACGTCGATGGAGCGGGCATACTGGCCGAAATTTACTTTGGCCAGTAAGAGAGAAAAGGTGCCGTTGGATCGGAGTAGAGGGGGATGATTAGCTGTCCGCGGAAATAATTTCCATTTGGGTCCAGAAATGGAGAGTCGGAGGAGATGATGAAAGTAAAATCCCGCCTTCGCTTCAGGTGATTCGATCTGGACCAGTGAGGAAGTAGGTCCAGCTGCGGGGAAAACGGATCGGATGAAAAAGGAGTGATGCGAACCCGCTCATTTTCGCCAAATCCAGCGGAGGGCGTCGGGAAGAAGTCTGCCCCCGTCCTCGATGCTGTGGCCTCCGTCGGTGGCGACGAATTTGTAATCGTATTTGGCGAAGGCGAGGGACTTGGCCATTTGTTGGTTCGAGAGCCACCAATTGCCGTGGGAGTTGTCGAGGTCGTTGCGTCCGTCCTGAAGCCAGACCCGAAGGGGGCGTTTCTTTTCCTTGCGGACGAGTGCGGGATAGACGTGACCGCCGCGGATATTGGTGAAGCTGCCGATGTGGCTGATGACATTGCGGAAGAGGTCGGGCCGCTCCCAGGCGACGGTGAAGGCGCAGATGCCGCCGGAACTAGCTCCACAGATGACACGGCGTTCGGGGTTTTTTGTGAGGGTGAAATTTTTACCAATTTCGGGGAGGACTTCGGTCTCAAGCATGCGGGCGTAGGCCTCGTTGAGGGAGTCGTATTCGACACTGCGGTTGCTGGACTTCGTTTTTTTACCGGTTGACCAATTCTGTCGGCCGTCGATTCTTTTGTCATAGACGCCGGGGTTGATGAAGATCCCGATCGTGACGGGAATTTCGCCGCGGTGAATGAGGTTATCGAGCACGATGGTGGCGCGAGCCTGGCCTTTGTCATCGACGTAGGCATGGCCATCTTGAAAGACCATCACCGCAGCGGGTTCGGAGGTCTTGTATTGGGCGGGAACGTAAAGGTAGTATTGGCGCAAGGTTCCCTCGAAGATCTTGCTGCGATGCTCGTGACGTGTGACCTTACCCACCGGAACACCTTCCTGACGTTGCGAATCCCTGGTGAATCCGGTTTCGGCGAGAAGAGCCGGGCCAGCGGCAAGTGAGAGGGCCAGCAAGAAAGATTTTATCATTCCAATGCTACTTGACGGGTATTTGGGATCTATCGGGTGATGATGCCCCTGTCGTTGCAAAAAGAACGATCACTCCCCGCAAAGGGAGTGACCGCCGAATAGAAACAACAGGTGAAATTAGGATCTAGCTTTGGGGCGCTGCAGCAGGAGCTGGCTTAGCGGGTTCCACGACTTTATACTTGGAGGTGTTGATGGCTGCCTTGATTTTTTTGGCGTCGGTCTTCTTGGCGTCAAAGGTGACGTTTACGGTTCCGCTCATGTGGCAGACCTTATCGACGTTCACGACACCTTCGGTCTTGGCGAGGACGGTGGTGAGATGGTTGCTGCAGGATTGGCAGGCGAGGCCCTTGACCTTAACCGAAGTTCTATGGCCGGTGACCTTGATTCCGTTCTGAGAGACAGATTTTTCGATGTCGGCGACCTTCATTTTGTTGGCGTCATACTTGACCATGACAGTTCCGGACTCGGCACAGGTCGAGCAGTGGGTGATGCCGGCCATGGCTCCAAGAGCGATTTTGGCGGTCTCGGCAGCACCTTCTTTTTCAAGACCGGTGACAGCGAGCTTCACCATGGGACCACAGCATTCGTCAGCACAGGTTCCAGCCTCGCATTTGCTAGCGGCACACTTGCTGGTGGGGCATTTTTTGGCGGCGGGAGCTTCCTGAGCGCTTGCGAAAGATCCGAATGCTAGAAGAGAAGTGAGGGCAATTATATTTTTCATACGTGTTGAGTATAACGCACAAGCGGAGCATTTAGTCCTCAAATTTTTGTTTTTTTCGTGACAGTTTCCGGGCCATGAAGCGACGCCAGTTTGTGGGGACCTCGATTTTTGCGGGTATGCCGTTCATAATGAAGGCGGAAGAGGAATACCTAAAGCCCGGGGAGACTGGATACGACCAGGCACGCCAGCTTTTCAATTCAGACCTGTCGCCAAAGCCCGCCTATATTGCATCCTGTCAAAGTGAGGAGGAAGTTCGCAAGGCGATCACTTTTGCGCGAAATGAGAATCTCTCGGTTTCGGTAAAATCGGGTGGGCATTGTTTTATTGGGAGCTCGATGAGTGATGGCAGCCTGTCGATCGATCTGAGTGGAATGTCGCAGCGGGCTTATTTTCCCGAGTCCAAGGAGTTGATTGCGGGGCCCGGGGTGAAGCTGGGCAAGCTCTATGATGTTCTTTTGCCCAAGGGGCGGATCTTACCAGCCGGATCGTGTGCCGGAGTGGGATTGGGCGGGCTGGCCCTCGGGGGCGGGTATGGACTGTTCGCGAGGCAGTGGGGGCTGACTTCCGACCATATGCAGAGGGTGAAGATGGTGAATGGAAAGGGAGAATTGGTGGACTCGAAAGACGACCCGGAGCTGCTCTGGGCCTGTCGGGGCGGGGGGAATGGGAACTTTGGGGTGGTGACCTCGATGGAATTTCAAACCCGTGCGGTGAGATCGACCTTCGGAGCCCAAAGGTTTGTGGTAAGGGGATTTTCCGCAAAGAAGGCGGTGGAGATGATGCGCGATTGGTTTGAGCTCGCCGCCGGGTTGCCTGAGCCGGTTTTCTCGGGCTTTGTCTTCAACGGCCGGCAAATCACGGTTTTGATGACAACCTCTTTCACCACCGGAGGCCCTGCTTTTCGTAAGGCGGCTGCGGCCATGGAGCGAATTGGTTTTGGCTCAAAGGGCGGGCTAAATTCACCGACGGCCAAAGCCCTGGCGCGCTACTACGGGCAAGCCGGGCCACTTCCTTTTTACAATGTCAGCGGAGGATTCTACCACGGATTCAAAGATGTTGAGCATGCCTCCGGCGAGGTTGCGGAAAAGGTGATGGGGACAGGGGGGCTGATTTTCCAAGTGAATACATTGGGAGGTGCGATTACCCGGGGCCCCGATTCAGCCTATCCTCACCGTGAGTATCCCTTTATGGGCGAGATTCAGGCCTACTGGCAAAGAAAGAGTCAGCGGGAGGCGTTGATCGCAAACGTTACTGCTTTGCGGAAAGCGATTGGAGCGAAGGCGCACTACCGCAATTATCCGGATGCTACTCTGGAGAATCCGCTTGAAGCCTATTACGGGCCAAGCCTGCTTCGGCTCAGGGCGGTCAAGGTGAGATACGATCCTGATAATTTGATCTGTCACCCGCAGTCCCTTACGAGCTGAGGAATTCTATGATCCGTTGCTTGGGGCGTCCGATGATCGCCTTGTCTTTGGTGACCAAAACAGGTCGCTGGAGGAGCTGTTTGTGCTTCACTAGGATGTCGACGACTGCCTTGGGATTGTCGACGTAGTCTTCGGGGTTGAGTTCAAGTTTTTTAAACTTGGAGTCTTTGCGTACTAAATCTTCAACCGGATCTTCGAGAACTTCGACGATTTTCATGAGTGTCGCTTCATCGGGGGGCGTCTTGATGTAAAGGATGACTTCGTGATTCACTCCGAGTTCCTCGGCGACCGCCAAGGCATTTGTGGATGAACCTCAATGATTGAAATGGTAGATGGTAACTTTCGCCATGGCTGAGATTTAACATTGGAAGGAGGGGCGTCAAGCGGGAGGGTTTTGATAGGCGGAAGGGGTCGAAGTCCGTAGAGTCGGGTCATGAAATCTGCCGTTTCTATGATGCTTGTCGTTTCTTTACCTCTTTTCGGCGATTCTCCTAAGAGGATGGCGGGTGCGGAGGATGGAGTGTTCCATCTAGTCCAGAGTGGAGAGGGCGGTAAGTTGGTCCTGAATGCGACGAATGGCTTTTTCGAAAAAGGGAAAGTCAGGGCAACAGGTCAGCGGGCTGGTGACGATGACTGGAAGGAGTTTATTAAGGTTTCCTTTTCTGAACTTGAGTTTGTTCCTGGAACCGGGGAAGCCTCTGCAAGGTGGTATTTATGGTCCGGGTCGGAGGGTGACGTGAAGATGACGATCGAGCCGGGGAACGGATTTGGAAAGGTGGGAGAGGGAGAAAGATGGTGGGTTTCGATGAGAGGCAAGGAGCGTGAGTTTTCCCTTGAGTTCGATGGGAAGGTGGGAGAGCAGGAAATCGTCCTTCCAGTCGTAAAGGGCAGGCAGACCGTGGTTATCGAGCGCGGCGGGAACCCAGAGAGAGCGGCCGGGATTAAGTCGCTGACTTTGTCGGGTGATCAGGTGAAAGATATCGCGCTACTGCGCGCCCGGTGGCGGCCTGCCGCTATCCATACTCGTTACTGGTCGGAGAAATGTCCGGAGCCGGTGATGTGGATTTTTGAAAGTAGGAGTTCGTCAAGGGGGTCAAGCTACAGTCCAATGACGACAGATTTCGGGTACTTCGGCGCTGGTTTCGGGGACGACCAGCGGGCGGCCGGAGTGGTGAATTTTTCAATGTGGGCGCTCTCGCAAAAGGGAGCGAAGGAAAAGCTCCCTCAGCTTGAGCAGATGCCCCATTTATTGGCGACGGGAAACCCCCGGGCGGAGTTCAGTGGATTTGGGCACGAGGGCTCGGGCGTGAAAGTTCGTAACTGGGTCCCGTATGCGCATCGACCCGGGTCGGTCATTCAGGCACTGCGGGTTGAGAAGAACGGGATTTATCACACCTACTATGGTTATCTTTTCGATGAAGGGAAGAAGCGGTGGATTCTCTACGCAATGGGGAACAAGGTGCCTCGCAAAAATACGAAAGCGACGGTCCGGGCTTCCTCATTTTGTGAGATTCCGGGGCCGCCTCAAGTGGAGCGAACGGGAGACATCGAACGTGTGTTGGATCGAAGGGGATGGTTCGTTGATGCTGCGGGAGAGATTTTTCAAGTGGATCGAATGACGACCAAAGCCCATTTTCAAAATCATGGAATCGCGATCAGCAAAGATCACTGGTTTAGGATGATGACCGGCGGATTGGATTTTCGCGAGGTTCCTGCCGAGGTGAAGTCTAATCACCGTCAAGAGATTCCGTGTTACCTCCGTCCTGAGATCTTGAAGGGGCTCTATCGGCTGCCGGCGGAGATTGGTGAGAGCCAGCTGATCGCGGCTGACTCCGAATCTGCGACGATCTCTTATCAGCTTGCAGCTCCGGGGGCAGCGGCCAAAGGGGTGGTCTGGTATGGCGAAGTGGATGCTCTCACTTTTGCCTCTCGAAAATTACATGGCACCGAGCGCGGAAGAGCGAGTGAAGAGTTGTTCTCGAAGGATCGGGTCTGGACCGCCTCTACGACTCCTCAAGAACTTTCAGCAGGGAACAATCACTTTCGGCTTGGGAAGCTGAAGCCGGGAACAAAATACTACTATCGTCTCCTCATAGAGAATGAGGAAGGGAAGTGCTGGGCCTTGCAATCGGATTCTTTCGAAACCCGTTAAATGATCTTACCGCGTTGAGAATTTAAAAACGCAGGTGTGGGAGTAGGTCTCGCCGGGTCTCAAAATAGTGTTCGGGAAATCAGGTTGATTCGGCGAGTCGGGGAAAGCCTGGGTCTCGAGACAGAGTCCGGTGTATTTATGGGGAAGGAAGTTCCCCGTGTAGAATTGCACTCCGGGTTGGTCTGTCATTATTTCAAGGACACGTCCGCTTTGCCCGTCGTGTACGATAGCAGCAGTGCTTAATTCTCCGGCAGCCTTTTCCCGGAGAACCCAGCAGTGGTCGTAGCCGTTTCCGAATTTAAGAGGCTCGAAGTCATTCTTGAGCCGTTCTCCGATCCGGGTGGGCCTGGTGAAGTCCATGGGGGTTCCTTGAACGCTTTCTTTTTTGCCGGTCGGAATTAAACCGGGCGTGGTGGGAAGGAAATGATCAGCAATTAATTGCAGTTCGTGATCCAAAATGGTTTTGGTGGGTTTGCCGGAAAGGTTCCAATAAGTGTGATTAATGAGATTGACCGGCGTGGGGGCATCGGTCTTGGCTTTCGCCTCAAAGATGAGCTCATTGTCTTCGGTGAGCCAGTAGGTGACGATGGCAGTGAGATTGCCGGGATAGCCTTCTTCACCGGCATCCGAGTAGTAGGTGAAACAGACTCCGCTGGCTTTAGGGCGGATGACCGGTTGCCCCTTCCAGTGGACTTGGCCGAATCCCTTGATACCACCATGGAGGTGGCAGGGGATACCGCCGGGGTCGTTGTTGGTGGCCAGTTTGTAGTCGGTGCCGTCGATAGAAAATTTGCCTTTTGCGATACGGTTTCCGTAGCGGCCCACGGTGACGCCGAGGTAGTTTGGGTTTTCCAACCAGCCCTTGAACGAGTCCTTCCCGAGCGTGATGTTGGCAACCCTGCCGTTACGATCCGGGGTGTTCACGGCCGCGACGATTGCGCCATATTCGCAAAGCCGAACTTCAACTCCGGATGTGTTCGTCAGCGTGAAGAGACGGATGGTTTGACCTTCGTCGGTGGTCCCGTAGGGAGTGGTTTCCAAAGCGGAGAATTAGTCGAGGATTTCAACTTCAACTCGTCGATTCTGACGACGGTTGGTTTCGCTGGTGTTGGGTACGGCTGGTTCGGTTTCGCCAACTCCCCGGAACTTGAGGCGAGCTGCCTGAATTCCCTTTGAGAGGAGGAAATCATGAAGCGACTTCGCGCGTTGTTGGCTGAGTTTGAGGTTGCCGTTGGCAGATCCGATATCGCAGGTATGGCCTACAATTTCGATGCGAGCACTCGGGAAGAGTTGGAAGACTTGCTGAACCTCGCTCAAGACACGTGCTTGTTGCATGGTGACGTTAGCCTCCCCTTTGGCATAGCGCACGGGGTCGATTGAGGCGGTGGTCCGCTTAAGTGAAACGAGCTGCTTTTCAAGAACAGTGGCGTTAATTTGCAGTTTTCCGAGTTCCTTCCGGGTGTTCGTCAGTTCTTCCTCGCGCTTCTTGAGCTGCGCCTCAAGGACTGCTTTTTCCTTTCCGAGTTCAGCAGCGTCTCCGGATACTTTAGATTCCTTCGCAAGTTCGGTTCGGAGCTTTTGCAGCTCATCGTTGCGTTTGGTGATTTCCAAGGTCAAATTGGTTTTCGCTTGTTCTAGATCCCGGTAGGCGGTCTCCAGTTTGTCACGTTCGGCCTTGAGGAACTTGAAGCTTTTCTCGGTCGCCATTAAGCGATCACGAATGATGGCCTGCTCTTCCATGAGTGCGGCATTCTTGTTTTTGATTTCCTCGGCATCCGCTGCCATTTTTTTGCTTTCGGCTAGCTCTGCTTCGAGGCGGCTGCGCAGACCCTTCGCTTTGACGAGTTCGGCCTTGGCCATATCGACTGTGTTCTGAAGGAGGGCCTGCTCGGCGACGAGGCGGTTGTTGGTAGTGTTCAACTTGGCGACTGAAGCCATTGCCTTTTCGTTTTTTTCGAGCCGGGCGCGCATGGTCACGATGTTTTTTTCCGCGTCCTTGATCTTCTTCTCCAGTTCAAGTCGCTTGGCCCCCAGGACCTCGTTGTTCTTTTTCAGCTCTTCATTGCTGGCGCTGCTGTCGTTGAGTTTCTTCAGGAGTTCATTCTTGGCTTGAATCAATACCGGGATTTCGAGGGTCCGTTTCACTTCGGTCGCGAGATGGGACTTGAGATTGGCCAATTGTTTCTCCCGCTCGGTGAGAATTTCCGAGAGGCGGGCTTGTTCCTTTTCGAGCTTGGTGGCTGCCACAATTGCTTTTTTGTGCTGCTCTTCGACGGGTCGAAGTCGTGCAATCTCGTCGTCCTGGGTCTTGATCTTAGTCTTCAGATCGAGGTTTTCTTTCTGGAGCGAGGCGATCTTCGCGATTGCCCCTTTGTGGCCTTGCTCTGCCTTCTCGAGCTTGGCCATGGTGGTCTTTAGATCCTTAAGGAGTTTGGCGTGCTCGGTTTTGATCTCCTTGAGCTCTTTCGTCACCTGATCCCGTCCCTTGTTTGCGTCGTCCAGTTGACGCTGAAGTTGATCGGCTCGGACGAGGCGGGCGCGAGCGATGAGGAGTTCCTGACGTTGGCGGTGGAGTTCGTTGCGCAGATTGACCATGTCTTGTTCGAGGAGCGCCTGGGTGCGCGGGTCCGGGCCGACAGGCTTCTTTTCTGCAAGTTTGGCGAGAGCCTGCTTCAGCTTATTTTGGAGATCTTGAACCTTGGCGGATTGATCGGGAGCCGACTTTTTTTTGAGGAGCCTGCCGTAGTCCTTCTGAAGCTCGGTGTAATCCTGCAGGGTGCGACCGAAATCGGCTTCCAGAGTGAGGGCAAGGTCGATGAGGCGCTCGCGGTCTTTTCGAGCTTTGGAAAGCTCGTCCACGTTTTCCTGGGCGGAGAGGGGCGAGAGCATGGGGACCGAAAGCACGGCCAAAAGTGTGAAAATCTTGTTCATGATTTCTAGAAAAAAAGTTTCCTATACAGGGCAATTCGAGACAAGGGTATTCCATTCAACTTCCTTGCCACCTTGGAAGCGAGGGAATCGTTACATTTAAGAATGATTAAGAAATTTGCTCTTGTTCAAATTTTGGGCGCTGCCTTGGCCGTTGCTGAAAAGCCCAATATCGTCCTGATTTATGCCGATGATTTGGGTTATACCGACCTCTCCTGCCAAGGTTCGAAGTATTACGAGACGCCAAATATCGATCGAATCGCGAAAGAAGGGATGACTTTCACCAACGCGTATGCGGGAGCGGCAAATTGTGCTCCATCGCGGGCCTGCATGATGTCTGGGAAGTATACTCCGCGACACGGGGTCTTTACGGTGGGGAATTCTGATCGTGGCAAGGCAAAGAACCGAAAACTTATTCCGATCAAGAATCAGCAAATTCTCGATGCCAAATTTTTAACGATGGCCGAGGCTCTGAAGTCGAAAGGCTATCGAACTTGTGTGGCAGGGAAGTGGCATTTGAGCGAGGATCCCACCAAAGATGGTTTTGACGTCAACTTTGGTGGAACGACCTGGGGTCATCCCAAGTCGTATTTTTCGCCCTACAAAAATCCCTACCTCAAGGACGGACCCAAAGGGGAACATCTACCCGAGCGGCTTGGGAGAGATGTCGCCAACTGGATCAAGGAAAACTCCAAATCGCCTTTCTTTGTCTATCTGCCTTTCTATTCGGTGCACACCCCAATTCAGGCTCCCAAGAATCTGACCGCAAAGTATGAAAAGAAGGCTCCCGATGGTTCCCACAAGAATCCGAAGTATGCTGCCATGATCGATGCCATGGATCAGGCGGTGGGATATATCTTAAAAACCCTCGATGAGCAGAAACTCGCGAAAAATACCCTGGTGATCTTTACCTCGGACAATGGTCCACACGGGAGCATTTCGCGGGCCGAGCCGCTACGTGGAGTGAAGGGTATGTATTATGAAGGTGGGATTAGGGAGCCCTTTTTAGTGCGTTTTCCCGGAGTAGTCGAAGCGGGTTCCAAAAACGAGACACCGATTGCGCAGATTGATCTCTATCCGACCTTTCTAGAACTCGCTGGGCGGACCGAGCCAGCCGGACTCGATGGCGTGAGTCTTTTGCCGGCTTTCAAGAGTGGCAATTTGAAATCGCGTGCCCTCTTTTGGCATTTTCCGGGCTACCTGCAGAGCTACAAGGCGGACCCGGATTCCGCTTCCACGTTTTTCCGGACGACTCCGTGCAGTGTCATCCGGAAGGGAGATTGGAAACTCATTCAGTATTTTGAGGATGGAGTGATCGAGCTCTACAACTTGAAAAATGATCCCTCTGAGAAAACCAACCTGGCTTCGAAAAATGAAGCCAGGAAAATCGAACTTCTGGCTGAGCTAGAAGCATGGCAAAAAGAGACCAAGGCTCCCATTCCGACCGAGAGGAATCCGGCTTATCAGCAATAACCGGCGATACGGATATAGTCCCACCAGAAATGGAAGAGATTTTCCTCAAGTATGGGAGTGAGGAGAGGACTCTTGTTACCCTAATTGGAAATGTAATCATTAAGTCCGGCTTGCATGGCCTTATCTTCCGGGGAAAGAACTTCGATTTTTTTCAATCCGGAGGCGGTAATCTGCTGCGTGAAACGGAGCTTGAGGCCCGCCGAATCGGCAAAGATCACCCGGACGGAAATGATCCTTACGATCGCTTTTACGTTCTCAATCAAGAGTGTAGCTGGAGTTTTGTCTCTACGGGTTTCTTGTAGCACAGGCATTTTGCCTGTGAGTTGGCGACGGGACACAGGTAGCAGGCTTGAGCTACTTCTTTTTAGCCCAGTTGGCGATCGGAGCGGTGCCGGGTTGTCGGGTTTTTGCGCCTTTGACTTTGTTAAGGTTGTCGCCGAGTTCGGCTCTCTTCTTATCGGCGAGCGCTTGCATTTTGGCGACGATTTCGGGGTGCTGGTCGGCGAGGTTGTTGGACTCTGCGATGTCAACTTCAAGGTCGTAGAGCTCAAGATCGCACTTTTGCATGACGTAATTCCCGGAATGGCCGTCGTTGGCGGGTGAGATTTTAGAATTTCGGAAGGTGTGCGGAAATTGCAGTTTCCATTTGCCCATGCGCATGGCTTCGAGGTCGTTCCTTTTATACCAAAAGTAGTAGGCTTCCTGAACTGGTTCGGTTTGCTGGCCAGAGATGACGGGCCAGGCGTCCCTGCCATCGATGGGCTTTTCCGGAAGGGATACCTCGAGAAGTTTGGCGATGGTGGGGAGGAGATCAATGGTCATGAGGGGAGTTTGAACGACCGACCCGGGTTTGAGCTTGGCGGGCCATTGCATGATGCAGGGGACGCGGACGCCCCCTTCCCAGCAGTTGCCTTTGCAGCCGCGAAGCGGGCCGACTCCTCCGGCGTGGTTGCCATAAACCATCCATGGACCATTATCGCTGGTGAAAATGACGAGGGTGTTGTCGGTGACGCCGGCTTGATCCAGGGCGGCGAGGACTTGGCCGGTGGACCAATCGATTTCCTGAATGACGTCGCCATACTTTCCTTGCTCGGAGGAGCCGGTGTGTTTGGGCGAGGTGAAAAGGGGGACGTGTGGTTGCGGGTGG
Organism: Verrucomicrobiota bacterium; assembly: GCA_030835305.1. Classification (GTDB taxonomy): domain Bacteria; phylum Verrucomicrobiota; class Verrucomicrobiia; order Verrucomicrobiales; family Akkermansiaceae; genus SW10. The sequence continues at coordinate 56,428 of JAURPJ010000057.1, read as the reverse complement.
GCGAGGTAGAGAAAGAAGGGTTCGTCCTTTTTCCCGGTAATGAAGCGGACGGAGCGCTCGGTGATCCAGGTCGTCATCCAGGTTTGGTCACGAACGCGGGCGATGATTTCGTTGTCCTCAATGAGGGGGAGAAGCGGGTAATTGGGCATGAAGCGCACCGGACCGCTGGGCCACATGTCGTTCGAGTAAGGGTAGCCGAAGTAGTCGTCGAAGCCGTGATTCACAGGAAGGAATTTTTCCTGGTAGCCGAGATGCCATTTCCCATACATCGCGGTGCGGTAGCCGGCTGACTTGCAAATTTCCGCGAGGGTGGTTTCGCCGGAATTGATCCCGATGGTGCTGCGTTGAGAGAGGGCGCCGGAGATGCCCACGCGGTTGGGGTAGCAGCCGGTGAGGAGGGCGGTGCGGGAGGCGGAGCAGACGGGCTGGGCGACATAAAAATCGGTGAATTTAACGCCGTTCCGGGCGATTGAGTCGATGTGGGGCGTTTCCCAGCCCTTCGCCCCAAAGCAAGTGAGGTCGCCGTAGCCCATATCGTCGCAGAAAATCACGACAATATTGGGCCTTTCCGTCGCTTGAGAAAGACAGAAAAGGCACATCCAGAGTGAAATCAATCGAATCATCTGGAAAGCTCACCACATCTCCGACGTAATCTCAATCTACAAGCATCGATCATGAAGAGACTTTTCACCCTTCCTTTCTTCGCGACCTATTTGGTGGCGCAAGAGCCGAATCAAGATATTAAAGAGGGGCATTCCCACAATGGCCATGCTTTTAATGAAGGCCCGCGTCAGGAAGGTCCGTTGATGGGCACAACTAGTAATGTTCATCTGCCCATTACTACCAGTTGGGATCAGGGGCAGGCTTATTTTGATCAGGGACTGGGGCAGCTTCATGGGTTTTGGTATTATGAAGCCGAAAGATCGTTCCGGGCTATTCTCGCTCACGATTCGAGTTGCGCGATGGCTTATTGGGGCTTGTCTCAGACCAATTACGAAAATGAAAAGCGAGCCAAGGAATTCATCGCGAAGGCGGGTGAGCTTTTGAAAAAAGAGGACTTCAAAATCAGCGAGCATGAGCGGGCCTATCTTGATGCGGAAATCGCCTACCATGACGACCAAAAAGAGAAAGATGTCACCAAGCGCCGGAAGAATTTTATCCGGGCTTATGAGGATCTGATTTTAAATTATCCCGATGATCTCGAGGCCAAGGCCCTGCTGGTTTGTCGGCGTTGGCAGTTTAGCCGTAAGGGCATTCCCATTACGAGTCATGTGGGGCTGGATGCCATTCTGGAGCAGATTTTCGCAAAGAACCCCAACCATCCTGCGCACCACTACGCGATCCACCTTTGGGATAACCGCAAACATGAGCAGGCACTCGATTCAGCGGCACGACTGGGGCAAACTGCTCCGGGCATCGCGCACATGTGGCACATGCCGGGGCACATTTATTCCAAGGCCAAGCGTTATCAGGATGCGGTATGGCAGCAGCAGGCGTCGGCACGGGTTGACCACAAGCACATGATGAAATGGTTTCTGTTGCCGGATCAGATTCACAACTATGCCCACAACAACGAGTGGCTATCGCGGAATTTTTCCCACCTCGGAATGGTGCGGGCCAGCATCGACATGGCGAAATCCCTTCTAGGGAATCCCCGCCATCCCAAACTCAATAATCCCGGACGGGGCTCCGCGCGATACGGTCGTCTTGCTTTGATCGACTATCTTGAAAAGGCCGAACTCTGGCAGCAGGCGCTCGAGACTGCCCGCTCGCCGTGGTTGGAGGTGCTCCCGAAGCCTGAGGACGACCTTTCCCGATTACGGCTCATTGGAGTCGCGCAAGCGAATCTTGGGCATCAAGTTAAATTAAGAAAGACCATCGAGGAGGTCGAATCACATCTGGCGAAGGTCAAAGCCGACCAGGAACAGGCCAAAACGAGGGCCCGGGAGAAAGCCGAGAAGGAGAAGAAAAATGAGAAGGAGATCAAGTCAGCTGAAAAGAAGGCCCACGATCAATTTCAGAAGAATGTCAGGAAATTTGAGAATGTTGTTGGCGAGTTGAAGGGCTACCTCGCCGCGATGAACGGGGACTTCAAGACCGCTACAGAGGCTCTCTCAAAGCGACCCTCGCAGCAAACCCCGGTCCTGCGGTATTTGGCGTATGGAGATCACGAGAAGGCGGCTGAGATCGCCAGGAAGCAGATTGAGAAAAAGGACAAGCGAACCCTTCCGCTAGCCAAGGCGATCCATGCGCTTTATCACGCGAAAAGGGACGATCCCGCCTGGAAGACCGGTTTCGAGGATCTGCGCAATTATGGATCTGAATTGGAGATCGAATCGCCGGTTTTTGCCCGGCTTGCCCCAATTGCAAAGGAGCTTGGTTATCCCCTTGATTGGCGGATTGCACACCAGCCTGCCGACGATCTTTTGCCGCGTCCGCAGCTCGACGAACTTGGACCGCTCCATTGGACGCCGCCGGTGGCGCCCGGATTTAGTCTGCCTGATCAGCATCAGAAAAATGTTTCGCTTGCCGAGTATCGCGGCAAGCCGGTGATTCTCGTCTTTTACCTGGGCGCCGGATGTCTTCATTGCACCGAGCAACTGACCGCAATGGCGGATCGATACTCTGACTTTGAAAAAGCGGGGCTCCCGATTCTCGCAATATCAACAGACAACGTTGCGAATCTTAAGGACTCTCAGGACAACTACACCAAGGGTGACATTCCGTTTCCCATTGTTTCTGATGCTGCCAAGAACATCTTCAAGCAATACACAGCGCATGACGATTTTGAGGACCAGCCACTTCACGGAACCTTCGTTCTTGATGGCAAGGGGCGCATGCTCTGGTCTGACATTTCGGCCGATCCATTCATGGATATCGACTTCCTGATCAAGGAATCCAAGCGCCTCCTATCGCTGCATCAGTAGAACGTGACGAAGTTCACGGCAGTCGGGGTAAGTTTTTTTGGAATGTGAGGGTGGCACGAGTCATCTATCATCCAAGCCCCCAAAAGAAGATGCGGTTTACGAGTCACTTTTTGGCTGGGAGTGGTTTTCCCAGTGCGCGATCGATCGTAAATTGCGTCAGGCTTTCAGATTGAAACCATCCGCGCCACATGTTGTGGCCTTGGCCTTTGATCAGTTCAAATTCGGCAGGACCACCGAGGGCCCGATAGCGTTGGATCAGGAGGGCGGTGTTTTTTTCGTGAGGGACCACTTTGTCGCTGTCTCCCTGAATATGAAAAATCGGGACACGAGCTTCAGCGAGATGCTTGAGGCGTTCGATGGGGTTGTTCCGTGGAAGCGCCTCTTTTAAATTCTCCGGAGTCATTTGGTAAGCCCCGGCGGCGCGGGCGATGCCGGGATAGCTTTCGATGTTACAGACGGGATAGATTCCGGCGACGCCGCCCAACTTGTCTGAGTTTTCTGCGGCCCAGTTGTATAGCATCAGGCCTCCGCGGCTTCGTGCCAGCAGGCAGGGTTTGCTCGTGAAATTTCGTTGGGTTGTGAGATGTGCGTAGAGTTCGCTGAAGGCTTTTCGGCCGTCGGGACTTCCGTAGGATTCTCCAACGTCAATTCCGGCGATGGCAATACCCTCGGCGAGGAATCGTTCAAACATCCAGACTTCCGACTTCGCAGGAAGTCCGGGCAAGGTGGGCGCATACCAAACCCATGGGATCTTGCCCTCCTGACTCTTGGGGAGAATGACAAAGGCGTCCCGCCCATTGATGCGGAAGGCATCTCCGGGGAGGGGGAGTTGCTTGTTGCCTCGTTCAATTTCCATTTTTTCCAGACCATAAAATTTCGCGGCGTTTTCTGAGAAAAGTTTGCGGGAAGTCGCCGGATCCTTTGTGTCAAAGTAGGTACGGGTAAGTTTCAGAACAGCAGCGTAATCTGCGGTTGTCCTGGTCACCGGCCAATCGCTGCCAAAGACAATCCGATCTTCGCCGAAGCACTCCAAGGTGAGATCAAGAATGGGTTGATAGAATGCCAGATCGAGAGGTGCCGGTTGGGATTTTACTCGCCCGAAAAGAGCAGACACTTTGCAAAAGACATTTGGGTGTTTCGCCACCGCACGGAATTTCTCCACCCAGACAGGGTCGAGTGGTTTGTCATCGAGGGTTACTCCTCCGAAATGATCAATGATGACTTTGAGATTGGGAACGCGGGCCGCGATACTGGCAGCTTCTTCGAGGGTGTAGCTGCCAATGAGGATATCGACGGTTTTTCCATGGAGGGCGGTTTCCTTGAGATCCCGGTAGAATTCTTCGGTGAGAGTTGCTTTGGTTCGCCCAGAAATGCGATAGCCCACGTAACGGTCATCTTGGCAGAGTTTTTCAAAAAGCGGTTGGAATTTTTTGGTTCCAATCACTTGGGAAAGGTTCCCGACAACTCCGCGATAGAGTGCTTTGTTGTGCGCAGTGATATCGAGATTCCATTGATTGTCGGGCAGGTGTTGCCCGGCCTGTACGAGGACGACGCCATCCACTCCATTCTGTTTGGCGACGATCTCGTGATCCTTCGGCATGAACGATCGGTAGAGATGTTTATTGTCTTTTGGTATCCAGTAGATGCCCTCGGGTCGGTCGAGGTGCCAGAGGTGAACGTGGGTGTCGACTATCTTTGGTAATTTAGTCTGGCAATTGGAAATCCCGACTAACAAAAATGGCAGGACTCGCAAGAGGTGTTTCTTGAGAGGATTACTGATCATCAGAGCGTTTTACGATAAGCTTGCCGGAGCCGAAGATAAAGGGGTGGGTAGCCACTGAGAATTCGCCTTCTCCCTGATCCTGTCCATCAACCATGAAGCTGCTCACCGTCTCGTCAGAATTCAGAACGAGCTTATAGAGTGTGTTCGGGTCCGCGCCTTCACTATTGACCCTGATGCTGCCGGATCCCTCGAGGGATAAGGTGGCTGTATTGGCGATGGTGTCGTCCAAATTGGGTTCAATGATCAACGAGGCGTTTGCCTTGATGGCAACATCTCCGGTTCCGAATGCCGAGTTGGCAGCGGCGAGGAGAAAAAAGGGCTGGTTTTGGGTTGAGTAGGCCACGAGTCCTCCGGTGAAAGTGTTGGCGGCTTTGAGATGAAATTGGTTTCGATTTATCCCATTCAGTGTGAGCCTGCCGGCGCCTCTGATTTCGCCGTTGAAGTATCGAATGCTTCCTTGGCCGCTGGTAGAGTCGCCACCAAAAATTGCGGCGTCCTCCACCATGTTGATGGGGCCGAAGCTTGCTTCGCCGCTTCGCAGGATGAGCTTGGCACCCTGATGCATTTCCAAGAGAGAAGGAGCCTTGGGAAGTGCGGTTAGGCTTCTGATGGCCCACAAGGTGAGGGTGGATTCTCGCTTCAGGATGAGGGAGCCTGAATAAGGTTCGGGCGGTGAATCCTGAACTTGCACGCTCAGGCCTTCACCGATGATGACGTTGTCGTCAGGTCCCGGAAGTTGGCCTCCCTCCCAGTTTTCAGGGATGGCCCAGCTGTCCCGATCCGTGGCTTTGCTCTTGATCATCGTGACTCCAAGGATGGGAGTCTTGAGAAGGAATTCGTGGGATTGCAGGGCTTTGCGGGTGAAGCGGAGTTCATCAAGGGCGAGGGGAGTATTATTGCCCGGACCTCCGAGGCGGAGGGGGTTGATTTGCTCGCCGGGAATGTCCGAGTGGGCAACCTTGGCGGCCGCAACTTCTGCTCCGTCGAGAAAGAGCTTCATTTCTCCCTCGTCTTTGTTGGCTTCATGATTCCAGACAACCGCAAAGTGGTGTGGTTCTTTATCGCCAATTTTGACCGCTTCAGCGAGAGCCTGGACCCGTTTGGTGCCTGAGTCGTAAAAGAAGGCCATCTGGTCGTCCCTGCTTCCGCGGGCGGGTGGGCGTAAGTCGAGGTGCCATCCCCGGTTATCTTCTCCTTTCCCGGTTCTAGTGCCGAGGAGAAAGACCGGGCGGCGTAGCCTGTCGGCAATGAACCAACCCTCGAAAGTGAAAGAGTTCCCGGCATTCAATGCAAAGATGTTATCAACTTTCTCCTCCTGCCAAATTCCTAAAATTAAGGCGGAGTCGTTCTCGGCTTGATTGAGGGGGACCGGGTCTGGTGCAACGGGGCGTGTTCCCTTGCCGGAGCGTAGCGGGAGCAATTTGATTTGCCCCGAGGCATCGACGAGTGCGCTTCCGGCGCTCTCCTTGTCCATCCGCCACCACGCAGATTCCATTTTAACCTCGCTGTCTTTTTCGGCGATTTTCGGCCCGGGTTTCTCAGGCTCTTCCTTTGGCTTTTCCGGAATAGGATCGGGATCCTTTGGTTGGGGAGTTTCTTTTTGAGGTTTTGGCTTTTTGTGCGTATTTGAAGCGGCCATGCGTGGGTCGTCAACCTTGCTCTCACTCCGTTTTTTGGGCTCGGGCGTTAGTTTTTTCCCAGCAGGTGGCTCATCTTTAGCCGTGATCACAGTTTTTCCGTTTTCCGATGGCGAGGGATAATTCTCTCTCGTTAACCAGAAGATCAAGGCCGCTACAGTTAGGATCGCTGCTGCCCCCAGCGCAAAGATTGGGGCGCGGGACGGGCGGGCGCTCGCGAGCATGGAGCTTGAAGGTCCCAATTGAGCCATCGTGGATACTTGGCGAAGATCCACAAGCGCAGCCGAGTCGTGCGAGACCTGCATGTCGACCAGGCTGCCGCCATTCGAAACGATAACCTCTCGTCCCTCAACAACCTGTTCATAAACCCGGAGGAAGTATGGGCGGAGTGCAAGAGTGGTTGATTCCAGGTCCTGCCGGTAGGCCACAATATCAAACTCCACATGCCGAAAATCGATTTCACGTTTTTCGGCATCATAGACGGCATAGCGTGATCTGAGGTCATCGGGGTTCCTCGGTTCTCCAACCGAACCTACGTTAATGATATAGCGTTTTTCCGGATCGAGTGTGCTGTTGGTATCAAGAAGTTCACGAACCGATCCGTCCGCTGAAAGCTCGAACATCTTTGGAAGGTGGGTGTGCCCAATAAAGGTCACGAAGTGTTCGGTGGCCGCAAAGTTCTCTTTCGCGATCTCGACATTGTCGATGTAGTCGAAGCGGCCGGGCTCGGCGATTTCCGCGTGCACGAAATGGATCTCACCGGCCTCGATTGCCAACGGAACTGACAACAGAAACTGTTGAGCGTCCGGTGAAAGCTCCGTCATGGTCCACTCGATGGCCTGTCGGGCGTGGTTGTTGAAAATGGAATAGTCAATCATTCCTACCGCTGCTGCATCGTGGTTTCCGAGGACAAAGTGATCAGTGACCGATCTCACTGCCTCCAACACCTCGGCTGGCTTAGGGCCGTATCCCACAACATCGCCGAGACACACGATCACGTCGATCTGTTGCGAGCGGATATCCGCAAGCACTGCTTCCCACGCCCGGATGTTGGCATGAATGTCTGAGACGATGGCGTATCGCATGGTATCAAACCCGAGCAACCGCTGATGTTGATCAGTCCCGCAGGCTAGCAGAATACACGCACAAGTCCTCTCTTATTTCCGCTAAATCCTCGCTTTTTACGTCGCGATCCCAAGTGGGGAAGGTCTTATTCGTTGGTAAACTGGAATTCCTCTGCTCTAGTCGGCCGTAGAGTGTTATCATCAAAGCAATCATGAATAGACGTCTTGCCGCCACCTTTACTGTTTCGCTTTCTTCTCTCGCGCTTGTGAATGGGCAAAACTCCCCATCCCTTAAGAATCTTCAGGAAGGTCTCATTCCCAAACGTGAAACCGGGGTGCTGGAGTTTCTCAAGAAGCACCCTGAGTTTGATGGACGCGGAGTCGTGATCGCGGTTTTTGATACCGGTGTTGATCCTGCAGCCTCGGGGTTGCAACTTACCTCGACGGGTGAGCGCAAGTTGGTCGATGTCATCGATGCCACTGGTTCCGGAGATGTCGACACCTCGCACCTTGCTGATGTTGACAAGGACGGGAAGCTGGAAGGCCTTACCGGTCGCAAGCTCACCCTTCCTGCCAAGCTCAAGAACCCTTCAAAAAAGTTTCATCTGGGAATGAAGCGGGCCAGTGATCTCTTCACCATCGGAGTCAACCGGCGTATAGCCCGTCTTCGGGCCGAAAAATGGGAGCGGGAACTCGCGGGCATCAGAGAACAACGGGCGAAAAAGAACGAGACTTCCGAAGAGAAGGGCGGAAGAAAGGCATTTCAAAAAGCAAAGGTCGATTTGACCTTGAAAGATCGGGATCAAATTGCCCGCGAGAAGATTCTTCAGTCACTTGAAGACAAGTTTGCCTCGTCCGATCCAGGGCCGGTTTACGACTGTGTGGTCTGGTCGGATGGCAGGGAATTCCATGTCCTGATTGATACGGATGAAGATGGAGATCTTCGTGATGAAAAGGATCTGCGCCCCTTCGGGATTGCAGGAGAGTATGGCAGGCTCAGTCAGGAGGAAGCGGCAACCTTTGCCGTGCAGGTTTATGAGAAGGGGAATCTTCTTTCGATTGTCACTGTGAGTGGGTCGCATGGCAGCCATGTTGCGTCGATTGCTTCGGCTCACTTTCCGAAAGAGCCACATCGTGATGGTGTTGCGCCCGGAGCAAAAATTCTCTCCATTAAGATCGGAGATACTAGGCTTCGAGGAAGCTCTTCCGGCCTCGGCGAAATGAGAGGAGTCGCCGCCTGTGCGCAATATGGTGCGGACCTGATGAACGCCAGTTGGGGTGGCGCAAGTCAATATCAGGACGGGAAAAACGACACCGCACGCATGTATAACTTGCTTACCGAAAAATACGGGGTGACCGCTTTTGTCTCAGCAGGAAACAGCGGGCCCGCCTTGTCCACGCTTGGCAGTCCCGGAGGCGAGGCCAGTTCCATTATCGGGGTGGGTGCTTATGTCTCCGATGAGATGTCGAAGGTTTTGTACAGCCAAACAATCGAGGGGCCCAATACCGCCTACCAGTTTTCTGCCCGCGGTCCGGCTCGCAATGGTGATTTGGGAGTGGATGTCATGGGTCCGGGTGGAGCGCATGCTTCCCTGGCATACGATGAACTTCGTAAATCACAACGTTACCACGGGACCTCCATGTCGTCGCCTTCGGTCGCCGGACTGGGTGCCCTTCTTGTGAGCGCCGCAAAGCAAAGCGATGTGCCCTATTCACCGGCTCGCATTCGTGCCGCACTCATGAATAGCGCGCGCTTCGTCAAGGGGGTTGAAGTGTTTGCCCAGGGTGCCGGGCTCGTGCAGGCACTCCCGGCGTGGGCTCACCTGCAGGCCAATCAAAAGCAGCCCGCCTGGGATCATTTCTACGACGTCGAGACCAAGGGGAATACCTTTGGTTCGGGCCCCGGGCTGTATCTCCGCGGAGACATTCCGGTGGGTAAAAGGGAGGTCCGCTTTGATCTTTCTCCGAAGTTTCCGGCGAAGGTGACCGCGCCCGAGAAATTCAACCTTGAAGATGATCTGATTTTTACTGCAACCCAACCGTGGGTGAAAATCCCGGGGTATGCCCGTCTTGCCAATGGAAGTATTACGATACGTCCCATACTTGATGTTCCCGTGTCCCGCCCGGATGAGCCGCTTTATGCGGAAATTCACGCCAAGCTCCCCGGGTCGCCCGGGGCAGGCCCCCTGGTCCGGATTCCCATAACTATCGTGCGAGGTGAGAAAACCGGAGCTCATTTGAAGCATCGTGGTGGATACGGGCTGGAGATCGAATCCGGCAGAACCTACCGCCGCTTCTTTCAGGTTCCTGCAAATGTCAGTCATGTGAAGATTCGTTTGCGGCGTGATTCCGGGGATCCTTTGGCGCGATCCCTGATGCTGCACACCGTGACACTGGTCGCTGACTTCAGTCACTATTCCTACAATTCCCTCGATTATCTGCGTATGGAGTCGGGTGAAGAAAAAGAAGTGCTCGTTCCGGTGGCGCCAGGGAAAACGGTGGAGTTCGCAATTCACCAGCCGTTCTTCTCTGTGGGTAAGACGCGGGTCGAGGTGGACTTCGAATTCTTCGGGCTGACTTCAAGGCAGGAGCACATCGTTTTTCATCCCAACGACCGGCATGTCCCGTTTCAAGTGATTGCTGCGAGTGATGAGGAGGTTTCGGGCGAAGGTCAGATTACCCGGGCTCATTTTTCAGAGATGCCCGCGAAGACCGAATTTCTCTCCTCCGATCAGCGGAACGCTTTTCCCGCCGGTCCCCGTGAAAGAAAGGCGGTTGCGCCCATGCTACTGCGCCAAACCTTTGAGGTTGCGGTCGACAAGCTAACTAAAATCGAGCTCTCATCGGGTCGTCGCTACGACGCCGAGGTTTCCGGTTCCATGATCACGGCCTATCACGAATCCGGAAAACGACTTTATGTGGGCGGGGATTCCCGCGACGCGCGGGTCGAGCTGCCCAAGGGGAGGACCACCTTTTACCGGGTGCTCCATAGTCCGGAGCGGTCATTGCTGAAGGCCGAAGAGAATCGTCCGCTCAACTATTCGGTCAAGCTTGAGAAACCGCGCAAGCTTTCTCTTTTCGAAAACCATCGTGCCGTTGTGAGAGGGCGCATGGCGGGATCTCTGCGCCTGATGGCCGGGCGAAACAACACTCTCATGATTGGTGGTTCGGATCTGGCTTCCATGGCCAAGCACAATGCAGGAGCGGATTACTTCAGTGGTCGCTTCAAGTTGACGCAGAGTAGTGGCAATAAGGTTGATCTTCTTGAGATTCGGGTCGAGTGCAATCCGGGGGAGGAATTTGGAGCGGTTGCAAACCAAAAGGCCGAACCGGTTTCACTCGATCAAAAGAAGTCACAGCTCGAAGATTTGGAGGATGATCTTTTTAACCGCAGTCTCGCTTTTCTAAAGGCAAACAAAAAAACCAAGGATAAGAAAATTCTTAAGAAGAGGGACGAACTCCTCGGGGAATTATTGAAGCAACGTCCAAAAAACGTGGAGCTTCTTCTCACTGTTGCTGAAATTCGATTGGCCACCGATGGGGTGAAGAAAGGTTGGTTGAAGGCTTTGCAGATTCACCTTAAAAAAATCCGGAGCCAGTTGAAGGGGCAGGAGGTGGCGGCCTACTTTGGGGCAAGAACCGAAGCTGAGGAGGCCTCGCTGGAGGAGAGAAGAGAAGCGGCATCAAAGCAGAAGGAGATGACAACCCGGCGTCAGCAGTTGGCCGCTCTCGCCCTTTTTGAGGGGCGCATGTTCCTCAAGGCCAGGAATATCAAAGGCGCTCGTCGTGCTCTTCGTCAGGTTCGGCGTTGGGAGGATCAGCGTTCAAAAGATTTTCGACAGTTGGAGTATGATGTTCTCAAGGAACAGAAACTCTTCGGGTTGGCTTTGCAAAATTTGGAAGCTCGTCTGACGGAGAGGCCATTCGACCAGAAGTTGATGGATGAGAAGTTGGAGCTTTACGGGAAGCTTGGCTTCCACAAGCGGTTCAGCGGGCGTGTTAGACTTGGAGACAAGATGCGAAAAAGCGGTGGCGGGAAGCCAAAGTAATTTTTTTGGGACCCCAAAAAAGGCGCTGCATGACGCACCGCCTTTTTCCTGGGGGGAGCATTTGATCCGGAAGAAATCCCGAATCTCAGCACGGAGATGGTTATTTTTTAAGCAGTTCAACCATGGCCTTGCCCATGGCTTCACCCACGTTCATATAGGTTTCGGGATTTCCGCTGTAGTGGCCGCTGGAGCTTCCACCTTTGGAGAGGGGGTTGGTGTAAACGAAGCCGACCTGACCTTTGAGTTCCGGATCGTCACTCTTGGAAACAGCTTCCATGGCATCGAGAATCTTGCCGTCGCCGCCACCTTTTCCTTTTTTGGTCTGGCCCAGAGATGCGGTGACAAACTTGGCCCGGGGAGCGTTGAAGTCTTTGCGGAGTGCCTTGATGAGTTGAATGAGATTTTGCTCGTACCGCTCGTAGTGGGCGGGATTCCGCATGTCCTTGTCACCCTGCCACCAGAAGAAACCCGCAACTTCATATTCCTTGGCGCCAGGGTAATATTTGTCGAGGTTCTCAAGCACCTTCTTGGCCGCCGCGATGTCACCATCATATTGACATCCGGCATACCATCCTTTGGACATGTCGCCACCTGTGTCACCTCCGGGGTTGTCCGGGGTGCCCCGGTACCCGGGCTGCTCCTTGCCATCGTATTCGTAGGGTTCGCTTCCCGGCGGGAGGAGGTCCCAACCGAGGCTGCGGTTTCCGATGCAGCTTTTTAAGATCAAGACGGGAGCATCAGTGACTTCACCGAGGTAGTGGCCGATTCCGATTTCCGGGCCAACATTTCGTTCGACGGTCAACCAGTTGTTCTGTTGGTCTTTTGCCGGAGAATTGCCGGAGCACATGACGAAGGTGTTGCGGACATCTTTGCGGACGGTCCACTCGCCGGCATCGTCAACAAGGTAGGGATATTTTTCTGCGGCGATTCCTTTCAAGGTAGCAGCCTTTCCAAAGCCAAGCATGTTGGATTGGCCCAACAGGATATAGACCTGCACCGGTTGGCTCATGTCAGCGTCCTTGCCATCAGGATCCGGAAGGATCTCGGGGAGTTCACCGACGGACGAGGATGAACCGCCTCCCTGGGATTTCAAAAAGCTTAGGTCATCGGCTGAAAGAAAGGACTGGTTAAATTTCCTCACCCGCCCGTTGCGAAGGGTGACGACAACTTCGCCGGTTTCGGCATCGTATGACTTGAATTTGGCCTCAAATGACTTGGATCCGTCGGCGCTGGTCCAAGTGCGGCCATTGGCACCGGTCAAAAGCGCGGAACATATAAGAAAGGTTTTTAGGCGGGGAAAGGTGATCCGTTTCATGATGATAATATTGCTTGAACTTCAAGAGGACGGAGAGATAGAAGACCATCTTTCGATAAAGCTGAGCGGGTAGGAGTCTATTTGCGAATTTTAATCTCTTATTTGCGGCCTCTTTTGTTGTCGTCGGGCGGATTCATGGTCACCCTTGGGCTGTGTTGACGAACTTCTCAAAACAACGACGACGTCGGGTGGCCGTCTCGCTGGAGATGGATTGGGGTTTCAAGCATCACCTGGAAGTATACGCCGGGTGTCAAAAGTATGCGGACGAGGCGGGATGGGATTGTCGGATTCACCCAGCGATTGATAAGGTCCTTGAACGAAACAAGGGCGTGGCTCCTCTTGATGGGGTGATTGCGCGGGCCACCGCTTCCCTTGCGCGGTCCGCGAAAAAGACGGGAACCCCTTTGGTGAATGTTTGGCTAAACACGCCGGCCGAAGGAATCCATGGGGTTTTTCCGGACTATCGCCGGACGGGTGAAATTGGGGCCGACCATCTCTTGGGAAGAGGCTTGCGCAATTTTGGACACTTGGGATTCGTACGCGACATCGATGCCAGGTCTCAAAATGATGGGTTTTGCGCTAAGCTGGCTGAATCGGGTTTCTTCTGCAATTCCCACTATTTTTCAAGAACGGGAGTGGAGCGCAGCGCCGGGGGTTGGGAGCAATTTGTCTCCGGAATTGAAGATTGGGTTACGACCTGGGAGTTGCCAATCGGCGTGTTGGTTTGCAGTGATCTCTTCGCGCGCTATCTCGTTGATATTTGTCAATCCCGCGGGCTGCATATTTCGCAGGATGTTTCAATTGTAAGCACCGCCAATGAACCTCTGATTTGTGAATCACCCTCGCCGAGCCTGACGAGTATCGACATGGGGTTCGAACAGATTGGCTATCAGGCGGCGGCCATGTTGGATCGCCTGATGAGTGGGGAGGAGATCGATCCCAAAGTGCGATTGATCCGTCCGGTTGCCCTTGTTCCCCGTGATTCGACTGATCTCTATGTTGCGGATGATCCGCTTGTTTCCAAGGCGTTGAGATTCATCGCCGAAAACAGCCATCGTCGTATTGAGGTGCGTGATGTCGTTCAGGCTGCCGCGACCAATCGACGCGGTCTCGAAAGGAAATTTCGAGAGTCTCTGGGCCGGACGATTGCCGGTGAGATCACGCGTCTGAGATTGGAGCGGGCGAAGAGGCGCTTGAGCGAGACCGATGTTCCCATGAAGGATGTTGCGATGGATGCCGGATTTCGTGATGCCGATCACTTTTACAAGGTCTTCATTCGGGTTGAAGGAGTCTCGCCAACGGTCTACCGTAAAGACCATTTAAACCGTTGATCTTTTCTCCCGATTTCGTCCGTGCAATACCTCCTGTGTTTGAAGCTCTCATGCCAGATTCGCAAACTTGAAAGATTGGTAAATCCAAGTGAGTTTAGGTAGGTAATCTCTCGTTTGTGAAGCATCCTACCATTTTACTTTTTTTTCTCTTGAGTCCTGTTTTGTTGGCGCAAAAGTCCGATGATAATTATTGGGCCTACCAGCCTGTGCAAAAAGTTTCCATTCCTGCGGTTGAGGATCCTTTTGTTCGCAACCCGATTGATGCCTTTATTCTCGCCGCGCTTCGAGAAAACGGGATCAAGCCCAATGAAAGAGCGGACGAGGCCCGGCTTCGTCGTCGGCTCTCCTACGATTTGACCGGACTTCCTCCCGAAGGGAACGAGATATCATGGCCGGAGTTGGTTGATCATTATCTGGACTCGCCCCGGTTTGGTGAAAAATTCGCCTCCCATTGGCTTGACCTCGTTCGCTATGCCGAGACCAATGGCTTCGAGCGTGATAGCATGAAGCCGGAGATCTGGCGTTATCGCGATTATGTCATTAAGTCGTTCAACGAGAACAAGCGCTACGATCGCTTCATTCTGGAGCAGCTGGCGGGCGACCAACTTCCGGACAAAACCCTCGATAGCTGTATCGCAACCGGATTCATGACCCTCATGCAGCGGGATGATGAACCGGCGGATCGACCCCAGGCTCACGCGGATCGGATCAGCGATATTGTTGATGTCACTTCCGAGGCTTTCATGGGCACAACGATGGGATGTGCCAAGTGCCACGACCACAAGGTCGATCCCATCTCCCAGGCAGACTACTTCTCCATGATGTCGTTTTTCGATGGCATCAAACAGGATCTTTTCAAGAGCCCGAATCATACCTGGATTGATCCCGGGGTAGCTCGTGAGCGTGAGGAGGAGAGACAAGCGAACAGGGATCAAATCGAGGAGCTTTGGAAGCAAGTGGACCGGAAGTTGCTCGAGCCCTATTTAAAGCGTTCGGAAAATCCGCAGGATATCGAAACTGATTGGATGTCCATTCCGGGCGTGCCCAAGAACCCGGGTTGGTCGCTGCCTTCGTTCGACGCGAATGGCGCCGGCTTCAAGAAGCTCGATAAATTGCCACGCAATAAAACGGTGACTTTCCGGTCAGAGTTTGGGCTTCAGGAAATTCCCAAGCAGTTCTTGATCTATCTCAAAGGTGACTTGCAACACCTT
Source organism: Verrucomicrobiota bacterium (assembly GCA_030835305.1). Classification (GTDB taxonomy): domain Bacteria; phylum Verrucomicrobiota; class Verrucomicrobiia; order Verrucomicrobiales; family Akkermansiaceae; genus SW10. The sequence goes on along the minus strand of JAURPJ010000057.1, from coordinate 41,111 downwards.
GAGATCTTTATCAATGGCGCGCCGGTGCACGACGGTGTGATTGAGAAGGTCCACGATGAGATTTTCGTGCCGCTTCCGATCGAAGAGCTCACCACCGGAAAAAATGTCATTGGTGTCATCACCAAGTTTAGTCGCAATCGTCCCGAGATTAGAATCACACGTGAGCCAGTGCATGATCTGAATGCTGATCAATTTGCTCTCATCCACCCGGGGATGATTAGTGGGATTTTTGGGGATGACTTTGGTTCCCGCATGAAACCTCTTCAGGAAAAACGACGTGATCTCGAGCGCCCGATTCAAGGGATTCGCTATCATGGTGTGCATGAGGAAGGGCAGGTTGCCGCGCCAAGGATACACACCCGGGGCAGCATACACGCCCAAGGCGACGAGGTGCCCGTGGCTTTCCCCGCTGTCCTTGAATCCGCAGATCTAAAACCTAAACGCAACCGCCTTGAGTTGGCCAGTTGGATTACTTCACCGCAGCACCCGACGACTGCCCGCGTTTGGGTGAACCGGCTTTGGCAATATTGCTTTGGGGCCGGTCTGGTGGAGAGCTCCAACGAATTTGGCAAGCTCGGCACAGGAGTCTCCAATCAAGAACTTCTCGATTTTCTGGCAGGGGAGCTTGTGGATTCGGGCTGGGATACGAAGCACATCCTTAGGCTCATGCTCAATAGTTCCACCTACCAGCTTTCTGCCAAGGGAATGAACGACAAGGATCCCACCAACCGTCTGCACTGGAAGTATTCCTCACGCCGTCTTACTGCCGAGGAAATCTGGGATAGCTACCTCGTGCTCACCAAACAGATGAAGTTTGAAATAGGCGGCCCCCCGGTTCGGCCCAAAATGCCCGATGCGGTTCTTCAGACATCGTCACGTCCCGACAATGTTTGGCGTCCTTCAACCGGGGACTCCGCGAATCGCCGCGCTGTTTATATTCATGCCAAGCGATCCATTAAGCTCCCTCTTCTGGCGAACTTCGATTCGCCCGAGCGTGACTTTTCCTGCCCCTCGCGTTTTGCCACCACGGTGCCAACGCAGGCCCTGACCATGCTAAACAGTGAGCGCATGAACGAATTTTCGGACAAATTTGCCGCGCGCTTGAATGGTCCGCTGGAAGAGAAAATCCGCGAAGCCTTCCGCCTTGCCACCAGCCGGGAGATCAGCGACGGCGAACTCCACGAACTCACTGGCCTGGCCATGGACCTGCAGGAAAAACATGGTGTTTCAGATGATCAACTAATGTCGCGGATCTGCCTTCTTATCCTCAATCTGAACGAAACCCTCTATCTAGACTAATCATGAAAGACTTTTGTGGACAAACAAACCGGCGTGAGTTCCTCTCCACCGTGGGAGGTGGTTTCACCTCGCTCGCCCTCACCGGAATGATGGCACAGGGCAAGAAGAAGGAAACCAACTTTGCGCCCAAGGCCAAGAGCGTGATTTTTCTCTTCATGTATGGCGGGCCGTCACACATCGATACCTTCGACTACAAGCCCGGGATGAAGGGGATGGATGGCAAAACGGTGAAGGTGAAAACCTTTGGTCGCGGTGGTAAAAAGAACGAGGGTCGTATTGTTGAGCCGAAGTGGAACTTCAAACAGTATGGGCAATGCGGGAAGTGGGTCTCTGATCTCTTTCCGAATCTGGGGGAGTGTGTCGATGATATTGCCTTCCTGCACTCACTCACTGCTGAGTCGCCCATTCATGGTTCGGCGATGTTAAAGATGAATTCCGGCTCGCTGATCAGCGGTAAGCCCTCCCTTGGAAGCTGGGTGAATTATGGCTTGGGTAATATTAACGAAAACCTTCCCGGTTATGTCGTGATGCTCGATAAGACGGGTGGGCCGATTTCCGGAGCCAAAAATTGGTCATCCGGATTCATGCCGGCGAATTATCAGGGCACCGTTCTTCGATCGAAAGGCGATCCTATCCTTGATCTCAAGCACTCGCGCGGTATGGGGCGAAATGAACAATACCGCATCATCGAGTCGCTCAATCAACTTAATGCCGGGCATCTTTCACAACGCCACGGGAACACGAATCTGCAGGCCCGTATCGATAGCTACGAATTGGCTTTCAAAATGCAATCGACCGCCCCGGAAGCGATCGACTTCGATCAGGAAAGCGAAGCAACCAAGAAGCTCTATGGGATTGATGAAAGTCGCACCGAGGATTTTGGTAAGAAGTGCCTGCTGGCCCGTCGACTTGTCGAGCGAGGCACGCCGTTCATTCAAATCTACTCCGGCGGGGCGCACAATGACGACAATTGGGATGCGCACGGCGACCTCGAGAACAATCACAACAAGCACGCCGGGAATACCGACAAGCCCATTGCCGGACTTCTCAAGGATCTTAAACAAAGAGGTCTTCTTGACGAAACTCTCGTCGTGTGGGGTGGGGAATTTGGACGTCAGCCTACTGCGGAATATGCCAAAGGCACGGGCCGCGATCACAACTCAGCCGGTTTCACAATGTGGATGGCCGGAGGCGGAATCAAAGGTGGTGTGAGTGTGGGACAGACCGACGAACTTGGTTCCACCGCCGTGGAAAAACCGCTCGAGGTGAAACACCTTCACGCCACTATCCTTCATCAACTTGGGTTTGATCCCAACGACCTCCACTTCCACCATGCCGGCTTGAACGAAAAACTTGTGGGTGTTGAAGGTGCAGATCCCATCACCGAGATCATCGCCTAGAGGTTTTGAAAATCTGGTGAAGGTGGCTGGTGCTCCATGAAACAAATCCGAAAGATGGGCCTGGCCGGAGCGTTTGTATCGCTGTGGGTTCATCGAAATTTTTCTTCCTGGCAGGGTGGCTGGTCTTTTTGTCGGCTCCGGCTTCGAAGGCCGGTGAAACTGGTGTGACTTTTCTAGAAAACTACTGTGTGCAGTGTCACGGAACTGATAAGAAGAAAGGGGATATTAGTTTTCACGATCTCAGTGGGGATTTCGAGGACGCAAAGATTGCCGATCGCTGGATCGGAGTTCTGGAGCAATTGACTGCTGAAGACATGCCTCCGGAGAACGAGAAGCAGCAGCCTGGTTCGGATGAGCGCCGGCGAATGGTCGATTGGATTGAGGCAAAGTTGGCGGGAGCCAACCAGGGAGAGGCGTATCGCAAGAAGTTGCTCGCTCCGGAATATGGAAACTGGGTTGATCATGAAAAACTTTTCTCCGGTGAAATTAAGGCGCCGTCTTTTTCACCTTCACGTCTTTGGCGATTGAGTCCTGAAATCTTTGAGCGCCGTGGGTTCGGCAAAGCCCGCAGTCCCTTCACCTACGTGACACCCGAGAAGGGAGTTCGCGATTACGCGGCGATGTCGCAGGTTGATCAAAGCACGGTGCAGATGATTCTCATCAATGCGGAGCAGTTCCTTGAGGAGCGTGAGAAGAGAGGGGAATTCAAATCCCTGGAAGAAGCCAAAGCCATACCATCGGAAGGAGAGCTTGGGAACCTGATCGCGAGGGAATTTCGTCGCATCGTGGGGCGGGCTCCATTGGATGATGAGAAGCAAAAGTATCTTCAGTTCCTCAAGCGGAATATCGACCTTGGCGGAAATCTCAAGGGCTTCAAAACGATGGTCAAGGCGCTCTTCCTGAATCCCGAGGCGATCTATCGCATGGAATTTGGGCTTGGAGAGAAAGATGAGCATGGACGTCGCCACCTTTCCCCGACCGAAATCGTTAACGCGCTTGCCTACGCACTGACAGATGAGCTTCCCGACCGGAACAAATTACTATGGACGGCCTACGAAAAAGGCGACCTCAACAACCGCGAAGAGGTTTCCCGGGTCGTCCGGCAATTGCTCGACGAGCAACTTGGAATGGGGCGTTGGTCGCAGCCCGCGCTTCCCCGCATCATGCGATTCTTCGAGCAGTATTTTGGTTTTGATCGGGCGGGTGATGTATTCAAGGACACCGATCGGCGTCGGCTTGAGGGGATCTCCCAGTGGAACACCCAGATGCTTATTCACGATGCCAGAATGCTGATTAACCATATCCTTAGCAAAGACGAGGATGTCATCGCAGAGCTTCTGACAACCAACGAATATTTCGTGGCTCATCCGGGCGACAACGAATTCGCGAGGGATTTTTACGACGAGAGAATTGCCGAAGTGACCCATCCAAAATACCTCAAGCGGGAGATAATCAAAGCGAGGGAGGAATACGCCAAGCGCAAAAAGCCAGGTCACGTTTCACCGGAAGAATGGGAGGAAAAGCGTTTAAAGTGGATTGAAGAGAAAAAGAAGAAGGCTGAGCGGACCTTGAAATTTTTCAGCCTCGCTTTGGAGGAGGGGATCAATCCCCATCCCGATTTTCCTTTTTCAAATCGTTCGCGGGGAATTGCCGATCTCATTTATATTACCCCCTACAACCTTCCACAGTCAGGCCGCGCCGAGAAACAAAAGTGGAGCTGGCCGATCGAGCAACCTTTTGAATTGCCCAAAGAACAACGAGCCGGACTTCTTACCCACCCGGCCTGGCTGGCGGCTTGGTCGGTGAATGATGGAAACGACCCCATTCATCGTGGAATCTGGATTCGAGAGAAACTTCTTGCCGGAAAATTACAGGATGTGCCACCTGATGTGGATGCCAAGGTCCCGGTTGATCCTCACAAAACCCTGCGCGAACGCCTCGATGTCCTGCGCGAGGAACGATGCTGGAATTGTCATCACAAAATCAATCCCCTGGGCGAGACCTTTGAAATATTCGACGACTGGGGGCGCTATCGCACCCACCACTACTTCGGAGAAGATGGAAAGATCGTCAATCGCCGGGATGGCCGCTTTGAGCAATTGTTAAAGGAAGGAAAGTTGACCAAGCGCGCTGTTAATGCGAGGGGGGCAATTCGAGGGTCCGGTGATCCCGCAGTCGATGGCAAGGTGAAAGATGCCATCGAAATGATTTACCGCCTGGGCCGGTCGGAGCGGGTGCGACAGTCCTTCATTCGTCACCTTTTCCGCTATTTTATGGGGCGGAACGAAATGCTGAGCGACTCCCGAACCCTCATCGAAGCCGAGCAGGCCTATGTTAAAAATAACGGGAGTTTTAAAGCTCTCATTGTTTCTCTTCTCAGCTCTGATTCTTTTCTTTATCGCCGTTGAAGTCTGATCTGCCAAGCTAACCTCAATCATCATGATTCAAAGACGTCGCCAATTTCTCAAGGGAATCTCGCTGGGGGGAGCATCCCTCGCCATGACTCCCTTCGTTCGCTCCTTGCACGCGCAAGCTTCGGGAAACCCGGACCTTCTCCCAAAGCGCTTCGTTTTTGTGGTGAAGTCATCCGGAATTGACAAGTTCAATCTTGTTCCGGACGGGCTTGAAAACCATTATGTGCGTCTAACCGATGGCGCGAAATTGGGGAACAGGGCCCGGCGTCCCGGCCCTCTTGTCGATGTCTCGCTTAAGAATCACCGGCTTCCTGAGAAGCTTTCGCAATTGGAGGCTTTCAAGGATCGTCTCACCATCATCCAGAGCCTTTCCGGCGAGGGTTTCAGTGGAAATCACACCTCCGGTTACGGAGCTCTTTCCTGTCACAACTCCGAGACGGTTGCGATCGCTCCGACTATTGACTGCCTCCTGGGGCAGCATCTCTCCGACGGTCCGTATCCGATGTACGGAATGTCGACCAATGGTCTCCTTCTCGAAGGTGGTGCGGGCCTTTCCGAAAGCTACTGCTATCCCAATATTTCCGCTTACAAGGCAGGCATGCCGGTTCCGTTTCAGGCTTCACCGCGCAAAGCCTTCACCGAATTGTTTGGAGCCTCGGTGGCTCCACCTGATCAACTGGAGGCGGAATTGGCTCTCAACGGGAGCTTGATGAATTTTTTGGCCGAGGATGCGAAGCGGCTTGAGAGGAAACTTTCAGGCGATGACAGGGAGCGCTTTGCTCTCTATCTGGAGTCTTTCGCATCGCTGCAAGAGATCGAGAAAAAGAAGGCGGGTCTTGCCGATCGAATCAAGAAATTTGCTCCGACACCAAGCAATCATTACGATTCTCTCAAGCCGAAGCACCGGATCGAATCCTATTTTGAATTGGCGGGTTCGGCCTTGGTCACCGGCCTCACCAATGTGGTTACACTCAGGCCTGATACGCTGGGTGTGCAATACACCGAACTAGGTATTAGCAACTCGGTGCACGCGCTGGGTCACCTCCAGGAGAACAAAGCAACCAACGGTATGACCGGGCATGAAGCGAGGGCTGCGGTTGAAAAATTGCATCTCGCGGGGATCGCAGAGTTAGCCCAAAAGCTGGATGGGATGCCTGAAGGTGATGGCACGATGCTGGACAACACCCTTATCGTTTACATGTCCTGCGCGGGTGGCGATCACCATGGTGGCCAGGCGGATTGGCCTTTTCTTCTACTCGGTGGCATGGCCGGGAAACTCAAGATGGGACGTTATCTTGAGTTTCCCAAGTATCGCGAAAGTGGGCACCGAACCATCGGAAACCTCTACCTGTCATTTATGCACGCGGCCGGGATCAAACCCCCGGAAACGTTTGGCCAGACTGACTCCAATTTGAAGGATCTGAATCTTGCCGGGCCGCTTGCCGAGCTGATGGCGTAGGTCTATTTTAGAGGAAGTCGATAGGCTTCGGCGGCGTTCTTCCAGAAGTAGCGCTCGCAGGCTTCCTGTCCTTTCGCCGAAAAGTATTCGTTCACAAGCTTTACGAAGCTGGTGTAGTCACCGCTGTTCTTGGTGCATGGCCAGTTGCTGCCAAAGATGAGGCGTTCCGGGCCGAGGTTTTTCCAAAGGACATCGAGCACACTGCGATAGTGATCGAGCTTGTGCGGAGCAGGTTGCGGAATGCTTCGCTGATACAGTCCCGAAATTTTGCACCAGACATTCTTATTTTCGGCCAGCTTTTTAACTGCCGTGACCCATTCGTCCGGAGCGGGCTTACCATCAAAATCATAACCAAGGACATGGTCGACCACGAGGTTGAGATTTGGGACGGCGCGGGCGAGTTGATCGACTTGCTTCACGGCCTCCACCCCACCGCCATTGACAAGAATGTCGACTGTAAGCTTGAGCGTGGTCAGTTTGCCGATGTTCGCGATGAGCTTTGGATCGGCGTAGTCGATGGCTTTCTTGCTTTGGCCATTTCGCAAGCGGATCCCAACAAACCGGGGATCTTTTTTGAACTTCCGAATCGCAAATTGAAAGTCGTCCGAATACGGGTCGACGTTACCAACTAATCCCACGAAAAAGTCGTCACCTTTCACGAGGTCGAGTAGCCAGCGATTGTCTTCGATGCGATCGCTGGCTTCGACGACGATCACTCCGGTGGTGCCGGCGGGTTTTGAAATCTTATGAAACTCAGCTGGAAGATGCGGCTTGTAGAGAACCTTGTCGTCCTTCGGTGGCCAGGGGATGCCGTCTTCGCGGTTGGGATCGTAAAGGTGAATATGAGTATCGATCATGTGCTTCACTTTGGGAAGCGGGCGCTCATCAGCAGCGAGGGCGATGGTGAGAGAAAGGAAGATGGACAGGGTTTTCATCGGGAGGAGGATGGCTGGGTTTACTTCCTTTGGAAAGCTTCGTGCTTCTTGTTGCCTCCCGAAACCAGATATGCGATAAGGTCTTTGAGTTCTTCATCATTCATGGCATTGATGGTCCCGGCGGGCATCATGGACATTTGCGAAGGTTCAATTTTCTCGACCAGGTGAGCGGGCTTTTTTTGCAGGTCTCCAAAGTTAAATGGGTTGGGAGCGACAGCGATTTCTTTGTTGTTCCTGTAGATCAGGCGCCCGTAAAGTCCGCTGCCATCTTTTAAAGTGATCGTGCTGGCCTGATATTGTTCCGAGATCGATTGGCTGGGTTCACAGATGGCGACAAGGATGTCACGGATGGAATAACGGTTGCCGACCGATCCGAGATCGGGTCCGGAGTATCCACCGGAGCCCGAGAACCGGTGGCAGGCCACGCAACGTCCTGCTGAAAACATCTTTTTCCCATTTTCGAAATCCCGTCCGCGAGGTGGACTCTCGAAAAGCTTCATCGCAGTATCGATCGTCCAGTTGACAGCCGGCCCTTCGGGAATGGGAAGTTTACTCAAGTCGACTCTAGCGATATCACCGAGGAGCCATGAGACCGAGGCCTTAGCTTCGGGAGGGAGGTGGTCAATGGCGTCCTGACGGATGGCGCGGATGTATCCGGCGAAGCTTTTGCCACCGCCTTTTTTGAGGGTTTCATTGAGCCAGCCGAAGTAGTATTTGCGATCATCGAGCGACCAACCGTTTTGGACTTGTCGCAAACAGTAGGTGTAGTGAATGTTCTGACTGTTTGGCGTGTTACTCATCATTTTGAGGATTTCCTGACCATACTTCTCGCTGCGCTCAAGCATCTTTTTGTCATAAGCGACGGTCGCAGTTTGGGTGGACTTCATGAGTCGGGTGGTCTTGGCCACGACTGAGGGTGCGTCGAGATATGAGAGAACGCGGCAGAGCTCGGCATTCACGCGATCCTCTTTGGCTGGGTAGTGTGGATCGAGTTGAGAAATGATGCTGGTGACTTCCGTGGCGGACGGCTTTTCCAATCTGATGAAGCAGAGTGAGTAGGCGCGCAGGAGGGCGAGTTGGTCTTCCACCACTAGTTTGCCGAATGAGATCTCCTTGAGCCTCGCGATGACCCTTGCGGAGAGTTCGGGCCCGCCGTGTCGGGCTAGAGCAATCGCGCCATAGATCAGTTGACGAGGATTTTCTTCGGTGAGCACGCGCTTCTGCCAGAGTGCAAGATCCTGGCGTTCGATGGCAAGGCGGGCGGCGTAGCGGATGCTTCGGTCGTCATGACCAAGGTGCTTCCAGGCGGTATTGATCGTTTCTTCACCACCTTTGTTGGAGCCATGAAACGCTTCAAGTGCGTGCCGGAGATCGCGGAGACCCTGATTACGGGTGAGCTGTCGGGATGGCTCTTCTTGCATGGGGTGGGTGTAGCGGATGCGGTAAAGCTTGGAGTCAGTGTTACGGCCGCCAGTCAGGAAATACATATTACCATCCGGCCCGATGCGCATTGCAGTGATGTTGAGTGGATTGCCGTGGAGGAATTCTTCTTTGGTCCCGGTGTAGCTGGAGCCGTCTTCTTCGAGCGTGATCGTGTAGATGGTGCCAAAAGTCCAATCGCAGACGAAGAGCTTGTCTTGATAGTAGGGTGGGAAGTGGGCGTGATGGCCAAAGCTGACACCCGTTGGTGAACCGGGGCCGATGTTGAGGACGGGGCCATTGCTGTCGGCGAAATACTCACGCCATTTCGCGGAACCACTGCGCCAACCGAATTCGCTCGCCGAGGTGACATGGCAGACACGGGTGGGGCGATACCACGGGCTACCGACATCAAATTCAAGGTCGGAATCGAAGGTGAAAAGCTCGCCCTCGCGGTTGATGGCAAGATCGACCGGGTTGCGGAAGCCGGACGCGATCATGGTCCACTCGCTGCCATCGGGAGAGATGCGCGAGACCCAACCGGCGGGTGCTTTGATTGAAACGGCATGGCCCATCTGGTCGGGCATGGCTTCAAGAAGCGAGTCCTTTTGCCAGACAGGAGGCTGGAGACTGTCTACGCCTTTTGGAATGGTGCCGTAGTTTCCACTGACGAGGTAGAGGCCCTTTCCGTCTTCCGTTTTGATGATGTTGTGAGCCGAGTGCTCGTATCCCATGCGGAGTTTTCTAAGGAGTTCGAACTTATCGTAGCTGTCGTCCCCGTCCGTGTCCTGACAACGGTATAGGCCGGTCATGGTGACCATGTAGAGACTGTCGAATGCGTGAAGAAATCCGAGGGCTCCACCAACCTTGCGTTTTCCCCAGTTGATTGGCTGGTAAGGGAATCCCTTCAAAGGCTCAACCTTGATCGGGGTGATATCGTCCGGAAGAGTAACTCGATAGACGCCCTTGTCGTCCTGATCCGATACCACCAAGCGTCCCTTCGGATCAAAGGTCATCGCAACCCAAGAGCCCTGTTCCTTGGGGATGTCATAAAGGAGTTCGGCGTCAAAGCCTTCGCGCAGGGAAATGCCGGTGTCGGGATCTTTGACTAGCTTGGCATCGTCCCGAGCGTGGCAAGAGAAGCAAGCACCCACGACAATTGAAGAGATGAGGGAATAGCGAAGAATTTTCATAAAATGAGAGGGAACTCCTCCTGATCTTTCGCATAAAATTCTCAAAAGAACAAAGATTGTTCAAAGTCACTTTGAATGCCACCTGTCCTGTTTAGGTCAGGGCGGCGATGGCAATGTCTCCCTTTGTGCGAGCTGCGCCACAGTGGAAGAACAAACCCGGAAGGGTTGCCTCGGCTCGTGCTGGTTTGCTTAATCGGGCAGCTCGAAGATGGAATTGTGGACGAGGCGGGTGAGTTTTTCGCCGTCGCTTCCGGTGAGTTTCATCTCGATGGACATTCCCCAGGTGGGTATGAGATCGGGAATGATGAGAGTGATTTGATCACCGGAGATGGTGGCTTTGGTGACCTTCCACTCGCGCTCATTGAAGTGTTTGGAGCCGTAGTTTTTGGTGCGCTTGAGGTCCCAGGCCTTGATGCGGAAGCTCTCGGGCTTGACCGAGGCAGGATCGATTTCATCGGAGAGGGTGAGAGTGACGCCGGATTTGCTGGCTTCGATTTTGGTCGGAAGGTTAGCAGGTTTGTCGGTCTTGCGGATACGGTAAAAGTCGCCGGCTTTACGTTGGGTGCCGGCCCAGGCGAACATGCCACAGCCGTAAAGCTGGCCTTCAACGGGGTGAAAGCGACCGCGCATGATCCCGGTGGGGAATTGCTTCAAGGGAAGCTCGCACATCCCGCCTTGGCGTTCGCCGTTGATCGTCTCGTGGGGCACAACGTAGATTTTTCCGTAACCGTAGCTAAGGTTGAGGAGCTGGCCGTTGAGGCTTCCCCACTTGGCATCTTTGGGGACCCAGAGCAGTTCCGAGGGGGAGCGGTCGAAGGCATTAGTGATCCAGCAGAGGGGATTCTTCATGGCCTCGTCACTGGTGTCGGTGACCGGCGAGTAACCATAGACGTTGCCGAAGAACTCGGTGGGGCCGTCGCCATTGACCCAATTGATACGGTTCTTGGGATTCCAGTGGCCTTCCTGGTCGGTCACGATGAAGGTGCCGTCGGGGTTGAGGCAGACGCCGTTGGCGGCGCGGAAGCCGGTGGCCAGAATGTCGGTCTTGTAGCCATCGGGCGAGATCCGCAGGAGGGTGCCGTGATGAGGGACGAGCGAGTCCTTGGCGTGGCGGGCAGACTTGGCGTAGTAGAAGTTCCCTTTGTCGTCGGTTTGCAGGCCCATCGCAAATTCGTGGAAGTGCTCTGTGACCTGATGGTCGTTGTTGAGGCACTCGATGTAGTCGATGGTTTCATCGCCATTATAGTCGTGGAGTTTGGCGAGTTGATCGCGGCAAGTGACGTGGATCTTGTCATCCACGATCTTTAGTCCAAGCGGCTGGAAGAGGCCGGAGCAGATGCGTTTCCAGGTCAGAGTGCCTTCGAGTTGGTCGATGCCCTCGACAATCCAGACGTCACCCATCCAGGTGCACACCGCAGCTCGTTTGCCATCGGGGTAGAAGTCGAAGCCGCTGGTGCGCATCCACGATTGGTGGGGGTTGAGATTTTGCTCGGGCACGGTGAGGGTATCGACTGCGAAGGGGCCGGTTTCTTCGCCACGTTGGATTTGGGTGGTGACAATGGTGGGTGCCGGGAGTCCCGGGGTCAGGTGGAAGTGAGCAGAGGCGACATCTTTCTCAATCACGGTGCCATCGCTTAGGTGGAGCAAGAGGGCCTTTGATCCTGAATTGAAAACCCGGCAAAGAGCCCCGTCTTCGATCAAGTAGTTGTCATTTGGGAGCTTCTGATCACCTCGAGATATTCTCATTTTCAAAGGTGACTCGCAGTCGCCGACTGAGATCAGGCGATAATAGGCATCTTCGCCGTAATCGACAAAGGTTTCAGTCACTCGTGTGTTTCCAACTCGATAGATCACGACGGGCCTCCCCTCCTTGAAGTAAACTCCTTCAAACTTAACCCAATCCTTCGGGAGCGGACCAAAGAGGCGGCCGTCCTTCCCTTTGACGCGGATGGGTTTCCACGATCCAGTCACAGGATGAGCCCAGCCGGGTTTGTCGTCGTTGACGAGGATGCGCTCGCCGACGATGGAGGTGTGGGTGCCGTGGGAACCGTCGAAGGCGATGCCTTTCCAGTCGACGAATTGGTCGCCGGTGTAGATGGCGGCGAGGCGCATAGTGTCGTGATCGTAAACGGCCCAGGCCTTACCTTTTGAAATGCCGCCGGGCCCTTCGTCGAGACGGATGGCGATTCCTTTTTGGGCGATGTTGACATTTTTATCAAGCGGACCAGGCTCGATTTGATAGGTCCAGAAGAGGACGTTACCAAAGTCCATTTGTTTGTATGGTGGCGGCGTCTTTTTTGATTCCTTCTCTTCGATCTGTGACATGCCGCGTGGAAGAGAGGCGAGGTAGCTTTTGTTGATCTTGCTGAGCTGCGACTCGTTGTGTTTTTTAAGATACTCTTCGCGGATGTAGTGGATGACGTCGTACTTTTGACGAGTGGAGAATTGCGGCATGGGCATCATCATGCCGTAGCCCTTGGTGAGGGTCTGGTGCATGCGGTAGGGATCGTTGCCATTTTTAAATTTTCCTTTGTGGAACTTGAGGGCGATGGGGATGGAGCCTTCCTGTTTTTCGGTGCCGTGACAGGTGATGCAAAGTTGGTTGTAGATTTCCCGGCCGCGTTTGAGCGAGTCCTTATTCCATGCCTTTACGAGCTCGCGATGATCGGAGGTTTCGAGTGGTTGGCTCCAGGCTTCGTGGAGAGTCAGTCCATTGGAGCTCCCGATTGAGAGAGTGGTGCCGAAGCCGGGATGAACCCCGGTTTCGACCAGGTCAGGTAGCTTTCCTTGAGAGGATTCGGGCTTTTTCCAGTGAAAGTCGGGGGTGTTGAGTTCATCGACTTTCTTTTTTGCAGCGGTGGCGATTTCACCGGCAGAGAGCGAGCGTTTCCAGAAGAGGATCTGGTCGATGGATCCGTCTTTGAAATCGCCCCCGAAGTCCGGAGTGGTGGTGCCGACTTTGAAAACGTGATCCTTTTGATCCTCCGATGTCAGCTCCTTGCTTGAGGCCACTTCTTTGCCATCCACGAAAATCCACACGCCACCTTTGTTATCGCCCACCAAGGTGGCGAGATGTTCACGGCCGTCGTTGATGCGTTTGCCTCCGTCGATCGCACCTTCCCAACCGACATCGTAGTGAAGTCTCCCCCCTTTAATGAATAGGGTTTTCCCTCCGGGGGCCCATTTGCCTTTTGCGGGAGCGAGGGCCGCGAGAGTGCCTTTTTGGGTCGTGGTTTTGAAGCGAACCATCAGGGTGAAGGCTTCATCCATCGGGAAGTCTTTTCCGGGAAGAGGCTTGAAGGCAGTGTTGCCGTCGGTGACCAGAGTGCCGGGAATTTCAATGCGTTTGGTGGTGGGGTCGCCGGAAGTGGACAGGTGGATGAGTGCGGGTGAATTGGGAAGGTGTTCGAAAGTGAATTCGGCAGTGGCGTTTTCGCCTGCCGGAAGCTCAACGGGATGGTCGCCAAATTTGACGGTGAAGTTTATCTTCGCCGAGTAGTTCAGGAAAAAGCGAAAGTTGGTCCGGGGATCATGCTGGGCCAACTGATCGAGACTCTTCGAAAGAAAGGAGGTTTTGGTCATGTCCACCGGCACGGAAGTGGGCGGGGCAGCCTGTGCATTTAGCAAGGGTGATGCAAGAAGGGCAAGGGCCGCGAGGAGAAGCTTTTTCATTGCTTTAAAGGTTACAGATGAGGGGCTGATGTCAAAGCAGAAGGGGGCGACATGTTGACCCGATTGTGGGTAGGTGGATCAATTGCTTGGAACTTAATGAGTTTGACTCATGAATTCGAAACGGTCTTAATCGAGAACTGATTTTCGTTTATGCAAATCCCTCCCGTCCTATTGCTTTCTCTTTTTCTCGTTCTCTATCCCAGTGTGGCGTCCGGTCAGATTTCGGACGATTTTAATGACGGCGATGATGCCGGGTGGACTCGGCTGAATCCCCTTTCCAGCTTTGGCGTGCTTGCGACTTACTCGTTTCCAGATAGCGTGAGTTATCGAATGCAGGCTACGGCGTCGCCGAATCCGGATGCCTTGGGCCAGAGTCGAATTGGGGCTTTGCGAACCGAAGCAAGCTACTCTGCGTTTCGCATTTCGGTCGATTTGGTGACTTTTGATCCAGCCATTGAGCAGGATGTTGGAATTTTGGCACGGGTGACGACTCCGGGATTGGGAACGTTGAATGGCTATGCGGCGACTTTTGATGTCGATGAGGAGCGGATTTTTATTTCGCGCATCGATTCGGAAGAGCCATCCGTAGTGGGAGACGCTGATTTGCCATTGGATCCGAACAGGGATTACCGTCTTGTTTTTCATGGATATGAGGGACGTTTCCTCGTTGAAGTCTTTGATGTGAATGATTTGACGACTCCCCTTGTTTCGGCCGTGGGAGAAGATGACACCTATCAGGATGGCACGGCAGGACTTTTTGGAAATGCCGGTCAGCCATCAGGTATTCTGGACTTCGTTTTGGATAATTACGAATCGGATGACCGCCCGGATGTCGATCAGGACGGAATGCCCGATCCGATTGAGGCTGGTTTTTTCGGGAATCTCGATCAGCCCGGGGATCTTGATTTTGATGGTGACGGAAGAAATAATGCCCTTGAGCTGGAGGAAGGAACTGATCCCACGGTGAAGGATTCATCAGTCGAGGTGAGGAAAATTAATGTCGGGCCTGAACTCGTTTCGGTCGAGTTCAGGATGCTGGCGGGGAAAAGCTATCAGCTGGAGAAGAGTTCAGACCTTGAGAGTTGGGCCGTCAATTTAGAGGCTGAGTTTACGGATCTGGGTGACGGGATCGGTTCTCTGAGCACATCCCGGAGATTAGGTACGGAATTTCTCCGGGTGAGGACGGCGGACTGATCGACTACTTCGCACGGATCTTGAGTCGGGCAAAGTCGGTATTGGATGATGATGCCGGTGAGATTGATCGGAACATCCTCGTGATTGTGCCGTCCTCGTGGGGTGGAGATGGCGTGATCTCCATAGTGTTTTCGGACCAGATTTTCAGGTCTTGGCTAACTTTCATGATTTAGGTAACGCCAAGAGCTCCGGGCCAGGATTCAAACCCCGATGCTCAAGTGGATCATTCCTTCGATTTCCTGAAATTCACCCCGAATTAGGTTTGGCACATCGCTTCGATTTTCCGGGTGCATGCCCAAGGCGAATTCGGTGAAATGACTCCAGCTATCACTGAAGGGATCTGCAAGATCGCACCGTCGTTACTCAGATTTCCACGATATTCGCCGGCAATGCCGATCGGATCAATGGCCGGGAGCCGGGCCAGGAACGCGTCTTGATCGTCAAACAAAAGAAGGCTTACATCAGCCGTGATGCTGAAATCGTTGGCGTCTCTAAGATCAAATTCGACACCGTCAAGGTGAATCGGTCCGTTGGGGATATTGGTGAACTCGATGAATTCGAAATCAGTTCGGCTGTAAATTCCTTCGGTATCTTCTGCCGGGCTTGGCCTTACGGGGCGATAGCTCAACTCACTAACCACGAGATTTTCGGCAGTCGCCGGAGCGCCCACGAGGTAGCGCACCGAATTGATCGGCGACCATTCGTTCCCCGACAGAAGTCGGGCTTGAACGACGGCGCTGTCATTGAGAGTGAGTTGCGAGGGATCACTTTGGGGTGGTGGCGTTGAGTTCAAGGTCGAAGCTGATGCCGGAGCTGGTGGCGTTGTTTTGGTGGACTTCCGCGGAGCTAACATTCTTGCCTTCATTGAGCAGGCTGACCCCGGAAATCGCGTTTATTCATAAGGGTCCAAAAGAATCCGTCGGGTGCGTTTTGGGCGAAATTGTTTGCGTTTGCATTGTAGAGTATGACGTCGCAGTAACCCGAAAAGAACTGCCGGCAACCTTCGCCAATCTCTTCAAGAAGCTCGAACCGGCCGATCTTGTCGCCTGGTTTTTCAGCGACCTTATTTGAGAATTTCTCATCTGGCGGGTCGATTCCTTCCATTCCCACAAGAAGATAGCAAGCGGGGCATTAGGGTCCCCCAGTCGTTTTTATTTCCTGCTCCGTATTGGGGGCAGGCGTAGTCGCTTTTCAGCTGCTACAGTGTTATGAGGTTTCCAGCCGGACGACAAAATGATCCTTTAATATCGGAAATGGGAAGGGAAATACGCGGGAGCCGGTTTCCAAGAATTTCATGGCGCAGTGGGCCGAAGTCGCTAGAATGTTAGAAATATTTCAAAATTCCATGAAGCCAGAAAAGCACTCATTCGTTGTTGACCGCCGTTCCTTTCTCCGCCACTCATCAATCGCCGCAGCCGGTTTGGGATTCGGAGCCACTCCCATCATTGGAGCTGAGAAGGAGAAAAAGAAGCCAGAGGCGGAGACTTTGGTGAAGACCTTTTTTGACTCACTAAGCGAGGAAGAGAAGAAGGTGATGTGCTTTCCCTTTGATCACAAGCTTCGGTTAAAGATCGAAAACAACTGGCTCATCACGAAGAAGCTGGTGGAAGATTATTCCAAGGATCAACAAGCCATGATTAAGGAAATCTTCAGGGGGATTCACAGCGAAGAGTATGCCCAAAAAGTTTACGATCAGGTGGAGTGGGACAGCGGCCTTGATGGGTTTGAGGGTGGGTCATCGGTGGCAATCTTTGGAACTCCGGGGACGGGGAAGTTTGAGTTTGTTTTGACCGGACGTCATTGCACCCGTCGTTGTGATGGGGACTCGAATGAAGGAACGGCTTTTGGCGGCCCTTTGTTTTATGGACATGCAGCCGACAGTTTTAACGAAAAGCCCGATCACAAGGGGAACGCCTATTGGTATCAGGCGGTGCGCGCGAACGAAGTTTATCAGATGCTCGATGGTAAACAGCGCGAGGCCGCTCTTTGCGGAAAAAGCCGGGGTGAAAAAGGCCGGGCGACGGTCAAATTGACCGGTAAGAAGAAGGGACTCGATGGCATCCGGGTGGGTGACATGAGCAGGGACCAAAAGGGGCACGTGCGCAAGGTTCTCGCAGATTTGATGGCTCCTTTCCGCGAGAAGGATTCCAAGGAAGCGTTGAAATTGGTTGAAGCCGGAGGTCTGGACAATATTCATATGGCCTTCTACAAGGAAGAAAATATCGGCAATGATCAGATCTGGGATGTCTGGCAGCTGGAGGGACCTGGCATGGTCTGTTACTTCCGTGGTAAGCCACACGTGCATGCCTGGATGCATATCAAGAAGCCAGTATGATTCGTGGCTTGATCCTGACCGGACTTTCGTTTGCCCAGTCGGTGTGTGGTCATGAGTTGACCCGACACACCGTCTTGCTCTAGCCGATCGTCTTGACTGACGACCGGGGTAGTGGGGCCGTCAAGGTGCATCTGCCCGCGGAGCTTATTGATCTGCATTTTCAGTGATAGGATCTCGATTTTCAGATCCTGGAGCCGAGCGAGTGGTCGCTCTGGGAACTCAGGGACGGTGAGGTTGAGGTCGACGTGATCGTGAAGGCGACGACGAAGGAGGATATTTTTCGTCAGCCGGTCCGGATTGCCAACATATTCTTTGCGAAGAAGATCAATGGAAAGGCTGCTCACAATGGTCTTGGGTATTAGCCGGGATGGGTATCTTTTATCGCGCAGGGAAATAATCCGCCTCCGGGTCAGGATGCCTTTGTGGTCGTGCATGAGGTGACCCATAATTTGGGACTGGCTCACACCGTGGGCGATGCCGAGGTACCTGGGGACATTCCCAATGTGATGGGTGATGGCGACTTTTTAGACCAAATCCGGGAAAACGGAATCACGAGACATCAGGCTGCCACCATTCTCAAGAGTCCCCTCGTGCGCGAGGCGGTGAAGTGTCCGTAGGGGAAAAAGGCAAAGCTAGCTTATCTCGGGTAGAGTTTTGAAGCCTATTACAGTGAGTTGAACTGGCGGGAGTTTGAGGCGATGACGGGTAAAGCCGTGGCAGAGGACTTGGAGAGAGAGGCATTGGAAGAATCAATTCCCGATTCGAGTTGGGCACGATCATTTACACGAGATTTTTGCGTATCTTTTTCAGGCAGAGATGACCCAAAAAATTACGGGCGAGGAACCTTCTGACGACCTGATGACGAAAAAGACGACGGCGTGGGCGCTGAAGGAGTTTAAGTGATTTTGCCGCGTGTCACTCTACGATCATGACACCCCTCATGATGGCCCAGTGGCCGGGGTAGGAGCAGAGAAAGGGATACTTGCCGCGCTTCTTTGGGGCGACAAAACGGAGAGTTTGCACCGAATCCTTCTTGAGAAGTTTTGTGGCGTGAAAGATACGTTTGTCATAGGGAATGAATCCTTTTTTGGCGGCCTCGGGGTCGGCGGCCATGCGGTTTGCTGCTTCCCCGATTTCCTGGATGGAAGTGCCTTGGTCGAGAATGAGGAGGTTGTGCTCGGTGACGTCGGGGTTTGAGAAGTGGAGGCGAACGGGCTTGCCTGCTTTCACGGTGAACTTGTCTTTGGTGAAAAGGAGACGTTCGGGAATGCAGGAGATCTCGATGGTTTGAAGGCCTTCTTGAGCGTCGAAGGAGGCTTCGATGGCGTTTTTGGTGGTGGGCTTAAGACGGTTCGATTTTTTGAAATCGGCCAGAGCCTTCGTAATGGCGGGAGCGTGCTTTGAGTCCTGCCAGTGGGGTTTGAGAGCGGAGGAGTTGAGCGCGGTGCTGATGGCGTAGGCGAGGTGGGTGTCGGCTTGCTGCTCGAGGATCGGGGCGACTGTTTCGATGAGGTCAGTCGGGGCGATGGGTGATTCAGTGCGGTTGCTGTGAGAGGGGAGGAGGTAGGACGCGCAGAGAATGGCCTCGCGGCGGACGTGCTGGGAAGTATGAGTGATGCCGTACTTGAGAAGAGTGAGCGATTTTTCGGGGGAGATTTTTGCGGCCCAGAAGCGGAGGGGGCCATAGGCGGATGCTGCGACGAGGTGATTGTCGGAGTGGATGAGCTTCTCCAGAAGGTCTACGTTGGGATTGTCGAAGGCTTGGTGTAGCCAGAGAGCTTCGAGAAGGTGTAGAGGGTTTGTTTGTTTGGCGATCCACTCAGGTAAGGCTTTGAGAATTGCGTCACGCGGTTGCATTTTTCCGTAGTAAAACTCTGACGGGTTTTTAAAGCGGGCACGGAGCTCGCGCTTGGCCAAATAGCGGGTGCGATAGTGGGGGGACTTGAGGTGGTCGAGGAGTTCCGTGACAGAGGCCTTTGCGATTTTGGGAGCCTTGGCGAGTTTGGCTCCTTTGGGGACGATGCGCCAAATGCGGCCGGCCTTGCGGTCGCGACGGGGGTCTCGGAGGGAGTATTGGGCGTGACCTTTAACGGGATTATACCAGTCGCAAATGTAGGCGGCTCCTCGAGGTCCGAATTTAAAATCGACAGGGATGAAGGAGAGGTTGGTGGAGAAGATAAGGTCGAATTGATACTTCTCGGAGAAGTGGTCGGACTGCTCGTTCCATTGGTGGAATTCGACGCGGTTGGTGGGCTTGTAGCGGACCTTGATGAAGCCGCCCTGCATTTCCTTGGGCCAGAAGTCGTGGGAGACAAAGTCCTGACCACAGACGCCGGAGTAGGCCTGCATGCCTTTGGCGCTAGGATGTTGCGTTGGGTAGTCGGGGTTGGTGGCGTGGAAGGTGGAGGCAAAAACGGGGTGGGAGGCCACGTGGTTTCCATAAGGATCGAAAGTCACTCCCCAGGGGTTGGTGTTGGGGTAAGCGCCGAAGGCGGTGAGCTTTCGGGTGGAAGGATGGTAGAGAAACCAGGACGAGTTTTTTGCGCGGATGGGGCCGTAGGCGGTCTCAGTTTGGGAGTTGTGGAAAATGGATTCGCGGAAGAGGAGGTCGCCTCCGGGCGTCCAGGTAAAGTCGTGGAGGGCGTGGTGGGAATCTTCACAGCCGAAGCCAGTGAAAACGATTTCGCGGTGGTCCATTTTGCCGTCGCCATCGTCATCGGTGAGGTGGGTGAGATGGGGCTCTTCCGAGCAGAAGACGCCGCCGTTGCCATCGAGAACGAAGGAGAGGGGAATGTGAAGGTCGTCGGCCCAGGTGGTGCATTTATCGGCTTTGCCGTCCTGGTCGGTGTCTTCGAGGATGATGATTTTATCGCAAGGTTTTTGGCCGGGGTAGATGTGTGGGTAGGTGACGGAAGTGGAGACCCAGAGGCGGCCGTGTTTGTCCCAGCGCATCTGGATGGGGCAGGCCATTTCGGGGAAGTCTTCTTCGGAGGCGAAGCAGTTGACTTCGAAGCGCGGGTCGATTTTGAAGGCCTTTAGTTCATCGGCAGGTGACAGGAATTTGTTGGCTCCGCGCGAGAGGAGGACGTCGTCCATCTTGGGAAGGTTGGAGTCGTCGGGTTTGACGAGCTTGCCGGAGGCGACGGTTTCGTGAATGGCCTTGTCACGGTTGGCCACCATGAGGTCGAAGTTCCTCATTGCGGGGAGGAAGTCGAGATAGCCATAGGATTTGTTGCGACCGCCGGTGTAGTAGAAGGTGTTAAGAGGACGGTAGCGGTAGTGAAATTGGGTGGCTTTATCGACGACGAGCTGGCGAAGGTCTTCGTTGATGGCGGTGGGGTCTTTGTCGAAGAGGGCTTTGAAGGTCCTGCGCGAAAAAATATCGTGACCGCTTTCCGTCAGTTGGTGACCATCCGTCGTATAGTGTGGGAGGGGGCCGCTTCCTCCGTGATTGAGAGTATCAAAAATGCCAGCGAAACCGACTTTGTGGGTTCGAGAGGCTTCTTCGGTTATTTGCGAGTAAAGAATCAGCGTTTCATTGTTGCGGTCCGACCGCTGTAAAATTGATTCATCCTCGTGCCCGTAAAATTCATAATCGGCGACCGGGGCGAGAAGGACAATCTGCGGCGCGGTTTTACCGTTGTAGGCGTGGGATTTGAGGTGGGTCAGGAACTTGTCGAGTCTTTCTTTGAACGCGGGCAGTCCTTCTTCTCCAGCGAAGGATTCGTTGTAACCGTAAGCAGCGATGATGAGGTCGGCTTTGAAGTAGTGGAGGTGTTGGTCGAGGTCCCCGAAGTTATCGGGACGCGGCATGAGGTCGATTTCGTCGGCAGGCCACGCGAGGTTGCGGATGGTGAGCTTGTGATTGGGGTGGTGCTGGTGAAGGAGGGTTTCGAGGTGGCCGTAGCGGCGTTCGGCATCGAGGAGGAGATTGCCGATGAGGGCGATGCGGGTGCCGGGGGCGATGTCGAGGGGCAGTTTGGTTTCGACGGGTTGGGCTTTGGGCGGGCGGGGTGAGGTTTTGAGGTTGATGTAGTATTTGGCAAGGTCGGGGTCCTTGGGAGGTGCTTTGCGATCAAGATTTGAGTTCTTGGCGTCCTTTGGTTTGGGAGTGGTTTTTTTGGCAGGTTTCCTGGTTGCTTTTTTACGACGGTCATTGGCGGTAGGCGGAGTGCCTTTGCCGGGGATGGGGGAATTGAGGTCCTGGTAAACCTCGGGCTTCAGTCCGCGAACGTGGCCGCCGTTTCGGAAGGTGGTGGGCTTGTAAGGTCCGACGAGGTCGACATTGGAGTCGGCTTTGATTTGCTTTTCGAGGCCAACGGCCCAGTAGGTTCCGTTGATGATGAGACGTCGGTAATCAGTATCGAGGAAGTCCTCGGATGCGCCCTGGGTGGAGTGAAAGACGCGGGCTTTTTTGCCGCTCTTGCTGGTGTAGTGGCGAGTCCAGGTCGAGGGAGAGGGCTTTTTGGTTTTGTCGGCCTGGGAACCTTTCTCCATTCCATTGAGAGGCTGGGATTCGGTAAGGATGGTGAAGGTGTCGTCGGGGATGCCGGTGTAGGCTCCGGCGATGGTGTGGGCATTGTTGCCAACTCCGGTGAGAATGGGGTGCTCCTTGTTTTCGGGGATGATTTGTATGCGGGTGGCTTGCTTGTGATTGCGTCCGTAATGGCCGACCCAGGTGTTGCCGAGAATTTGGTGGCCAAAGCCCTTTTCGAATTCCTTGCCTTTGTATTGAAAGTCGTAGCGGGAGTATTTTTTGCCGGCCGGGATTTTGAAGGCGTGGGACGAGGTGCGGAGTCCGACGACGGGTCCGCCGCGCTGCAAGTATTCGTCGATATGGACCATTTGGTCTTCGGGGAGATCGAGGAAGCGCGCGAAAATGAACATGAGGTCGGCGTCCTTGAGAGCTTTGAGGCCATTGATGTTGGAGGCGCCGGCCGTGATTTCGCCCTTCTCGTTGACTCCGAAGAGAATGGTCGTTTTGAAGCCGTGATGTTTGGCAAGGATGCGGGCGAGGGCGGGGCAGGTTTCCTCGGCCCGGTATTCGTGATCGGAGGCAACAAAGACGATGTGCTTTCCCTTGCCGGGGCCGGATGTGCCCTCGTAGGTGATTTGTGCGAGGGCGGGAAGTGAGAAAAGGAAAGTGAGGGCGAGGACGATTTTCATGAGAAAGTTTGAAGAGAAAAGTAATTGATGTCAGGTATTCTGGAGGCGGGCTCAATTCGATTAAGGCTCAGTCTGTGATGGCTTCGTAAACGATGGGTTTGATGAGGCGTTCGAGGTTCCAGTTGAAAGGGATCGTTTGTTCCATGGTCACGACGACCAATTCGTCTTTCGGGGAGACCCAGTAGTGGGTGGAGGCCATGCCGCCCCAGCCGAATTCCCCGATGGGGGCGTGTTTGTCCCAACGTTGATCGCGGGAGATGCGGACATTGAAGCCGAGTCCGAAACCAGTTCCGTGACGGGTTTGGCCAAGGGAGATGGCAGGGATTTGGTCGGGAAGTTGATTGGTGGTCATGAGTTTGACCGTTCCCTCTTTGAGATATTGCTTTCCCTGAAAGATTCCGCCGTTGGCGATCATTTGAAGGAAGCGGGCGTAGTCGGTGATGGTGGAAACAAGCCCTCCGCCACCGGAAAGGTTGGCTGGTTTCTTGAGGAAGGGGGAGTCCTTGGCGGGCTCCGAATTAGTGAGGAAAATGCCTTTCTTTTGGAAAACATCAGAAAGCCGGTTTGCCTTCCCGGCAGGGACAAAGAAACCGGTGTCCACCATGCCAAGAGGAGTGAAGAGGTGCTTGCTCAGAAAGTTATCAAAAGTCTCACCGGAGGCGACTTCGACGATTCGCCCAAGCAGGTCGGTGTTTATCCCGTAGTTCCATTTGGTTCCGGGTTTGAAAAGGAGGGGGGCACCGGAAATTGAGCGGGACATTTCCTCAAGGGTTTTGTTCCTGTCGAGTGGTTTGAATCTTCGGTAATAGCGGTCAACGGGATGTCCGCCCCAGCCGTAGGAAAAACCTGCGGTGTGGCGAAGAAGGTCGCGGATCGTGGGCATGGGATCAGCCGGAATAGGATCTCCTCTTCTCTGCCAAACATTTAAAAGGGCGAATTCCGGAAGAAACCTCGTGATGGGGTCGTCGAGATTGAGTTTCTTATCCTCGTAAAGCATGAGGACGGCAGCCGAGGTGATGGCCTTGGTCATGGAGTAGATCCGGAAGATGGTGTCCTTTTTCATTGGGACCTTCGAGGTGCGATTGGCGAAGCCAAATTGCTTTTGGTAAACGATTTTACCTTTCCTCAAGACAAGGACCGATCCGCCGGCGAGCTTTCTCTTCGCGATAAGCTCTTCGATAGCGGGATCAATTTTCGCGAGGATTTCAGCTGACATTCCTACCTCTTCCGGAGTGCTAAAGGGGAAGGGGTGGTTTGGATTTTCCTTTGCCGAGACTGAAAGGCAGAGAATTAGGAAGGGGAAGATGGCTTTGATCACTTTCATGACGAGAGTTCGGAGGAGGAATGCTTTGATTGGACCCGGGGCAACAGGCCAATTTGACTTTGACCTTTAGACCAGTTTTTGACGATTCGGCAAGTCATGAATCGAGGTGCTCTGGAACGGGTAGGGCGGATTCTGTTTTGGAGTGGCCTTGGGATCCCATAGTGAATAAGACAGCGGGGATGAATCTATCGATGAGGTTAGTGGCACTCTGCTTGTTGGCAGGTGTTGGTTGTTTGATCTTGCCCCTTGGGGCAATTGAAAAGGACAACCGGGGGCGTTGGGAAAAGCCGATCAAGAAGGGGCCGGATAAGGATGTGCCAGGATATTTGATTAACCTGGGGCCGACTGGCGCGCGCGGGACACTGGAGAGCAAGTCGTTTACGGTGAAGTATATTTTTGAAAACTCGCCGGCGGTTGGGAAGCTGGAGATCGATGACGTCATCACCGGAGTGAATGGTCGCAAGTTCGAAGTGGCGCACACCTTTGGTCATCACCTGACCCGAATGAAGAAATTTCCGGAGATTGGATACGAAGGGCCTTTGATGGACTTTGGAAATGCCATTGAGGAATCCGAGGGAGGGGATGGCAGGTTGATTTTGATGGTGACCCGTGACGGGAAGCAGCAGGAGTTGGTGATCCGGTTGGAGGCGATCGGGCGCTTTGCCAAGACCTATCCTTTCAAGTGCAAGAAGTCGCAGCTTCTTGCCGAACGGGCTGCGAAGTATCTCACCAATCACCCCTTCATCCAGAAGGAGCAATGCCATGCCAAATGCATGAGTGGTCTCGCTCTATTGGCTTCGGGGCAAATGGACCAGGCAACGAAGTTGGCCCATTCGTGGCTGCAAGCTCCGCGGGATGGAATCTGGGTGTGGCCAGTGAGCTATCAGTGCATTTTTCTATCCGAATATTACCTGCTCTCGAAGGATGAAAAGGTTCTCAAAACGATTCAGGCCTTGGCGGCCAAGCTGGAGACGGCGCAGGTTGAGGATATGACCAATTACAAGGACCGAACCCACGGGAAGATGGGAAATGTGGGGCATAAATTCCGGACGGGCGGATTCGGCCACAATACCAATGTCGGTGGTTACGGCACCATGAATATTACCACGGCACTGGCCTTGGCCGCTTGGGAGTTGGCCAAGAAGTGTGGCGCGGAAGTGGATCAGGCGAAAGTCGATCTGGGCTTTGACTATCTGCGCAAGAGCACCGACGAGACAGGGTATATTGGCTACCACACCAAGCGCGGGGCATACTCAGCCGCGGGGCGCCAGGGGCTGGCATTGATCGCTCATGACCTAGCGGGCGAGAGTAAAGTGAACGATGAGTATATCAATCTGGTTTCCAGTGGTTTGATTCGTTCCAAAAAGTATCTCAATGATGCTCATGCCGACAATATTCTCTCGGTGTGCTGGGGCTTGCTCGGGAGTAATGTTTCCGGCGATGAGAAGACAATCCGGGAGATGATGGATTACAATCTGGCCTGGCTGAACATGGCAAGATGTCACGATGGCTCGTTTGTTTCCCTTCCGGGTCGGGATATGTACGATAAGGGATACTACATGTCATCGCGCCTGCATCTCACTGCGGCGATGGCTTTGGTCTATGCAATGGAAGAGCCCGTGCTACAGATTCAGGGCAAGTAAGTCGACCGGTTGGCGCTGAGAGAAATTCGTTCTTTGAGCTTAATTCAAAGCATCTTTGCTGAGAGGATCGCTCTCATGAGAATTGTTGCGCTTATTTTGGGCTTTCTGGGCTGTGTCGCGTCCCCTTGTTTGGCAGCGCCGAAGATGACTTTGAGTTCGCCTCTCGACTATCAGGTTTTCCAGCGCGCCTCCCGGGGGAATTTGTCCGGAGATCGTGGTAATGGATCTTTGCTCCTTGAAGGTCGGCTCAGTGAACCTGCGCCCGGGCTTTTGAAAGTGCAGGTATCAGACAGTCGTGGTCAGTTTGGCTGGGGAAAGGTAGGAGTCATTCAGAAAGGAGAATCCCACTTTCGCTTCAAGTTGGATGGGATGTCGACAGGATGGCATCGCGTGGGAGTCCGAACGATCGGAAGTGATGGAATTGTTGAAGAGGTCTTTGTCGAGCATGTTGGAATCGGAGACGTTTTCGTGATTGCTGGCCAGTCAAATTCAGCGAATCACGGTGAGGAAAAACAGAAGGCAAACAATCGAGCTGTTTCAACTTTTGACGGAAAGACATGGCGGGTTGCTGATGATCCGCAACCGGGTGCCAGTGGTAGCGGAGGCAGTTTTATACCGCCATTTGCAAATGAATTGATGAAGAAGTTTGGGGTTCCGATTGGAATTGTTTCGACCGGGGTCGGTGCGACGAGCGTGCGGGAATGGTTGCCGGAAGGTGAGCGCTTTCCCAACCCTCCCACGATCACGAACAAAGTGGCCACTCATCCCGAAGGGGGATGGATGAGCAAGGGGGAAGTCTATCGCAATTTTATCGAGCGGACGAAGTCACTCGGCCGGTATGGATTTCGCGCGGTGCTTTGGCACCAAGGGGAGTCGGATGCCAATCAAAAGGACGAGAGCCGGACTTTGCCGGGTGGGTTGTATCAGAAGTATCTGACAAAGTTAATCAAAGCGACCCGGAAGGACCTGGGCTGGGATTGTCCGTGGTTTGTCGCTCAAGCGAGTTATCACAATCCCGACGACACGGGTTCGGAAGACATTCGGGCGGCTCAAAAAGCACTATGGGAGTCAGGAGTGGCTTTGGAGGGACCGGATACCGATTTGCTGACGGGTGATTATCGTGATCGTGGGGGCAAGGGCGTGCATTTCAGCGGCAAAGGTCTGAGGGCTCACGGCTGGGCCTGGGCTGAAAAGGTGGGGCCCTGGTTGACGAGGGAGCTACAGAAAAAGAAGACCGTTGTTTTCGTGCTCGCGGGTCAATCAAACATGCAGGGTCAAGGGGTCGTTTCGATGGATCACGAAAAGCACTACAATGGAGGGAAGGGAAATCTTGTTTGGTCGATGGAGCACTCTCAAAGCAAAGAGAAGATGAAGCACCTGAGAAATGTCGATGGAAATTGGCTTGGGCCAGGTAATGTGCGAATCAGATTTAAGCAGAAGGATAAGGTTCGGAGTGGCCCGTTGACGATCGGCTACACGGGGTATGGAGGCTCGAGTCATATCGGCCCCGAGTTGCAGTTTGGTTTTGTGGTGGGCGAACACTTCAAGGATCGTGAAGTGCTCCTCATCAAAACCGCATGGGGTGGAAAGAGTCTTCACAAAGACTTCCGGCCACCAAGTTCGGAAGGTGAAACCGGTGAGTTTTATATCAGGATGGTTGAGGAGATTCGCGCCGGACTCGAGGAACTGCCTACCGGAAGTTATGAGTTGAAAGGATTTGTTTGGATGCAGGGTTGGAACGACATGGTCTCAAAAGAAGCGACAGAGGAATATACGGAGAATCTCGTGAATCTGGCGGCCGATTTGAGGGGGGAATTTCGATTTCCATGGGCTGAGTTTGTCGTGGGCGAACTCGGCAATGGCGGAGAAGCCAAGGCAGGGTCGGGAATGGAAAAATTTCGCAACGCGCAAAAAGAAGGGGTGGAAAAGATCGAGAAAGCTTGGTTTACGAGAACCAGCGATTTTGCCCGTCCGCCGGAACTTTCTCCCAATACAAGTCACGGCCACCATTGGTTTGGAAACGCTGAAAGTTACTTCCTGATCGGTGACGCTCTGGGCCGTGATATGGTTCGCGCCTTGAATCAGTAGGGTTTGCCTTGCTCATCGGTCTCCATTGGAGAAGGTCTTTGCAATGAAACCCTACGTGAAGCTTGCCGAGTCCACCATGCCGGACGGCACGATCTATTCGCTCCACAAGCACGACGGAAAAATCTACCTCAAATATAATGGCTTCGAGTTGATGAGCACTGCGCTCACCTACTCCGAACAAATGTTGGCGGATTACGGTTGTCAGGCTTTGAAGGAGGGGAAGGGGTCGCGGCCTGATCACCCCAGGATTTTGATCGGCGGTCTTGGATTGGGTTTTACTTTGAAGCGAACCCTGGAGTTGGTGGGGAGTCCCGCGACGGTGGATGTTGCCGAGTTGATGCCTCCGCTGATCGAGTGGAATCGCACTCACTTGGTGGAGCATAACGGGCCGCTTTTGGAAGATCCCCGGACCCATATTATTCAAGGTGATCTTTACGATATTATCTCGGACGCGAAGCCGGGTTCTTACGATGCTCTTCTCCTCGATATTGACAATACGCCGGACGATCTCATCACTTCGGGCAACTCGCGGCTCTACTCACCTGGTTTTCTCGACAAGTTGCGTAATGTCATTACCGGAAAAGGATGTCTCGCCTACTGGCTTTCCGAGCCGGCGCCACGATTCAAGAAGATGCTGATCAAGGCGGGATTCCAGGTGGAGGAATTTGCCTCCAAGCCTCACGAAAAGTCGAAGCGCTCACGGCATTGTATTCTGCTGGCCCGCAAGCGTCGGTGATCTTGCATTTTCGGGGGAATAGGATTCCTTCCCAAGACTTAAATAAAAACGAACATGTTAACCTGGAACGATATTTTAAAATTCGCTGCCGATGGAAATCCCGAGCCCGACCGTAAAGTCCGGAAGTCGGATAACGAATGGCGCGAACAATTGACCGAGGAACAATTTTACGTTGCCCGCCAGCACGGAACCGAGCGCCCTTTCAGTTCGGGAATGTGCGAACTCTTCGAGCCGGGCAAGTATGCTTGCGTGTGCTGCGACGCTTTGCTTTTTGATGCGGGCGAGAAGTTCGACAGCGGAACAGGGTGGCCCTCCTTCACACAACCGGCCAAGGAAAACGCGATTTCTTATCATGGTGACTACTCGATTGGAATGACCCGGGTTGAGACCCTTTGCAACAGCTGCGACGCGCACCTTGGTCATGTTTTTCCAGACGGCCCGGCCCCCAGCGGGCTGCGTTACTGTATGAATGCGGTTGCGCTCAAGAAGGTCGATGAGACCGAAGCGATCGCGACCGTTGGGGGAGGATGTTACTGGTGCACCGAGGCCGTCTTCCGAAGCGTTAAAGGAGTGATCTCGGTCGAAAGTGGCTTCAGTGATGGAGAAGTGGTGAACCCGACTTACAAAGAGGTCTGCAGCGGGCAAACAGGTCATGCCGAAGTCGTGCAAATCACTTACGATCCGAAAGTGGTGAGCTACGGGGAACTTTTGCGCGTTCACATGGGAACTCACGACCCAACCACCTTGAATGCGCAGGGAGCCGACGTCGGCACCCAGTATCGCAGCACGATTCTTTATCGGACGGAGCAGGAACGCCAAGTCGCCGAGAAGCTTTTAGAGGAGCTTTCGGGTGCCTTCGAGTCTGACATCGTGACCGATGTGAAGGCCTTTAAGAAATTCTATCCGGCGCCCGCAGATCACGATAATTATTACAATCGCAATCCAAACCAAGGCTACTGTCAGGCTGTCATTTCGCCCAAGATCGCTAAGTTCCGCAAAACCTTCCAGCACCTTCTGAGCTCTGATGAGTAAGCAATTTGATCTCATTGTCCTTGGTGGAGGAAGAGCTTCGGCACTGGCAATTGTGGCTGCAAAGGCGGGTCAGAAAGTGGCTTTGATCGAGAAGGATAAACTCGGTGGGGCGTGTCTCAATTGGGGCTGTGTTCCCTCCAAGCTGCTCATTGGATTTGCAGAAGCGGCCCGCAATGTCAGGCATGCGGATCGTCATTTCTCCGCCGAAAGATGTGAATTCGAGCTTCTAAAGTACTTTAAGTTCCTTGAGTTGCCTTGTGGCGGTGCCGGCGAAGTCTCGGTTTGCTGCAGGGGAAGCCGGCGATGGGTGAAGGATTTTTCCTAGTTGGTGTTCGTCCGTTTTAACGGTGGCAAGTTGCTTTTCAGCGAAGGCTCCAACTCCAATCAATTTTTCCGGCTGGAGGGTTTCGACGATGCGGGCGAGGTGCCTGTGGCAGGCTTTCTCGACCGGTTCCATGCAGTCGCGCGGGAGCTTGTCGGGTGTGATGTTGGCGCCGGTGTCTTTCATCCAAACGAGAGGGCAGAAGTTGGCTACGAAATGATTCTCGAAGAAGGCTTCGGCCGAACCGAAAAGTTCCGCAAAGAGGCCCCAAAGTCTGCGGCCGGATACTTCGGAGCGTTCGCAGGCGAAGCCGGAGACGGGGCGCTTGGGGTGTTCGGGGTTTGGCTTTTCCACCGGGCCGGAGATGCCCATCCAGTCTCGCACGTGTGGGATTTCACCAAAAGGAACGCCGGTCTGAGCCATGCCATAAGGTCCGGGATTCATGCCGAGAAAGAGGACCTTCTTGGCTCCACTTCCGAAGTTCTTGAGGTAGTCGCAATGACGATCCCAGGCGTATTCGAGCGGGTTGTATATGTATGCGACGGGGGCAGGGAACTTCAGGCCTCGTAGTTGTTTGCGGAGATCGTCGGCAGCGGCAACGAGAGGGTGTTTGCTCATAAAACGGATGCTTGAAGTTTGGACCAGCTGCCAACGATTTCATCGGTTTCGGTTTCATTGCAATCGACAAGGATGACCTGATCGTCGCGGATTTCGTAAATCGCGTCTTGTCGAAATTTCTTTCCTAAGGCGATCGCTTCGGAGCGGGAGCACTCGATTCCAAAGCCGGCTTCGGCATGATCTTCACATTGGCCGGTGACGGGGAAGCAATGCCACCTGGAAGCTTGAGTGACTTCAAGAAGACGTGCATTGTTTTGGACATTTTCCTGGTCAGGGGCAATTTCTCCGCAGGGATTGTGGGCCGTGACGATGAAGAAGTGATTGGGGGCACTGGCCCCCTCAAGAACGGTGACGAATTGAGTTTGGTGATACTCTTCCTTCATTAAACCGAGTGTTTTCTGAGGTCCAAAAGATCGACGAATTCAAGGGCGACGACCGAGGTGGCGTTGAGGTCGACTTTGGGCGCGCAGCCGTGGTCGAGGGCTTCTTTCCAGCGCAGAACACAGAGGCACCATTGATCGCCGGGTCGGAGTCCGGGGAAGGAAAATTCAGGGCGAGGAGTCATGAGATCGTTTCCCTGATTTCGGCTGAACTCGAGGAATTCCCGAGTCATGACGGCGCAGACACAATGAAGACCGCGGTCGCCAGCCCCGGTGCGACAGCAACCATCGCGGAAGAAGCCGGTCATGGGGTCGGTGGAGCAAGTAGCGAGATCTTCTCCGAGGACATTGAGGTGAGCCATGCGGGGAGCTTGGCCCCCAGTTGGGAATCTGGCAAGTCGGAGCCGAAGGAAAGGAACTATGTGATATCCATCGCGAGCGTTCGCTATAATGCGGTCCTGACTTAACTAGGCTGTGGCAGAATTGTGCTAGCAATCTTGCTATTTTTTCCGGTTCCTGACCAGCTGCGAGGCCATATGCTCGAGTGCCGGTAGTCGCCTTTTGAGAGTTTCAAGAGTCTCTGTGTATTTAGGGTTGTCGGCTTCGTTCTTCCACTCGTGAGGATCCTTTTTGTGGTCGTAAAGTTCTTGTTGGCCGTCTTGATAGCGGATGTAGCGGAATTGCTCGGTGCGGATGCTGGCGTATCGATCATAGAGGTAGCTGATGGCGGTGCTTTCCCAGTTGGCTTGAGGGTTTTTGAGAAGGGGAGCCAATGATTTGCCATCGACATGGTCTGGCTTGGGCATTTGGCAAAGGTCGAGAAGAGTCGGGTAGAGGTCTTGCAATGAGACGCAGGCTTTGGTGGAGCCACCGGGCTTGGTCATGCCGGGGACGCGGCACATGAGCATGGAGTTGGTCGCTTCTTCCCAGAGGGTGCCTTTTTGCCAGTGGTCTTTTTCGGCGAGGTGAAACCCGTGGTCGGAGATGAAGATGACGATGGTGTTGTCCTTGTAGGGGCTTTTGGCCAAGGCCTCGAGAACGCGGCCGTGCTGCGCATCGACGTAAGCGGTGGTGGCGGCTTCACTGAGGATATTGGCGCGCTTCCGTTGACGAAAATTTTCCAGGACCTTGAAGCGGGCAATTCCACAGGCCCAGGCCAGAAAATTGGAGCCCGGCTCGAAGGTGGAGGACTTTCGAGAAATCGTCAGGAAAGTCTCCTGCATGACATCGTCGGCATCAGCGAGAGAAGGTTGCAGGGATCTCACAAAAGCCCGGATCGAGTTCTCGTGACGAACAAAAAGCAACTGAACACTCTCGGTCACATCAAGAGCTCCATCTTCATCGTCGTATTCACCCATCACTTGTAATGACAGAGAGGCTACGATTGTTTCCAAAAAACCTTATCGGGCCTCATGTGATCCACTGGTCCAAGGTGAACTTCGGAGAAAATTCTAAAGCTGGCCACCGCCCGTGGCCTTGATGAGGTTAATGCGGGCGGCGAGCATGGCTTGGCGAAGAGAGGCCTGGCTGCGCTTTGCGGCGAGCCATTGGCGCTCGGTATCCAGCAGTTCGATTTGTGAGGTGAGACCAGCGCTAAATTGTTCGCGAGCATTTTTGCGTGTGCGGGCGAGGGCGGAAGTTTCGCGTTTTGCGGTGGCGAGTTGGGCTTGCCGGCTGGCGAGGTTGATGCGGGCGCGGTCAATTTCGGCCAGGACATCGAGGACGGTTTGGCGATAGTTTGCGGAGGCGATCCTGGCCTCGGCTTGGCGTGATTTTAAGGTCGCGATGCGGGCGGGGTCATAGATCGGAATGTTGAGCGATGGCCCGGTCTGGGCGGCCCAGACGCGGAAGCGGTCGGAGAGGTTTTTCTGCGCTCCGTTGGCGAGAAGATTGATTTGGAACGAGGGAAGAAGGTCGAGTCGGGCGGAGGTGGCGAGTTGGAAGGCTGAACGGACGCGGGCTTCGGCGGCGAGAAGTTCGGGGTGGGAGGCAAGAAGCTGATCAAGCGGGCGGGCGGAAAGTGAGGAGGGAGTTGGGAAGGTTTCGCGATCAGCTTGGGCGGGATTGCTGCCTCCGCGGAGGGTGCGGATTTGGACGAGGGTTAGGTCGCGGAGTCGTTCGAGGTCAAGTTTGTTTCGGTGAAGTCTTTCGTCTTCAGCGCGTTGTTTGTCGAGGGTGGCATCGGGGATGAGTCCGGCATTAGAGCGCTCGGTGAGGGAATTGAGAGTGCCTTGATTGGCGGCGAGGGCTTCATTGAGGTTCGCGATTTCGGCATTGAAACGATAGAGGTTCATTCGCGTCGAAGCGAGGCGACTGGCAAGGAGAAGTCGTGCGGCGTGGTAATCCCAGACGGCGGCGTTTCGGCTTTCGTTGGCGGAGTTCTTTGCCGCGTGAAGTTTTCCGGTGACGTCAATCTCCCACGAAAGACCGGCACTACTTTGCCAGGTGGGAAGGTCATAGGGGCCGACATCGAACTCTCTTCGGCGGCCTGTGCGGGGGGCGATTCCGAGGTTCAGCCGGGGGAGGAGTGAGGTGCGGGCTTGGGCAACCGAAGCATCGGCTTTTTGAATCCGAAGAGCGACGCTGCGCAGGCCGGGGTTGGCGGCGAGAGCGGTAGTGATGTCTTTGTTCAGGGCGGGATCGTTCAGTTGCCGCCACCATGGTAGATTAGCACGCTTCTCCGCAAAGGCCTGTGGCGCGGCCGGGTCGGTCGATGGGGGGGTGTTCGAGCATGACGTGAAGATGGCGGCTGCGAGAGCGATGGCGACAACTGATTTGATCATGAATCAGACCTTGGTTTTTGTTTCAGCCTCGCCTGACTCTTCCGGAGAGGGAGTGTCACTGCCAGCAGGTTTGGCGGGCGGTCCGCCTGGGTGAACGAAGAGGCCGGTGGCGTTGATGATCATGTTTTTATCGTTCGATGACTTGGCGACTTTTCCGGTGACGGTGACGGCACTGAGTTCGGCAACGCCGCCAATCCCCTTGAGGCCGGACTTGAGCGGCTTGCCGGATTCGTCGACGACTTGAACGGTGACGATGGAGGCGGTGATGACATCGGGGTCGTCGCAGCAAACGTCCCAAGGGGTTTCGCATTCGTCTCCCGGGATGCGATTGCAGGGAGTGATTTTGTGAGGGTCGCCCATGATCATGACGGCTCGTCCGTCCATGAAGACTTCGTAGCTCCCGATGACTTCGCCGGTGAAGGTCACGGTGTCGCCGGGTTTTGCTGATTTCCGAAGCTCTGAAATTTGGATGGGATTGGCCGGAGCGGCGTCGAGAACGACTTGTTCCAGCGGGCCTTTCGGCGCGCTGTCTTCTTTTTTGCTTTCTTTGTCATCCGAGCACGCTGCCATGACGAAGGCGAGTCCAAGGGGGAGGAGTGTTGTTTTTTTCATTCTGTTTTTTTGGTTTGAGATTTTCAGGAGGAGCGGAGAGCTTTTGGGAGTGAAGGTAGGAGGCATCGGAGGGCAGGAGGCAGAGTCCCAAGGGAGCCAAGGAGGATCCCGGTCACGAGTCCGGCCAGAATGACAGAGGGAGTGAGAGTTAGGGTGAAGGTTCCAATCGAGAACGGGACGGTGCGGCCGTCGAGCAGGAGGTAGGCGAGGAAGAATGCGATGAGCGTTCCGGTGAGCGTGGCAAGGAGGCTTTCCTGAATAATGGAGATGAAAAGGGCAGTGCGGGTGTAGCCGATGGATTGCAGGGTTCCCATTTCCTTGATGCGGGCTGCAAAGGCGGCGTAGAGGGTATTGAGTCCTCCGAAGATGGCCCCGGCGCCTACCAAGGCGGCGGTGACCCAGGTCATGATCTGGATGGGTTGGTAAAAAATGCTGAGTTTTTCGTAATACCGATCTTCCCGGATGGCGGCGAGTTCGAGGTCGTTGCGTTGAAAGGCGAAGAGCTCGGCTTCCTCGACATCGGCCTCTTTCATCCTCAAGACGATGGCCGAAAGAGAGTCGCGCTGGGTGAGTGAGGCGAGGTCGTTCCGGTCGAACCAAATCTCTGATTCCAGAACTGTTCCGGGGGCGGAAAAGCGACCGGAAATGATGAATGGGGAGTCTCCGAAGAAGAGTTTCTTTCCGAGGCCGAGTTCCTCCATCCCAACTCCGAGTTTGCGATGGGCAAGATGTCCGACCATGACTTCGCCGGGACCGGGAAAGGTTCCTTCGAGGAGGCGGACGGTGGTGTGGACGAGAAGCGCTTGTTCCAGAACGCCTCGCAAGAGGGAAGGCTCGGCATTTCCGGAGGCGGTGCGGATGGGAGCCTGGTAGATAATTTCGCCGGAAATCGCGGCAACGCCGAGAGGAGTTTTGATTCCGTAGATGGAAGTAGCGGCCGCAGATTCGGCGGCGATTTTGACCTCGGATCGTTCGATGGATTCTTCCGACCCTTTGCCGACGAGGATGACATTGTTTGGAGATCCGGAGCTCGAAAGAACGCGGTCCATTCCTTGATTCAAAGCGACTGCGGCGATGAGAAGGAGGACCACCAGAGCCGAGCCCCCCACGGTTTGGAGGAGGCGGGACGGGTCGCGAAATAGGTTTCGGAGAGCGTAGGAAAAAGGGAGCATGATTTAAGCATTGAGAGATTGCACCAGCGGGCGGGAGGTTGCCTTCCAGGCGGGATAAAGGGAGGCGAGGAGGCCGAGGGCCACCGCCACCCCAAGGCCGGTGAGGGTGACGCTGAGCGAGGGGGTGAGGGCAAGGGTCAGGCCCTCATTGCCCAGTGTGAAGGACTTGAGGTGGAAAAAGGTCATTGCTCCAAAAACTCCCAGAAGGCCCCCGATCAGTCCAAGAAGGATGCCTTCGAAAACGACCATGGTGCCAATGGCAAGGCGGGAGTATCCAAGGGTCTGAAAGATTGCGGTTTCCTTGACGCGTCCGCGGACGATGAGTAGGACGGCATTGGCAACGAGTCCGAGAACCGCAAATACAGCTCCCAGTCCAAGCCAACGAGTGAAACCAATGAGCTCGATCATCTGCTTGGCGGTTTCAGCGAAGAAGGCTTTTTCCGGCCTCGTGTTGGTCGGTTGTTGGTCGGATTTGAAGGTTTCATCGATCTGGTCGGCGACCCGCTGGAGTTGGTCGGCGCTTTCGACTTTGACATTGAATTGAGTGACGACGCCGAGACCGATGCGCGAGGCTTGTTGAAGAAAAGGGAGGTGGACGTAGGCCACGTTTTCATCCTGGGGGGAGTCGGATGAAATGATGCCGGCGACGGTGACATTGACGCCGACGGCTTCGAACTTGTCGCCGGGAGAAAGAGATCGACGTTCGGCGAAGTGTTGCCCGACGAGAGCGGCATCGTTGCGAGCGAGAAAGTCTTCGTACGAGCCTTCTACGACTTTGATATTTGGGTTGTATTTTTGAAGCGCCTCCGCAGGGACGCCGCGGAAGGTGATGACGTCAAGCGAAGCACCGCAGTTGTTGACTGCGATCTGGATGGGGATGACTTCGCGCACCCCTTCGATCCGTTCGATTGTGGGAAGGTAGTGTTCGGGAAGGCGGGAGGTGGAGGGGCAGAAGCGGTTCTCCCGGTATACGACCAGGGTGGTGTCGGCGGCGCTCGATTCGGTGGCTCTTGAAAGCGAGTGCTGCATCGTTTGGACCGCCGAGTAGAGGAACATTCCTGCGGCCACTCCGAGGATGGTGAGGAGTGAGCGCAGCCGGTTACGGGTGAGGTTTTTGAGAGCAAGAATGGCGAGCTTCATGACGGGGATTGGTGGGTAAGAAGGTGGCCTTCTTCGGTGAAGCGGCCTTTCTCAAGTTGCAGGGCCCGGTGGGCGGCAGCGGAAGCCTTTGGGTCGTGGGTAACCATGATGATGGTCTTCCCGTGGTCGCTTGCGAGGGAGTTGAGCAGACTGAGGATGGAGTCGGCAGATTCACGATCGAGGTCGCCGGTGGGTTCATCGGCGACGAGAAGTTCGGGGTCATGGACGATGGCGCGGGCGATCGCTACGCGTTGTTCTTGTCCGCCTGAGAGTTCGGACGGCCGGTGATCTGCGCGGTCGGAAAGGCCAACGAGATCGAGGGCGGCATGGATTTTTTTCTTGCGCTCGGCCTTGCTGAATTTGCCCAACAGGAGTGGGAGTTCGATATTTTCATAGGCCGATAAAATGGGGACGAGGTGGTAGAGCTGGAAGATGTAGCCGACGTGGACCGAGCGCCACTTGGTGAGCTGGGCGCGGGAAAGCTTTGAGATGTCTTGTCCGTCGATGACGATTTCACCCGAAGTGGGAGTGTCGATCCCTGCGATGAGGTTGAGCAAGGTGGTTTTGCCGGAGCCGGAGGGGCCCATGAGGGAGAGGAATTCGCCACGCGGGACTTCGAGCGAGAGGTCTTCGAGGGGCTTGATGGTGGTCTTTCCCTTGGTGAAGGTTTTGGTGACAGACTTGATGGAGATGAGATTGCTCATGGGGAATTATTGGCTGGGCTTGCTGACTTCAACGCGGGTGCCTTCTTCGAGTTGGTCGTGTGGTGGGAGGATGACGGATTCGCCGGAGCGAAGTCCTTCGAGGACGAGGCGATGGTCCTCGCGGATTGCTTTGCCGAGTGTGATACTGCGTTTTTGGGCTCGTGAGTCGGATGAGACGACCCAAACCTCGCTTTCGTTGACGAGGGCGGACTCGGGAACGTAGAGGGAGAGCCGACCGGAGGCGGTGGAGGTTGAGTTTTGGGATGTGCCGGAGGCGAAGAATTTGGCGCGGACGAGCATTTCGGGCCGGAGACGTGGGTCGGGGTTTGCGATTTCGACTTTGGCTTGAAGGGTGTTTCGTTGAAGGTCGGCCTGCCCGGTGATGCGGGTGACTTGACCGGTGAAAGTTCGGTCGGGAAGAAGGTCGGAAACGAGCTCGACGGCTTGTCCGACAGAGATCGAGGCAGCTTCATTCAGAGGGACATCGATGCGGGCCTGAAGTTTTTCAGGGGCGTAAAGTTCGACGATCGTTGCTGATTTTGGGTCGTCCATGTTAAGCATGCGCTTTTTGCCCGGGGCAGCGTGCAGGTGGAGGACGACGCCGTCGATGGGCGCGCTGATGCGGGTGCGATCAAGAGCCAGTTGGGCGCGGTCGCGATCGGTTTCAAGAACGGCGAGTTTGGCTTCCATGGCGTCTTTTCCGGCAGAGAGTTGAGCGTTCTGGGCCAAGAGTCGCGGAATCTCTGCTTCTGCTTCGGCAAGTTTGGCTTGCTGGCGTTCGTGGGCGAGGCGGGCCTGCACAATTTCTTGTTGCGAGACGGTTCCGCTGCTGAGTTCTTTAAGCCGGGAGAGGGTGTCTTCGGTTTCGGCCACGAGGGTGGCGAGAGCTGCAATCTTTTTCCGATTTGAGGTGATGTCCGCCTCGATGAGTTCGAATCCGGTACAATGAGCGATGATTTGTTTCTGGAGGCTTTCGAAGTTTCGCTCGGCAGTCTGGAGGTCAAGCAGTGCGTCTTCATCGACGAGGGTGGCAAGAAGGTCCCCTTGTTTGACGGTCTGACCTTCAAGGGCATGGACCTCTTCGATCACGCCATTGATCAGGGTTGGCACGTAGGTGATGAAGGGATCCGGCTCAATCCATCCGGAGGCCTGGAAAACAAGGGGGCCTTTGCCATCCTCCGGCGAATTTGAAGCTGGAAGTGTTTTCTCGGTCGGCGCGTCTGATTCGCCTGACCGAATTGTAATGACCGGAGCGGTTTCAACAGCGAGGGCCGGGATCAGACGTGGGCCAAAAAGAAGTCCAAAAATGAGCAGGAAGCCCGAAATCAGGCCTGTCGGGAGAAGCCAGGAGAGGGACTGTTTTTTTCGAGAGAGGGGGCTGCTTTCAGAAGATGAAGTTCTAAGGTCGTCGAGAGACATTGGGGTTGGTTTCTTTGAGTTCGGAGACAAGCACGAGTTCCCGGATGGAGAATTCATGAGCAATACGGATCACCACTTCCAGAGTGTGGGATCGACGTCAGTCGGCAGGGTCGCAAAAGGCGCGCTCATGCCCAGGTCTACAAATCAAAGCAGAAAGGCCGAGTGCCTCAGGAATAGAGGCATTGAAGGCCCAATTCGGAGTGGAGGCGGGGGGCCTCGAACATCATGATCAAAATCCCGAACCACTAGTGAGGGGGCCAGCGAGGCCCGGGGTAGTTGCGCAGACGGTTTAAGAGTGTTTTCCGATTTATTTGACGAATCTGAAGGGGAAGGAATTGAGAATTCATCCAAGAGGAGAAATAAGTCGAGGGAACACCCTCTCGATAGAGCGCAGGCTTCATGCCCCGATCCGGGAGGCTGCGATGATTCGCACTCTCCGCATTCGCAAGAGCATGTGGGTGGGGCGGGATTCGTCGAATCTGTTTTGGAACACCAGCACTCACCGAGGTAGATTTCATGGGCACAGAGGCAATACCGCAGACCAGGCTGGGCCATGACGACAGTCATGGACATCATCCAAAGTAAAAGTGCTGCAGTGAGTTTCCTTATCATTTCTTCGTTTGAGCATACGATGGGTCCGGGGTTATTTCATGTAAAATTAAAAATTCCTCGCTAAGGGGGCCTTTTGTTTTGGATTTTACACTGTTGTGGAGGGAAAACTCCGTTAGCCCGAAAAACTCACCGAAAGAAAGAGCCATTGCAGTGAACTTCTGGTAAGGTGTTGGTGCTTAATCCATTAACCCATCCAAAGCACCACAATGGCTCTAACAGACTGTCTCCAATCTTCCTTCCAATTTCAAGCTCTCGGTTCACGTAAAGTGGAGGCCAATTTCGAAGGTGGCCACCTTTCCAGCGACGGAGGAGGGGCGCTTTTGCTGCGCGAAGTCGAAAATCGAGGAGGACTGATCAAGCAATTCGCCCGCTGCTTCGACGACCGCCGCAATCAGGACCTTATCGAACATCCTGTTGCCGACCTTCTGGCACAACGGATCAACGGTCTCATCCTCGGTTACGAAGATCTCAATGACCATGATGATCTCCGCTACGATCCTGCTCTGGCCCTCTCGGTCGGCAAGCAGGACCTCGAAGGAAAAACACGTCGCGACCCCAAGGACCGAGGCAAGGCCCTCGCCGCGCATGCCACTCTCAATCGATTGGAACTCGCCGCCCAAGCCCCCGACGAGCGTTACAAAAAGATCGTCGCCAATCCCGAGTCTATCAAAGACTTCATCATCACTCAGGGAGTCAAGGCCATGCCCAGGAAATCCCGTGAGATCGTCATCGATTTTGATGCCACCGACGACCCGCTCCACGGCAAGCAGGAAGGCGCTTACTTCCACGGATACTATCGTCACTACTGCTATCTGCCGCTCTACGCCTTTTGCGGAAACGTCCCGCTCTGGGCCGAGCTGCGTGAATGCAAACTCGATGCCAGCAAGGGAACGGTCGAAGCCCTGAAACGCATCATTCCCAAGATCCGCGAACGCTTCGGCAAAAAGGTCCGAATCATCCTGCGCGGGGATGGAGGCTTCGCTCGCGAAGAGATCATGTCGTATTGCGAAAGCCAGCGCGAACTCTACTACTGCCTGGGTTACAGCTTGAACAATCGCCTGAAGAAAGCAGTCGCCAAACCGCTTTGGAAGCTACGCCAGGAAATGGCCGACGAGAACGGAGTGGTTGAAATTGAAGAGCCAGTACGACGTTTTACGGAGTTTCGTTACCGCACCAAGAAGAGCTGGAGTTGTTCCCGGCGGGTCGTCTCCAAGATTGAATTACTCCCGGGAAAAACGAACCTGCGTTTCATTGTCTCCAATCTTCCGGGGGAGGGGTTTGCAGAGGACGCTGATCCGGATCGCTATCGTTCCCGGGAGCTCTACGAAGGATTTTATTGCGCGCGCGGCGACATGGAGAACCGGATCAAAGAGCAGCAAATGGACCTCTTTGCGGACCGCACGAGCACGCACTGGATGGCCAGCAACCAGCTGCGACTCTGGCTCAGTGTGGTAGCACACCTCGTCATGAACCGGCTGCGGGCCTGTGTCTTAAAAGGAACGGAATTGGAGCGAGCCACGATTGGGCAGATCCGGCTGAAGCTCTTCAAGATCGCTGTGCGGATCAAGGTGAGCGTGCGGCGGGTTCTCCTGGAATTTGCCGGGTCCTATCCGCGCAAGGAATTGTTTGGAGAGTGCATCGGCAATCTGGAGAGATTGGATCAGATGCCGGCCTGAGAAGGTCGGGAAGAACTCAGCAAAAAAAGTCGGTCAGAGAATCGGCATGGCGGAGTGTGTTCAGAATCTGGGGAGAAAGTGTCTGAAGAGACCCAAACGAAGAGATTTCGGGAAAACAGGAGGAATTGAGGGGCAATCCAAGTTGAAATTGAAATCCACCACCCCGGTACGCAAAATTCAGGGGCTCCGGAGCAATCGGACTTTGGTTTGGTGATCGATCCGGGCTAGCTCAGGCGTCAATACCCAGGCTCTTATCATCGGGGCTGTCTTTCTTCTCCTCGTCTTTGGAGGAGGCTATTGGTTTCTAAACAGGAAGCCATCCGGCTTCGATGCTCCGGAATTGGATATCGAACAAGCTCTCGGT
>JAURPJ010000056.1 GCA_030835305.1 Verrucomicrobiota bacterium | reverse complement strand
CGCGCGCCCTCGGGAACCTTCATCTCAACCGATTCCGAAAACGGTTCACTGAGGTCACGAATCACCAAAACCAAGTCCGCCCGCGCCACCTGCCCATGGGTCATCGCGCTTCCTTCCTGCTCGCTCCCATCCTTCGATTCCCGGACTCCGGCGGTATCGATCAGTCGAAGTGGAATTCCTCGGAGATTGACCACCTCCTCGATGGTGTCGCGGGTCGTTCCCTCCTGCGAACTCACTATTGCGCGCTGATATCCCAGGAGACGGTTCAACAAGCTCGATTTGCCAACGTTCGGCTTCCCGAAAATTACCGTCCGCACTCCCTCCCGCAAAATCCGCCCCTGATCCGCGGTTGCCAAGAGTCCGTCAATCGCAGCCGACTGCTCTTCCAGTGCCTTGCAAAGCGCCTCGCCAACTTCCGGATCAATATCCTCCTCCGGAAAGTCAATATAGGCTTCCAGATGCGCCGTCGCCCCCAGCAAACTGCTCCTAATTTCCTCACAAACTCGTCCCAACTGACCTTCCAACTGTTCATTTGCGGAGCGCAATGCCAGCGAAGTTTGCGCTGAAATCAGATC
This sequence comes from Verrucomicrobiota bacterium, assembly GCA_030835305.1. GTDB lineage: Bacteria > Verrucomicrobiota > Verrucomicrobiia > Verrucomicrobiales > Akkermansiaceae > SW10. Next base: position 23,475 of record JAURPJ010000056.1, on the reverse strand, counting down.
CATAACCGCCTCGGCCTGTGTCAGATCCATTCGACCATTCATAAAGGCCTGTTGGGTAAATTCCCCCGGACCTGCGGGAGTCGCCCCCGCTTCCACAAATCGCTCTAAAACCCGCCGGGATACGACAATTCCGCCGTGCCCCGTAAATTCAACCACATCTTCACCCGTGTAACTTGCCGGTCCCGCAAAGGTTAGCACCAGACCTTCATCGATAACGCGACCTTCGTTGTCCTGGATCAAACGCAAGCCAGCACGTCGCGGTTCGGGGAGGCTCCCCCCCTTGATCACCGCACCAGCGATCTCGAACGCGCCAGCACCCGACAAACGAATCACAGAAACTGCCCCCATTCCGGGGGGGCTGGCAATCGCAACAATGGTCCCGGACATTCAGTTTAGCTGGCAAGGATCTTGTCCAACTCGACGAGACATCGTTCGTTCTGATCCGGTGTTCCAATGGAAATCCGAACCCACTCGGGAAGCTTGTAGCCCCTCATGGCCCGGACAATCACTCCCTTTTTCAAAAGCCCGGAGAAGACCCGATCCCCGTCGCCTACATTCACAAGTACGAAGTTTGCATGACTCGGGACATACTCCCAATCACGATCCGCAAAGGCCGATTCAAAGAAGCTGCGCCCGACCGCGTTATTTTCCACCGTCGCCGAGATATGTTCCTCATCTTGGATCGAGGCGAGCGCTGCGGCCTGGGCAATCGCATTGGCATTGAAGGGTTGGCGGGAGCGGTTCAGCAAACCCGCGATTTCAGAATTGGTGATGCCATACCCAATTCTCAAAGCGGACAAGCCCTGGGCCTTCGAAAAGGTTCTCATGACACAGACGTTGCGTCCTTCCTTCACATAACGGATGGCGTCCGGAGCGTCTTCGAGAAACTCGTGATAGGCTTCATCAAAGACAGCTACAACATGATCCGGCAATCCCGCCATGAAGCGATCGATCTCTTCCTGCCCGACCAGAGTTCCCGTAGGGTTGTTTGGATTCGCAATAAACACCAAGCGAGTCTCCGGCGTGATCGCTTCGAGCATCGCATCAAGATCGTGCACGAATCCCGGGTCCGGAACCTCAATATAATCCGCGCCGAAAAGCGTCGCCATTAACCTGTAAACAACGAAGGCGTGCTCTGCCGCAATCAATCCGACACCCGGCTTCAAAAAGGAATGGCAAAGCAACTCAATGATCTCATTAGAACCATTCCCAAGCACGACATTCTCAAATACCACCCCGTGCTTTTCCGCCAATGCAGTCCGCAAACGATACCCACCGCCATCAGGATAAATGTGGGCGTTTTCAATAGCCTCGGCCATGGCCAGCTTCGCCTTGGGCGAGGGGCCGAGAGGATTTTCGTTGCTGGCGAGCTTAACGATTTCATCGGGCTTGAACCCAAGCTCCCGCGCCGTCTCCTCAATGGGTTTCCCAGGCTCGTAAGGCACCAAATCGCAAACCCACTGATTTCCGTAACCCGTAATACTCATGGCGCGAAGCTAGCGGACTTCCCCTCCACCGCAAGCCCGATTGGAAGCAAGCCTCAACAAGCCTTCACTCCGGTATAAATCGAAGCGATCCCGCCGCTCAGTGGACGGCACTGGCAGTCCCGGAAATCGGCATTCTCAAAAAGCCCTGTCATTTTGTCGCCGTAGGGAAACTCTCCGATCGAACCGGCGAGATATTGATAAGCGCCACCCTGACCGGTCACCAAGCCTGCGATTTTTGGCAGCACCTTGTTCAGGTAAAATCCATAGGGCTTTTTGAAAATCCCGCGCGGCTGCGAGAAATCGAGCACGAGCAAGTGGCCACCCGGCTTCATCACCCGGCCCATCTCGTGAAGCGCCTCCTGCCAATTTTCCATATTCCGCAGTCCAAAGGCCACCGTCACGACATCAAAGGTGCCATCCTCAAAGGAAAGATTCATGGCATCCTCGACCTGCGTCTTTTGAACCCCGCCCTTCGTGGCATGAGCCAGCATTTCGGGACAAAAATCCGTTCCCAGAACCCTGGCATCGGGACACTTCTTCTGAATCTCAAGCGCTAGATCACCCGTTCCCGTCGCGACATCAAGAACGTGCTCCGGTTTCCAATCCCGAACAATCCGCCCAACCTTCTTTCGCCAGAGGATATCCGTCCCCATACTGAGAACATGATTGGTCATAACGTATCGGTCCGCGATCTTCGCGAACGCTCCTTTGACGAATTTGGGGTCTTGTCCGCTCATGAATGATCTTCGGCCGGGGGCTCGGGCAGAATATCCACGTAAATGCCGGGATCGCTACCCGGAATCTCGATCGCCCCAACCGTCTTCGCGTAAAACTCCCTGGGACCGACTCCGCCGATGAAGGCGTAGGCGTATCCCGCTTCACGCTGGGCTTCGAGAGCTTTCAGCAAAAGGGCCTTTCCCAAGCCCAGGCCACGGGCCGATTCCGCCACCCCGGTTGGCCCAAAATATCCTTTCGCCGTCGTTTCATAACACGCAAACCCCAAAATCTCCTTATCCTTGGTCGCGATAAAGCAAGCCACCGGCTGCCGCGAAAACCCCACCTGAACCTCACTCACCCACTTTGGAGAAAAATGTTCCCGCACAAAATCCTGAACCAAATGAAGTTCGTAAGCCCCCGGGCGACGAAGAATCACTCCTGACTCTGCCACCTTTGCATAAAGGTCCTGACTTTCCGGCAAGTCATAAAGCCGCACCAACATGTCGATCATTGCCCGAAGAAAGTCACCTCCAACTCTGAAAAAATCCACCCGTAAAATCGTGAACTTACTTCAGGGAGCGAAGCCACTGCACTGACTCCGTCTCAAAAGCGGAAACTGATTGGTAAGTCAGCGCTTCTTCAATCCACCTTGCCCGCTCAGTTGAAGACAATTTCTGAACGACTTTCCGAAACCGTTTTTTTAACTCGAACATCGGAAATTGGTCATCACCGAAATACCACGGCTGCGTCGTCATCCAATCAATCCACATATTGGCCAAAGCTTCCCCATCCTTCTCCAACCCAGCGAGCTCTAATACTGCCGCATACCCAAGTCATTCCAGTAATCGCTTGACGCGGTGCTTTGCCATTTTCGTGGATATCCGGCGTGACAAAGCCATCGCCCGTGCGTGATTAAAAAACTTAATCTGGAGGATCACCGATTCCCCGGGCCTCCAAGCGACCAAGACACAGCAAAACCCGACTTGCGAAAGCAAGCTCGTCAGTTGTCATTGGAACCTCAAATGCCTGATAACCACTGCGACCAGCCTGTGAATTACACCCGAATACCCGACCACACCCAGGGAATTGCTCTCAACGACAAACACCGAAGCCCCCGAATCACCAAACCCGACTATGACATGGCGTGACGACTAGGAATTTGAAGAACCAAAGTAAAAATGCAACCACCTCCATTTTGGGTAAAGCTTCATCGTCACGAAACCCGATCTCGTAGTACTTTCGATGAACCTCACTTCGATTGGCTTCGATCATTGCCAAGGCCGCCTTTTTCGGATCTTTGATCTCACCAACTCCTTTCGGCAGGCGGTCATCCAGCCAGTGCAAAAGGAATCTTCAAGCCTTCTCTTCTCTATTAAATATGCCCGATAAACCTGCTAACTACTCCCTTCCTTCCCCTTGAACTCAACCCTCGGAAAAAAGAGGGACAAGAGTAACTGCTACCAAACAACGTTTTCCACGGCAGCATCCTGCCTCACCCGAACAAGAATCCAAGATCAATTCAGAAGTTGGGTTTCAGCCAGCAGACGGTAAGTGCCGTCTTTCGCCATGAGATCAGAGTGGCTTCCAGCCTCGACGACTTTGCCATCTTTTAACACAAGAATCTTGTCCGCGCTCTTCACCGTTCCGAGTCGATGGGCGATGATCAGGCTGGTCCGCCCTTTCATCAACTCATCCAGAGCTTCCTGCACCAACCGTTCGCTTTCCGAGTCAAGTGCGCTTGTGGCCTCATCGAGAAGGAGAATCTTGGGATCCGCAAGAACCGCACGGGCAATCGCGATCCGTTGCCGCTGCCCGCCGCTGAGTTTCACCCCGCGTGGTCCCACCATGGCATCGTAACCTTCGGGGAATTCGTTGATGAAGTCGTGGGCATTCGCTTTCCGAGCAGCCTCGATGACCTCTTCTTCGCTAGCGCCGGGGCGGCCGTATTCGATGTTCTCACGAATCGTCCCACCGAAGAGCAGGACCTCTTGAGGCACGACCGCCATCGCGGAACGACGTGTCGCGACCGGAATTTCCCCGGCACTTTTCCCATCAAAAGAGACGACACCTTCGTCACCTTCATAAAATCCGAGCAGAAGCGAGAAGATGGTCGATTTACCGGCGCCACTAGGTCCAACAATAGCGACTCGCTCACCTTCACTCACCTCAAAATCGACTCCATTCAAGACTCGGCTTTCTTTACGCGAAGGATAGGCAAAGACGAGGTTTTTGGCGGCAATTGCTCCGGTCAGTGCTGCACCACTCTCCTCGCGATCATCTTCAATCCCGTGATTGAGAATTTCGCGGATCCGCTCGGTAGCTCCCTGCGTTTTCTGGAGCTGGCTCATGATGTCCGGAAGCGAACCTAAAGACGCCCCTACAAAGATACTAAAGAGAATGAAGTGAGTGAAGTCTTCACTATCGATCTGTTTCTTGGCCAGCATTCCAGCGCCAAACCAAACCACGACCGAAATTGTTCCGAAGAGAATAAAGATGATGAAGCTGACAAACATCGCACGCGCTTTCGATCCCTCGATTATGGTGCCCAGAAAAAGATCCAGCGCCCCGCGATATCGGTCCTCCTCAAACTCTTCATTGGAGTAAGCCTTCACGTCCGCAATGCTCTGCACCGCTTCTTCTGCAACAATATTGCTCTGCGCCAACTGATCCTGTGCGTCCTTGGACCAGCGACGAATCTTCCGACCGACGATGGCCACCACAAGCACGACCACTGGGATCATCGCTAACATAAAGAGCGATAGCTTCACCGAGAAGATGAAAATGAAAATCAATCCACCGAAGAAAGTAACCGATTGGCGAACCATTTGTGGCACGGTCGTAATTAGGGTTTCCTGCAAAATAGCTAGATCAGCTGAGAACCGGGAACCCACCTCCCCGGTGCGCCGCTCCATGAACCAAGGCATGGGCAGGCGGACCAATCGGGCAAATACATCTTGCCGCAGATCACAAAGTGCGCTTTCCCCGGCCTTGATAAAGCCGCGAACTCGCCAGTAAGCTACAAAAGCCTGAATGGCTAAAATGATGAGGAGTGTCGAAACCACCTTGTTGATCTTTTCGCTGACCTCGGCAAGATTAGCTCCTTCCTGCATCGCATCTTGAGGAGACCCAATCAGACTGCCCAGATAATAGGGAAAAGCCAGCGAGAGACCGCCGGTGACAAATAATGCAATCACCGAGGGAACAAAGATTTTGCGATACTTCCCCAAGTAACTATAGAGACCAAAAGTCTTCTTCCAATCGATACGGCGAGATTTTTTTTCGGTTTCGGGCACGCCGCAGTGAAGCGGCGACTTCTCCTGCAGTCAAATCAGGAGCGTGACCAATTCACGGTAAATTCGCGCCGCCGGAATTTATCAAACTCCCCAAAGATTGGATTTACGGTTAGTTTTATTTGGGAAAGTAGATCATCATGGACCCCGCGACGGGGACCAAACAGCTAATGTTTCTGGGCTTGGGCGCTCTCGCTGCAGGGATAATTCTCCTCATCGTCAACCGTCAAACAAGCGCGCAAGATTTGGATATCTCTGACGGAGAATGCGAAAACGAAGCGGTTTGCGGCGGCCAAGAATAAGGTCACCCCGGACCTCAGAAAGCTTTGAGGAAAAAGGACTCAAATGGGGGGGCGCCGATTTTTATTCGCGCGTTTAAAGAAGAACGACAATTGGAGTTATGGCTAAGGAAGGGAGACTCATTTGTCTTTTTTGAAAGCTATTTCATCGCGGGAACCTCCGGTGGCCACGGACCGAAGCTGCGGCAGGGTGACGGACAGATTCCGGAGGGGTTCTACTTCGTGACGCCCCGCCAAATGAACCCTCAAAGCAATTTTCATTTGTCTTTCACCATCGGATATCCAAACAAGTTTGATCGGGCCCACGCCCGGTCCGGCGATTTCATCATGGTTCACGGTTCCGACGTGTCCATCGGTTGCCTGGCGATGACGAACACCAAAATCGAACAGATCCATACCCTCGCCGACGCTTCCCTTAAGGGAGGCCAGAAGTTTCTTCGAATTCATGTCTTTCCTTTTAAAATGACCGATGAAGTCATGAATCAACACTCCGACCACCGGTGGTTCACCTTTTGGCAGATCCTCAAAACCGGCTACCAAAGATTCGAGGATACCAAAATGCCGTCAAACGTCATAGTTAAAGACAAAACATATCACTTCGATGAGCAGGATTGAGGCTGGCATTCAGGGAGAACCGTCATAGGTTCGCGAAAGTTCCTTCCTAACTATGAAGATTGCCGCAATTCTGATTGGACTCGTGTCCGCCTGCTTCGCCCACCCCGTCGAGTTCCACAACGATCCCTTCCGCCAGTTGGAGGAGGTTTGGCCAACGCCTACCGAGTCAAGAATCGCCTCCGGTGCTCCCGGCCCGAAATACTGGCAGCAGCGCGCCGACTACGATCTCAAGGTCACGCTCACCGAGAAAAAGAACCTTCTCACCGGAAGCGGGCGGATCGTCTACCACAACAAGTCTCCCCACACGCTTAAATACATCTGGATGCAGCTGGACCGAAACAAATTTACCCCCGGCTCCCTAGGCCACCAGAGTAGCGAAGCTCCCCGACTCGGTAAGATGCAATACGATTCGTTCGAAGCCCTGCTTCTCAAGGAAACCTTTGATGGCGGTTTTAAGATCGACAAGCTAACCGATGACGGCGGGTCGGAACTAAAGCACCGGATCGTCGACACCATGATGAAGGTTGACCTCCCCCAGCCTCTCAAGCCCGGGAAGAAATTCACCTATCGAATCGACTGGCACTACACCATTACCGACTCCCGGACGAGCTGGGGTCGAAGCAACATGGAGCAATTCGAGAAGGGCGGGAAGATTTTCGAAATCGCCCAGTGGTATCCCCGAGTTTGTGCCTACACCGACGTTCGCGGCTGGCAGAACAAGGCCTTTCTTGGCCGCGGAGAATTCGCTCTCGAATTTGGAGATTACCGCGTCCAAATTACCGCTCCCGACAACCACGTCGTCGCTTCGACCGGGGAACTCAAGAACGGCGACAAGGTCCTAAAGGCGGTCTGGCAGGAACGCCTCAAGAAAGCAGAGACCGCCAAGGCTCCAATGTTTATCGTCACCCCGGAGGAAGCCACCAAAAACGAAGAGTCGGAATCCAAAGGAACGAAAACCTGGGTCTTTGAGGCAAAAAACGTCCGCGATTTCGCATGGGCGTCCTCTAAAAAATTCGTTTGGGATGCCGTGCAGCACAAGCTGACGACAAGTCAAAAGCCGGTATGGGCCATGTCCTACTATCCGAATGAAGCGGAGCCGCTTTGGAGCACGTACTCAACCCATTCCATTATCCATACACTAAATTTCTACTCGAAATACACCTTCGACTATCCATACCCGGTTGCGATCTCCGTGAATGGTCCGGTTTACGGAATGGAGTACCCCATGATCTGCTTCAACGGCCCTCGCCCCGAGAAAGATGGCACCTATTCTGAAGGCACCAAAAATGGACTCATTTCCGTCGTAATCCACGAGGTGGGGCACAATTGGTTCCCCATGATTGTCAACTCGGATGAGCGCCAGTGGAGCTGGATGGATGAGGGTCTAAATTCCTTCATTCAAATGCTCGCCGAGCAGGAATGGCGGCACAATTATCCCTCACGCCCCACTCCTCAGAACATCATCGGATACATGACCAGCAGCTCTCAACGTCCGATTATGACCAACTCGGAGTCAATCCTTCAATTTGGACCAAATGCATACAGCAAGCCGGCGACCGGTCTCTCGATCCTTCGCGAGACCATTCTTGGTCGCGAAATTTTTGACGATGCCTTCAAGGAATTCAGTACTCGCTGGATGTTCAAGAGCCCCGAACCCGCCGACTTCTTCCGAACCATGGAAGATGCCGCCGGAGTCGATCTCGATTGGTTCTGGCGTTCATGGTTTTACTCAACCAACCACGTCGACATTGGCGTAACTGGCTTTACCCGCCACTTTATAGACCTCCAGGATCCAGATAAGAAAATGGAGGAGAAAAAGGCGAAGAAAGAGGAGAGCGACAAAAAGAACATCGTCGCCGAACGGAATCGTGACATCCCGAAATACGTCAATGAAAACGAGGGACTCAAGGACTTCTACGACAAGAAAAAGGAGGAGAAAGTTTCAGACAGTGATCGTGAAAAACACAAAAAGATGCTCGCTGACCTGAAGCCTCGCGAGAAAAAGCTTCTCAAGACGAACAAGCATCTCACCGTCGCCAACTTCGAGAACAAGGGCGGAGCGATCATGCCTATCCTCGTCGAACTTCACTTCAAAAACGGGAAGAAGGAGACTCACCAAATCCCGGCCGAAATCTGGAAGAAGAATCATGAGACCGTCAGCAAGCTCTTCGTTACCCGCCATCCCGTGGTGAAGATTCTTGTCGATCCGACCGAGCAGACTGCCGACGCCAACAAGGCAAACAATGTCTGGCCGCCCCAAATCAAAGAAGAACCCTTCACCCTCGAGCGCAAAAATGAAAGCTTCAACAACGAGATGAAGCGCGCCCGGGAAAAGAAGGCGGCAGAGGACAAGAAAAAAGCCGAAGCTAAAAAGAAGCAGGCGGCCGGGAAAAAAGCGAAGGCTGAGAAGGAGAAAAAGACCAAAAATAAGAGCGATGCCAAGGAAAAGGGCGATCCTACAAAGTAATTGGCGGCGTCCGAGAAAAAGATGACCGCTTACTCGGTGCGGAGCTTGATGGCTTCGCACACCGCCGGAAAGAGTTGTTTCTTACGTGAAACAACTCCTGAAGCGGAAAACTCGTTCACACCCTTCCGAGTGAAGGGAAGGTTGCAAAGCAGCTCTTCCCGCCCAACCGCTAGTAACACACTATCGTGTCGCCGGATGTCCGTCACAAGAATCGCGCACAACTCGTAACCATGCGCATGGCGCAGTCGCTCAAGTTCCTCAAGCAGTTCCTCCTGTCGTTCGGAGAGACCTTTGAAGCTCGTCTCTTCCACTTGCGACAGGCTTAGGAAAACACCATCCTCGTTAAATTCCTTTCGATCAGTTCCAACGATCGCCTCCGCATCCGCATACAGCAGCAATGATCCGGAAGCGAAAAAAGCTTCGGCAAATTGATCAGCATCCACCCCTGCGACCCCTGACAGCCAGAGGAGCATCTCACGGTCAACTTCGGTGGTTGTCGGAGAGGTCAGGTTCAGCGTATCGGAAACCAGACCCGCGCAAAGACAGAGAGCTACGGCAGCCTCCGGCAGCAGCCCTTTCTCGCGAAATCTCCCGGCGACAATGGTAGAAGAACTCCCGACCGGCTCGTTAATGAAGCGAACAGGGTCTCGGGTAACGAGATCACCGGAAAGCCGGTGGTGGTCGAGAATTTCAACCACCTTGGCTTCTTCGACGCCTTTAACAGCCTGCGAAAACTCATTGTGATCAACGAGGGAAAGCAAGGTTCGCGGAGGATCAACCAGATCTGATTTTGAGAAAACTCCCATCAGGCGGCGGGTTCCAACCTCGACAACGGGAAAGAGGTCCTGTGAAGAAGAGGCCACCTTTAGGCTAAATCGACTCACGACCTCGCTAGAAGCCAGAGCCATAAAATCATCGCTAATAATATTTCTGACCTTCCGCGCACAAAGGGCCAGTTTTACCGTCGTCGCGGTATCATGGGGACTTCGGAGGATAATAATACCCTTTTCCTTGGCTTGGCGTGCAATTTTCTCATCTGGCTGGTATCCGCCGGTCACGATCAATGCTCTCGTGCCGCATTCAAGCGCTTGTTTATGCACAAAGGGACGGTCGCCACAAATCACGAGGTATTTGCCCACCAGGCCTTCCTCTTTGGCTGCGTTCAGACGACGACCCACCGTATCCTGACTGGAGGCACCCACCATCATAATGAGGTCTTCCTCGTCAGAAGGAGGTGTTGCCCCGCAATCATCGGAAGCGCCGAGGACAGCCCCAATATTTTCGAGGCTGGCATGAAGGAGTTTGACATTCCGGCCATCGGTTGCGGGTGGCAGCAGAAGCTGCAACAAATCAAGGAAGTGCAAAAGCCCTCTTACCTCACCTCCATTGTTGAGAACCGGGACAGCACGCACGCCATGATCAACCATGAGCCGGTAGGCCATGAGGAAAGTATCGTCCTGCCTCACCGCAACCACTGATTTACGACAAATTGAACCAGCTGTCGGACGCACGTCATCAACTAAAACCGGAGGTTCCAGACCAGCCTGCTCGAGGACGATCTTGACCCGAGGAGGCACTTCACCGCAACGGGCCGCCACAACTTCCGACTCGCCCATGGCCCGCAGGTAGGCGGCATGCCCGATCGCAGCACAAATAGCATCCGCGTCCGGATTTCGGTGTCCCAGCACAAACCAGGACTGCTTCATAATCCGATCAATAGCCACGCCAAGCGGTGAGTCCGAGAGTCACAAATAAAAGGCCGAGAGCAACCCCGCCCAAGGCGAGTCCACGCCAGCGACCATCCGAAGCCGTTGCCCAAGTCACCCAATCACGAAACAGGTAAGGCATCCCAACGCAATAGAGCCCCGTGATAATCATGATGTAGCAAACTGCAGGCATCACAAATTGCAGCGGAGCATTTTCAAAATCGGAAGCATAGAGAAGTGGTGCCGCAGCCATCAGAAGACAGAGCCCAAGTCCACGCACGAAAAGAAACTCGCGCACATAGACGATCATTCCAACGCAGAACACCGGCACCCCGATCATGAGGTATTTTTTCACCTTGTTAAACTCTCCCAGATCCATGGTGATCGCTGAAAAGATTCCTTTGTCAGGCGGCGCAACTAGCAGCCAAAACCAAACCATTCCAAATCCCATAAAGTAGGTTCCGAGATCTGAATTTCGAGGCAACTTCCTGGCGATCTCTTTGGCGGCATCCGCCTTCAAAAACATCAAACCATAAAGTGCCACAAGAAGGATCCCCAGAACCAACCCGGCAGTTCCTAGTGAAATTTCCTGGTAAGGATGTGGGCCAGCTTTCATGAGCCGCAAAACTAAGTTCCCCGCTCCAGTGGTAAAGGCTTAAATCAAGGTCCTAATGAATCTCAGGCGTCCCGTAGAGTGTGTAGCCGGTCGAATCCTCGATCCTGATGTCCAGCAACTGCCCCGTCATTCTCTCGGCATTGCCTTCAAAGATCACGATCTTGTTCTGACTCGTCCGCCCGCTGAGGCGCTCTTTGTTGGTTTTACTTGGTCCCTCGCAGAGAACTTGTTGAATGGTGCCGATCAATTTTGCGTTTTTCGAGGTAGTCAACTTCTCCTGGATCCGAAGCAAAATCTGATTACGCCCCTCCTTGACCTTGTCACTCAATTGCTCATCCATCTCGGCGGCCGGGGTGTCCTTGCGCTTTGAATAGCGGAAGATAAAGCTGTTATCGAAACCAATTCGCTTCATGCACTCCACGGTCTCCTGAAAATCCTCCTCGGTCTCGCCAGGGAAGCCCACGATGATGTCAGTGGTGATCGCCAGATCCGGGCGCGCCGCCTGCATCTTCTCGCAGATCGTGAGGAATTTCTCGCTCTTATAGGGGCGACGCATCTTTTTGAGAATACGATCACTCCCGCTCTGCATTGGAAAGTGAATGTGTGAACAAAGCTTCGGAAGGTAGGTGAAGGCTGCCACCAAATCATCGCGATACCCGATGGGGTGCGGGCTGGTGAAGCGGATCCGTTCGAGACCTTCGATCGCATGCACTGCTTCCAAAAGCTGCACAAAAGGAGATTTCCCATCCACCTTTGGAAACTCCGTTCGCCCATAAAGGTTCACAATTTGTCCAAGTAGAGTGACCTCTCTCACCCCCGTGCCAACCAACTCTTTCACCTCATCGACAATGTCTGGGATGGGCCGGCCTCGTTCCTTGCCCCGCGTATCCGGTACAATACAAAATGAACACCGCATATTGCATCCTTGCATGATACTGACGAAAGCGGTTGCCTGCTGGTTTTCCCGTGGAATATGATCCCGAATGGTATTCTGGCTGCCCTCCTCTTCATCAGTGTCAACCATTCTGGCCGAAATGACGCGATCCTGATTGATCTTGATGATCTCGTCCTCGACCCGCCCCGTGACCATTTCAGGTCCAACCTCGTCCATGCGGGCCTGCAAGCGGCGGCTCAGAATACGATCCACGTAGTCGAAAACGCGATGATACTTTTGCGTTCCCACAACCAAATCGAGGTGTGGCACACGCTCAAAGAGCTCTGCTCCACGGCTTTGTGCCATGCAACCCATGAACCCATAAACGACATGATCGCGGCTCTCACGGTATTTCCCCATCATCCCCATTTTACCCAAAGCTTTCTGCTCCGCCTGATCGCGGACACTACAGGTGTTTATTAGGATCGCATCAGCGTCCTGTTCTTGGGGTGTGAGAGTGTAACCTCGTTCAGCAAACGTCTGAGCAACCTGCTCGGAATCCCGTTCGTTCATCTGTCACCCGTAGGTTTTGATAAAGACCTTTGGCATGGCAACCACCGCTTACCCGCCATTTCTGGTTTTGCCAATCCTCAATTCAGTTGGAAGCAGCCGTTTACGTCTCGATTTAAGCGATTAACGATTATTGATCAAGAATGATGACTAGGTCCGGGTGGAGAAACCAAATATCAAGACCTTGGGAGCTCTAGCGAAACCCCGGAGAAGGAGCGCGACAATCGCTCTGATTGACCGGGACGCTTCCGGGTGCAGCTGGAAAACTTTGAACTCAAGTAGATCATAGAATTCCGGGCCGGAAAGCGTTTCAAGTATGTCCTTTCAGCAATTTCCGGCGCCAAAATCACCTAGCTGCAAGGCGTCCCTGCGATCCTCCAAAACCTTCTTCGGACATGCTGAATCATCGTGATTGAGCACAGCCTGAGACTAATTCGCTCGGTATCGGCTCCCCATTCCGATAACGTGTCACAGGAAATCACCAATCACTTTGGTGTCCCCGTGATTGAAATGTATGACATGTCGGAAATCGGAGGGGTGATCACCAGCAATCCACCCTGCCAAGCTTGGCAAAAAGTCGGCTCGGTCGGGAAACCTGTCAACTGCGAGGTCACAATTCAGAACAGTTGCGAGTTCTGGGTTCAATGCGCGAGGCTCTTTCGAGGCTATCAAAACGAGAGTCTTTGAAAGAACGGAGCTTTTTTCAAAGATGATCTGGGTTGCCTCGACGACGATGGTTACATCCTTCTAACCAGCAGGGCCAAAGAGCAAATCAACCGGGGAGTACAAAAAGTGCCCCCGTGAAATCGACCAACTCGTAGAGGCTTGCCGCGATTCTTAACGCCCTTCGCAAAAAGTCCTCAGGCTTTGAATTGATTGGTGAAATCAAGTGGCAAAACCGCTCCGGACACCCTTGGATGGAGGAAGCTAGATTCCGTGCCCAGCTGACAGAGTGGGACGTGTGGCGATAGATCCACCCCCCCCTATTAGGTTGAACTAAATCCCAATCACCGCGGCTCGGCTCATCAAATCAACCTCCCTGCAACGAGCTTCGCAGTAACGACCCGTTGCGGTCTCGCACTCCTCGCAAAGGAGAATCTGAGCATTGCAAGGCATCCAGGCACAGTTACGATATCGAATGCTCGGAACTCCGCAGCGACGGCATTTCGAGACAATTTTTGCTCTCTCCGTTCGGTTCACCGGAACGCTCAAGCGCTCATCAAAAACATAACACTCGCCCTCATAGCCTTCTCCCCGAACCTCGTCGTCTTTACCATAGGTCACAATGCCCCCGTCCAGCTGGAAAACACTATCAAACCCCTCATTGAGAAGGAACCCACTAAACTTCTCACATCGAATCCCACCGGTGCAGTAGGTCAGGATCTTTTTCCCCTCCAATTCAGCACGGTGATTCCGGATCCACTTCGGGAGATCTTTAAAACTAGGGACCTCCGGGAGAATTGCCCCCTCAAACCGTCCAATCTCCCATTCGTAGTGATTCCGGGCATCAAGCAGAACGACGTCATCTTCCTTCATCGCCTCCCGCCATTCCAAGGGTTTGAGATGGGTCGCCGTTAAATCAGCGGGATTGAAATCCTCATCGCCCAATTCCAGAGTCACCACCTCATCGCGAACTTTGATTGAAAGCTTGGGAAAAACATGTCCGGTCTCGGGATCAATCTTCCACGCGATTCCAGCTGTCAGGGGGTCTTTATCAAGAACCTCCCGATACTTTGCACAATTCTCTCTGGTTCCTGAAACCGTTCCGTTGATGCCCTCGGCTGCGATCAGGATTCGGCCGCGGAGCCCCAATTTCCGGCATAAACGACGGTGATCAGCGGCAAAACCATCCGGATCATCCAAATGGGCGTATTTGTAATAAAGAAGAACCTCGTAGGGAGCACTCATTGCCTGAAGGAGCTTGGCAAAACTATGACTAAAAAGCCAGCTCAGCCCACGACCTTTTTCATGAAATTGAGACAGACAAATTGAAGCGGTCCATACGCTTGCCAAAGGCAACCAGGAATGTAGTGTCGTCTGGAACTTAAATTAGCGGATCAAACTGCGACTTGGCGAAGGAAGCTCCGCCTGCTTTGCGTTTCATTCCCAAACATTCGACTTCATCCTCTTCAACCTTGCCGACCAAATGACGAACGACAAAAAGCCGCGGCGTTCAGCCCAGAAAAAGACCGCCAAAAGATCAGCGTCCAAAAAAACGGTCGCAAAAAAGAAGATTGTTAAGAAAAACGCTGAAACGAAGGTAGCTGTCAAGAAGACGGTTACAAAGAAAGTAGCAGCTAGGAAAGCTGCAAAGAAAGTGACCCCCAAGAAAAAGACCGCCAAGAAGGCAGCGAGTAAAAAACAAGATACGTGGAAGCCAGCACACAAGTTTGCCCGGAGAAAAGTTACTCCCCCAAAGCCCCTTGCTGAAAAACAGGCTAACGTAAAAAAAGTAGCCCCAAAGAAGCGGGTGGCAAAGAAAGTATCTCCCAAGAAATCGATTCCTAAAAAAACTGTGCCCACTCAATACGTTCCGACTGCCCCGCCGACTCCGCGTAAGATCAATCCGAAACTGGTCCACTATATCGTCAATCTGCCTCCGATCGTCCCTCCCGTCGAAATACCGCGTGACGAGCCGATTGTCGCAGCCGTCTCTTCGCAGACTCCAGCCGCTGAAACAACAGCCCCGGCAACTGCTGAAAAAACCTCGACTCCAGCTCGTGCAAAGATTGCCGCAGACTCAGCCGCTGCAAGTAATCCGTCAAACAGCTCCCTCACCTCGGATGACGTCGCTTCAGTCGACGAACTCGGTCGTAAGTATCAGGAACTTAAGACAGAGCTTGGCAAGGTCATTATCGGTCAGGAGGACGTCATTGAACAACTCGCGATCTGTCTCTTTGCCCGTGGCCACGGCCTTCTTATGGGTGTTCCCGGCCTTGCAAAAACCTTGTTGGTTTCCTCGATTGCCGAAACCTTGCACCTCGGTTTCAACCGAATTCAGTTCACACCAGACCTTATGCCGGCCGACATTTCCGGAACTGACATTATTCAGGAGCACGGTGAGACGGGAAAACGGCAGTTTGAGTTTGTGAAAGGCCCGGTCTTCTCCAATATCGTCCTTGCGGATGAAATCAACCGAGCCCCTGCGAAGACCCAATCAGCCATGCTCGAGGCCATGCAGGAACGTCACGTGACCGTTCTCGGGCGGACCTACACTCTCGATGCTCCATTCTTTGTCCTCGCGACCCAAAACCCTGTTGAACAAGAAGGAACCTATCCTCTTCCAGAAGCACAGCTTGACCGCTTCATGTTCCTCATCGACGTGGAATATCCGACCGCCGCTGAAGAAAAACGGATTGCCCGTGAGACAACCGGCGTGGACAAAGAGCCACTCAGAGCCCTTCTCACCGGAGAAGAAGTTCTCCGATTCCAGAGCCTTGTTCGCCGCGTTCCAGTCCCCGACCACATTTACGACTACGCCGTCGAAATCGTGCGTCGAACCCGCCCGGACGGTCCCGATGCTCCCGAGTGGATTAAGGAATACGTCGGCTGGGGAGCCGGGCCCCGAGCAGTTCAATACCTTATCCTCGGTTGTAAGGCCCGCGCCGCCCTGCGCGGAACCTACATGGCCTCTCTTGAGGACATTGAGGCGGTCGCCAGCCCGGTGCTCAGCCACCGTGTCCTGACCAATTTTGCCGCCGAATCCCAGGGGATGACCGCTAAAAAGATCGTCGCCCGTCTCGTCGAAGAGATGCGCGATGACGTCTAGGCTGTCATGAAAACGTCTTAAAATGTGCGGAAAGTCCCGGGAGCTCGATGGCACCAAAGCTAGAGACCCCCACAAATTGCCCGGCCGTTTCCGATAATAATTGTTTACCATTTAAAGGATTCCCCACATGAAATACGACTTTCTGGACACCGAAGTGCTCGCCCGACTCGGAGCGATTCCTCTTGAGTCCCGTACTCCCATGATCGGGAACGTCGCCGGGCGGCACCGCTCACCCCACCGTGGTTCATCGGTGGAATTTGCGGAATACCGAAAATACGTGCCGGGCGATGACACCCGTCGTCTTGACTGGAAGGCGTATGCTCGTTCGGACCGCTTCTACATAAAGGAATTCGAGGCTGACACCAACCTGCGAGCTTATTTCGTGGTCGATTCATCGGGATCGATGAATTTCTCATCCGGCGACCACCCGACGAAGATCGACTTCGCCCGAAAGGTCGCAGCCACCCTCTCCTATCTCATCGTCAACCAAGGTGATTCAGCGGGATTGAGCTGCTGCAATGACAAGATCCACCTGGAAATTCCACCCAGCCGCCGGGCCGCGCAGCTCCAGGCAATTTTCGATTCCCTCCAAAACCTTGAGCCCACCGGTGATACCGGCCTCGTCGACGCTCTCCACCAAATTGCCGAGAAGATCCAGCAACGCGCTCTCGTCATTATTCTTTCGGACCTTTTTTGCGAAACCGAGGAACTGGGCGACGCCCTTCAGCACCTCCGCTTTCGCAAGCACGACATCGCGGTTTTCCACCTCCTTGATCCCCAGGAGGTCGAATTTCACTTCGAGCGCCCGCACCGTTTTGTCGACCTTGAGGATAGCACCACCGTGATCGCAGAACCGAATCTCATTGCTGACGAATATCACGCCGCCTTGCGCGAGTTTCTTGAGAAGGTCGAAGGCAAGTGCCACGACGTGCATGCCGATTACCACCTCTTTCAGACGAGTGCCAACTATGAGGAGATTGTTTCCAATTTCATCACCACTCGTCTTAATTCCAAACGCTAGAATCACACCTTGAGTATTAGCTTTCTTTCACAAACGATTCTTTGGGGGCTGTTCGCAGCTTCCATCCCGGTGATCATCCACCTGTTAAATCGACGTCGCTTCCGCATCGTCGATTGGGCGGCCACAACTTTTTTGCTCAAGGCTTCCCGCGAGTCACGTGGTAAAAAAAAGCTCAAGCACATCCTCATCCTGATCTGCCGAACTCTGGCAATCGCCGCCCTTATCTTGGCGGTAGCCAGACCGCTTCTTGGTGGATTTCTCGGTTCAGGAAGCGGATCAGTTGGCACCGTGATTCTTGTGTTGGATCGCTCTGCGAGCATGGAAACCAAGCCTGAAAGCGGCGCTCCATCGTATCGTGAGGCTGTCATCTCCCAGGTGTGGGAAGCTGTCGAAAAAATGGGCTCACCCCGCTTGATTCTCATCGATAGCGCCACCGGCGACATCCAGGAGGTCCCTTCACCCGATGCTCTGCCTGAACTCTCCACCACCTTTGCCACGGATACCCAGGCTGACATTCCGACCTTGTTGACCAAAGCCATCGATTACATCGACGAAACAAATCCCGGCCAGACTGAAATCTGGCTTGCCTCCGATATGCAGCGTGGAGATTGGCGACCCACTGATTCCCGATGGAATGCCGTTCGCTCCGGAATCGAAAGCCTTCCCACCAAAATCAAACTAAGAGTTCTCTCTTCAGGCAGCGAACCCGTGGAAAACATCGCCATCGAACTCATCGCTTCCCGCCGGGTTGAAGACAACCTGTTTCTGGATCTTAGATTAACTCGAAGTAAGGGTGACGGCAACGCCACCGTCCCAATCACCTATTCCCTACAGGGAGCACGCTCAGCCGAACGCGTCACCATGAACGGTCAGGAACTTCGCTTTCAAAAACGACTTCCGCTCAGCGCTGCCGACACCGAGGGCAGCGGTTGGGTTGGAATTCCATCGGACAACAATCCACGCGACAACAGCGTCTTCTTCGCCTTCGGAGGTAAAGAGCCTGTCAGATCATGGATCATTTCGGAGGACCCCTCGGGCAATACCGCAAACTACCTTCGCAAGGCCGCCGCACCCGATGGGTTCGACCGCTATAGTTCTGAAATCTTGGCTCCAACCCAGACTACCAAAATTGATTGGACCACAGCCTCACTTATAGTCTGGCAGGCTCCGATTCCAACCGGGGCGGTTGCTGCACAGCTCAAAGAATTCGCCGTATCCGGTGGTTCGATCCTTTTTTTCCCACCTGAAAAGCCATCCGAAAACGTCATCTTCGGAACTTCCTGGGGAGTCATTGAAGATGCTCCAGCAGACGAATATTTCATCAACGGTTCCTGGATCAAGGATGATGGACCCTGGCGGAACAGCATGAGCGACCAAAACATGCCGGTCGATCAAATCCGCGGAGTCAAGCGTTGCAGCATACAGGGTGATGGTTCCTCACTCGCGGAATGGCGCGACGGCTCTCCTCTTCTTTACCGCCAACTGGAAGGTCTCGGCACCGCAATTTTCATTAACAGCCTTCCTGATGACCGCTGGTCCAATCTCGAATTCGTGGCCCTGCACCTGGTGGCCATTCAACGTCTCCTGGAGAAAGGGACTGACCGCCTTCATGCTGGCTATCGAGCTATTGCAGGAAGTGAGAAAGCCCAGCTGCGTGGCGTCGAGGTACGAGAGCGTCTGGATTCATTCGAGGACTACGAACCCGCTCTCGGGGCCTACCGCGCCGGAGTCTATCGTCTTGGCGAACGCGTCGTCGCGGTGAATCGAACTCCTGCCGAAAACTCGCCTCTCCGTCTTGATGATGAAGCTCTCGATACCCTTCTCGAAGGAACATCCTACTCACTCTTTGAGAGCACGAAAGATGACGACAATCTTGTGTCCCCCGTCTGGTGGGCCTTCCTCATCGCCGTTCTCTTTTTCCTGCTTGCCGAGGCCCTCCTCTGCCTGCAGCCCAAATTAACCGGACCCCCTGCTCTTAGCAAAGCATCCACAAAAACGTTGCCCACCTCGTGAATCACTTCAATCTCGGCCCCCTCCACTTCCAGGCACAAACTTGGGTGATCGTCTTGGTTGTGATCGTCCTCATTACGACGATTGCCCTGGGAATCATGGCAGTGCGACGCTCTGCCCGCCCCAAACGCACCGGCACCCTTGAAGGCCTCCGACTTCTCTGTGTGCTCTTTGTTTGTGCAATGTTGCTTGGGCCGGAGTGGCGCACGGTGCAGCAATCAGACCTGCAGCCCGAAATCGCCATCATCTGGGATGAATCGATCTCCATGGACACCGAGGACGCCAAGCGCCCGGAATCGATGGCCGGGTCCGAAACCATTCTGACCCGCCGCGAGTTGGTCAAACGGATGGTCGATTCCAAGTTCTGGGAGAGTTTTGAAGCAGACGGAAATAACCGGGTCACAACCGACTCCTTCGGCGCGCCTTCACCCGATGCTGATCAGGTCGAGCTCGCAATGAGCGGGACCGACATCAATGGGGCCCTTACGAAAGCTCTGTCGAATGGACAGAACCTAAGAGCCGCTATTTTCGTGGGAGATGGCGATTGGAACGTTGGCACATCACCTATCAATGCCTCCCAGCAATTCCGTCTCAAAGGTGTTCCAATTTACACCCTCGCAACGGGAAGCAAGAGGCGAGTTCCTGATCTGGAGCTCACCTCGGTCAATGCCCCGACCTATGGTATCATTGGTGAAAATGCCCAAATTCCCTTCACCATTGAGTCATCGCTCGCCCGTGACGTGCGCACTCAGGTTCGCATCAAAAGCGACACCGGAGCAGAGCGCTACAAGGACATCACTATTCGCGCCAACAGCACCCATTATGACTCCATTCTTTGGAGGGTCGAAAAAGAAGGGGCCTCAACTCTTTCAATATCCCTTCCCGTCGCGAACGGCGAACTCATCGAGAACAACAATTCGCGCGATTTTGTCATCAGCGGAAAGCCGGAATCAATTCGGGTCCTAGTGATTGAGACCCTTCCACGTTGGGAGTATCGCTTTATCCGTAACGCGCTCTCGCGCGACCCTGGCGTCAAGGTCGATTGCCTCCTCCTTCATCCCGACTTAGGAATGGGTGATGGCCCCGATTACATTCAGGAATTCCCGGAAAAGCTCGAGGCCCTGCAAAAGTATGACGTTGTTTTCATAGGCGATGTCGGCATTGGGGAAGGCCAACTCACCATCGAGCAAGCCAACCTGATCGATGGTCTCGTCAAGAGTCAGGCCAGCGGAGTCGTTTTCATCCCCGGAGCCAAGGGCAACCAGTTCAGCCTCTCCAAGTCAGATCTTGGCGATCTCATACCCGTCATGCTGGACGACGATAAAAAAGAGGGCCTCTCCGAGTCCATCGAAACGACGATGCGACTCACTCCCGAAGGCGAAGAATCCCTTCTAACCATGTTGGGAGACAGCGAAGCGCAAAACGAAACAATCTGGAGAAACCTTCCAGGCTTTTACTGGCAGGCTCCCGTGATCCGGGCAAAGGCTGGCTCCACAATTCTTGCCGAAAACGAGGCTCGTCGAAACGCCTACGGACGTCTCCCCATCATCGTTACCTCAAGAGCCGGATCAGGAAAAGTCCTCTACATGGCGATCGATTCCGCGTGGCGATGGCGCCGCGGCGTTGAGGACCTCTACCACTACCGCTTTTGGGGGCAAGTAGCACGCTGGATGTCGTATCAGCGCAACATGGCAGCGGGCGAACGAATCCGGCTTTTCTACACCCCGGAGCGTCCGAAGCCCGGCGATTTCGTCTCTCTTTCCGCCAATGCTTTCGACGCAAATGGCGCTCCCCTCAGCGATGGAGTTCTTCAAATCGACCTGACCGCGCCGGACGGTCAGATCAAGCGAATCGAACTCGTGAAAGAAGAAGGCGCGTGGGGAAGCTTCTCGGGACGCTTCAAAATCTCCCAACCCGGTGAATGGAATCTAAACACCTTCATTCCCGAAGAACCTGCCGCCGCAGTTGAAGCGAAAATCATTTCTCAAACCGATGCCATCGAAAAGACCGGTCGCCCGGCTCGTTTTGAGGTTTTGCAGGAAATGTCCAAGGTTTCCCGTGGACGCATGGTCACTCCGGAGAAGCTCGACGAGTTAGTGAAGGAAATCAATGCCCTCCCGGAACCTCAGCCCTTGGTCGATTCGATTAAGCTATGGGCCCACTGGCTAGCTCCTGTGATTCTCGTCACACTCCTTTCTCTCTTCTGGATCGGTCGGAAGCTCAACGGCACGTTCTAAAAAAAAAGCGCGGGCTTTCACGCCCGCGCTTTAAGATCACGGATTAGACTTCCTTTAGGTGGCAAAGCTAAGTTCGCCTTTGTTGCTGGTAACTTTCACGGTGTCACCTTCAACGAACTTCCCTTCCAGAATGTCCAAGCTTAGCGGATCCAGCAATAGATGCTGAATCGCACGCTTCAGCGGGCGGGCTCCATAGGTTGGGTCGTATCCGTGGTTTCCAATCAACTCGACTGCGTCGTTAGTCAGATCCAGTTGAATCCCCTGCTTCTCCAATCTGACTTTCACCCGATCCAGTTGAAGTGCTATAATTCCTGCAAGCTCGGCGCGATCCAGTCGAGCGAAGATGACCGTTTCATCAATCCGGTTTAAAAACTCCGGACGGAAATGCCCTCGTAAAGCCTCCCGAACCTTTGCCTCCCGCTGTTCGGAGTCCGACTCTTCAATGATGTATTGGCTACCGATGTTTGAAGTCATGATCAACACCGTATTACGGAAATCAACCGTCCGTCCTTGACCATCGGTAACGCGGCCATCATCAAGAACCTGCAACAGAACGTTGAAGACATCCGGGTGCGCCTTTTCAACCTCGTCGAACAGGACCACTGAGTATGGTTTCCTCCTGACATGCTCGCTGAGTTGTCCTCCCTGATCATATCCGACGTAGCCCGGAGGAGCTCCAATCAAGCGGGAAACAGCGTGTTTCTCCATGTATTCTGACATGTCGATCCGCACCATCGCCCCGCCATCATCAAAGAGAAACTCAGCAAGGGCTTTCGAGAGCTCGGTCTTACCCACTCCGGTTGGCCCCAGAAACAGGAAAGAACCAATTGGGCGATTCTCATCCTGCAAGCCCGCACGCGCACGACGAACCGCGTTTGAAACCGCGCTCACCGCCTGACGCTGCCCAACCACACGGGCTCCAAGCCTTTCCTCCATTTTGACGAGCTTTGAACGCTCGCCTTCCTGAAGGCGACTTACCGGAATTCCCGTCCACGTTGCCACGACTTTCGCCACATCTTCTTCCGTCACTTCTTCACGAAGAAGGCGGGAAGCATCCTGATTCTTCTCGAGATTCTTCAAGACCTGTTCCGCTTCCGGAAGTCTTCCATAATTGATTTCAGATGCTCGCCCCAGATTTCCTAGTCGTTGAGCTTGTTCGGCTTCCGTACGCAAGCCATCAATTTCCTCCTGCAAAGCCCGCACCTCATCAATGCTTTCCTTCTCGGTTCTCCACTGCGCCATGAGTCCGGACGATTCTTCCTTAAGATTCGCCATTTCCTCTTTGACGGTTGCCAATCGCTTGATGGAGCCTTCGTCCGACTCCTTCTCAAGCGCCTGCCTCTCCATCTCCAACTGCATTACCTGCCGTTCGATCTGATCGATCTCAGTAGGAAGTGAATCCAGCTCGATCTTGAGTCGAGATGCGGCTTCGTCGATCAAATCGACCGCTTTATCAGGAAGGAATCGATCGGAAATGTAGCGATCACTAAGGGAAGCCGCAGCGAGGATAGCACTATCTTTGATCCGGACCCCATGGTGGACCTCATAGCGATCCTTCAATCCGCGAAGAATAGCCACCGTATCTTCAACGCTTGGCTCGCCGACCTTAACCGGTTGGAAGCGACGCTCGAGCGCGGCGTCCTTTTCAACATACTTGCGATATTCATCCAGAGTTGTGGCTCCAATCGTCCTCAGTTCGCCACGGGCCAACTGAGGCTTCAAAAGGTTGGAAGCATCTACCGCCCCCTCGCTCGCTCCTGCACCGACAATGGTGTGAAGTTCATCGATGAAGAGAAT
>JAURPJ010000055.1 GCA_030835305.1 Verrucomicrobiota bacterium | reverse complement strand
TGGTCCGGGATTCGAGAGCTGTTTTTAGAGAGAAGACGGCAGAAGCCCCGGAGGTAAAGGCCGGGTCAACTTCGGTGAGGTCGAGTTGATCGAGCGGGGTGCCTGAGTGGACTGAAGCGGCAACGGCCTTGCCGACGAGTTCGTGGGCGGAGCGGAAGGGGACGCCTTGCTTTACGAGCCAGTCTGCCAGGTCGGTGGCAAGGAGAAGCGGGTCTGCCGAAGCGGCAGCGCAGGCGTCCTCGTTGATCTCCATTTCCGCAATCATTTCGGTATTCACCTTGAGGGCCAGGGTGAGGGTGTCGATCGAGTCGAAAAGCGGTTCCTTGTCTTCCTGGAGGTCGCGATTGTAGGTGAGCGGAAGTCCTTTGATGGATGTCAGGATGGAGGTCAGATTGCCATAAAGACGTCCGGTCTTGCCGCGTGTGAGTTCGCAAACATCAGGATTTTTTTTCTGGGGCATCAGAGATGACCCGGTGGTGTGGGCGTCAGACAAGGTGACGAATCCGAACTCGCTCGAACACCAGAGGATGAGGTCTTCAGAGAGTCGCGAGAGGTGGGTGCCGATGAGGGCGAAGTTGAAGAGAAGTTCTGCGACATAGTCGCGATCGGAGATGGCGTCCATCGAGTTCGTGGTAACGGAGTCGAAGCCCAGTTCGGCTGCGATGGCTTCGCGATCGAGGTTGATCGTCGAGCCAGCGAGTGCTCCCGAGCCCAGTGGGGAGACGTTGACCCGTCGACGGGTATCGGCAAGGCGGGACTTGTCTCGGACCAGCATTTCGACGTAGGCGAGAAGGTGGTGTCCTACGGTGACAGGTTGGCCGCGTTGCAGGTGGGTGTATCCCGGCAGGACTGTTTCAGCGTAGCGTTCGGCCCGGTCAAGGAGGGCATTTTGAAGTCCATCCAAGAGCGCGAGGAGGTCATCGATGGCGCTTCTGCAATAGAGACGGGTATCAGTGGCGACCTGGTCGTTTCGAGAACGAGCGGTGTGGAGTTTTGCTCCGGCGGCCCCGATCTTTTCAGTCAGAGCGGCTTCGATATTCATGTGTATATCCTCATTTTCGATCGAGAACTCAAAATTGCCTTCCGCGATCTCTTTTTCGATCTCGCGAAGGCCGTTTTTGATTTGAGTAAACTCGTCGTCAGTCAGAATCCCGGCTTTGACCTGCGCTCTGGCGTGGGCGATCGACCCAAGGACATCGTGCGGATACAAGCGCCAATCGTAGGAGATGGACTCTCCATATTGTTGAACTAGATCGGCGGTTGCTTTTGAAAATCGGCCCTTCCACATACGGGGTGCAGTGTTGGTGCAGTGGTCGTTGCTTTCAAGTCCAGAGCGAAAAGAAAATCCCGATGGCCGCAGCGGCTCATCGGGATTGAAAATGGTGTGTTAGTCTCAGGTAGGCCTCTAAAATTCGAGGTCTCGCATGGTTGAGGTCAGGATCGCGCGGTTGTTTCCGCAGGCGATCTGGATCTCTTCCATGAAGTCTGAGATTTCGACGCTATCCTTGAGAACGATGCCGTATCGGAGCTCGCTCATCATGCCGGCCTGAACAGACTCCACGCTGATCATCTCGGTCGCGTCGGTAAACTTGTCGAATATTTCGTTAAAAGCTTTGGAGAAGTCGACGTCATTATTGACGCGGATTCGAAGCTGGTGGGACGCGCGGTTCGGAGCGAAGGCGTCCTGCTTGGAGATGAACCAAATGGCGAGGCCCACGATGATGGTAGTCACCAAAACGATTTCATATTGCCGGGCCCCCACGCACATTCCAGTGGCCATGGCGAAGAAAACGAAGCCCAAATCCCGTGATTGTCCGAGGTTACGACGGAAGCGGATCATTGAGAATGCCGCGAACATGCCGAAGGCAACCGCGCTGTTCCCATTGACGACCATAATGAGAATGGTCGTGACTGTCCCAATGATGATCAGAGTGTGGACGAAATCCTGGGAGTATCGGGTGCCTTTGTAGGTTTGCTTGTAGAGCAAGCCGATAAACATATTGAGGACGAAGCTAAATGCCATCGCAGCGAGAACTTCGCCGGCTTGCGGGGGGACTTCTCGGGCTTGGGAAATAGTGTCGAAGAGACTGTCAATGGCTGTAGCGATAACGGGATCCATAAAGTAATTGTTTTTCGATGTGGGGAAGTTTGAAGGAGCAGATTTGGTTAGGCTGCCGGACTTTTGAGATGTCCAATTTGGGTCCGAAGAACGGGGTCGACCTGCTTCATGGCGGTGCAGAATTTACTAAAACTCTGTCGGACGAGCTTTTTCTCTCCGCCGTATTCGCGGAACCAGAAAGGAACGGGGCCGATTGATTTCACCTCGAAGATCGATTTGTCGGGTGGAATGATATACTCTTTAAATCGCTGGTCGTCTGCCTCCAGCGGAAGGAGCTCTGACCGACACATCAACCGGGTGTCAAAAGTGATCCGAAGCTGGCCATCGGGAGTCATCAGGGCCTTGCGGTCATACCTCAGTTGGATTGCGGGGGCAAACTTCCGGCGTTCGATCAGATCGAAAAGTTCCTTGATAATCATCCGTTGGGTGCGCGACCAATCGCGCTTTACGGTCTTTAGAATGTCGTAGTTGCCATTGGCAAATTCGATGGCTTCATCAACCGGAAGAAAGAGTCGTCGCTTGGCTCCAAGCCCGAAGTGTTTATGCTTTATCTCGATAAATCCGGTAGGAGGGATTTTACCGCCATCGCACCCGTAGATTCTCACCCTGATTTTCCGTCGACTGGCGAGTCGGCGTTCCTTCTCCCAGAAGCATTGCCGGTCCGGCGTTTCGAAGTATTCCGTGACGATCGGGTAGCAACCATCCTCTGATGCGAGGCTGTCGACGACAAGCTGGTCATCCAAGTCTTTCTGAATCTGCTCCATTTGGTCGAGCGTGATCAGATACTTGTATTCTGTGCGGTTAAGGCTCAAAGGAAATCGATGTTATGAAAGTGTCAGAAACGACATTCTTGATCTTAGCGGTGACGGGCGGAAAGCAAAGGAGGAAAATTGGGTTCTGACCAGTCTAACTTTTCAATTGGTAGGCAGTTTCCCCATTTTTCCGGAGAATCAGGTTCTTCTCATCGCTTGAGAGAGAGGATGTCAGATCGATAATTGCGTCGGACCACTGCCGGTAAGACTCTAGTCTTAAAAGGCAGACGGGCCAGTCGGTTCCGAACATGACGCGATGGGGGCCAAAAATTTCGAGGGTTTCCTCGAAGTAAGCCCGAATCGTGTCAGGAGCGATGTCATCGTCGCCCGGGAATTCGGTGGCGAGACCTGAGAATTTCACCCCGAGAACGTTTTCTCTTTTTGCCAGATCTCTCATTCCCTTGCGCCAATCCTGCTCGACCCGCCCGCTCCTGGCCTCGGGTTTTGCGATGTGATCGATGATCATTCCCAATTCCGGTTGCCGGTCGACCAATTGAATGGCGACGGGAATCTGGCGCTGAAATAGAAGGAGGTCGTAGCGGAGATCGTGGGCGGGGAGCTTGGAGAGCCCTCGGTGGAAATCGTCGCGGAGGAAATATTCGTTTTCCTCATCCTGAAGAACGTGGCGAACTCCCACGAATTTGGGATGGGCGGAGAATTGCTCCAAGTCCTGCTCCACTGTTCCGGAAATCAGGGGCACCCAGCCAACAACCCCTCGAATGAGGTCGCCCTGGTCTGCGATTTCGAGAAGGGCGGATGATTCCTCGACGATTTGGCGGGCTTGCACCGCGACCGTTCCGGTCACACCGGCTGCTGATGTGACCTCTTTAAGCTCGGGCAGCAATTGGTCTTGGGCGAGGGGTGTTCCGGCCAGAATCCAGGGATACTCGTCGGTGCTGTACGTCCAGAGGTGGTGGTGGGTGTCGAGCATGGCGCGGGAAGCTGTCAGACAGGACCGTGAGCGTCAATTCTGGAAGTTGTGGGCGAAAGAGGTGTTCGAAGATTCTTCACTCCGGGGGGAGAAAGGATAGGCTTCACCCATGAACAAGGACATTAATCCCGGGGACTATCGGGTGGACGGCTCGGCGCCTTTCGTTATCGCAGACCATCCCACCCGAGTGGAGTCATTTTACAAGGACAAGTCTGACTATAAAAAGCAGATGAAGGACTCGCGCAAGGAGATGAACGAGTTGCAAGAAATGATGTATGCCCATGATCGCTACAGTATCCTTTGTATTTTCCAGGCGATGGATGCGGCTGGAAAAGACGGAACGATTCGCAAGGTCATGTCGGGAATTAATCCGCACGGGGTTTCGGTTCACTCGTTCAAGCGCCCGACCGAAGAGGAGATTGATCACGAGTTCCTGTGGCGAAGCCAGGATCACTTGCCCCGGCGGGGGCATATCTCCATCTTCAACCGTTCATACTACGAGGAAGTTTTGGTAGTGAAGGTTCACCCTGAAATTGTGACGAATTATCAACGATTGCCGGAAGAGAATCTCGAGGAAGTTTGGAAAGGGCGCTATGCCTCGATCCGTGATCACGAGGCTCATCTGGTTCGTAATGGCACGCGGGTCTTGAAGTTCTTTCTCAATCTTGGCAAGGATGAGCAGCGGGACCGTTTTGTTGCCCGGATCGACGAGCAGGAGAAAAATTGGAAGTTCAACGAAGGTGATTTGAAGGAGCGGGGATTCTGGGGCGATTACCAGACGGCGTACGAGGAAGCGATCAATGAGACCGCGACCTTAAATGCTCCCTGGTATGTTATCCCGGCGAATGACAAGAAGAACATGCGGATCATTGTTTCCAACATCATCCGGAAAGAGATGGAGTCGCTTGATATGGAATACCCGCAGGTCTCTGATGAGCGCCGCGCCGAGCTTTTGGAATATCGCGCCGGTCTTTTGAAGGAGGTTTGAGTTACTCGACTTCCTTGCGCGGAGTCTGGCGGAAAAGCCGGTCGAGTGCTTCAGCCGGTGGGACATGCTCATACAGGACAGCATAAACGACATCGAGAATGGGGGTCCGGGTGCCTACGCGGCGGGCCGCTTCGTAAATGGAGCGCGTGTTGGGGACTCCCTCCGCAACCATCCCGAGTTCACTGACGGCTTCTTCCAGTGTTTTCCCCCGACCAAGAGCGAGTCCCACCTTGTGATTCCGGGAATGAACCGAGAAGCAGGTCGCGATGAGATCTCCGAGACCGGAGAGTCCTGCGAAGGTTTCGGTTTGCCCTCCTAGATCAGTGCCGAGGCGGGTCATCTCCGCGAGCGCGCGGGTGACCAGAGCTGAGATGGCATTGTCCCCCAAATTCAGGCCCATAGTCACTCCGGCGGCGATAGCGAAGACGTTTTTAATCGCTCCTCCAAGTTCAATTCCCGCGATGTCGTGGTTGGTATACGAACGAAAGCGATCCGTAGCGAAAATGTCCTGAAGGGCGATTCCCACTTCCTCGACCGAGCATCCGATGGTGGCTGCTGCCGGCAGACCCTCTGCTATTTCCTCGGCGTGGTTTGGCCCGGAGAGAATGGCAATCGGATTATCGGGAAAGTAATCGCCGATGACCTGGGACATGCGCTTCCCGGTCTCGAGTTCGATTCCTTTTGCGCAGGAAAGGAGCACGGCGGATTTGGGGACATGCAGAGTAACTAGCTTTTCGGCGGTGTAGCGGGTGGCCTTGGTGGGGACGACGAATAGTAGAAGATCGGCCTTAGTTACCAGTGACAGATCCGTTGTCGCGATCAGGTTTTTTGGAAGGGTGGACTTCGGGAGGTAGTGCCTATTGCAGTGGGATTTGTTGATTGCAGCCGCTACTTTTTCATCACGACCAATGAGGTGGACTTGCGGGCATTTGTTGGCGAGGAAAACGGCGAGCGCGGTGCCCCAGGAGCCCGAGCCCACCACGACAGGATGTTGAAAATTCATGACTGGTTTGCCTCCTTTTTCTGTCCGATTTTGTTTTCCGTTCCGGTGCGAAGGCGTTTGATATTGGAACGATGTTTCCAGATAGCGAGAGCGCCCGCGACAATGGAGAAGATAAATAGGGGCTTGTTCCAAGTGCCGTCGGCGATCTTACCATGATACCACGATCCATACAGCGTGAGGAGTGGTAGCGCGACTCCGGTGGCGATACTACCGACTGAAATATACTTCGTGATCCTCGCTACGATGATGAAAATCAATATGAGAAGAATCACTGCTGCTGGCATCAGCGCGAGCAGGGCACCGCCGCTGGTGGCGATGCCTTTGCCGCCTTTGAAACCGATCCATGGGGAATAGTTGTGACCAAGGATGGCGGCGAGGGCGGTGAGAACGTGAATGGATTGCACTTGGAATTGTTGAGATGCCGGGACGGCCTCCGTGAGGCTCTTCAGAAACTCAATCGAGAAGAGGAATGACGTGTCTTCAATGCGGGCCAAATTTATGGCGAGAAGCACAGGAGCAAAGCCCTTTAACAGATCCAGAATGAGACACGTGATGCCTGATTTTTTACCCAGAGTTCGGAAGACATTGGTCGAGCCGATATTGCCGGAGCCGTGGTCACGGATATCGACCCCCTTGAGTTTGCCGAGCAAGAGCCCGAAGGGAATTGACCCAAGGAGAAAACCCAGGGCAATGAGAAGCCAGAGCATACGAGTGGAATCAGGATTTCGGCTCGCGGCGAATCGATTTAATGATCACCGGGTCGATGAGTGGAACGTTTTGATGAGGTCCAGAAACGAGTCGTCCGTCCCGTCTCAAGGAGTTCATATACCCGATGCCAACCTCAACCATTTTGATCTTATCGACAACATCCATGCCTTCGATCACCTCTCCGAAGACGGCATAGCCGTAGCCATCACCTTGGGCGGGGTGATCCAGTGATGCATTGTCTACGACATTTATGAAGAATTGAGCGGTTGCGGAATGCGGATCACTAGTACGGGCCATCGCGAGGGTTCCGCGGAGATTCTTCTTGGTCCGGGCGCTTTCATTCTGGATTCCATCGCCAGTCGCTTTTTCGGTAGGGACATCATCTTTTAATTCAAAGCCGCCGCCCTGGATCATGAAGTTGGACATCACGCGGTGGAAGATCGTCCCGTCGAAGTGCTGCTTATCGACATAGCCAAGGAAATTTTCGACCGTGACGGGAGCCGTCTCGGGGTGGAGCCTGGCCTTGATCGTCCCCATGCTGGTTTCAATGATGATGTGGGTGGTATTACTGATTTTGCGCTCGGACGATGTGCGATCCGAACCCGGTTTGGCGGAGTCATTGTTACCTGAATCCTTATCGTTGCTTCCACCTTTGCAGGAGAGGAGGAGGAGAGAGGCTGAGAGAAGAAGAAGTGATTTCATGATCGACGAATTTTGAGTTTACTTGGAGCGCTTCACCGACTTGATGGTGACGGTTTCGACAGGGACGTTCGCCATGCCATTTTTAGTCTCAGTTTTTACGGACTTGATCTTGTCGACGACCTCCATGCCTTTGGTGACCTTTCCAAAAGTGGCGTAACCGCCGCCATTGTTGGGGTAGTTGAGGAAAGTATTATCAACCACATTAATGAAGAATTGGGAGGTAGCACTGTTTGGGGCCGAGGTCCGGGCCATGGCGATGGTGCCGCGTTCGTTGCCAGGGGTCTTTTCACTTTCGTTCTTGATGGGTGGGTTGGTGGCTTGTTTTTTGAACGAACCGCCCTTTTCCTTGAAGCCGCCTCCCTGAATCATGAAGTTGCCGATGACCCGGTGGAAAATGGTGCCGTCGTAGAATTGAGCATCAACATACTTTAGAAAGTTTTCGACGGTGATTGGAGCGCTTTTGGAATCAAGTTCGATGTGAATGTCGCCCATCGAAGTGGACATGATCACGGTGACTTCCTTTTCAGAAGCTGGTTTTTCGGGCTGCTTTTTCTCGGCCGTCTTGTCGGTCGGGTCTTGTGCGAGGACAAAAGAAGTGAGGAATCCGATGAGTGTGATTTTGAAGATAGATTTCATAACTGGTTTAGACTTTAGAGAATACTAGTGGGCTTGCAACCAGTTGTCGCCCAATCCGAGGTCGATTTTTACCGGAACCCCGTGCGGGAGGTTGATTGCGGTCTCCATGGCCTCCATAATGAGCGGCGGAAGCTCGTCTTTTTCGTCCTGATGGAGGTCGAAGAGGAGTTCGTCGTGGACCTGAAGGATCATTTTGGATTTGTGGCCCTGCATGAGTTCGTGAATCCGGACCATGGCCAATTTGATCATATCGGCGGCAGTGCCTTGAATGGGGCTGTTGATGGCCGCCCGCTCGGCATTGGCGCGGATGCTTGCATTGCCGGATTTGATGTCCTTGAAATAACGGCGGCGTCCAGCGAGGGTTTGTGCGTACCCCTTCTCGCGAACACTTTCGGTGGTATCCTCCATAAATTGGTGAATGGCGGGGTATTGTTCGAAGTAGGTTTTGATGATCTCGCTTGCCTCGCTGCGAGCGATTCCAAGCCGCTGGGATAGCCCGAAGGCCGAAATTCCATAAATGATCCCAAAATTTACCATCTTCGCAGTGCGGCGCATATCGGGGATGACTTCATTGGTTCCGACGCCGAAGACGCGGGCCGCTGTGGCAGTGTGAATGTCGAGGTCGTTTTTGAAGGCCTCAATCATGGCGGGGTCTCCCGAAAGTGCCGCCATCACGCGAAGTTCCACCTGAGAGTAGTCAGCCGCCATTAAGATATACTCTTTGCCTCGTGGCACAAAAGCCCGGCGTAATTCGCGCCCCATTTCCGACCGGACGGGAATGTTCTGTAGATTTGGGTCGGACGAAGCGAGACGCCCGGTCGAAGTAACCAGTTGGTGGAGATGGGTGTGAACACGACCCGAGTGTTCGGCGCGGTGGTTTGGGAGTGCGTCGACGTAAGTGGACTTGAGTTTCGTGGCCTCGCGGTAGCTGAGGATATTTGCGACGATGGGGTGCTTTGGAGCAAGTGAAGCGAGGGTTTGCTCGTCTGTCTTGAATTGTCCGGTCTTCGTTTTTTTCGGCTTCTCGACGAGCTTCATTTCGCCAAAAAGGATTTCGCCGAGCTGCTTGGGCGAGTTGAGATTAAAGGGGCGTCCGGCGGATTCCTCGATTTTTTTGCTTAGAGTTTCGATCCTCCCGGCGAGAACTTTGCCGACCTCATCGAGAACGGATTGGTCCATTGTGATTCCTTCGTTCTCCATCGCGACCAGGACGGGGAGAAGAGGGGCCTCGATATCCTCCATGATCGGGAGGAGATTGAGTTTCTCGAGCTCTGGGAGGAGTTTATGGTAGAGTTGGAGCGTGACATCGGCATCTTCGGCCGCGTATTCAGCGAGGGTTTCGACGGGGAGTTCCGAGGGGTCCAGTTCGCCTTTTGAAGCCTTCTTTTTCGCGGCTGCTGCGAAAAGGTCGTCTTCGCCGTCCTGCTCTCCTGAAAAGAGATCAACGAGTTTGACGGGCGAATAGCCCAGGAGGTTTTCGGACAGCGAATCCATGCTGTGCTTTTGCTCTGGCGCGACCAGGGTGTGCGCGAGCATGGTGTCGAAGAAGGGGCCGTTGACCTCGACTCCATGAGAGAGCATGATGGCGAGGTCGAACTTTAAGTTGTGGCCAATTTTTAGTGCGGAGGATTTGAAAACCGGGAGCAGCTTTTCCCGCAGGGCGGGCCAATCGGTGGCGTGGAGGTAGTAGGCTTCGCCGGGCTTGAACGAGAATGCGATGCCTAGAAGGTTTGACGAGAAGCGGTCGAGTGAGTTGGTCTCCACATCGAAGCAGAAGGTGCTGGCGGCGAGAAGTTTGGAGATCAAGGCGTCGATGGCTTCTCCGGAGTCGACGAGATGATAATTGTGAGGAATATCAGCGAGCGTTTTGAGGCTCTCGAAAACCGGTGTGGCTTTGGTTTCTTCGGTCCTTTCGGCATCGCCAAAGAGACGCTTGGTGAGAGTTCGGAATTCCCAGATTTCAAAAAGTCCTTTGAGCGCTTCTCCGTCGGGCTCCTCCAGCTTGAAATCCTCGAAGGTCTCTGCGACGGGGGCGTCGGTAATGATGGTGGCGAGTTCCTTGGACAGGCGGGCTTGCTCTGAGAAATTGGTGACGTTTTCTTTCTGCTTTCCCTTGAGCTTGTCGATGTTGTCGAGCAATCCTTCGACAGATTTATATTGGGCGATGAGCTTTTTGGCGGTTTTTTCGCCAATTCCGGGGACCCCCGGGATGTTGTCGGAGGCATCACCCCAGAGTCCCAGGATATCGATGACTTGCTTTGGGTCCTCGATCTCCCAGTTTGCGAGGATTTTTCCGAGAGTGAGAATCTCGTGGTCGGAGCCCTGGCGGCCGGGTTTCCACATCGCGGTATGAGGGGCCACCAATTGGGCGAAATCCTTGTCGGGCGTGACCATAAAGGTCTCAATTCCGCCAGTTTCCTCTGCCCGGCGGGCCACGGTGCCAATGATGTCGTCGGCCTCAAAGCCATCAATAACGAGGACGGGTATTTTAAAGGCTTCGCAAAGCTTTTTGACCTCGGGGATGGCGGCAGCGAGCTCTTCCGGCATGGCTTCGCGTTGAGCCTTGTATTCGGGATAGAGAGTGTGCCGCGAGGTTGGCGCTGAGGTGTCAAAGGCGACGGCAAGGTGGGTGGGAGCCTCTTTCTCAATGATTGTAAGTAATGTATTCGTGAATCCGTAAATTGCAGAGGTGTTCACTCCTTGCGAATTTGTGATTGGATTGCGAATGAAGGCAAAGTGGGCGCGATAAACCAGAGCCATGCCATCAAGGAGGAATAAACGAGTCTCTGCCATGGGGAAAGACTTTCTCCTCCGGGTGAAAAGGTCAAATGCCGACTTTGACTGCGTGACAATCTGACAAATTTCTTCTAAATTCTCCCAACACCTTCGACTTGTTATGAAATACGCCCAATTTGCTGCAGTTGTCTTTGTTCTCTACTTTTTGGGATATATTCTGGGTCCGACTATTACCCACGCGCTCGTCGACGTAAAAAAAGATGTAAGTGGTTTGGTTGCTGTTGTGAAATACAAGAGCGCCAACTACACGATTAATCTGGATGAAGTGCGCGACAATGAACTTCCCACGACCGTCAAAATTGAGAATGCGACTGAAATTCCGACCCTCAGCGGAGAGGGGCAGGTTAGGTTGCGGAAAGGTGATGTCGTGACCCTTTTGAACCGCAAGGATGATGTGCTGATTGTCGAAAAACCTGATTCAAACGG
>JAURPJ010000054.1 GCA_030835305.1 Verrucomicrobiota bacterium | reverse complement strand
GACAATATGTCCTCCACGAAGGCTTTGAAAAACTTCCTTTTGTCTTCCATCAGAATTTTCTTTAACCCCAGAGGTCCTTCGAAGGCCCGGCCGTCCATGTGGGCCGTTCTCGTATCCACTGGAAAACGCCCACCCTTCTTTGTGTCCTTTTGGGTATAGTTGCTTACGTCAGTGTAGTGGTCCCGCCATCGTCCCAGGACGTCGAAGTTCTCTAAAGCGATTCCAAGGGGATCCATCTTCTTATGGCAGATGTTACAACTGACATCCTCTCGGTGGGCATCGATCGTTTCTTTGATCGTCGCCGTTTTTGAAGGGGGGCTGAGTGCAGAGATTTCAAGGTCTTCCGGAGTCTCCAGATGATCTCCGTAAAAACTCTTCAAGACCCAGGCTCCGCGATAAAACGGATTGGTATATTCCCCGTTGTTGGTCGTCATCAGCATGAAACCTGCCTGTGAAAGGAGCCCTCCACGATATCGGTTTTTTCCCTCCAGCATCACTTTGGAGAACTCTGAGGTGATCTCTTTGGGACGGTAATCTTTTGGTGATATTTTATTTGCGCCAGGTCTTTTGGCAGGTGTCGCGACGGGATGCCCCTCGATCCGATAGATATAGTTGAGCTCCGGCGTGATCATCACGAATTCAGAGTCTATGAAATTCTCCAAGCTTAAATTACTCGTTAGGACTTCCTTGAAGAACTCGACCGGCTCTTCTTTGATCTGATTCCGGACGAGATCAAATTCATCAACCGTGAAAATACTAAGGTCGGGTTCGATGGTTTTTAGTTTTTTAAGATCGAGCCATTGATAAACATAGTCACTAACGAAGCGGTCTGTTTTTGCGTCCTGTAACATTCGGAGCGCCTGTTCACGACGGACTTTTGGGTCCTTCAGCTTTCCCTGTCTCGCAAGCTCGAAGAGCATTTTATCGGGTAAGGAATTCCACAGAAAATATGACATGCGTGCCGCGATCGCGTAATCATCCAAAGCCACTGATTCGCCTTCCTGCTTAAAGAGGAACTTCGGGGAACATAACATTCCGCGAATGCCTGCTTGCAGACCTGAGTAAATGCTTTGGTCTTTAAAAAGCGCATTCTTGGCATGCTGGTAGAATGGCTGCATCTTAGTGTCGGAGACCGGACCGCGAAACAGCTTTCGCGCAAGTTTCCTCAAAATGGACTGGCATGCCTCATCGCCAGAAGATTCATTAATGTCCTTGCAGTAGGTCTTATAAAAGTAAGTATTGGGAGGCCATGACTCGAAGATAGGTCCCGTAATAGTCGCCGTTTCAATGCAAAACATCCGCTGTGGATCACCTCCATTGACCGAATTGCATCTGAGGACGATCGTATCATTGGACGACAGTTGCGTCGTGAAACCGATGCTGGGATCGAAGTCCTGCCAGGCCGCATTCCTTGGAATCACGGTAACAATGCTCTGTCCAACTCCTGAGTTTTTTCGAAGGAAGTAGCTCATCGAGTGGGCGCTTGGCCAATCATTGGGATTTAACTCTAAAACATCCCTGACGGCAGGTAATTTTTCTTTGGCCCGGTTACCTGCAACATAGTTGGCCTGGACATAGAAGCCCTTGGGAAGAACCTTATAAACACCTCTCGTTTTGACCGATGGGTTGATTTTTATTTGGATGGACTGGGTCGCAAATACCAAGGGGCGTGAGGCCATGGACAGCGTGGGGGCAAAGCCATTGGTATTGTCCTTGTGACTGTGCGTATCAATGTCTGTGGCTTTCGTTGAGTAAACAAGGGAGCGTGGAGCAGGTTTGTCGCCGACAACACTCTCGGCGATGAGGTTCGCAGTCTTGAAGTAGGATTCCATATCGACAACTGACAGGTGCAGGTTGTCGGCGTTGTTATTGAAGCCTGCTTCGATGTTGTCGAGGGGTAGTCTGTCGAGCAGTGAGAAGTCAGTACCAAAGACATCATTGACCGTGTTTTGATACTCGACCCGGTTCAAGCGTTTCAGCATGCCCGGTTTCTGTTCCTCGGCGAGTAGGTGCAGTTGATTGCCCACGGCTTTTTGCAATGCTTTGAGCTGTTCGGGTTGTGGGATTTTCGGTGCGTCTTCCGGCGGCATCTCGCCAAATTCGATTGCCTCATAGATGTCATTAAGTAGGCCTGGGTCGTTCCATTGCTGCCCGTCAACCTGATCCAGACGAAGGTCACCCTTACTTTTTTCCGCTCCGTGACAGGAAACGCAATACGTCTTGAAGAATTGCTGGGATTGTATCCGGTCATCTGCAAGGCCGTTTGAAAAATGGCTAGCGGCCAATATTAGAAGCGCCGCTGCTCTTGTGATTTGGTATCTCAGCATGATGTTACAGAGCGATGCTTTTTGTGCTATTGCCGAACCGGTCTCGTTCGATGCCAAATTGCTGAAGAATGGACAGGTAGATGTCGCAGGTCGTCTCGCCTTTGCGCACGATATGGCCGCCATGATTTGCGAATTTTCCGCCCGCAACAAATACCGGGATTTCATTCCCGTTGTGAGGCCCCATTTTTTGGCTCACGCTGTTGTTTCCTGTGGAGACGGTGACCGTCTCATCCATCAGTGTGCATCCGGATTCGACCTTGGTGCTGGAAAGCTTGTCGTAGAAGTTTGCCATCAGTGAATAGAACGAGGAGTCATATTTCGTCAGACTTGTGCGTGCGTCTTCGGATTTGGGGACGTTGTGCGTCGTGAGGTGATGGTCATTGTCGAGTCCTGTCATGTAGAAATTAACCACGCGTGTGACATCGAACTTGAAGGCCTTGTAAATCATATCGAAGGCAATACCGCGTTGAATCTGACGTGGATTTGTCAGGAACCTTTCTTTGTCGATATCGGTTTCGAGGAATCCATTTTCAAATGAAGGAGCGACAGGGAATTCGACATCCTGGCGGGGCCGACTGAGCCACTCGATGGATTTGTTGAGTTCCTGCTCCGACTCGCGTAATGCCGCGAAATACTCTTCTAGTCTTTGCTTGTCCCGGCCCGAGACTCGTGCCATCAGTGATTTCGCCTCCTCAAGCGAACCGTCAAGAACGCTTTTCTTATTCGCGAGAAGTCGTTCTTCCGTTTTCTTGTCAGTCTTGGCGAAGAGAGTTTCAAAGAGCACCCTTGTCGACTGAATGGGCATCACAGGAAGCCTGTTTCGCCAAGAAGCAACGATGTGGTGATGGGCATGACTGATAAAAGTGACGACGTTTCTGACGCGGGTTAAATGTCCAATGTGGTCGGCGACAAGTTGGTCGAGAGAATCCGGGTTCGTCGTCGTGTTTCCTACGAAGCATCTGTGATCATTGTGATGGTTCCCTCCAAACTTCATTTTTGAATAGAGCGTGAAATGATCCCGGTGCTTTTTAAGAGGTTCCATGTGGTCGCTGAATACGTAGTCAGCGCCATCGGTCTGTGGTAGGGCGTCGGTGAACAAGCCGTAGCCCATGCTCACACAGAAAAGGCGTTTTACATCAGTTTCGTTCGGAGCTGACCGATTCTTCCCGAAACTCTCAAGAGACGGCAGGAAAAGGGTGCAGCCAGCGGTTTTTAAAATATCGCGACGTTTCATGATAATACTGTTGGAAATTTACTTTTGGCGGAAGAGGGTTTAATTTGATAATGAACTGAAGCCGGTGAGGTGAGAGCAGGTGATTTGAGTTAGGCTAGGATCTCTTGCACGACTGCTCCTCCGAGCGGGCCGGTGAGACGGTGAAGTCGACCCTGATGATGGAAGGTGAGCTTGTCGTGCTCCAGTCCCAGCAGATGGAGGATGGTGGCATGAAGATCTCGAAAGTGAACTTTTCCTTCCACCGCGCGGGCTCCGGTCTCGTCGGTCCGGCCGTGGGCAATGCCCGCTTTTACGCCACCCCCGGCCAGCCAGAATGTGAAGCCCTTCACGTTGTGTCCAGTTTCATCCTTCTTGTCACCCGGCTTCAGTCCGGGGCGCCCGAATTCGCCGCCCCATACCACAAGCGTGTCCTCCAGCAACCCGCGTTGATCAAGGTCCTCAAGCAAGGCGGCTATCGGTGCGTCGGTTGACTCGCAGTTGGCCCGCAAGTCTCGGCGATGATTCTTATGCTGATCCCAGCCGTTGTGCGTGACCTCGATAAAGCGCACGCCGGCTTCTGCGAACCGTCGTGCGAGCAGACACTGACGTCCGAAGTCGGATGGTCGGCAGGTTCCCACCGAAATCTTTTTGCCGACACCGTAGCGCTCCAGAACATCCGCGGGCTCGTTGCTGAGATCGAGGAGGTCCGGAGCGACGGACTGCATTCGAAAGCCAAGTTCCATGGTCGCGATGACGCTCTCGAGTTGCGGATCATCCTGTCGCGATGCGAGATGATCGCGGTTCATGGCCTGAACCAGATCGAGTTGAGAGCGCTTGACCTGATGTGAAAGTTTGCTTCCCGTGACGTTGGCGATGGTGGCTTTCGACATATCCTCTCCATTGACGCCAATCGATGTTCCTCCGTAGATGGAGGGAAGGAAGGCGCTGGAAGCAACCGTGGACTCGTGGGCATTGAGGCTGATGAAACCAGGGAGGTTTTGATTTTCGGTCCCGAGCCCATAGGTGACCCACGAACCGATGCTTGGTCGTCGACGCAGTTTTTCACCGGTGTGTAACTGCAGGAATGATTGGGCGTGGTTCCCGGTGTCGGCGTGCATCCCATTCAGTACACAGAGCTTGTCGACGTGCTTCGCAACTTCTGGAAAGAGTTCCGAGACCCACCGCCCGCTCTCTCCGTGCTGGCTGAATTCAAAGACGGACCCAGGGTGCTCCTTCTTGCCTGATTGTGGCTTGTAGTCGAAGGTGTCGAGATGAGCGGGTCCACCGGGCATGCAGAGGAAGATGACTCGCTTGGCACGGGCGGGCAGGGGAGTTTTCTTGGGGCTCAGAGAGGCCTCTGCCGGGGGTCCCTTGGATTGCGCACTGCAAAGAGCATTCAGGGCAAGGTAGCCAAACCCGCAGGAGGTCGAGCGCAACAGGGCACGGCGGTTTGGCATGGGACTTGTCATTCTTTCAATCAACATAGCGAAATTCACTGCTGGCTAGCAAGGCTTGACATAGGCTGGTCCAAGCTTTCGGAAGAGAGGCTGTTCCTTCGCTGGCCAGAAGGTTGGAAACTTCCCGTAGGTGGGCTACGGAGCGAACAACTTCCGATTGGGTTGGTACCCGCTGAAGCGCCCGCTTGTAAGCGGAGCGGATGCGGTCCTCGTCGGATGCCGAAGGATCGATCGCCAATAGGCTCTCGGCGAGGACTCGTGCCTGTTCGATCACGAAGGGATTGTTGAAGAGATAGAGCGCCTGGTTCGGGGCCGTGGTCACGTCTCGTTTACCAGCCACCTTAATTCCGTCCGGCAAATCAAACGCGCTTAATTCAGGGGGAGGTGAGTCACGCAGCATGCAGAGATAGACGCTTCGGTGGGGGCTGGTTTCGTGAAGATACTTGGCCTCTCCGTGCGGCCAGTTCAGAAGAATGTCGACATCGTCAATGGTGGAGCCCACGGGCGGAGAGAGATTCAGGAACCCGCTGGTCTGTAACATCCGGTCGCGAAGAGCCTCGGCATCGAGCCTCCGGCGGCTGTGGCGTGCCATCAGGATGTTGTCGGG
Organism: Verrucomicrobiota bacterium; assembly: GCA_030835305.1. Classification (GTDB taxonomy): domain Bacteria; phylum Verrucomicrobiota; class Verrucomicrobiia; order Verrucomicrobiales; family Akkermansiaceae; genus SW10. The sequence goes on along the minus strand of JAURPJ010000054.1, from coordinate 19,113 downwards.
ATCCGCTTTCAATAGTTCACCTGCCCCTCCCCAGCTGTTGAGTTGATAGGTGCGGGTCAAGACGATTGTGCGGATCATCTTCTTCAGCGACCAGTCCAACTCGGTCACAAAGCGGTGGGCAAGGTGATCGAGAAGCTCGGGATGTGAGGGCCGGGCACCGTAAACACCGAAGTCGTCCGGAGTCATTACGATGGGACGTCCGAAGAGGTTCAGCCAAATGCGGTTGACCATGACCCGGGCGGTTTGTGGGTGGTCGCCGGAGGTCAGCCATTCCGCAAGTTGAAGACGTCCGCTGGTCGTTTCATCGATCGGAGGCGGATCGGAGGATGTTTTGCAGGCGGTGAGAAAACCGCGCGGGATGACCGGACCCAGTTTCTTGGAATTGCCATCGATGTTGATCTTACAGTTCGCGATTTTCTTCTTGTCACGTGCTCCCATCGCCCAACCCAGCACTTTGCGGTGCGTGCGACGGGTTTGGCCAGAGGCCGCATGCAGGCTCTGGGCCTCGCCAGGATCAAGGGCACGGTTCCAGACCGCGAATTCGGCGAGCGATCCCTGCAGGGGGGCGAATCGGTCGTTGCGGGCCCCAAGGAAGATCTTGCGGTCATCCGGGGCCGTGACGTCCATCTCTCCCTCGATCTCCGGCTTTGGATCACCATTCAAATAAAGCCAAACCTTCTTTCGTGAGCGCACCAGGACCACGTGGTTCCAGCTTCCGGTGGGGATGACGGTGCTCCCGGCGAGGTTCTGGTTCCTTGTCACTCCGTTCCAAAGGTAGAATTTTCCGGTCTGGCTCTTGTTGTATGTTCCTCCGATCCCGATGTGATCGCCTGTCTGTTTCTTGTCGCCAGGGGAGGCGTGTGAAAAAAGATACGCGGTGATGGCGCGCGCCGAGTTGTCGAGATCGTTGCGGAACCAGAACGCGACGGAGTAGGAGTCAGCCGGAACAGGAGTCTCGAAATGAATCCGGCCTTCCTTTACCTCGGCAAATTGGTTTGGAGAAAATTTCACTCCCTTCTCGATCACGAGGTCGTCGGGTTTTTCGTCGAGCCTAGCTTGCAGGACTGGTTCGAGGGATTTGATGCTTTTGCCATAGTCCTTTGCGAAGTCGGGTGGCGGCTCTTTTGTGGAGTCCGGAGCTGGTTCTTCAAGCGTGTCCCTCAGGGCATGAAGCGGAGTGGGAGGAGCGGTGAGTTTCTCATTCGCAGCTGCTCCCCACAATGTTTCGGTGCTATTGAAGATTCCCGCCATGGCATAGTAGTCGCGGGTTGGGATTGGGTCGTGCTTGTGGTCGTGACAACGTGCACACGAAACGCTCAGCCCCATCACGGCAGTGCTCACTACATTGATCTGGTCGTCCACAACATCCATCGCGAAGTTCTGGTTCATAGCTGCCACCGGCTTGTGACCGATCGCGAGAAATCCGGTGGCGGTGATTTGGCGGTTGCGTTCATCGGCGGTGGAAGCGGGAAGAAGATCGCCCGCAATCTGTTCGGTGATAAAGCGATCGTAGGGAAGGTCGGCATTGAGGGCCGCGATGACGTAGTCGCGATAGCGCCACGCATTTGGAAAGGTCGGATTGCGTCCCAGTCCGTCATTGCCATTTGACTCGCCGTAGCGCGCCACGTCCAGCCAGAATCGCCCCCAGCGTTCGCCAAACTGCGGGGAAGCGAGCAATCGGTCGACGAGCGCTTCCAGGGCTATCCGTTTGTCTGTGGCGAACTCCGCGCGGAAGGACGCAAGTTCTTCCACCGTGGGCGCCAGACCGATGAGATCGAAATGCAATCGCCGCATCAAGGTCTCGGCATCGGCGTCGCGGGTCGGTTCGTGACCTTCCGCTTCGAGGCGGGCCAGGATGAACCGATCTATCGGATCATGTGGCCAATCGGAATTTCTAAGATCCGGAATCTTCGGAACGGTGACCGGTTGGAAGGACCAGAGCGCGGTAGGGTCGACGGGGGGAGCACTGGACTCCTTAGAAATTGGCTTGTTGCTCCGTGGATCTGGTGCGCCCAGTTTGATCCACTTCACGAAGTCGTGAGTGACGGTCTCGGGAAGAGGACCTTCGGGAGGCATCTCAAGATCATCGACCCAGCGCAGGGCTTGCACAAGGAGGCTTTCTTCCGGATTGTTGCGATCCAGAACTGGACCGGACTCGCCGCCCTTAAGGATTCCGGCGCGGCTATCGAGCTGGAGTTTTCCGCCGATCTTCTTTGCCTCTGAGGAGTGGCACTCGTAGCAGTGTTCGGAGAGGACGGGGCGGATGTTTTTCTCGAAGAGGGCGAGGCCGGGGTCCTCGGCGTTTAGTGGGGAGACCGAACCACACAGTAGCAACATCCCGAGCAGCAGCGTGCTGGCTCTACGATACCTTGAGGTACTATGGAATGACGGGAGTCTCAAGATCTGTAATTATTGGATGACATGGGTTTGTCAGACGGGGGAGGGAGCTGCAAATCTGACCGATTTTATGAATGAGAAGAAAACAGAATCAACCAAATCCCATGCTCCCATCAAATTCGCGATCGAGGTTCACCTTAAGTGGTATGATGCGTCCGGAGAACTCGACGGAGCGGCGCCGCAACCTGTGGAGAAAACTGGACCTCATGAACTGCTCTACTGCCGTGCCCAAGAGGCAGGCTCTGGCACGGGAAGTGCATGCTTTTGAGAGTTTGTTATTGGAATACTTGCCAGCATTGTGAAACTTCGATGTTGGACGATCGAGTCTTCACCTGATTAAACGTAGGGATGCGTGCAGCTTCTGGACTAGCCTATTGGCGCAGATCGTAGCACACCAGTCGGGGGGCAATGGCGTTTTGATTAACATAGAGTAGTCCGCGTGAAACCACAGGAACGCCCCAGGTTTCCGGTGCCAGGAAGAGCTGCGCCTGCGAGAGAATCGTGGCACCCTTCGGGCTGAGGTCGAGCCACAGCAGGGTCCCCTGGGCCCCAAGGCACAAGAAGGCTCCGTCGATGTGGAGCAGGCCGGCCCGTCCAAGGCGCGCGCCATCAAGTGCAATGCCGTCCCGCCACATTTCTCGACCGGTTGCGATCTCGTAGCAGACCATTTCGGTTCCGCCGGTTCCCGACACCCCATAAAGGTAACCGTCATGGGCGACCGGGGTGGTGAACTGGCTCCTGAATTGCGGCGCTTGCCATCGCCGCTTGATACTGCCGTCGGGAGCGAAGTCGATCATGGCTCCGCCCTCGGTATAGCCCTCGGTAACAAAGGCGGTATAGCCCACGACAACCGGGGAGGCGGCATTGACCGAGGTATACATCCGTGCCCGCCAAGGAAAGGAGCTCTCCGCCTTGCCGGTTTTTGGATCGATGCTGAGCAGACCACCGACCGGGGGATCGGTCATGCCACCGGAAAAAACGAGAACGCGGTCCTTGCCATGAATCTTGGCCGGCACCGGTGAGGCGTAGCTGGCCTGCCATTTGTGCTTCGTGTTCCAGATCAATTTGCCGGTTTGCTTGTCAAAGCCACCCACGCAGAATTTGCCGCCAACATTTACGATGAGTTGATCGCCATGGACGAGAGGGCAACCACCCCGTCCGAAGAAGAAGGGGGCGGGCCCGTATTCCTTGTCGAGATTCCTTTTCCAAACAAGCTCGCCGGTGGCTAGCGAGAGACAGTGTAGATCCCCACGAACTCCGACGGTGAAGACCAAATCGCCGTCGATCACGGGGCCGGAGCGCGGGGCATCTTCGGTGCCGTAGCTCGACCCCAAGGTGACCGGATAATCGAATTTCCAGTAGCGGCGGCCGGTCTCGGTGTGAAGACATTCGATGACCTCGCGATCCTCCAGTGTATGGATCATCACAATGCGATTACCTGAGACGACAGGTGGGGCATGGCCGCCACCTCGGGACACTTCCCACACCATCTTTGGTCCCGTTGATGGCAGGACCTTTAGAAGGTGGGTCTCTTTGGAATGTAAGTCATGGCGCGGACCGAGAAAGCGAGGCCAGTCCCCGGTTATGGCTTTCTCTGACAGAGGCTTCGGTGCTTCGTGGAAGGTCAGGCGATCAAAAGGATCGGGTGCAGCGCCTGCAAGTGGGACGATAATGAGGAGGGTAGCGAGGGAGAGGTTCATAGAAAAAGATACTCCCACTTCTCCAGGGAACAAGGGGGATCGGTGTGAGTAGTTCCATGGAACCCTAGTTTGTCATGCCGTCAAGTCTTTCGACTGAAGCCCGTATCGCGCGCGGTCAGGGTAGGGCTTCTCCTTACTCTGCCTAGATGCGGGTTCTGTTAACACGCTCTTTGGACACCCTTGTGTTGAACCATTTTATAGATTGAAATTACCTCCGCAAAGTAAGCTGGATTCTTAACTTTTTTGGATTTTGAATTGCATAAGGAACCCAGCGTTCTTGAGGGTGTCGTGATGGAGGGTCCTGAGAACTGTGCTATCAGACTCGCGGGATTGAAGGGGCGGTCAAGGGGGCGACCAAGCGTGAAAGATTGAGAGCACTTCAGTTTTCCATTTCTCCAGGACTGCGGTTATGGTGATGGCTTCGAGATTGCCAAAGATGGTAGCGATACACGCGACTCGAAACGGCCATGACAACCAGCCCAGGATGAGGCTGATTGCTGCCAGCTTGGCAAGCCACTGGGAGAATTTAGGAGCGCAGGTGTGGTAGGAAAGTAGCCTGCGGAATTTTTAGAACATTAATATCTGCGAGAGGCCATAGCTTCCGATCACCATGGCGACAATGATTAGTTCATTTTGCAAAGTCTGCGAGCACAGGATCGCGACTCCTGCCAACAACTATCCGGGGCACTCACGGATTTCGTATTCAATCTAAGTCAGCGGCGTTGGATAGTCGCCGTTTTGAATCAGAGCGGCGATGCTGGCGACAACGTGCGGCTTATCTTCGGGGTAGGTGACGCCGAACCAGGAGGATGATGTCTCGAGGACGTGACAGTCTGCAACGCCGCGATGAATGAGGTCATCGATGGCGGTTGGAATGTAGCATTCGCTGTTTGGCTCGGACCCGCGTTCGGCGAGGAACCGGGTGAAGTTGTCCATGAGTTCGGCGAGGAATGAAACGGGGAAGGCCCAGAGGTTCATGGAAACAACAACATTCTCATCGACGAGGCAGGCATTGCCATCGAGTCCGCGGCCTTCGATTTTGGCATCGTCCTTGCGGGAGATTTCGACCACTTCCTCAACACCTTTGAGCAGTCCATTGCTGATTTGGCAGATACCTCTATTGACGGCACCGTGATCTGAAAGGGTCTTTACGATGTGGTATCCGACGAGTGCGTAGCGAGCCTTGTCACTGTTGTCATTGCCTGTATCTTCGGTGGTCAGGAATCCGGCAGCTTGTTGGTAGGCGTCGGCTCCGTAAAAATCGTCTGCATTGATGACGGCGAAGGGGCGATCGATTTCGTCGCGTGCGGCAAGAATGGCGTGGGAGGTGCCCCAGGGTTTTTCGCGTCCTTGGGGAACGGTGAATTCTCCGGGAAGATCGTTGAGTTTTTGGAAGGCGTAGGCGACCTCGATTTGATTGACAAACTTCGACCCGATTGTGGTGCGGAAGGCTTCGGCAAAGTCTTCACGAATGACAAAAATCACCTTGGAGAATCCGGCACGGATGGCGTCGAACACCGAGTAATCGAGGACGGTTTCACCATTCGGACCCATGGGGTCCATTTGTTTGAGGCCGCCGTAACGGCTACCCATGCCAGCGGCGAGAATGACGAGTGCGGGAGAATTTGCCATGTCGGGGGATTTGGAAGGGGGGAAGCGAAATTGGCAAGAGAGAATCTCCATTGTTTCCTTGGTCAAAGGGGCTGAGGTGCGCTATTTCGGGGTCGTGAAGATTTGTGTAGTCGGAAAAGGTGGACGTGAGCATGCCCTAATTCGGGCTCTCCGTGAATCGGCGAGCCAGCCCGAGGTGTTTTGTTTCCCAGGGAGTGAGGCGATTCATGAAATCGAAGGGGCCGGGACGGTGGAGGCCCATGATCTTGATTCTTTGATTTCCTGGATGACGATGGCGGGGATCGATCTTTGTGTTGCTGGAGAAGAAAGTTATTTGGTAACGGGAACTGGTCTTGCGAATCGATGTGATGAGGTGGGGATTCCTTGCTGGGGCCCACCGTTTGCGGCGGCGCAGATGGAAGCATCGAAGGAATTTGCGAAGGAGTTCATGCAACGGCACGAGATCCCGACGGGTGCTGCTTGGGGATGCGCGGATGTCGATGAGGCGCGGTCCGCGATTGATGGGAAGTATCCGACGGTTTTGAAGTTCGACGGCCTCGCGGCAGGCAAAGGTGTCGCAGTTTGTCCTGATGAGGCATCGGCCGAGGAATTTTTACAGGAGGTGATGGTTGAGCGGAGATTTGGTCCCGGACGACTTCTGGTGGAGGAGTGTTTGGTCGGCCCGGAAATTTCGATTTTCGCGGCGGTCAGTGGTCCCGATTATCTCATCCTGACTCCGGCCCGTGATTACAAGCGTATTGGTGAAGGTGACGAGGGGCCGAACACGGGAGGCATGGGCGCGGTGGCGAGTCGCCAGCTGGCCGATCCCGAATTGATGAAGCGGATCGAGACAGAAATTGTCGCGCCGACAGTGGCTGGTCTGGAAAAGGATGGGCTGAATTATAAGGGTTTTCTCTACTTCGGGCTGATGCTTACGGAGGACGGCCCCAAGATCATCGAGTATAATTGCCGCTTTGGAGACCCTGAGTGTCAGGCGGTGATGCCTTTGGTTTCGGGTGATCTTGCGGAGTTTTGCCTGGAGGGAGCGAAAGGGAATCTGAAGCCCGAATTGCTTTCGTTCAGCGAAGGTTGGTCGGTGTGTTGTATTTTTGCTTCTGCGGGTTATCCCGAGTCTTCCCGGGCCGGTGATGTGATAAGCGGTTTGGGCTCGGTTGCAGACGCCCGCATCTATCATGCCGGAACCAAGAAGGTAGGTGACGAGTGGGCGACGAACGGAGGTCGTGTTCTTGCGATAGTAGCTGGTGGTGAGACTCGCGAAGCTGCGGTGGAGAAGGCCCACGCCGAGGCGGCCAAAGTCACCTTTGATGGTAGTCAGCGTCGTGCTGACATTGGTCGCTTGCATTTCTAACGGCACTTTCTAGCATCGTCCCAACCGAATGAGTATTGCCCTCGATCCAGCAGCCATCTCGGCGGCCATTGACCGTCTGGCGGATGAAATTTTTTTGGCTGCCGGTGGTGATGCGATTGACTTCGTAGGGATTCGAAGTCGAGGCGACGAGGTGGCCGAGCGGGTCTTTGCAAAGCTGGTCGCGAAGGGAGCGCAAGCACGGTTTGGGGTTCTGGATATTTCGCTTTACCGTGATGACTACGAGCATCTGAGCAGCAATCCGATGCTTCAAAGCAGCTCGATTGATTTTCCGGTTGATGGTTCGCATATTGTTCTGGTTGACGATGTGATCTTCACCGGTCGCACCATCCGGGCGGCATTGGACGCGCTTTTTGATTACGGACGTCCGGCCAAAGTTGATCTCGCGGTTTTGATTGACCGGGGGCATCGGGAGATTCCGGTTGAGCCTCGGTTTGTTGGTGAACATCTCAAAACTGATCGAATGGATCGTGTTGATGTCAGTTTGGAAAAGATTGACGGCAAGGACTCCGTCGAAATTATCACTCAATAAAATAGAAGCTTATGGCCCGAAAAGATTTCCTGGATATTGGCTCACTTGACCGCGCGGAAATCATTCATTTGCTCGATCAAGCGGTGCCGTTCAAAGACCTCTTCACTCGCTCGGTTAAGAAAGTTCCGGCCCTCAAGGGGAAGACGGTGCTGATGTTGTTTTATGAACCCAGCACGCGGACGTTGTCCTCGTTTGAAGTCGCGGCAAAACGTCTTTCGGCTGATGTTACAATCTTCGACGTGCCGCACTCGTCGGTGACGAAAGGGGAGTCGGTGCGGGATACCATCGATACCTTGCAAGCGATGCGGGCGGACTACATTGTGGTGCGCCATCGGCTTGCGGGGCAACCTGCGGCGATTGCACGGCAGACGAATGCTTCGGTCATCAATGCGGGTGACGGAGCGCATGCCCATCCGACCCAGGCTTTGCTCGATGCTTTTACGTTTAGGGAAGTTTATCCCGAGATGGAGGGACGCAAGGTGGTGATCATGGGTGATATTTTGCACAGCCGGGTGGCGCGTTCGACGAGTACGATTTTGGACAAGCTTGGAGTCGAGGTGGCATTTTGCGGACCGGGAAGTCTGGTGCCGCAGACGCGTTTTAAACGTTTCACGAACTACGAAGAGGCCATGGCCTGGGGGCCGGATGCAGTTTATTTGCTCCGGGTTCAGAAGGAACGGCAGGATGCGCCCTTTTATCCCAGTGACCGCGAATATCACTCGGTCTTCGGAATCACCGAGGACCGTCTCAAGGAGATCAGCGACAAAGGCATTTACGTGATGCACCCGGGACCGATCAATCGTGGCGTCGAGCTTTGCGATGGGGTGCTTGATTATGATCGCTGTCTCATCTCACAGCAGGTGGAAAACGGAATCGCGGCCCGTATGGCCGTGCTCTTTGGCTTGAAACCAGACCTTAAGAACGAACTTTCATGAATCTATTTTTACAAGGCGGCGAAGTCGCAACAGAAAACGAAGACCCCCAACGCGCCGATGTCTGGGTTGTTGATGGTATGATCAAGGCCGTTGGTGTCATCGATGCTCCCGAGGGAGCCCGGATAATCGATTGCCGCGGGCAAATCGTGATGCCGGGGATGTTTGATGCCCACGTTCATTTCCGTGAGCCGGGCCAGGAGAAGAAGGAGACGATTCTTGATGGCACGGAGGCGGCCATCAATGGTGGAATTACGGGAGTGGTCATGATGCCGAATACTTCGCCTTCGGTCGATTCACCTACGGTGGTCAAGCGGGTGCTTGAGCAGGGAGCGAAGTGCCGCATTCCTGTTTTGACCTCGGCCTGCATTACCGTGGATCGCGCCGGGCATGAGATGGCTCCGATTGCCGGACTCAAGAAAGCAGGAGTTCTGATGTTGACTGATGATGGTGATGCGGTTCCCAATGCGGCATTGCTGAAGCGGGCGATGGAATATGGGACGGAGTTCGACATGTTTTTTGCGAGTCATTGCGAGGATCCGCAGCTTTGTGGACCGCGGGCTTTGAATGAAGGGCCGGTGAGTTATCGACTGGGTATTCAGGGCACTCCGGCGTTGGCCGAGGAGATTTGTATGGACCGGGATATTCGTTTGGCTCACGCGACCGGCGCGACCTTACACATCCAGCACGTCAGTTCGGCCATCGGAATGGAGACGATTCGTTGGTGGCGGGATGAGCGGGGTGCGAAAGTTTCGGGAGAGGTCTCGCCGCACCATCTCATGTTCGCGGACGAGGATATTGGCGACTATGATACGCACTACAAAATGAATCCTCCGCTTCGGACCCGCGATGACAATGCGGCTTTGCTGCAGGGCCTGAAAGATGGTGTATTCCGAATCATTGGGACCGATCACGCACCACACACTGAGTTCGAAAAGTCGCAGGCCTTTGTGGATGCTCCAAATGGCATCACAGGCCTGGATACCGCTTTGGTTTCACTGCACGATCGTTTTATCGCGACGGCGGAATTCGGCTGGGATTTAATCGTGAAACGTTACTCTGCCGAACCGCGTCGTATGATGCGGCTGGAGGTTGCTGAAGTGGCCGAAGGAAAGCCTGCCGATTTGATTGTCTTTGATCCGAACAAGGAGACAAGGTTTACCAAGGAATTTATGAAGTCTAAGAGTTCCAATACCCCGTTCCTGAATAAAACGCTGAAGGGTTCGGTTGAGATGGTGGTCTTGGGTGATGAGGTTTTGCTGGAACGATGATTTCTGGAATCATCGCCGGGTGGGAACCACTCTCAGGAACGGAGTAAATCGGTCGGATCATAAAGCTGTAATTTACCAGGTGAGAGTCGACCGCGGAGAGGTTATGCCTTCGTGTTGCAAATAGACAGTTTGGTTCGGTAATACTAATCCTGAATTCTTTCGATCATCCAGAATCCTTGTTTTCCTGTGGTTTGTACGGGAACTGTCATTCGTTCTGTTTTCTGGGAGGTGGTGCGAAGACGGGCAATCTCCCGGCCGTGTTTCATGTGTCGGAGGTTCTCGCTGAACCGGACAAGGTAGAGGTGATTGGGATCTACATCGATGACGATCACCGGGCGGGTCGGTCTCGCGAAGTCGAAGGTGGCATTCAGACCGGTTCCGGTATTGACCATCGGAGAACCTTTTTCCTCGAAATGACGCCATCGGGCGTAGCTGTCGATGTCCAGGGCCTCAGCGGGGCCGACACTGTTTTCGACTGAAGCCTTGGCGCTTTGGAAGGATGTGAGGGTTGGCCAGATGCCTGTGAGACCGATATCGGATTTCATACTGACTCGAGCCTTGGTTGTGAGAACCGTGGCCCGCTCGTGATCTGTGATGGACTCGATGGATGCCGGAGTTACTTGGTCGAAGGACAGGAGTGAGATGCTATCGACAATTTGGTGAAGATTTGCGAACCACGTGTCACGATCAGCGGCGTCCGCCCAGCCAATTGGGCCCGGGAACTTGTCCCACGAGAAGGAGATTTCAGAATAGATGGGCATGTCGGGATACCCGTTGCCATTGAGATGAGTTCTGATTGTGGTGTAGGTATTGAGTAGGTCCTGCAAGAATACGAGGCAATCGCGCTCGAGGAGGTCGTTGCCAACAACTAGATTTGAGTCATAAAGACTCGAGGAGGTCCCGCCGATTCGGTTCGGAATCGTAGTGCTGCCCCAGAACCAAAACCCACAGTTTGGAGTGGCAGTCCCAGCGATTGTTGAGAGGGCGAAACGTAGAATGAATCGGAGTTGGGCAAGTGGGGTTATTTCGAATGGAATTCTGTCTTCAGTGGTTCAATCGCGGTATCAATCTCCCGATTTCAATTTTGGTGTAATCGTTGAGCATCAATTTTACTCCTTTTCCCTCACCATGGTGATTGTAGGTTAGGGGGTAGCTTTTATGGGGAGTTTAAGGACATCGATTCTGGCGTTGATTGCGCTTATTTGGCAGGCCTGCGGGCAGATTCTTGATATTACTGATCTCGGAACAGCATCGCAAACCACGGAATGGCAGACCGGTCTTTTTCCCGCCGCTGGGGCGATCGACGGAGATTCTGCGACATTTTCGCACACTGACGCAATCACTCCAAATAACGCCTGGCAATTAACTTTCGAGAATTCCCATCCTATCTCCAGGGTCGAATTGCAGATGCGTTGTGATTGCTGCGGTGGCCGCTTGAGCGGAACCATCCTTCGTCTATTTGATGAAGAGGGGGATTCGGTATTTGCCGAGGTGGTGGAAGATCCTGGAATTGGAGGGACCACGGTTATCGAGATTCCTCCCGGGATTGATGCGCGCACGATTAGGGTGGGACTGGAAAATGGCGAAACCAACCCGGGTTCTGGAATTTATGTGATTCACCTTGGTGAAGTCCGCGTATTCAGCGGTGAACTTCCCAAGAGCGAAATCACCTCCTTTGCGGTCAGCAACAACCGCATACCGGCCGGGCGGTCCGTCACCTTGTCTTGGCAGACTGCCAACGCGAGCGAGGTGATTTTGGTGGGGGATGGTTTTGTGGAGCCCAATGGTCAAAGAGAAGTCTCTCCCGTCGGGAGTTCGGTTTATCAGCTCATCGCAACCGGCGAATTTGGCACAGTTTCGGGATCCGTGGCGGTGATCGTCGATGGTATTCCACTTGAGCCGAGAATCTCGGAATTTATGGCGTCCAACAGTGAGACGCTCATCCGAAGCGACGGGTCTTCTCCGGATTGGGTCGAGATCTGGAATCCCAATCCCTTCGCCATCGACCTTGCCGGTTACCAACTGAGCGACCAGGAAAATCCAATCTCGGTATTTACCTTTCCATCGTTGTTGTTGGATGCCGGGCAATACCTCGTGGTCGATGCTTCGGAAATTGCCCGTGATGGCGTTCTAGCGACGGGATTTGCGTTGGACCGATCAGCAGGTGGCTTTGTTCATTTTCGTAATCCTGTCGCGGAGACTTTGCAATTGATCAACTATCCAAGGCAACGAAGCGATGTTTCGTTTGGTCCGTTTGGAGATGAAACCGGCTACTTTCCGGAGCCCAGCCCAGGGGGGATCAATGCCAGTGAAATCGTGCAAGGATTTGTGGCTGATACGCAGTTTAGTGTCCCGCGAGGATTTTATTCAGGCACCCAGACGGTAGCGATTTCTTCAGAAACGCCGGGCGTAGAAATCTACTATACTCTTGATGGCTCGGAACCTGGGGCGAGTAATGCGGAGGCGATTCTTTATAGCGCCCCGCTGGAAATTTCCACCACCACCATCTTGAGAGCGCGCGGGTTTAGGGAGGGATTTGAGCCGACTGATATTGATACGGTGACTTATCTTTTTGCCGGCCAAGTCGCGTCCCAGTCGTCGTCTCCCGCGAACTTTCCGCCGGCATGGATTCCCGGTCTCAATGTAGGAGTACAGTCGAATCCGGTGAGAGCCTTATCCAAGTATGGATTTGGGGGCGACGTTCTTGCCAGTCTGCCATTGATTGATTCCGACGGAGTGGGTTTCGACTTTGAAGATTCCCTGGAAGCGATCCCAACCTTGTCTTTGGTGGTCGATGCCGACGAGCTTTTTGATCCGGTGGATGGATTACACATCAATGCTTCGCAAAGAGGTCGTGCCTGGGAGCGACCGGCGTCCATTGAGTATCTTGACCCGGCAACTGGATCGAGCAGGCAGGCAAACTGCGGGTTGAGAATGCATGGTGGATGGAATCGGTTTCCCGAGATGTTAAAGAAATCGTTTCGCCTCTATTTTCGTTCGGAATATGGTGACGCAAATTTTGACGCCCCATTGTTCGATGGGGCTCCGGTGGATGAGTTTGACCGATTGATACTTCGATCTGGAAATGGAAAGGCTTGGACGAGTCCATGGCGGGCTTTGTCCGGAGGGGGGAACTCATTGCCGCGAACGACCTATTTCCGCGATCAATTTGCTCGGGACCTTCAGGCCGCCACCGGACAGGATTACGTTCCGGGGAATTTCGTTCATCTCTATATAAACGGGCATTACTGGGGGCTCTATAATCCGGTTGAAAGACCAGATGAGTTTTTGGCAGCAGGTCATCTGGGTGGGGATGACGATGACTATGACGTCATCAAATGGCGTCGCGGAGTGGGGCATCAGGTTGCGGCAGGAGATAATGCCGGATGGAGCGAGTTGATTTCGTTAGTACGAGGATCCCCGCAGAACGCCGTGACCTACTCCCGGATTCAGGAGAAACTCGATCTTGAAAATTTCGTGGACTATCTCCTTGTGAATTTCTTCATCGGGAATCAAGACTGGGTGGATAACAACGTGTATGCGATGAGGAACCGGGTGACCAACGGTCCGTTTCGTTTTTATTGCTGGGACGGAGAGGAGTCTCTTTTGTCGGTTGGTCGAAATTCCACGACCCAAAATGTCGCCGATACTTGTTTGGAAATTCACCAGGCTCTGCGAAATAACGCGGAGTATCGTCAGTTGTTTGCAGACCGGGCGTATCGCCATCTTTTTGGTCGGGGCGCTTTAACCCCATCAAAAACTACTGCGCTGGTTGATGGTTATGCAAAGAGTCTTGACCGGGCCATTTTTGCTGAATCGGCCCGCTGGGGTGACCTTCATCGCCCATCAGATCCCTATGACCGCGATGACTGGCTGACAGAAATCACCAATATCAGGAATAATTATCTGCCCTCACGTGGCCCGACACTTATCAATCAGCTGCGCTCCCAGGGACTCTTTCCGAATATCGAAGCGCCAATGTTTCTGCCCTCAAATGGCGGGGTGTTGACCTTTGGGAGCGAAGTGATTTTTGAGAATAATGGCGATGGCTCGACAGTTTACTACACCACTGATGGGACGGATCCCCGCTTGCCTGGAGGCGGACTTTCGACTGTAGCTCGTGCCTTTGGAAGTGTCATTGAGGATTTGGTTTTGGTGAGTCTCGGGAGTTCCTGGAGATTTCTCGATAATGGTGAAGACCTGGGAGGCAGCGATATCGTAGAGGGCTTTCCCTCGTATGACTCCCGGAACTGGAAACATCCCGAATTTGATGATGATCTTTGGGGGACAGGGTTGTCACCTCTCGGCTATGGCTCGATCACAAGTCGGGAGATTGCGACTGTCGTGAGTTACGGTGATGATGTTAATTCAAGACATCCCACCACATACTTTCGACATAGATTTCAGGTTGACGAGGTGGATGATATTGATGAACTCGTGCTGAGGCTGTTTCGTGATGATGGCGCTATAGTCTATCTCAACGGGGTTGAAGTGGTGAGGTCGGGATTTGACTCGGCGGGAAACATCGGGTTTGCGACATTGGCTAACACGACGAAGAATGAAGGAGCGTTTCTTGAATTTGAAATTCCAACGGACGCCCTGGTCGAGGGAAATAATGTTCTCGCGCTGGAAGTCCACCAGGGAACGATTAGATCTTCTGATATGGGATTTGACCTTGAGCTTTTGGCTTTCAAGGAAACGACGACGAGTGAGCCGATTTTGATTGATGGTGGGACTCTGGTGAAAGCCCGTGTTTTGAAAGACGGCGACTGGTCGGCTTTGGCGGAAGCTCTCTTTCAGCCCGAAGGAAGGGGAGAGGATTTGGTTGTGAGTGAGATTATGTATCATCCCCCGGTTGGCGGCGCTGAGTTTTTGGAAATTTCAAATCAGGGTGTGATTCCACACTCATTGAATGATCTTCGAATCTCAGGTGGCATCTCCTTTCTGTTTGAGGATTCCGGGATGAATCAGCTTGGACCGGGTGAGAGTCTGCTGTTGGTTAGAAATGCGGATAGTTTTGCCTCTGCTTATCCCGGGGTAGGATTCGGCGGGGTTTATGAGGGCGCGCTTGGAAATGGAGGAGATCAGTTTTCATTGGAAACTGTTGGAGGGGAAATTCTTTGGACGGTCTCCTATGATGACGAGGGGGAATGGCCGCAGAGTGCGGATGGAGGTGGGAGGAGCCTGACGCTTCGTGGCAGGGTCCCGAATGGGCCTGAAGCATGGCGCCCGAGTTCGGTGGAAAATGGAAGCCCTGGCGCTGCAGACAAGTCGCCTTATCAAGATAATACTGACCCACTGGGATACGCCATTTTGACTTCAGGTCTGAATCAATACGGGCGGTTTGAGATCACCCGAAAACTTAATGCAGATGATGCGAGAGTTGAGGTTGAGAGCTCGACAGATCTACAATCATGGTCGCAGGAACAGATCGGAAGACTGTCGCGGAGACTTGATTCCGCCAATGTAATTGAGGAATTCCACCCTGGTGAAGGTTTCGAAGATAGGCCTTTGTTTTTTCGCGTCAAAGTAACGATCGAACGCCCTTGATTTTAAATCACGCGATTAACCTAACCGGGCCGGTAGTGGAATCCAGTGAAGCTTGTTTTCCATCCGGGCGTGTCATCCTTGAATTTGAAAGTCAGGGTTTTTCCCCGGGTTGCGGTAGGATTGAGGAAGTTAACTTCCCGGCCCTCTCCATGGTCCCATTGCAGCTTGATGGTTAAGGTCTTGCTTTCCTCATCCCACGCCGAATTTTGGTCAGGCGATGAAATTACCGCAGAGGGATTTTCGGCAAATCCTTTGATAGCAATCCTGGCGCGGGACCAACGGGCCCCAAATCCCTTCAACTCGGCTGAGGGAGCGATCTTGATCTCCAATTGCTCATCGCCATTCCAGGCGATGTTCCCGGACTTGTCTCCACCACTGTCACCTACAATGTCATGTTTTCCGCCAAAGGTGTTCGTAGTCTTGAAAGAGAGCTGCCGGTCGGTTGTTGTGAAGGACTGCACCATGCCATCTCGAGGAAATTGGTCGCCTCTCACAATGACCGAGCCATCGATGCCCGTGAGAAAGGTTTGCGTGATGACAGACGAGGCTATCTCATGGCCCCTGGGGTTTGGATGGTTGCTCTGACTGAGGAGGTCTTTTTGAGGTGTTCCTGATTTGATGGCTGCAAGCCATGCTGACGAGACATCGGCTAACATCACTTCTGCTTCCCCCGCAAGTTTGCGGAGCAGTTCGGCCCTGATCGTAAGAGGATCGGCCGGATTTGAAAAATCAGCATTGGTCGCACCGGTGGGTGTGATGAGAATGAGTGGGATTTGTGAAGCCTTGGCCTCATCAATCATCGCCCTCCATGCTTTTTTGACGTCATCGATTGGAAGACGCCGATCATTCAATGCGTAGTCGATCAGGATGAGATCCGGACGGTGGGAAAGGACATCTTTGCTGAATCGAGCAGCACCCTCTACTGAGTTTTCACCACCAATCGTGGTGGTGATGACATTGAAAACAGCATGCGGATAGCGTTTTGCGAGGGCTTGGCGAAAAAGGTGAGGGTAAGACTCGAAGGGTTTGACGCGCGGAGTACGGTGATACCCGGAAGGAACACTGTGGCCGTGGAAAACAATGTTGACCGTCCGGTTCTTAGGCCATTTTTTTCTTAGCTCGGCATCAATCAGAGTGGTGGTGTCAGCCATGAGAAATGAGCTGAACACAAGAAATACGAGAAGTCTCCGGAGCTTACCCATGGGGACGCGATCTAACGATCATTCTGAAGACTCTTGGGAGGTCCCAGAACCTCTGCCAAAAGGAGGGCTTCCCTTGCCGCAGTTGGACTGGACAGGTGGCGATAGAGCCGCGACCTGGTTGAGTTTCCTGTCTTTCTGGATCGCCGTTTCGTCAGCAGATTAAGATTGGACAATGCTTCTTTCTCGGCCTGGGTGAGTCTTGGACGAGTCGGCACCGAAGGGAGTGGCGGAGGAGTTGTCGGAGAAGGAACCTCAATCTGGAGATCTCTTCGCTGTCTGGCGAGTTCCTCTTCATAAGCCTGGAATACATTGAACTCTGTTTCCTCCCCGACGATCTCCTCTGACTCCCCTTTTTTCCTGTGTTCGAAGAAGGCCTTGATAGCAGCAAAAATAACCGCCAGCAGAACAAAAATGGCCTGCGGATCAAGAAGATCAAGGATGTTGACGGCAAGGGTCATTTAGGATTGACCGTCTTCATGTTCGGTCGTGCTTTCCTCTCCAATCGAGTCACGCATCTTGGTGTCTGCGACCACATTCTGATACTTTGCAAAATCCATGACGCCGAGGTTTCCACTCCGGAACGCATCGGCAATGGCCAGAGGCACGGTAGCTTCGGCTTCAACGACTTTGGCTTGCATTTCCTGGGTGCGGGCGGCCATTTCCTGCTCGGAAGCAACGGCGGCGGCGCGGCGCATTTCAGCTTTTGCTTGGGCGACCTGCTTGTCGGCCTCGGCCTGTTCAGTTTGTAATCGAGCTCCCACGTTATCAGCAACGTCCACGTCGGCTATATCAATGGAGAGTATTGAGAAGGCCGTGGCTTCGTCGACCCCTTTTTCAAGAACGAGGCGTGAGATTGAGTCAGGGTTTTCAAGCACCGTTTTGTAGGAGGCAGCAGAACCCACCGAGGTCACGATACCTTCACCGACCCTGGCAATGATGGTTTCTTCAGTCGCCCCGCCCACAAAGCGGTCGAGGTTAGTTCTCACCGTCACCCTTGCGCGAACGTTTACGCCGATTCCATCTTTCGCAACGGCCGTGATTTTGCTGAATCCAGCGCTTGGATTAGGACAATCAATGACTTTGGGGTTGATCGAGGTTCGGACCGCATCGAGGACCGTTTTGCCAGTGTCCTTGGTTGCCAGATCGATGGCGCAGGCCCGGTCAAATGAGAGGGCGATCCCGGCTTTGTC
The DNA here is from genome assembly GCA_030835305.1 of Verrucomicrobiota bacterium. Taxonomy (GTDB): domain Bacteria; phylum Verrucomicrobiota; class Verrucomicrobiia; order Verrucomicrobiales; family Akkermansiaceae; genus SW10. The sequence goes on along the minus strand of JAURPJ010000054.1, from coordinate 1,341 downwards.
GGCTGCTACGAGGGCGAGGACGACATTGATGATGTCACCGCCGGCCAGATAGTGGGCTTCGAGATTATCAGTCTCATAGTTTAGCCCGGCTTTGGCGGCCGTAATTTTGCTGTTCACGATGGTTCCCGGATGGACCTTCCTGAAGCGCATCATAATGAGATTTACGAGACTCACCGGGGCTCCGGCAGCCTTGGCCTGTACCCACAGACCAAAAAAGTTGATGAAGATCACTCCGACGACCAGCAAAGCCAAAATGCCGAGGACGCCGAGAATCAGTGGTAAATTATCCATGAATTTAGAATAGTCATTCCGTGGCAAGATGCAATTTGAAGTTTGAAATTTAGCTTCCAAGTAACGAGAGTCTTTTTCGTGAGCTGCGCGCAACGGACGATCGGGGTGATTTCGGGAAACGGAATCTACCCGGAAACCTTTATTAACGCGGCTAAAAGAAGAGGAGTTAAGGTCGTCGTGGCAGCCTTTAAGGGAGAGACAAAGCCTGAACTCGAGGAAATAGCCGATGAAATTAAGTGGTTCCGGGTAGGACAGCTTGGTGGACTGATCAAATTTTTTAGTAGAAAAGAAGCGACGGAGGCAATCATGACCGGGCAGATCGCTCCGCGAAATCTTTTTGATCTTTGGCCGGATCTCAGGACTTTGAAGGTCCTCCATTCGGTCAAGGAGAGAAATGCCGAGTCCCTGTTTGGAGCGATTGCGGACGAATTGGCCAAGGATAAAATTACTCTGCTGCCGGCAACGACTTTCCTTGAAGACCAGATGGCATCAAAAGGCCACCTCCAGGGGCCCGCCCCAAGTGAGCGTGACTGGGAAGATATTCGCTTCGGCGCAAAGATTGTAAAACAGACCAGTGCACTTGATATTGGCCAGAGTATCGTGGTGAGGCGCGGAACTGTCCTTGCAGTTGAGGCCTTTGAAGGTACTGATGAATGCATCAAGCGAGGCGGCAGGCTTGGAAACGGGAAGGATGTTACTTTGGTCAAGGTTTCCAAACCAAATCAGGATATGAGGTTCGATGTCCCGGTGATCGGACCAAAGACAATTGAGAGTTGTAAGGAGGCTGGCGTAAGAATGCTTGCAGTTGAAGCTGGGCGGACTCTGTTTTTAGGGCTCGAGGAAATTGAATCGAAGTGTCGCGAAGAAAAAATTACGTTAGTTGGCTTTTAGTAAAATCAGGTCGCGGGGGGGCTTGACAGAGCGGAATGAAATTTGAAGACTCCGCCCGCGGTTAGCAACTGTAGGCCGGCGTGGCGGAATTGGTAGACGCGCGCGATTCAAAATCGCGTTTCCTCGGAAGTATGGGTTCGATTCCCATCGCCGGTACTT
>JAURPJ010000053.1 GCA_030835305.1 Verrucomicrobiota bacterium | reverse complement strand
GGAACCAGCTTAGGCTGGTTCCGGAGGTGTGAGGCTTGATTTGATATGAGTCATATATCATTTCGATAGTTATTTCAAAGCGACTAGGGTTTTCGCTGTAGCGTTCAGTTTCGCAACGGCCTCCTTCACCACGGTGTAGCCGCCATCAAAATTATGTTCTTCACGCAAACGATCCCAAATCCTCTTTGCGCTGTGGCGCTGCTTGCGAGGCACCTTCATTTCGGATTTTAAGACCTCCGCAATCCAGTCATGGTTAGCATCAATCTTGCGTTCGGGCTTCTTGGCTCGCCGGTATCCCGGCGGTAAAGAGTTTGGAAAGAACCCAATTATCCGGTTTCGGGCATGAATGTTGGCATCGTAATTCCCTTGGGATCCTGAGCATCGCCGAGGACCTGGCTGAGGTGGATCTCACAGTTGCGGGCGCCTACTTTGTACAGGCTTTGAATCAAGGCCGTTTCGCTAGCGGGAACAAGGAAGAGCGGGGTTTCGCCCTCAAAAGTAGCAAGTTGGGCGACGATGAGTTCAAATGCGGCCGCATGACTCCGCATGACCCCCGGCCCGAGCATACGGCTGCCTGGATGGTTGACCGAAAACAAAAAGCCTGTGATTTTTCCATCGGTTTCAAACACGAATCCCCGCCAGGTTGACGAGTCATCATTGAGGAAATACCGCCAATCTTTTTCCCGGGAGATCCCGCTGATCTGATCCTCAAGCGCAAGAATTGCAGGAAGGTCGGAAAGCGTTGCTGTTCGGATTCTCGAGGAGATCGGAGGGAGCTCGACTTCAGGCGGAACGATCATGTCCTGATAGATGGCAAGAGGTTGGAACCCCGCCCGTGTGTACAGAGAGTAGGAATCAATGTTCAATGCGCTCGAAACGAGGCGGATCGGTTGGTCTCCAGATCGATTGATGATTTCTTGTAGAAGGGTCCGCGCGACGCCGCGGCCCACAAAGCCAGGATCGGCATTCATGATCCCAAGCGAGACATGGGTTTCCCGCGGGTGGTAAAAACAAGATCCCGCGAGCGTCCCGTCGACTTCCGCTACGAGACAGCATCCGGGATCGAGGGCCTCATAAACTTCAGGGAAGATCCGACAAACCAGGGGGTCATCGCCGCCAAAACATTGCCGGTTCAGGTTCTTTTGATACCAATCATTTGTGGAATGAAAAATGAGCCGGGCCAGGTGATCCCATTCATCGTTTCGAAGCGATCTAACTTCCATATCATCTGCATAGCTCATTTTTCATCAGAGCAGCAGATAATTTGGAGAAAAGAGGTTGGGTTGTCATCGCTTCTCAAATAGTTGTGAAATTACTTTTGCTTTACGAAGAGGCATAACAATCCATCAACTAAAACTAGATTTACCTAGCTCCGATCCCAAATGAGTGACGCTTTCAAAAGACTTCTTGTTCTCTGTTTCGTTTTTATGACCGCGTTCGTCTCGGTGCATGTCTTCCGCGCATGGCGCGACGGACAGCCCATTTTTGGATTTGGTGGCTATGAGTCCGACCAGCAGTTTGCCCCGGAATACGCCACCTTGCAGACCAAGCCGGCCATCGAGCAAAGCCTCGTTCCGGGCCTGATCCGGGCTAATGACGAGATGGTGGAACTCGTTGACCGGGTGACTCCCGCCGTGGTCAGTATTGATACCGAGATTCTGAAACGCGAGCGTGTGATCGATCGCTACAGCAGGAGAATTTACGAGCGTGATCGTATTACCCCGGGCCTTGGATCGGGCGTGATCGTTTCCGAGGAGGGGCACGTGATAACCAATCATCATGTCATTGAGGGGCACCAGAAAATCCGGGTGACTCTTCACGACGGTCGATCGCTTCCAGCCACCTTGATCAACTCGGACAAGCTCCTTGATATCGCGGTGTTGCGAATCAAAAGCGGCGATCCCAACGAAAAATTCTACGCATTGAAGTTCGGTGATTCCGATGCCGTGCGTGTCGGCCAGCTTGCCATCGCGGTTGGCAATCCCTTTGGGCTTGGGGAATCGGTAACGGTTGGGCGCATCTCGGCCAGGGATCGCTCGCTCTCGGACAACCAGCGGGATCTTTTCCAGACCGATGCCGCCATCAATCCCGGAAACTCTGGCGGACCGCTGCTCAATCATCTTGGTGAGATCATTGCGATCAACGTCTCGATTTACACCGAGGATCGGGAGAACCCCGGCTTTCAAGGGATTGGATTTTCCATCCCCTCAAACGATGTGATGCGGACGCTGGAATACATTCTCGACAAAGGTCGTCCGATTCATGGCTACCTTGGTCTTGCGACCCGCGATTTAAAACAGCATGTCGCCAACGATCTGAACTTCTCCGGCCAAGGTGTTCTGGTGTCTGGTGTGACCCCTGATTCTCCAGCCTCAAAAGCGGGTCTGGAACCTTATGACATCATCTTGGCCTATCAAGGCGAGGGTGTAACCAACGCTCGCGGATTGCTTAATCGAATCCGGCGCTCCAAAGTGGGCGACGATGCCGAAATCAGTGTTTGGCGCAAGGACAAGGTGATCAATTTGAAGGCGATGGTCGGCGAGGCCAATCCATTCGAGCAAGGCCAGCAAATTGCTGAAAACGCCCGTCTAGCGTCCGATCGGGCTATTTTGAATGCTATTGGAATCGCAGTCAGGGACCTCCCCCCCGCCTATCAACACCAAGGAGGCGTTTTGGTTCAACAGGTCGCTCCCGGGAGCCTGGCAGATCAAAAGGGGGTTCGGCCCACTGATTATATCCTCGAATTTAACGGACAGCGAATCAGCGATAGCCAGCAGTTCTACTTTAATCTGGTTTCGGGCGCGGCGGTGACCGAGACCACTTTGAGAATCCGCCGTAATAACCAGCCTTGGCGGAACGTTACCTTTCCAAAGATTCCCAGAACCAAAGAGCCAACCGATTAACTCCGAATTTTGAAATGAGCACCTACGACTCCCATGAACCTCGTTCGAACTTTGGCTTGTTTGTTACTCTAGCCTTTGTGGCCGCCGCTCTTTTGGGGTCCGGAGTTTACCTCTTCCAGTCGAGTCGTTCCGGCAAACCCGCCCCCGCCCAACCAACTTTATCCGAAAAGCCGGAAGTGGAACCGGTTGCCGGGAAGGAACCGGTTGCCGGGGAAATTGAGCCGAAGCCTTTTGATCCCTTCGATGCGGAACCAGAACCTGCGCCCGAACCGGTTGATACCGTGGCGCCTTCGACACCCGAGCAAATGCTCATTGATGCCGGAATGGGTGCGGCCGAGTTCGAGCCTGAAGTTCTTCTGGAAAAGATCGGGAGATCGCTGGAGGAATCTGATTTTGATAAAGCGAGCCTTCTCATCGGGCAAAAGGCCTTGGATGAATCCCAACTCAAAGGGCTACGTGACTTGGCTGCGATTGGAAACTTTCGTCTGAGCTCGATGGATCCGATCGTAGAGATCGGCGAGCTCGAAGCAAATCGCAAGGCTCGCTGGGCGCTGAATTTTGAGGGGGGAAAAGGAGCCCGAATTTACTTTGACCTGCTACGGGGAAATACCGGTGGCTGGGGAATCGAAAAGATGAAGTTGCTTCATCAGAAAGCCATCGGGAAAGCTGTCTTTGTGGATTCGCTCGGGATTACCGAGGCCTTTCTTCGCGCCGCGTTGGGGCAGAATTTTGATGATGCAAAATCTTTCGTGGACCCAGAACTTGTCTCGGACGCAAAAATTGCCGGACTCTGTATCATTTTCGAAGAAGCCAAATACAAGTTGCGGACCCAGAGGCCGCTGCGAGCCATGTTCAATCGTCAATTGACCGCTGGATTTATTGCACATGTCGAAGATGACGCCGGGAAAAAGGCCGCGGATTTCGGGCTCAATGTGCAGCGAAAGGGTATTGATCAACCCTGGCAGGTGACGGAGATAAATCTGGACTCCCTTCTGGCGGACTACGCCGATCGGGTGGCTGGTGGTGATGTGCACTACACTCCGCTGGTGAAAAACCCGACTGGTGGTGATACCTTGATTCTCTACTTTGGTTTTGATGAAGACGGGCTCACTCCGAGAACCCATCGTCAGCTCGATATCGTGGCAGGGCTTTTGAAGATCAATCCTGACAAAAAGCTCACTCTTTCCGGTCATACCGATTCATTAGGAACCGATGAATATAACAATGAACTTTCAGGGCGTCGCGCTGGTGCGGTCGAAAAATATTTGCTCAGTGTCGGAGTGCCCGATCAGCAAATTGTCGCGATGGCGGAAGGTGAAACGAAACCCCGTCGACCAAATGCTACCGCCGATGGCGAAGACAATCCCACTGGGCGTCGCGCGAATCGCCGCACCGAGATATACTTGGATTTTTAGATTCGCATACCGTTTTTTAATGACCGAAAAATTTCAGATTCAAGATCTCGTCGAGCAGAGTCGAACCCGCACGATTCATCGTGTTCGAGGGCGTGATGGCGCTGTCCTGCGGCTCACGCGCATTCTGTTGAATGAGGGTGATCGGGAGCAGCTGAAGCGATCGGAGATGCTCCGTGAGGCATTGGACGAATTGAAGGCTCTTCAGCATCCGTTTCTTGCTCCAGTATTGGACTGCGGTTTGGATGAGCATGGAATTCCCTGGGTGATGTCCCGGTGGGAGAATGGCAAATCGGTGGATGAGGTGAAGATTGAGGAGCCGGAGATCCAAACGGTTTCGAAAAATGCCACGAAATTGCTTGATGATTTTGGTCCGATTGCAGGTGCGGTGAACTTCGATACCGCTGAGATTTTCTTTTCCGGAGAGAAGCGGGAGCGTTGTGTCTTCCATATTGATTATTTTCGGTGGTTTTCCGATATCGCGGCCGGGACGGGCCCCGGAGCGGATTGCGATGGCAGGGATGATGTTAGGAAGTTACTGGAAAGACTTGCGATCAAGCAGCTTCAATTGCCGAAGAAGAACGAGAAGACGACTCAGATTCCGTTTGTGGATGAACGGAGTCCTGCTTTGCAAAGCTTCGAGCCGGTCAAGGAAGCATGGTTCGGGCGGTTGCTTGTTTGGCTCATTTTGATAGGGGCTGTGGCCATGATTGGCTGGCTGACGATTCAGGGAATGGAGAGAGTAAGGGAGAATCCGAGGGCGAAAGGTTGGAAGATCGAAGATCGTCGCTAGGATTTTTTCCTAGTTCTTTCGAAGAATATGGGAATCTCACGACGTAATGATTCCCATGAAATTGTTCCTTTCGTTTCTTCTTGCTTGCTCGGTGTCACTCGCGGCTGGGCCAACCCCGGACGAACTAACAACCTACAAGAAGATCGGTGGGGTTGAGCTCAAGCTTCACATCTTCAATCCGGAAGGTCACAAGGTGGGCGATAAGAGGCCGGTGATTGTGTTCTTCTTTGGCGGTGGATGGAACGGGGGAACACCCTCGCAGTTCTACCCGCAATGTGAGCATCTTGCGAAGCGTGGGATGGTGGCAATTTCGGCCGAGTATCGGGTGAAGAGTCGCAATGGTACTTCGCCGCTTGAGTGTGTGAAGGATGGAAATTCCGCGGTTCGGTGGGTCCGGGCCCATGCGGTGGAATTGGGGATTGATCCCAAAAAAGTGGCTGCCGGTGGCGGTTCGGCGGGTGGTCATGTGGCGGCTGCCACTGGAACGACGAGGGGGATCTTTGAAGAGGGTGAGGATGTTTTGGTATCATCAAAACCAGATGCTTTGGTCCTCTTTAACCCGGTTTATGATAATGGGCCGAAGGGCTATGGTCACAGTCGCGTGAAGAAATACTGGAAGAAGATTTCACCGATGCATAACCTTGATAAGAACACTCCGCCTACGATTGTTTTTCTTGGGACCAAGGACAAGTTGATCCCGGTAGCGACGGCGGAGAAGTATCGTGACTTGATGGAGGATGCGGGGGTGAAGTCGGAGCTTTTTCTTTTTGAAGGGCAGTCGCACGGCTTTTTTAATAAGGCAAAATACGATGAGACGGTGAAGCAGATGGACCGTTTTTTGGTGCAGTTGGGCTTCCTGGCAAAGAGGGCGAATGACTGATTGCAGAGACCGATTTAAGCCGGTACGATCGCTTGCATGAAGGCGATCGTTTGCTTGTCCCTGTTTTGTTTCGCGATCTTTATGACTGCGTGCACGGTTTACAAGGACGTGGATCCTCAAGCGCATGGCTGGCGTTCGCCATCGTTGTCAGCCCCGGATCAATTTGGTCGGCAGGTGAATCTTAAGCAGGCCACGTCCGGGCCTTGGGCGGTAGTGTTCTTTTATCCGAAGGCGGATACGCCGGGGTGAATCAAACAAGTGAAATCGCTGCGGTCTGCATTTGCGATATTGACGGAAAACAACATTCAGGTGATCGGCGTTTCGATGGACACGATTGCCAAGCAACGGGCGTTCTCGGATAAGTTTGAAATTCCTTTCCCGCTTCTCTGCGATACGAACGGAGCGATTTGTGATGCTTATCGAATTGAGCATCCCAACAGCAGGCCAAGGCGCGAGACCTTCTTGTTTCGGAATGGAATTCTGGTGCATCACGACCGGGCCGTGAATCCGAGGACACAGGCGCGTGATGTGATCGTTCGGATCAACGAGCTGATTGGCGGTGGTCGCTAGCGCGGCGGACGGGCCGGGTTTTTCGCGGCGATTTCGTTGAAGAATTCGCGATTGATTCCGCGGATGAGGACCCAGCCTCCCTGGTATTTTACGGGAGTTAGATATCGGGCGGTGAAGAGGGCAATGAGGAGCAGGATCACGGAGCCGAGGATGGCGAAGCCGATAATCGCGGTGATTTCGAGATCCATTTTGAAGTGTATGGCGGGGGTTCCGGAAGCGAGGACGGTGAGCGATCCCAGCCAGATACGCTTTCGTTTGATGGCTCGACTGGAAAGGTGGACCGTAATTGAGCCTGATTTGCGGGTCGCGAAGCTCACAATGATGTATATCAGGAGGCTGCTATACGGGATCAGGGTCAGAAGGGCCCACTAAGGGTTGGACCAAGCGAGTTTGATGAGTTTGGATCGGCCATTTTCTCCCGGGGAGATTCCCCGGTTGGTCTGAATACAGCGGGAAGGAAGAACCGCACCGTCCTGCACGGCGAGCTTCTTGCCCACGACTGCGAACCCGGCGAAGATCATCTTATCGTGACCGAAGGTTGCAGGGGCGGCGTAGGGATGGATCCTCTGGCATCGGATCCAGATTGAACGGAATCCGATGTTGCTGCAAGGGCGGCCAGTGGGTTGCGAAGACTTTCACTTGCGGGAATGCACGAGTGGGATGAATTTGACGCGCATGTCCGGGCTACCGTCGAAATCCGAAGCCGACCGTCTCTGGTGGATACGCCTTGGGTTCTATCTGGTGGCGGCGGTTATTTTGATCACCTTGGGAACGGGTGGTTTCACTTCGGGAGGCTCTCCGTTTGGTAAGGTGGCGGGTCACTGGCATTTCTTTCTCATCGGAATTCTTGCCGCTACTGTTGCGAATTCGACCGGAGCGGGAGGAGGGATTGTTTTTCTTCCGGTGTTCACTTTGCTTGGGCTCTCGGTCACCGAGTCGCTTGCGACGAGTCTGGCGATCCAGTGCTTTGGAATGACGGCGGGAGGGCTGTCGTGGCTCCGTCACTTGAAGAAGGGCGCGATCGTTGACGCGCAGTCGAAGGGTTTCCGACAGATCCTTTTGGTGGGTGCGAGCACATCTTTGGTTGGCTTGCGGATAGCGCAGGAACTTTTTCCGAATCCGGATTGGAATATCGAGTGGTTCTTTTCCCTTTTTTCGTTGGTGGTGGGGTTTGCAATTTTTGTGAGAACTCTGAATGGGGGTGAGGTGAACAGGGGGCGTGATGATGTGATTCGCCTAGGTGAGTGGGGGGGGCTGGCGTTGAGCGGATTGATTGGCGGGGCCATCACGGCCTGGTTGTCAATCGGGGTTGGCGAGGTGTTGGCGATATATTTGTTGGCTCTTCGGTTCCGGGTCAATCTGGCGGTAGCGGTGGCGGTGTGCGTGACCTCAATCACCGCGATTGCCGGAGTTCCATTTTATATTGGGAAGTCTGCGATCGTTTTGGAGGTCTTGGTATTCGCTGCGCCGGGTGCTTTAATTGGTGGCACGCTGGCAAGACGTCTGGCGATTTACCTGGGGGCGAGACGGCTCAAATTGGGGATGGCGGGCTGGATTATCCTGACTGCGATTGTTTATCTGATTGTCTAGGCAGATGGGTTTCGCAACACGCTGGTCCTGGTATGATTATTGGAGTGCCCAAAGAGATTAAGCCGCAGGGAAATCGCATTTCGATGATCTCGGCCTATGCTGCTGATTTGGTGCCGGATCCCAGGTCGGTCTGTGAGGAGGCGGAAATGATTGTAAAGGTCAAGGAGTCTCAGCCTTCCGAGTTGGAGATGCTCGCGAGGGGCAAATTCTCTTTATCTATCTGCACCTTGCGGCAAGCGATGAACTGACCGAGAAGTTGGTTGCAACGGGTTGCACCGCGGTGTCCTATGAGACGATTTCAGCGAACGGGCATTTGCCGCTGCTTGAGCCGATGATTGAAATTGCGGGGCGGATGTCGTCCATCATCGGCTCACAACATCGAGTATCATGATCCGGCAGGTTTTTAAGGTAGCAGCCGGAGCCGAATGTTTTTGAATTCGATTGGTGAGCCTTCGGATTCAAGGCAGAGGTAGCCTTCTGCGGGGCTGCAGTTGGTTCCGCCCGAGACTTCTTCGCCATTGACCCAGAGGCGGACCTCGCCATTGATGGCACGGATGTAGTAGTGGTTCCACTCGTTAATTCCTTTGGTGAGGCGCTTGGAGGGGAAGCTACGTTTGCCATTTGGAGCGACTGGTGGGAAGGGTGTCATTTTGGCAGGACCGGTGGGAAAGACGTCGCCGTGGGAAGTGAACCAATCGGATGGTTTTCCTTTGCTCCTTTCCCAATTGGTTTCGTAGCCGAGATCGAGAACCTGCACTTCGATCCCATCGGGAAGCCGGCCTTTCCCGGCGGCGAGTTTCTCGATGGAGGCGGGGCTGGCCCAAGCGAATACGCCGGAATTTCCGGCGTGTTTTTTGTGCATCCATTCACAAACAAGTTCGAAATTCCTGATGGGTTTCTTCATGCGGATGACGCCCACCGGTTTGCCGGTGCAAGAGCCGTGTCCGCCGTCCCAAGTCCAGGTCTCGAGGTCACAGTTGACATTCACAAAGTCTTCGCCGGTGAGCTCGCGCCACCCTTGTCCGGTACCGTCAATGAAGGCTTTTCTATGGGCGGGAGAGCCGCTGGTTTTTGCCTCTTTTCCATCAGAGAAGCTTTGGGCGGCGAAGATGCCGAGGGCGAGGATGGTGGCTCCGATGATCGATTGGCGGCGCAAATTTTTCAGAATCATGATCTTGCAATACGCGATCAAGATCGCAACCTTGTCGTAATCGTCCACAAATCGATCAATTACCATGAACCAACAAAACTCCACTTTCAGCCGACGTAGATTCGTTGGGTTCGGTCTCGCTTCCGCCCTTGCTCCCTCGGTGGTGCGTGGGCAGTCGCCAAACGGGAAACTTAATATGGGGATCATCGGTTCCGGAGGCCGCGGTGGAGCGAACTTGAACGGGGTGACGGCAGAGAACATCCACACTCTTTGCGATGTTAATCGCAAGACTCTGGAGGCCGTTCAAAAAAGATTTAAAGAGGCCAGGACCACGACTGATTGGCGTGATGTGGTCGGCAATCCGGAGATTGATGCCGTGGTGATTAGTACGGCGGACCACCATCATGCTCCGGCTGCGATCGCCGCGATGAGGGCAGGAAAGCATGTTTATTGTGAAAAGCCGTTGGCTCATACGGTGCAGGAAGCAAGGTGGATGCAGGAGGAATATGCCAAAGCGAAAGGAAAAATCGCGACCCAGATGGGAACGCAAATTCATGCCGGCGGGAGCTATCGACGTGCCGTGGAGTTGATCCAGGCGGGAGCGATTGGCCGGGTGAAGGAGGCGCACGTATGGTGCAGCCGGAGTATTCGTGAAGTCGGGCAGGTGGTTCTCGAGAAACAGGCGAAGCCTGATTACTTTGACTGGGACGTCTGGCTTGGACCGGCGGCCGACCGAGCTTACAATGAGGGATATTGGAAGGGTGGAAATCTAAATTGGAACCGTCGTTGGGAGTTTGGCAATGGGGTTCCGGGAGACATGGGGAGTCACTTGATTGATTTGGCCTGGTGGGCATTGAAGCTTCGTCATCCGACCAAGGTGTCTTCACAGGGACCTGCGCCTGATTCAATTGCAGCAGCGCCTTGGCAGGAAATTACGTGGAATCATCCAGATGATGTGAAAGTGATTTGGTATCACGGCCCGGAGGGGATGAAACGCCGCAGCGAAGTGCTTCAGCCACTGGTTGGAGGCGATACGGAGATCAATAAGTGGGGAATCGGAGTTGCCTTCGTAGGCGAAGACGGGGTTCTCGTTTCCGACTACGGAAAAAACATTCTCAGCCCATCGGCCAAGTTTAAAGACTACCAACGGCCCGAGCAATCGATCGCGCCTTCGGTGGGCCACTATAATGAGTGGTTAAAGGCATGTCGCGGTGAAGGGGAGACACTCTGTAACTTCGACTACTCCGGTTCACTCATTGAACACAATTTGCTCGGGAATGTGGCCCACCGGGCTGGCAAGGCGCTCGAATGGGACGCCAGGGAATTTAAAATTACGAATGACGAAGCCGCGAATAAACTTCTGACGAAGGAATACCGCAAAGGTTGGGAGATTAACGGCTAGCCGTCTTTCTAGCCGATGTGGCGTCGCCAGAACAGGTCGGTGGCCACCGTTTCCCATGGGTTGGTGACGTTGCCTAGTGAGCTGAGGCCGAGTTGCAAAGAAAGGGTCTCGTTGGATGGGTTTGGTAGGATTCCCATGGTGCCTCCGTGGTGTGCCCATTGTAGGAAAGCAGCAGTCACCTAGAGGCAGCGGTTTTTTTCAGGACCATCGGGGAAGCTGGGCGTGACCAAGGCTTGCAGGCCATCTTGCAGGGAAAGTGATGAGAGGGAAACCTCCACTCCGTGTTCGGTTTGCCGGGAGGTGACAAGGTCAGTTTGAGAAAGAATGGCGCCAAAGCCTTCGAAGAGCCGCAAGGCGATGGGGGTGACGATCTCAGTGGGGCGAGGCCAGGCGATTCCCTGGTTTTTCCCACTCGTGCCATAGGAAGCTATTGTCGGTGGCGCATACCTCTTGCAGGATGGTGGCCAAGCGCCAATAATTTTTTTGACCGGAAGGGGAATCAGGTCATTGACCGGGATGGTCGTAAGATCATGGAAATTTCTCATGACGAGGGCTTTATGGTTAATGGTGTAGCAGAGCGTCTTGGCATCTCGGTGCTGGATTTTGAGGTCGCTTTCGACGAAGCCATTGGTGTGAATCCCAAGAATTTCTTCCGGCAGTATCGGGCCGTGATGGCCCGTCGCTTGATCCAAGAGGGGCGGAATCTTCATGGAATCGCCTATAATCTCGGTTTTAGGCACTATTCCCATTTCGCTACCGAGATGAAAGGATTCTGCGGGATTACACCACTGCGGCTTAAAAAGTTGGTTGAGAAGCGGTGTGGGACGATGAACCCGGCGTAGTGGACTTGAGACCTACTCTCTGCTGATTGCGAGAATTACGAATGCTCATCCTACGATCCGGAGGTTTTTGGAGACTCGTTTGTTTGTCCCTGGAGGCAACTGAACGCTAAGAGAAGACAATTGCGCGATAGTAAATCGCGGAAAAGAAGCGTAAAAAAGGACATGCAAACGCCTCCGGCTCTCCAGACCCGAAATACCGGTTACGGGAAAAGCCTTTCGACCTCTTTGGTCGTGGCTGTCTGCGGGACCACGGCAATTTTCTCGGCGCTCGCGCTGATCGTGCAAATTCACCGTATCATGACCGAGGTTCAAGCGGTTCCCAAAGAGATTGTGACAAATTATGTAGAGCCCGTTCGCAAGAAGCCCAAGGCCAATTTAGCTCCGGAGCGGATGATTACTGTTTCGAATGGTCCGTCTTTTGCCCAAATTAAGCCTGTTCTTCCGGTTCAGGAGCGGCCGGAGTTTACCAAAGCGCCGGAGCCGGAGCAGACAAGCACTGAGCTCCTGGATCTCGAGGAGTTGGACTTTGAGAATCCTTTCGAAGAGAAGGCAGAGCCGGCGAAGCCTCGCCCTAAGGCAAAAGGAAGTCCGCTTGTTGCCGGTCTCGCCAAGAAGGTGATCCAGCAAGCTTCAGTCCTTTCGCGGAGCACTCCTAATTACCCAAAAAGTGCCCGCCGCAAGGGACTCGAGGGCCGCGTCATCGTTACGGTGACCGTGGGTACTTCGGGGAAGGTCTCCAGTTGCCAAATTTCACAGAGCAGCGGGCATTCCACGCTCGATCAATCAGCTGTTAGCGCAGCCCGGCGCTACCGATTCCGCCCGGCCAAGAACGGGCTGGGACACGCTGTTAGTGTAAGGAAGGCCATTCCCTTCAATTTCCAGCTGACGAGCTAGACTAATACACAATCGCGTTCGCACTTTCCCCCATCTTGGCTCCTTCTTGCTACTGCGACTCATTCTCAATTTATTATAAAAAATATGACGAACCAAATTGGAATTTTCTCTCTGGTCTCCGCCTTTGCGGTGGGATTATTGCCGGCACAAGACGCCATCGAGACCCTGGAGACAGTCAACGTAATCGGTAGTACCGAAGACCTTCTTGGTCTGACCGGGGCCGGAGCTTTCCTTGAGGCTGAAGACTATCAGAAAAAAGGGCTCGCCAACATCCAGCAGATTCTCCGCAAAGTCCCGGGTGTATATGTGCGGGAGGAAGATGGGTTTGGAAATTTCCCCAATATCTCGCTCCGCGGTGGTGATGGAACTCGTTCCGAAAAGGTTACCATTATGGAGGATGGCATTCTTACCGCACCTGCCCCTTATTCCGCTCCGGCCGCCTATTATTCACCACGCGCCGGTCGCATGTCGGGGATCGAGGTCTTGAAGGGATCGAGTCAGATCCAGCACGGTCCGCAGACGACCGGCGGGGTGATTAACTTCCTTTCCACCGAGATTCCGACCGAGGAAACTTTCTACACTCGGAATAACTACGGGACCTACAATACCTTGTTGTCTCATAGCTATTACGGAGACACGGTGGAGAACAACGCTGGAACCTTTGGCTTCCTTCTGGAGCTTTTTCACCATCGCAGTGACGGTTTCCGCGACATTGATGCCGGTGGTGGCCTGCCAGAGTCCGGCAATACTGGTTTTACTCTGACCGAACCCATGATTAAACTTTTCTGGGAGCCCAACACGCCGGTTCGCCAGCGCCTCGAGTTCAAGTATGGCTATTCTGACTTTGATTCGGATGAGTCATACATTGGCCTGACTGAAAACGATGTCCGCAACAACCCTGACCGTCGCTACGCTGGAACCCGTTTTGACAACATGGTTTCCGAGCAGCATCGGACCTACTTGAAGTATCGCATCGAGCCAACGCAATATTTCAACCTTGAGATTGCCGGCTACTATAACCAATTCTCCCGCAACTGGGCCAAGATCGACAACATTGTCGGGGGTGCTAATTCGGTTCGGGGAGCTCTTGCCACCGGCAATGGGCTTGAAATTCTTCAAATGACTGGGCCGGGCACTTTGGTTTTCCGGCACAACAACCGCGACTATTCCACATACGGTTACCAGATCCAGGGTGACTACACTTTCGCCACCGGCAGCGTGGACCACCTCCTCAAATTCGGAGCACGCTATCATCGGGATGACGTTCGCCGTTTCCAGAACGACGAGCAGATCGTTCTCGGTGCCACCGGAGCCATCACCAACCGCATCGTTGGCGCTCCCGGAAGTCAGGGGAATCGTTTTCAGGAAACCGACGCTCTAGCGATTTGGGTGCAGGACGAAATTGCTATCGGTAATTTGACCCTGACTCCCGGGGTTCGCTACGAGCACATCGATCAATCGTTTCGCGATTTCAATGCCAACGAGTCCGGCTCGAATACCTTCGATCTTTTCTCGCCTGGAATTGGTTTCAACTACGAGCTGGATCATTCGGGCGTTGTTTATGGTGGCGTGTATCGTGGGATTTCCACCCCAGGACCTCGCTCTGCCTCGCGCGGCGGAGTTGAGGAAGAGGAGTCCATCGGATACGAGCTGGGATATCGTTACCAGAGTCCGAAGATGAGCTACGATTTTGCGGCCTTCTTCACCGACTTCGACAATCTCATCGCGACCGATGCCGGGTTGGGTGTTCTTGATAATTCCCAGAATGTAGGGGAAGCCGAGGTCTTCGGGCTGGAGGCCCAGATCTCCTACGATCCTCTCGCGGATGGTGGAAGCGAGTTTTCAATGCCCATGTATCTTAGCGCGACCTGGACTGATGCTACTTTGACCTCGTCAGTCACCTCAGGGGGAAGTGACAACATCTATGCCGGGGCCACGGATGGCTCGGAAATCCCCTACGTGCCCGAGTGGCAGTTGGCTGCTGGAATTGGCCTCGTGAAAGGAGCCTGGAGCGTGAATCTGGATGCCACCTTTGTCTCCGATGCCTTTGGCACCGCGCAAAATGTCGATTCACCGATTCAGGAGACCACCGGAGCCGGATCCCGCGCCGGTAAAATTGACGAGCTTCTGCTCTTCGATTTAACCGGAACATACGGCATCAATGAAAGTGTCACTCTGCTTGCCGGAGTGAGCAACATCTTCGATGAGCGGGGCATCACCTCCCGTCTTGCCCGTGGACCTCGCGCGAATATGGGCCGAAACGCCTTCGTTGGTTTCGAGGCCAAATTCTAAGGGTTTGTCCAGTGTTAATCCTAAGAGGCCTGCCCAGGGTAAAATTATCCCGGACAGCTTTTTTTGTTCTTGTGCGGTTTCGTTTTGGATTGGATCGCGGGAGTGGTAAAAAGTGAATCACGATCGGGTGGCCGGGATGTTCGGAAGGCTGCCGCGAAAGAGTTCGAAAAACACACACTATTAGTTTGTTCAAATGAATCGATTTTGGTAGTTTCTTTTTCCCGATGAATTGGAGCGCATCAAGTATCTGGATCTGCCTGGGCTGCCTGGCGGCTTCTGGTTCCAGCCTTCTAGCCGCGGAGCAAGGTGCT
The DNA here is from genome assembly GCA_030835305.1 of Verrucomicrobiota bacterium. Taxonomy (GTDB): domain Bacteria; phylum Verrucomicrobiota; class Verrucomicrobiia; order Verrucomicrobiales; family Akkermansiaceae; genus SW10. Next base: position 75,901 of record JAURPJ010000053.1, on the reverse strand, counting down.
GAAACCACCTCGGTGCCCGAGCCGTCAGCCGTGCTGATTGGCGGGCTATGTGGGATTTTATTCCTGCTTTGGCGGCGCAAATGACGAAGTGATCCTCGCGCGGAACTTTCGTTTATGGCTTGCATATTCAGGAAAACCCTGAGATTGCGCGGGTCTTCCCAAGCGCCCGTTGCCTCTGGTGCCGAACGCTCATTGATACGCCATGGATACCCCTATGTTTGCCGATCTCGGCCTCCCCGATGTTCTCCTTTCCGCCGTGCTTGACATGGGTTTCGAAAGCCCTTCTCCGATTCAAGCCAAGACCATTCCGCTCGCTTTGAAGGGGAAGGATCTCATTGGGCTTTCACAAACCGGTTCTGGAAAAACGGCGGCATTTGCCCTCCCCACTCTGGCCGGAATTGATCCGCATCTTGCCGAACCCCAGGCTTTGATCGTTTGCCCGACCCGCGAGCTCGCGGTGCAGGTCTGTGAAGAGGTGTTTCGGTTGGGTTGCAAAATCAAGGGCTTGCGCGCCCTTCCTGTCTATGGCGGGACGCCGATTGATCGCCAGCTGAAAGGACTGCGCAAGGGAGCTCACGTCGTGGTGGGAACGCCGGGTCGTTTATTAGATCACCTGAAGCGCCGCAGTTTTGACCCGCGCAATATAAAGACGGTCATTCTTGACGAGGCCGATCGTATGTTGGACATGGGCTTTCAGGAGGAGATGGAGGAGCTGCTGGCGGCGCTGCCCGGGGATCGCCAAACGATGTTTTTTTCCGCGACGATGAATCGTCGCGTCAGCCGTTTGATTGACAATTTCGGGAAAAACCCCGAGACCATCGAAATCGAGCGTAGGTCGCTCACGGTCGATGCCATCGATCAGTCGTGCTACGAAGTTCGACAGCGGTCGAAGGTGGAGGTGCTTTCCCGGGTGCTCGACATTGATCCTCCCCGGCTTGCGGTAGTCTTTTGTAATACCAAGCGCTTGGTTGACGAGGTGACCGAGGGCTTGTTGGCCAGGGGCTATGCCGCCGATCGCTTGCACGGCGACATGACCCAGCAGATGCGCGAGCGGGTTCTCGCGAGGTTCCGGGAGAGTACGATTGAGATTCTGGTCGCAACTGACGTGGCGGCGCGCGGCCTGGATGTGGACGACATCGATTTGGTGGTGAACTATGAAATTCCCCACGATCCGGAGGATTATGTTCACCGGATCGGCCGGACGGGCAGGGCCGGACGTTCGGGCCGGGCGGTCAGCTTTGTTTTTGGTCGCGACATTTACCGCCTCCAGACGATCGAAAAATACACCCGCCAGAGCATTCGTCGCGAGAGAGTGCCGAGTCAGGAGCAGGTTGAAGGCAAGCGTGCGGACAAACTTTTCCAGATGATCCAGGAACGATTGGAGACCGGAAAAGTCGGCGATTACCAGGGCTATCTGGACCGGCTTCTGGAGCAGGGACACACCGCCACCGATATTGCCAATGCGGCTTTCACCTTGCTGCGTGAATCAACGACGCGGGAAGGCGAGTTCATTGCCGAAGACAAGCAGAAGGAGGCGTTTGCCAACGAAAAGCAGCGCTCGAGCTGGCGGGATGAAAAGCGCGACCGCAAGGAGCGCCCGGAACGGCTGGAGCGCGACCGTAAATGGAGGCCGGAGCGAAACAATTCCAAGGGAATGGTCTGCTTGTTCATGAACATTGGCAAAGCCCAGCATATCAAGCCGGGCGATATCGCCGGAATGATCTACCGGGAATGCGAAGTGCCGGATGGCTCGCTTGGTAAAATCACAATCTTTCCCAAGCACACCCTGGTGGATGTCAGTGAGGAGATTGCGGGGGATGTCATCACTGGTCTCAAGAATGCAAAACTCCGCGGAAGATCGTTTAAAGTCGACCGTGACCGGAAGGGGTAAGAGCCCCCTTTTCCCTTGCTGAAAGGCCAGAGAATGCTGTTAATCCCACTGTGATGAGTGATTCGAAGCAAGCCTCCGAAAGTCCCATTCAAGGGCGGATGACGCTTTCGGGCATCAAGGATCTGCCCCTGCCGGTGCGGGCAATGGGATTTGGAGCTCTCGGGGTTCTGAGCCTGATCTATTTTGTTTACCCCGCCTATCCTACTGCGGTCGGTAAAAGCCTCGCGGGTTGGACCTGGTTTGCTTGCAATAATGACAACAATTTTTTTCACGGTCGCTTTGTCCCGGTGGCTTTCGGGGTGATGATATGGATGGCCTTTCAAAAGACCAAGAGGATCAGTGCGCAGCCCTCTTACATGGGGCTGCCCATTCTCTTGCTGGGCCTGTTCTTTTTCCTGGTATCGATGCGGACGATTCAACCGCGATTGGCAATCATAGGAGCTCCATTTGTCGTGATTGGTTTTACCTATTACCTTTTCGGTTTCCGGATTGCCAGGCACGTCATTTTCCCTTCCTTTTTTCTCTGGTTTTCGATTCCGGTGCCGGGACTCGAAGCCATTCTGACCGGTAGTCTGCAAACCTTGATTGTGAAATCCTGCTACAATTTTGGGACTTTCGTTGGAATGGATTTGGTTAACTCCGGAGCAGATATTTTCATCAAGGGTAGCAGCATGAAAGTAGCCGAGGGTTGTAGTGGCATTCGTTCGTTGATGGCTCTGACCATGATCGCGGCAGTTTACGCCAACTACACCCAGAAACCACTTTGGAAGAAGGCCGTCTTGTTCGCCTCGGCGCTCCCTTTGGCGATTATCGGTAATTTTCTGAGAATTTTCACCATCATCGTTCTGGCCAACTTTGGCTTTGGAAACTTTGGCACGGGAACCTGGCATGACTGGGCGGGCCTGCTGATCTTTTTCCCGATCGCCCTCTCCGGCCTTTATCTGATCGACTACCTCCTTAATTTTAAGGAGAAGCGACGCAAACGGGTGAAGCGAAGCGTCAAAACATCCGTCAAGGTGGTGAAAGGAGAGGCAACCTCATGAAGAAGCGACTCGTCATACTGAGCCTTGTGGTTGCCGTTTTTGCGGGCGCTGTCTTAGGGTTTCCCGATCGCCCAGGAATGAAGCCTTCCCGACTTGCCAAGAGCCTTCCCGAGAGGATTGGGAACTGGGTGGGTAAACCCGAGGAACCCGGAACCGCCGAGAAGAAAAAACTTGCCCAGGATACGGAATTTGAGCGAATGCGCTACGAGGATCAGGACGGAATACTTCCTTCAATCCGGGCATCTATCGTTTTTTCCGGAAAGAATCTTAGCCAGAGTATCCACCGTCCCGAGGTTTGTCTTGATGCCCAAGGGTGGCAATTCATGGCCCAGAAACGTCACGTATGGGAAGGACTCCTTCCTAACGGCGAGGCTTTGCCGGTGAAGGAAATCTTATGCCGCCGCGTCCTGCTTCGGAAAAATGAGGAGGGTGACCACGAAGACGTTGTTCTTCCGAATGGAGAAAAGGCTTATATCTGGAGAGTGTTCTACTATACCTTCTTCGGGCATGAGAAAATTGTCTCCGGTCATTATGAGCGCACCGGCGAGGATATCAAAGACCGGCTACTTAAGGGTTATGACCAGAGGTGGGCCTATGCCACCTTTTCTTCCTTCGTGACCAAGAAACATCGTGACCAGCGCTTACGATTTGAACCGGGAGCGGAGCTCGATGAAAAGCAAACCGAGGCCCATATCCAATCCTTCCTCAAGCTGCTCCTTCCAATCGTGATCTCGGAGCCTGGCAAGGGATATGATGAATCGCTGACGAATGGGAAAACTATTGGATCATGAGAGAACGGGGCGCCAAGCAGCACTTTTCAATTCAGGCTCTCCAGATTTGTGATGCATTTCTGGTCTGGTTGGGATTTGTAATTGCTGCCGCGATTCGTGGACCGATCAGGCAGCTGCTTGGAATGTCTCCGTCCAGTGAACACGGCCTGGAGCTGATGACCTGGGTCATTTTTATTGTGGTGCCTCTCACGCCGCTCGTGCTGGAGCGTTTCGGATTTTACGATCGCTTGCTTTCGAGACAGAGATTCCAGAGCGTCAGTATACTTTTCCGAGGGATGCTCACCGTGATCTTAATCATCACGTTGGTTGTGGTCTTTGGAAAATACCCGGAAACAAGGCGCCTGGTTCTAGGCTCCGGGCTTTTGTTTAGCTCGATTCTTTTGTGGTTTCGAAGTCGTGTGACGACCCGGTTTATCCGGTCGCGAGCAGCGTCGGAAGGATATCTTGAGCGGGTTGTGCTTGCGGGAACAACCGAGGAAACGGCAGCGTTTCTTGAGGACTTGGAGTCCGGTGTTTTGGAGACCTGGAAAATTGTGGAACACTTCGATCTCGAAGTCAGAGCGATTGATGAGTTGGACGAGCTGATCAAAAAGGAATCGGTCCATCGGGTCGTTTTCCTGACCGGCCACGCGGAATTCGGGCGCGTTGCGCAGGCGGTCGAGACCTGCGAGGTGCAGGGAGTTGAAGCTTGGATTGGGGCCACTTTTCTGAGGACCCAGGTTGCCAGGCCCAGCTTTGATGCGGTGGGTGGTCGACCGATGTTGGTATTCCGATCCACTCCCGAGCTCTCGTGGCAGCTTTTTACCAAGAAGCTTGTCGACGTTTTTGGAGCGCTGGCGCTTGTGGTTTTTGGCGCTCCCTTTTGGTTCGCTGCGATTATTGGGATCAAGCTCGCGAGCCCGGGTGCCCCGGTAATTTTTGCCCAGCAGCGTGCCGGTCTTTATGGGAAGCCGTTCCGAATCTACAAATTTCGCACCATGGTGCCGGACGCCGAACGCATGCTGGAAGAAATTAAGGAGGAGCACGGGAACGAAGTGGATGGCCCAGCCTTCAAGCTGGCATTCGACCCGCGGATCTTTCCTTTCGGGAAATTTTTGCGAAAATTCAGCATCGATGAACTTCCCCAGATGATCAACGTGCTGAGAGGCGAAATGAGTTTAGTCGGGCCCCGCCCTCTCCCCCTCCATGAGATTGAGGCGATCGAAAAATCATCGCATCGCCGCCGTTTGAGCATGAAGCCCGGAGTCACCTGTCTCTGGCAGATCAGTGGCCGGAGTGATATTACCGATTTCGATGAGTGGGTGAAACTTGATGTCGCATACATTGACCGATGGTCCATCTGGGAGGATTTTAGAATATTGATCAAGACCGTTCCGGCGGTTCTGTTTAGCAAAGGAGCACGATGAATAAATTGTCCAATTTAGCCCCGGGACTGGGTGCCGTTTTTTTTGTGGTGATTGCCGCGACCGGAATCGATTTGATTACCAACCGCAGCGGGATCGGGCTTTTGGGGCTTGGCGTGGCCGTGTTCCTTGTCTCGATTTTGCGAGTGGCTGCCCCTGCGCAGGGCAGCCGCCCCTGGCTAACCATTCTGTCACTTCTCGGGGCGGCTTATTTTGTCGTTCGTGCCCTCGCAGGTGGTCCGATTGGTTTGGCTTTTCACGACGTGGCGCTCGTTTTTTCGGCCATTGGGATTTATCTCGCGGTGGTGTCTGCCGGAAAGGGAGCGCGGGTTTTTTGGTTTTTTCTTCTGGCCATTCTGGCTCTTGCGAACGTGGGGCTGGCAATTTCTCAATCAATTTTGGAAGACCCTTTTTATTTGTGGATACCAGCTGGTGAAGACGGGGGCTACACCATCGGATTATTTGCGCACTACAATGCTTTTGCCTCATTTCTAAATGGCACGGTCTTTTTCTTTCTCTCTTACGCTTTTTTTGGGAAGAATCTGGCGGCCCGGGTTGCGTGCGCCCTTTTGAGTGCCGGGTTGATCGCCAGCCTTCTTATAAGTCAATCCCGCGGTGGGTGGGTTTCATTTGTGGTGGGGGGGACCTTTTGGATGGTCCTTGTGGTTCTCTATTTAAAGCAACGTCGCAGCAAGTTCGCGGGGATTGTATCGATCATGGTGGTCTTGCTCGGGGTGGCCGGGATTGTCAGCTCGGTCTGGATGGTTCAGAAAATCACCGACAAGCGGGTGGAGCAGATTGAGCAGGAGGTAAACTACACGCCAAGTCGTGAGGTGCACGACGGAGGCCGGGTGGCCTTTCAGCAAATGGGATTTGAAATCTTCCTCGACTCTCCGGTCGTTGGGGGAGGTGCCCGGGCCTTTTCGTATCGCGGTCTTGAAAAATGGGATCCCGATACCTTGCCGCTTTGGATGGGAGACCCTGAATTCGCGCACAATGAGTTTGTTCAACTTCTTTCCGATTACGGGCTGGTGGGGTTTGTGCTCGTTCTCGTTCTATTTTTCATGCATGGAATTTTGGGGGTCATGAATCTGGCGGAGGGAGACAATCGTGATTCGGGACTGTCGGTTTGGCAGTTGGGAGCGGCCGGCGGTTTGGTCGCGATGCTCTGCCAGTCCTATTTTAGCTTCATTTTCCACTTTCCGGCATGTGTGGCTCTTTGTGCCTTCCAGCTCGCGATTCTAGCAAGTCGATCGGGCGCAAGCTTTAAAAATCATCAAGGCTTCCGTCCCGGTGGTTTGTTGATTGGTGCCGGGGGCTTGGCGACCTCCACTGCTTTGGTGTTCTTAGGAGTAAATTTTTCAAAGGGATATTTGCTTTCCCAAGAGGCGAAAGAAGAGCTGACCCATGCGAGGTCTGTCGAGGAAATTTTCGTCGGGCTGGATATCATGGAAGAAGCGGGGGAACGTTCGTGGGACCCTAAATCTTTTGAGGTCCTGGCTCGCCGGGCGATGATTGAAGCGAATGTTGCTTCGCAGAAAAAAGATCCTGCTTTGGCGGAGAAATTTAATCTGCGGGCGAAAGAGGCCTTTGAGCGGGCATTGGAATTCAATCCAAATTTCTCTGCAGCTTTGGCCGGCCTTCCCAGAGTGGAAGATGCCCTTGGTAATCACGCTGTCGCAGAAGAAGGCCATCGGAAGGCGATGAAGCTGATCTGGGCCAGAGAGCTCAAGTTGCGTCCTTACTTCCACGCTGCCAGAAGTTCATTTTTGCAAGCCTTGAAGTCTGACAATGAGACAAGTGCGCTGACTCTTCTTCGCGAAGCAGAGTCCCGCATCCTAAAACGGCGCGAAATTTTAGAGCCATCCAGGGAGCTAAGTGAAGAAAAAGAGATTCGGGAAGCCATCCAGGCCTGGATCAACTATTACGAGGGTAGAGCCATCTTCCAGCAGGGCAATTATATCTGGATCAACGCCAAACCGCGTAACCCGGAACTGGCCCTCGCCCTTTTCCTCGAGGCCCGGCGCCGATATCAGCTGTCCGAGAAGCTCATCAGGGGCAAGGACCCTCGCTGGGAGGCTGAAATGAAGCGACTCAAATTTTATGTGGAGGCTCTCGAGGGCGGGCAATACATGCCTGCCGAGCTGACCGAAGAACAGATTCAGGAAGCAATCCAGCGGGAAGCCGTCCTTGATTCCGATCCGGCAACCCGTTAAGCCTTTCCCCAGATGACTCCAAATTTCGGCATGAAACTCTTCTCGGGCACCGCCCATCACGCCCTCGCAGCCGACATCGCGACTTCTCTCGATTGCCCTCTTGCCGACGTGAGTGTGACCGCGTTTCCCGACGGCGAGACTTTCGTCAAAATCAACGAAAATATTCGTGGCGAGGACGTTTACATCATTCAGCCGACCTGTCCGCCCACCAATCATAACCTCATGGAGCTTATGATTATGGTGGATGCCGCCAAGCGGGCCAGCGCCGGTCGGATCAACGCAGTCATTCCATTCTTTGGATACGCCCGCCAGGATCGTAAAGACCAGCCCCGCGTACCCATTACCGCAAAATTGGTCGCCGACCTCCTCTCCGCTGCTGGAGTCGACCGCGTGGTCACCCTTGATCTCCACGCCGCCCAGATCCAGGGCTTCTTCAACATTCCCGTCGACCATCTGTACGGAAAGCCCATCATCATCCGTGAACTCCGCGATCGATTCGGCGAGAATTGTGAAAACCTCACCGTAGTCTCGCCCGATGTCGGCGGGGTGAAAATGGCCCGTGCCTACTCCGATGCTCTAGGCGCGAGACTCGCCATAGTGGCAAAACACAGGGTTTCCGCCACCGAAGTCGAAGCCATGCAGGTCATTGGTGACGTTGAGGGTCGTGATGTTGTCTTGGTCGATGATATGACAGAGACTGCCGGGACTCTCTGCGCTGCCGCTGAAATCTTGAAAGCGCAGGGCGCAAACCGGATTTTTGCCGCCGTGACCCATGCCGTCATCGGTGCCCTAGGACATCAGCGGATTGAGGAATCCGCCATCGAGGAGGTCATCACCACCAATTCCACGCCGGTTACCAAGCAAGGGAAAGTGACTCCGGTTTCCATTGCCGAGCTCTTCGGAGAGGCCATTCAGAGCATTCATAATGGAAAATCTGTCACTTCTCTCTTTGACATTGACGCACCCGCCGTGTAACCAACCGCCCCGCGTGACACCCATCGCGGAATCATCAACCCATTCAAACCATGGCGAAGACCCAAACTCTCAAGGCTGAAACCCGCAAGCGCACCGGATCCGGTGTCCTCAAGCAAATGCGTCGGGAAGGCTACATTCCCTCCGTTGTTTACGGAAAGGGCTCGGAAAACATCAACATCAAGGTCAATACCAAGGCCCTAACCGATATGCTGGCTCACAGCGCCTCGGAGAGTATCCTCGTGGATCTTGAGATCGATGACGGAGCATCCCAGACTGCTTTCCTTCAGGCCACCCAGCACAACGCGCTTAGCGGAGCCCTGGTTCACGCCGATTTCCTCGCCGTTACGGAGGGAATGAAGATCAGTGCAAGCATCCCTGTTGAATTGCACGGCGAGCCTGTTGGGGTCAAAGCCGGTGGGATCATCGAGCAGCTCATCCGTGACCTTGAAATTTCCTGTTCACCGAAAGACCTCCCCGAGAGAATTGACGCGAACATTGAGCACCTCAAGGTGGGTGACTCCTTGACCATCGGTGACCTCGACATCCCCGAAGGTGTCGAGCCGACTCTTGCTCCTGACGTTCTCGTCGCGATTGTCAACGAGTCCCGTGTGACCAAGTCTGCCGGTGGGGCCGGTGAGGAAGAAGGCGCCGAGGCTCCTGCCGAAGAGGCCCCAGCCGAGTAATCCTGGCTCAAGCAATCATTTCAAAACGTCCGGCGCCACACGGCCCGGGCGTTTTTCTTTGGCGCTCGTGTCGACATTCATTACCTTCCACGTTGTGAGCCTCAAATGCATCGTTGGCCTCGGAAACCCGGGCGAAAAATACCTGAATACCCGCCACAATATTGGGTTTCGGGTCCTTGATGTTCTTGCAGATCGGGCTGGGCAAAAATTTCAGCTCGAAAACAAGTGGGAATCCCGGACCTGTAAAGTGCGCGACACCTTGCTTGTCCAACCCTTAACTTACATGAACGAAAGTGGCCGCGCGATTGGTTCGCTTGCTCGGTTTTTTCGTTGGCAGCCCGAGGAAATTCTCGTTGTTTTTGATGACATCTCGCTGCCCCTTGGAAACCTCCGGTTTCGAATGAATGGGGGACACGGCGGGCACAACGGCGTGCGCTCACTGCTGGCCCACCTTCCGACCGATCAATTTGCACGCCTGAAATTGGGCATAAGTTGGGCCGCCAGCGAGCAGCTTGTGGGACACGTTCTGGGAAACTTTGTCGTTGCCGAACGTGAACTCGTTGAAAACACGCTTGCAAGAGCCGCCGATGCTGTGCAGCTTGCGCTTTCCAGCGGGCTTGAAAAGGCCGCAAACGAGTTCAATACCAGAACTCCTAAAAAACCGAAAAAACCAACGGAAGAAGATGAATCGCAAGTACGAGGGCCTGATTGTCCTGAACGCCCAGGGGACTGAGACCAGCATTGATGATCTGGTAAGCAGTGTTTCAAAAGAGCTCGAAGAAGAAGGTGCCAAGCTTGATGAAATCAAGCAACTTGGCCGCAAGAAATTTGCTTACAACGCTCGCAAGCTCGATGGAGGCCACTACGTGAACTACATCTTCGAAGCCGAAGGTGACGTGATCGAGAAGATCAAGGCGCGCCTCACCCTGAATTCCTCGGTGCATCTTCAGCACTATCAGCGTCTTGCCTAAACCTTTACCTCTCCAATCCCCATGGCCAACGTCAACAAAGTCATGCTCCTCGGGAATATCACCCGGGATCTCGAAGTCCGCTACACTCCCAAGGGAACCGCGGTTTGTGACCTCGGAATGGCGGTGAACCGGATTCGTACCGGTGATAATGGAGAGAGAATTGAAGAGGTCACCTATGTCGACGTCACCCTTTGGGGTCGTCAGGCCGAGCTTGCCGGACAATACCTTAGCAAGGGCCGCTCGGTCTTTATTGAAGGTCGTCTCCAGCTTGACCAGTGGGATGACAAGCAGACCGGCCAAAAACGCTCGCGTCTCCGTGTTGTCGGCGAGAACATGCAGTTTATCGGCGGCGGCGGTCAGGGAGGTGGCGGAAACCAAGGCGGAGGTGGAGCCCCCGCCCAACAGTCCGGTCCCCCGCAACAACAGCCCGAGCAATCCTCGCCACCCCCGCAATCTAATCAAGGGGGAGCCGCCGCGGCGGATAGCTTTGACAACGACGACGACGATATCCCGTTTTAAGATCCGGGACATCCACTATCTCAAAAAGCCACCCGGATCCGGGTGGCTTTTTTGTTGGGGTTAATTGTTAAGTCTGGCGTCTTCCGGCAGCCAATAGTCCCCCGAACATCAGGAGAGGTGATGGGCTTGGTTCGGGGATGGTGTACCCATACCGGAGGTAATCCACTTAAGAGACACTGTTAATCCCGAGCCACGAGATTGCCCTGCGTTGGCAGAGGGCAAGGAATCTCATGTTGAGCGGTCTTTTTTTCCGGCACCACCGGGCGGTCTCCAGGTTTTGGGATCATATTCTCCGGTAGATCCGGCCAGTCCCCTTGAGGTGCTTTTATTTCCCGACCGCTTTTTCTTTTGCAGGTACGACAAAGGTAGCCTGCTTCAGGTCCTTTTTGATTTTAAGGAAAATCCGGTGTCCATTGGCCGAGTGGGTGGGAAAGCCGCAGGCAAAAGAAAAATCACCGGCTTCATCCGGCGTGAACTCAAATTTCTCAATTTTGTTAGTGGTCCCCAGGGTATTGGGCTTGGGAGTGGTGGCACCGTCAAAATAGGGATCCTCGCCTAGGTTGATTTTACGTTCGGCGACATCTGTCTCCACGACCATAACGCTGTGGGGAACGTCGCTATTGTTACAGAAGATCACCTTGACCTTCCATCCCAGCGGAATTTCATACCCACCCTCGCTCTTGGAAAGACCGTTGAAATTCATGCCATAGTTTGACTTGTCAAAAGTCGCAATAATGAAGACCTCGACCTCTTTTTTTTCGATGTCCTGCTTCAGAAAAACTGGATTTTTGATCTCTCCCTTGGGAAGAACCGTGCAACAGCGCCCCGCCTTCTCTGGGACGGGATCCCCGGCCTTCTTCTCTTCGGGCGGAGTGGCCAATGCGCCTGAAAAAGGAACGATTACGAGCAGCATGGGAAGGGCGTGGTGAATTTTCATTGTCTGGGCAGAGGTTCAAATTGATTCAAAAAGAAATCACGCACCCCGCGATGTGAAGGGTGCGTGATTAAAGTGTGAGGAGGAATTATTTTTTATCAAGTGGGATTGTTTCAGCTCCTGCGGGCACTTTGTCTGCTTCCACCATCATCCAGAGTGCGCCCCGGGCGTTGTCTGCGGGTTTGACCGGACCGCCGTAGTTGGCATGGGCCGTGGTCATGTAGATGGTTCCGTCTTCCCCGGCTCCGGAGCCGGAAGGCATGAGGGAGGTATTCAGGAGTTCTTCCATCGCCCATTTGCCATCCTGCTGATGCTGCATCCCCCAGATTTTTCCGGAACCCCAGTCACCGACAAAGTAGGTCCCGTCCAGCGAAGGATATTTGGTTCCCCGGTAAACGCCCAGTCCGGTGACACAGATGCCTTCGCCAGCGTGCGTGTATTCCCCGATCGGGAGCACTCCCACAAGCGGGGCGTTTTTCAAACTCGCGGGAAATGGTTGGGTGCCACACATGAACTTCCAGCCGTAGTTCTCACCGCCCGGGGAATTTGCAGGTTGGAAATTAATTTCCTCCCAATGGTTCTGTCCCACATCGGCGATATAGAGATCCCCGGTTTTTTGATCAAAATGCATTTTCCATGGATTACGAATTCCGTAGGCCCAGATCTCGGGGCGGGCGTTCGGGTGAATCTTGGCAAAGGCCTCTTCACTGACACCAAACAGAACCATCAGGGTCTTGGGGGTGACAAACGGGTTGTCCTTGGGAATCCCATAGGCCCGATCGGGAGTTGAGGTATCGACGTCAATGCGCAGAACTTTGGCAAGCAAGGTGCTGAGATCTTGTCCGGCGCCGAGAACATCGCCCTCCCAGCCTCCGTCACCGGAACCGATGTAGAGATAGCCATCCGGGCCAAAGACCAGTTCGCCTCCGTTGTGATTCGCATACGGCTGCTCAATCTGCATGATCACCCGTGCTGTTTTGGGGTCTGCCTTGTCAGGATTATCCTTGTTGACCTGATATTCCACGATGAACGAGTCGCCGTTGAACCACATATCGGAGTAGTGCACGTAGAACTTGCCGTTCTCCTTGAACTTTGGATGGAATTCAATGTCGTAAAGCCCTTGTTCCAGAAACGAGCTAACCGTGGTGTCGGAAATGTCCAAAAATGGGCGCTTGAGAATTTTGCCGTCCTTGAGAACACGCACGACACCATGGCGCTCGCAGATAAACATGCGTCCGGTGCCGTCATTCGCAGAGGCCACGTTAATGGGATCAATCAGATCACCCGCTACTTTGACCATGGCAATTTCGACCGGCTTGGGTAATTTCGCCTTACCCGGTTGGGCGACGTCTTCTTTTTTTGCGGGCACCTTGGTAGCGGCATCCTGCGCGGTGACCGGAGCGATACTCAGGGCAACTCCCATGGCTGCGGCACTGGCGTATTGAATGGTGGTTTTTTTCATAGATTGCGTGGTTTTGTTAAAGTTTGAGATGATATTTGGAATGCACCGGCTTGACCATGATGTTTGCAAAGAATCCGATGACCAGAAGCCCCGCCATGGTATACATGGTGGAGTTATAAAGGCTCGGGGTCGGGTCAATGGTCCCCTCCGGCGCGATTTCCATAAGCTTTTGGACTGAGACGGTTTTTGCGGCCACCAGTTCATCAAGTTTCCCGACGGGTGCGCCGAATGTTTCTGCAAATTTCTCCTCGCTGACTTTCGATGCGAGATTGGAGATGGCGTCTGAAATTGAAGCTTCACGGAGTTTTGCAATCGCGACAGGCCCCAGCACGCCGGCGGTACTCCATGCGGTCAGGAGTCTGCCATGAATGGCTCCGACAAACTTGGAGCCAAACATGTCGGCGAGATAGGCCGGAATGGTGGCGAATCCGCCGCCATACATCGTGAAAATGATCATGGTGGCAGCATAAAAAGTCACGAACGAGGTCGACATCGTGCTCGCGCCGGCGTTTGCCGCTGCCCAAGGGATGGAGAGATAGAGACAGCATCCCAGCACAAAAAAGATGGTGTAGGTCGGCTTGCGCCCGATCCAGTCGGAAATGCTGGCCCAGAAAAATCGGCCTACCATGTTAAATACCGAGATCATCAGCACATAGTTGGCAAAAAAGAACCCCTCCTTCGCCTCCGCAGATAACTGGCTCCCGAAAATTTCCCCGATCATCGTTTTGGCGACTCCGATCACTCCAATCCCTGCGGTGACATTCATGCACAGCACGATCCACAGAAGGATGAATTGTGGGGTTTTCATTGCCGCGGAGATTCCAACATCATGCTGCGAGATCATGCTTTTTTGAGATCCCTCCTCCGGAGGATTCCAACCTTCCGGCTTCCAGTCCTCCGCGGGCACCCGGTAGGCAAACGCTGCCATCAGCATCACCACCAGGTAAACCAGTCCCAGAACCAGAAAGGTTGCGGCAGCCCCCGTATTACCGGTTCCAACCGCGTAAACCCCGGCACTCAGGTTATCGCCAAACTGGGAGACGTCGGCTGCCGAGGCCACAATGACCTCCTGCTTGCCGGTGGCTGTCTCCACGTAACGCACGCCCTCCTCCGTGACCATCTTGAGGCTGTCTGCCGAGCCTAAAAATTCAGGGGCTTGGTCAAATTTTTGGAGCAGCCATCGCTTCAGCGGAGCTCCGATCATCGCTCCTCCCCCGAATCCCATGATGGCCAGCCCTGTTGCAAGCCCGCGTCGATCTGGAAACCATCGAATCAAGGTGCTGACCGGGGACACATACCCGAGCCCCAATCCACACCCGCCCAGAACCCCGTAACCTAGATACAGCAATGGAAGGCTGTGCAATTTAATCCCCAGGAATCCCACCAGAAAGCCACCACCCCAGAGCAATGCTGCCGTCACCCCGACACACCGCGGACCTACTTTTTCCAGCCAACGCCCGGCAACCGCAGCCGCCAAGCCGAGAAATACAATCGCCAGACTGAAAATCCAAACAATATGCCCGAACTTCCAATCACCCGCTGCTTGTCCCACCACGCCCAGCTCCTTGGAAAGTGGAGCATTAAAAACACTCCACGCGTAAACAGATCCAATGCAAAGGTGAATCGCAATCGAAGCCGGAGGAACCAACCAACGGTTGAAGCCAGGCTTGGCAATAATGGATTCCTTGAGTAAAAATTTGGGAATGGGCATAGCGTAAAGCAAATCGGAGCGCAGCGCGCGGATCAGCAAGAATTCTCAAATTGACGGCGCGATACAAGCAGTATGTTTCAGTCCACCCAAACAAGGAGCGACTACGGGCCGGAGAACATTTTAAAAATATCCCGTGTTCAAATGCCAATCTGTGATTGCAGTCGATCATAGATTCTACTCCTTTCCGATCCGCTCTACTTCGCTCTTAAGGTTTTGGGTCCCTTTCGAGAGCCATGCTCGGTGTCGTTAGTCTGGTAATTTTAAGGGGATCCTTGTCAAAGGCGGTCGGGCTTGCCGTAGTTATGGCATTGATTCTTATCTTACTTCGAAGAGCCAAAACTGAAATGACTTTGTCGATGTTGTTCCGCTTGCGAATCGGGGTTTACCTCGTCCCGACTGTAAGAGCACGAATACGAGCAGCGATGATCCGGTGCGGTCTCGTCTGGGCATTCTCTGGGTCGTCCTTTTTGGATGGATCGTTATTCTGGTGAGGTCCGCCTTGTCGACGAAGAGCGAAGTGTGCCGGGATTGTGGCGGTGTCCGAAGATTCCGGACGGGTGGCAATTATGTCGCGATGATTTTGCTCGGCGTGGTGATTCTTCTTTTTCTTCTGGTTTGGCTTGGAGCGTAGTCCTTTGGCGTGGGTCTGCCGGGGAGGGGACGACGATAAATCCAAGGCGTTGCCGGGGATTGGTTTGATCGCCCTGTTGAAGACGCGTGAGGTCTTGGAAGGAGGAAGGTCGTCAGGGAAGCTGGTTGGCAGTGTAGTAGAAGAGGCGGTTTTGGATCTCCATACCGTCTTTTGATTTCAGTTTCCCAAGGTCGAGTTGGTAGATGCGCCCGGGCTTGAAACCTGCGAGAGTGACTTCGATGGTTTTTGTATCGAGCGGCTTGAGTGATTTGATCTCGTTGTCGGCCTTGTTTTCCTGCGGCGAACCATAGGTCCACTTGGATTGGTAGGTGAAAGATTTGAATTTGAGATCTTTCTCAGTAAGAGCTGTTGCAAGCTCGCGGTTGAAGGTGAGCCGGAACCCTCTTGGCGTGATGTTGAAGGCGGTGATGTCGAAGGGTTCCTCTCCGGTTGGCGTAATCCGTTGCAAGCCTTCCGCTTCCTTACCCCAGCCGCGAACAGTTTGTCCAACGTAGATTTGCTGATGGTCAGGGCTAAAGCGAATGCGGTGGTTGCCGCTGCGAAGGCCATTTCCATTCAGGAAGTGGGTGCAGGCTCCCTGAAATTTTCCGTTCACTTTTTCCAGCATAATGCGGGTGATGCGCTTGCTGTTGTTGTCGGGCAAGAGCATTTGACCGGGAAAATGGGGGAAGTCCCCGGGGATCTCATAGGGTTCGCCGGCGGACCGATTCATTTCCTTATGGGGAATTTGCACGGAGGGCCAAGTACGATGTTTGTTGTAGGCATCAAGATCTTCGCGATAGGTGCGAAGCGGGTCTTTGTCTGTGGGCCACTTCTCATCCCAAACGAGGGCGCTAGGGTGGCCGTAGAAGTTACCCTTCTCCAAATAATAAAGCGGAGTGGTGGCACGCCAGTCGCCCTGGTTATCGCCGCACCAGAGGTTGCCGGAGGAATCCTGATGGATGCCGTTGTGCATGCGAAATCCAAAGCAGAATGGGGTGAGATTTCCTTCCGAATCGCAATGAAGGGTGCAACCCCGCCATTTCACCGAGGCGAAGTTGCGGCCGCGTCGGCCGAACTTGGAATACTCGCCGAAGGTGTGTTCGGCGGTGGGTCCGTTGTGCGACGCGGTGCCGATGGCGATGTAGTATCCGCCTTTACCATCTTCCGCGATGGTGTTGGTTTCGTGATAGTTTCCGGAGAGTCCCCAGCCTGCGGCGAAGATGCGGTATTGGTCGGCGGTGCCGTCGTTGTCTGTATCGGTGGCTTCGGTGAAGTCGGCCATCTGGGTGACGCGGACCTTGTCGCGTGAAACGGCATCAATGCCGCAGCCGTTGTGAAAGCCGGTTGCAAATAGCTCCCATTTCCAGTTTGCGGGGTCGGTGGCAGGCTTGGCGCGCATGACATCGCCCCGGCGCAGAACTGCGAAAAGGGTGCCATCGGGAGCGAAGTCGATCGCACCCACTTCAGGAGGAACTTCAGCGGGAAACTTGATGTCTTCCACTTTGTAGGGAGACGCGACGAGAGGAGCGGCGAAGAGGGCGAAAAGAAGGGAGTGTTTCATTTTGCGAGAGATTGAATGTAGAGCACGAGGGATTCGATTTCCTTGTCCTTGAGTTGGTAGGGCGGCATGTACCCGGGCGGGAATCCTTTTGCGGTTTTTGCGTTGGGGACTTTGATGGACTCGGTAAGGTAAGCGGCGTCGGCGAGGACGGGTTCGCCCCCTTCGATGTCGCGGGTAGAGCCGGCGAGGCCCTTTAAGCTGGGGCCGTGGCCATTGGAGCCATCAGTGGAGTGACAGGCGATGCAGCCGTAGGCGCCGAAGACTTGTTCCCCGGCTTTGGCGGTGGCTGATTTGATTTTCAGGTTTCGGTCGAAGCCCTGGTGTTTCGAGATCAGATCGCCTTTGTATTCGAGTTTATCTTCATCCAGATAGGAGATGAAGGAATACTGTTTGTCTGACGGGATAATCTTCTCCGTGTATTCCTTATCGCCGAGCTTGTAGCGGAAGGTGAGGACGCCTTTGTCCGAAAGGTCGTAGCCGATGAAGGTGGGCCTCTCTCGTTTGATGGGCTTGGCGAGGTAAAAAAGATTGCCGACGAGCCGGGCTCCATAGTCGAAGGAACGTCGTCCGCCCCGGTTCTTCTCTCCCCAGTAGGGATAGAGGTCGAGAAAGCCACCCTGCCACGCGTAGAGGAGGCGGCACTCGGTGGTGTCCCAGACATAGGAAAGGGCTGGGCCGTGGTTCACTGCGATGGCAGCGGGAATGACCTTCAGCATGCCGTATTCCCCTTTGGTATCACGTCCGCTATTCGGGCTGTATTTTGGCGATTTGGAGGCCTTGCCATGGTTGGGGAAAACGGCCGGATCGAGGCCCGGATCAGGGACGTAGGTCCGCAGAATAATGGGACGATCTTTCTCCCCGAGAGGAGTGGTGTCGAAGGTGAGCGGATCAGCTGAAGCCAGAGTGATCCCGAAGAGCGTTAGCAAAAGGGCGCGCATCCACCCTTAACGGAGTCTATCGGCGGTGCTTTTCAAAAAAGCGGGCGGCGGCGGCGCAGTCAGCAGCGAGGTCTTCTCCCACGTTGGCTTCCACGGAAACTCCGCCCTGATATCCGATCCCTGCGAGGTGTTCGAAAAAGGCGTCGATCCCGGGAATATTGGCGTCGGTTTTTGGAAAAGAGCGTCCGTCGGGATTGGCGAGCTGGACAGCGCAGATCAGGTCGGAGGCTTCGCGCAAGACGTCGCTGCCTTCGCCTTCCATGGCGAAGTGAAAGAAGTCGGCGGCGAGGCCAATTTCAGGCCGGTCCACCTCGCGGGTGATGGCGAGGGCTTCCCCAAAGGTGTTGAGAAAATTGGTCTCGGTGTGGTTGACGTGTTCGACGGCAATGCGGAGCCCCAGGCTCTTCTCTTGAATGACTTCGGCAGCCATGCGGCAAAAGCGAATCATCTGTTCGCGGGCCTTCAGCTCGGCCCAGCCGGTGGGGATAGAACGTGATCCGGGGCTCCCGAACACGATCGCTCTGGCTCCAAGGTGAGCGGCCCGCCCAAGAGCAAGTTGCAGGAAGGCGAGTGATTTTTCGTCGTCAACTTCGGGTCCGACAACTTTGAGAGCCGGAGGGAGAAACCAATTCGCGGAGAGCACCGGAACACCAGCGGCCTTGAGCCGAGCCGCCGCGGCGAGGAAATCTTTTTTGGACATGGCGGCAGCTTTCGCTAGCCCGGGTTCGATAAAGTCGAGACCATTAGCCCTGATGAGCTCACCGTTTTGAAGGGGTTCGCTGGTCGAAAAATCAGAGACACCAAATTGCCAGAGAGGAGAAGAGTCGGTCATCACAGGGACCTTACATCGACTATCCCGGAGCGGTAGTAAATTACTTTTCCGCTGCCTTGGGTCGGACGTTTAGTTTGGTGAGACCCGGAAGAACTGGCGGGAAAGAGCACCCGGCGAGATTAGAAAAGGGGAGCTTGCGCCGGGAACCGGGGTGAAAGGTGTGGATAGGTCCGGGGAGCATTCCAAAACGCCGGTAAATTCGATGGTGATTTGGCTGGTGAGATCTTTGGTGAGCGTAATGCATGCGGGTGTTTCCGAGAGTCCTTAAGCAGGCACTCTATCATCTGTGGCTTCGGCCGAGTCGGCCAAATCTGGCGACCGAACTCGCGTCCGCTGGTTACTCCTTCGTCGTGATCGAAAGCAACGAAGGGCGGTCCGAAAAAATTGAAAAGCTGGGCTACCTTCACATGGAAGGGTATGCTACCATCGAAATTTTGCTGTGTCATGCGAGGATCGAGCGTGTTTCTACGAAAAGCGGTAGTGATCCCGAGTGATGCGGTTAATGTTTTCATCAAGCTCAGTGCCCGGACACATTCAAGATGAGTTGGCTGAATTGGGGACTCAGATTGAAGAGCTTGATGTCTCTCCGGAATGCCGGCTTGTTGATCGTCCCCTTTCCGATCTGGAGATAACGGGGTCTTCGGCATGCCTTATCGTGAAGATCATTCGATAAGACGGTCGGCAAATCCATCGGCCGGGCCTGGAGACCAAGTTGTTGGCCGGCGACACCATTCTCATGCTTTGTCATCGTGGTACTTGACCGGCGTTAGTGGATCTTTTTTCAAAGGTGGATCCCAAATAAATTTATGAGGTCTTCATCTGCCTGAAGGTCAGGCTGATACGGGGAGCGGTGATTTTTTTGCTCTTAGGGAGGGCGTGAAGCCAGTGGGTCTGGATTTCACCGCCCATGACAAGAAGGCTTCCGTTTTCGAGTTCGGTGGAAATGAGCTCCTTGGTTGTGGTGTGTTTGAAGTGGAATCTTCGCTCGGCGCCGAAACTCAGGCAGGCGATGGTGGAGTTTGAAACGATGGATGATTCGTTATCGCGATGCCAGGACATGCCTTCGTTGCCATCGTGATAGAGGTTGAGGAGGCATGAATTGAAGGATTCGCCGAGGCGGGGTTCAAGACTGGACTTCAGGGAATGTAAAAGGCTCGTCCAGGGAAGTGGTTGTTTGGTGGCTCCGGAGTATTTGTAACTGAGACCGTCATCGCCAATCCAGGCGACCTTGCGGGCGGTGGTGATGATTTTGCCGAACATCTTGACGACATCGTTTCGCCAGGGGATTTCGCTGAAGAGCTGGTCGAAGATTTGATCTGCCTCGGGCTTCGAAAAGATGGGTCCGTGATTGATGGCCTCGCCATCGTGCGGGAGGAGGTTTTCCGAGGGAATTAGAAAGGTGCTCAAAGCGTGCATGAGTCTAGCACAATTTGATTAGCGATGACGGGGGAATTTTGTTCAGAAGGACGTCGATGAAATTTACTTTTTGGTTCCCTTTGATGGCTACCTTCGGGGTTCCTACGATCCCCGGCTTATTATGAAGCGAAGTGGGGCAAGCCGAAGATTCGAACCACCACGGCCGGAGACTATGAATTAACCTACGCCAATCCGGACGAGGATATGATAGCGGGCTATATCACAGGTTTTGTTGATGCCGCTGGTTCTGTCCAGCAGGCGACCTTTCAGGTCGGGACGCTGAATTTGCCGGCTTTGGGAGGGGATTACTATGATCTCTACACTTACAGTGATCAGGGAATGAGTCATCCCAATCCATGCTTGATTACCCGGGTAGGCTCCCCCGATCCAATTGCGACTTTGATGCATCAGGAGTATGCACTTGGATACGGTGCCGGTGCCTCGGGTTATCTTTACAGCCAGGTTTCTAATGATGAGAATTACCTCCGCTACCCGGGGCTGATGACGCTGGTGTTTTCGCTGATTGCCGGTCCGTCGACAGGAAGTGGCTCCACGGCGATCAATGGAATCGGGATCGTGGGATACCGGAATGTGCCGGAGCCTTCAAGCGGGCTGGCGGTGTTGTTTGGTGAGGCCTTGCTCGCCTTTTTCCGCAAAAGGACAGCATGCTAAGCCAACGGCTTGAGGAGCTCGCGGAGAGACTCTGCGTCGGGGGTGGCTTTGACGGCGCCGGAGAGGAGTGAGTCGGCGAGGAGAGATTTCTTTTGCTGTAGTTGGTGAATACGGTCTTCAACTGTGCCGGCGCAGATGAGCTTGTGCACAAAGACCGGCTTGTCCTGCCCGATGCGGTAGGCGCGGTCGGTAGCTTGAGCCTCGGCGGCGGGATTCCACCAGGGATCAAAGTGAACGACGGTATCGGCGGCAGTTAGGTTGAGGCCGGTGCCTCCGGCTTTGAGCGAGATGAGAAAAATGGGAATGCTCTCATTCTGGAAGCGGTCGACAAGGTTACCCCGGTCCTTGCTTTCGCCGGTGAGCTTTAAGTACGAGACCTGACGGAGTTCAAGTTGTTTCTCAATCAGGGAGAGCATGGAGGTGAATTGCGAGAAGAGCAGGACCCGTCGACCTTCGGCGAAGAGGGTATCCAGAAGCTCGAAGAGATAATCGAGCTTTGCGGATCGTTTCGCCTTCTTTGCCTCCTCGGTCTGGAGTTTAAGAAGAGCGGGGTGGCAGCAGATTTGGCGAAGCTTGAGGAGGGCGTCGAGGATGGCGAATTGTGATTGCTCAAGGCCGCGGGCGGCGATCGCTTCGCGGACCTGTTTGTCCATGGTGGCCCGGACTGTTTCATAAAGATCGCGCTGGGCGGAGTTCAGGTCAACGGGGTGCACGAGAATGGTTTTGGGCGGGAGTTCGGTGGCGACCTGATCTTTGGTGCGGCGGAGGATGAGCGGGCCCAAGCGTGCGCGGAGGAACTCGCGGCGTTCCTCGTCGTCTTCCCTCTCGATGGGGTTTTGGTAGTTCCGGCGGAAGCGTTCAAGCGGGCCAAGGAAACCGGGCATGAGGAAGCGGAAGAGCGACCAGAGTTCGCCGAGGTTATTCTCGACCGGGGTGCCGGAGAGGCAGAGGCGTTGGCGGGATTTGAGCTCGCAGGCGGCTTGGCTGACTTTGGCCGAAGGATTCTTGATGTGCTGGGCCTCGTCGAGAACGATGAGCCGGAAATTGTGCTTTTTGAGCTCGGCAACGTCGCGTTGTAAAAGGGCAAAGGAGGTGAGGACGAGGTCGGCGTGGGGGATGTGGGTGAAGAGTTTCCGCCTCTGCGGGCCATGGAGGATGACGGCGCGTAGTGAGGGGGTGAATTTTTTAGCTTCGGCGAACCAGTTTGGAACGACCGAGGTGGGAGCAATCACCAAGACGGGGTCATTATTGCCTTCGGCTTTTAGCTGGAGAATGTGGGTTAGGGTTTGCAGGGTTTTTCCAAGTCCCATGTCATCGGCCAGGATGCCGTTGAGTTCATGTTCAGAGAGAAAGTTCATCCACTCGGTTCCGGTCTTCTGGTAGTCGCGGAGCTCGGCCTGAAGGCCTTCGGGTGGAATGAATTCCTCTGTTTCCTTCTGTTTTTTCAGGAGTTTTGAGCGAAGGCCTTTTAACTCGGCGGGCGGGTCGATGGGAAGGGCCTCGTCCTCTACGAGTGCGGCGGCATCGAGAGGGTGAAGCGAGGGCGCTTTGGGATCGGTGAGGGCGGCGAGGTGATGGAGGATGGCGCGCAGTCGGCCGGCGGGGACTTGCAAAGCTCCCCCGCTGGGAAGATATATGAGATGGGGCTCGTCGTCCTCTAGTTCATGGATTTGTTCGATGGTGTCACTGTCGAGCAATCCGGTGAGGATGGGGAGGAGGTCGAGGCGCTTGCCATCGAGATCAATGCCGACGGATAGGGTGAACCAACCTCCAGGGGAAGGGACGAGTGAGGCTTCCATTTCTTCATCGGTGAGTTCATGAACATCGTGCCCAAAGTCTTCGTCGATCTCGATTTGCCAAGCGTGCTCGGCTAGCATGCGCGCGGCTTTGGTCCGGAACCAGGGCCAATAGACGGCCGGGGTCGAGAGGTGGGGATCGGGAAACCAACACCCTTCAACGGAGAGTTCGGAGGATTGTTTTTTAGCGAGCGAAAGCAGGAAGCGATAGGTTGGGTTCGTGGAGAGGTTGGTGAGGCCGAGCTTGGTGAGTTGTTCGATGGCGCGGAACTCTGCGGGCTTGTCACGAGTGACTGGATATTGGATGCTGGTCTTGATGAGGGGAAAAGTGTGAGGGCCGTAGCGGACGGTGGGACGGGCGACGAGCCAGGTGTCGCGCTGCTTTATTTTGAGGGCCTGTAGGAGGAGTTGGACTACTCGAGATCGGGCGGGCTCTTCCGCGACTTCCAAATGAAAAGTGGGCTGGTAGCTCTCGTTATCCTTCACCCCCGGCTCCTCTTCTTTTTTTGGTTGCTTTGGCGGCGGGGTGGTAGCGCCGCCTCTTATGAGACGGGCGAGGGTATTAGGTCTTGAGGCGCGGAGAAGGGCTGCGGCGGCGTGCGGGCAACAGGGTCCGAAATCGCAGGTGCATGAGGTGTCGAACTCCCAGCGTGAGTCGGACTCCGGCCAGAGACTAATCTCGGCGTCATGGTCGTCAGAGCGACCGGTGAGGAGGTATCCGTCGTCGACTTCCTCGAGATTCAGCGTGGTGAGGAAGCGCGGAGATGAGAGCTTCTTCCCGTGGGCGAGAACGTGCTCATCGAACCGGTGGAACCAATCGGGATCTTTGAAGAAGGAAGTGAGATCAAGCGCCACACGGAGACTTTAGGGGAAGCCGCTGAGTGAGCAAAAGAAAAGCGAGAGTCGTGCTATGGTCATTTTAGCAAAGTAACCGGGGCCGGGACTTGCTGGAAGTTAAACAATCAACATACAGTCGCCGTAGGAGTAGAAGCGGTATTTTTCTTCAACCGCTTTGGCGTAGGCTTCCATAATGAGTTCACGGGTGGCGAAAGCGGAGACGAGCATCATGAGGGTGCTGCAGGGGAGGTGGAAGTTGGTTTGCAGTGCGTTAATCGCTTTAAATTCGTGGGGAGGAAAAATGAAGATATCCGTCTCGCCGTGGCAGGCTTCGATCTTGCTGTCGCGGGCGAGGTGTTCTAGGACACGGGTCACGGTAGTGCCCACGGCGGCGATTTTTTTTGCGGCCTGCATTTTGGTGGCGGCTTCCTCGCTGAGGACGTATCGCTCGGAATGCATGTCGTGCTCGCGCGGGTCCTCGGCTTTCACGGGGCGAAAGGTGCCCACGCCGACGTGCAGGGTGAGAAAGGTGTGATCGAGTTTAGAGAGGAGTTCGGGCGTAAAATGAAGGCCGGCGGTGGGGGCTGCGATGGCTCCTTCTTCTTTGGCGTAGACGGTTTGGTAGCGATCACGGTCGGCCTTATCGGGCTCGCGCCCCATGTAGTGAGGGAGAGCGAGGTGGCCGTGTTCATCGAGGTCGGGAAGGGTGTCCCATTTGATGAGGCGCTCGCCTTTGTCATTGGTTTGCACCACGGTTCCGGTACTTTTGCCAACCTCCACACTGCGACCGTCCCGCATTTTTTTTCCAGGTCGAACTAGGCACCACCAGTGGTTGGGGTCGGGGGCATCGGTGCGGATCAGCTCAATTTTGCCATCATTCGAAAAGAGGCGGGCCGGGATGACCTTGGTGTCGTTGAGAACGAGGAGATGATCGGGTGGGAGGAGGTCGGCGAAGTCGCTGAAGTGGTGGTGTGAAATTTCGCCGGTGGCCCGATTAACGAGCATCATGCGTGACGAGGCCCGGTCTGCGAGCGGGCGGGAGGCAATGAGTTCCGGTGGAAGGTCGTAGTGAAAGTCAGTGGTGCGCATGTCCGGAGGGAGCTTTGACGTATGTTGTCGATTCTGCAAGGACGGGAAATTGTTTGAGGCCGGGCACAGTGGTTGGCAGTTTGCTGGCAGGGATTGTTTTGGCCGGTGGATTTTTTGTTGTGGAACTCTTGTCGATTTAAGGGGCGTGCCTTTTGCATCGGCCATACCCGTCAGGCTGTTTGTTATAGCTGATCAATGGAACATAAAGAGCCATTGAGCCGTCGATGGGTGCAATCGGGTGGAAAGCGATGATATCGAGAGTCGGGTTCGTTTGATCAAGAACGTGTGAAGGAGCAGGATTAGGTTTGACCCAGTGCAATCAGGCTAGGGAAAGCACAATAAATTGTGGTATAAGTCTCCATCAGGACTACGAAACTGATCACGGACGCCAAACCCTGTGCAGTATTGTCGCCGCCGATCGCCTCGACTGGATGAACCCCGGGGTTCGTGGCAGGTGGGCTGGTTCGAAAAGCCTGGTTATCGTCGAGAACCGGACCACCTGAAAAACGAGCCGAGTCAGCGTCCCGAAAAGCGCTACTACCTCAGCAGCCTTGGAGCAGATGCCAAAGAACTACGAGATCTCATCCGGGCTCATTGGCAGATTGAAAATAACTGTCACTGTCAGCTCAACACCACCTTCCGTGAAGACGCGAACAAAACCCGGGCAGGCAATGCCGCAAAGTATTTGGGCACGGATAGAAGAATTGTGCTCAACCTCTTGAATCAAGATCACTCGACGATCAAATCGCTTCCGCGAAAACGTAGCCAAGCAATGCTCAACTACATGTAACGATAATCCATCCTTTCCCTAGCCTGATCGCCCTGTCTTTCCCTTCTCCATTGACGGATTTATTCTGACCACCTATCCTCTGCCGGACTCGGGCAAGGAAGCGTTTGTGTTTTCTCTCGATCCATATTCCGGCGGCTGTTGGTCACCGAATTTCCACACAACACACACAATGAAAAAATCAATCTTCCTTACCGCAGTGGTGGCTCCGATGGTGCTGATTTTCACTTTTCCGGCTATGGCCGATGACGCGATCGATTTGCCGGAGGTTCCAACTTTGGTTTTGTCCACGGTTGGAGCTCACCCAACTTTCAATGGGCGAAATGATGGCTTTGAGACGACTTCCGATCTATTAGATGCGACCTTTTTAGTAGACGTCGACTTCACGGACAAGGCAGGAGGAGAACGTGAGACAATTTTTGAGACCGGTGCGGGAACGATTGGGACTTCTTTCGTTTATGAAGCGCCGAATACGTTGGTGGTGAGAAGTGTTGGCAATGCTGGCCTTGCGTTGGTGACCGTCAGTCATGTCCTGCCTCAACCGGTGGTGGATGGAGGTGAGATCGAAGTTGGTTTCGCGGTGGACGTTGATGATGGCAGTGGAGAGCAGGTTTTATCGATCATCGTCGATGGTGGTGTGGTGGCAACACAGGGCGGAACAACGGGTGGCGATTGGTCCGGGGGAGACGGGGCACGCCTAGGTGCGGCGGGAGGAGTGACCGGGAGTGGTTCGAACGGAACGATCCCATCGGAGGCGTTTACCTCCGGTACTTTGAATTTGGTGAAGGGGCTTCGTTTTTATGCAAATACCCGTTGGGTTCCGGTGGGCAACGACAGTGACAACGATGGTTTGCCGGATTTTTGGGAGGAACTCTATGTTCCGGGCGATCTTGATGAGTTATCGACTGGTGGTGACGCGGATGGTGACGGGTTGAATGATGAAGCGGAATTTGCAGCCGAGACAAACCCGACTGTAAATGATACGGACGATGATGGTTTGACCGATGGGGTCGAGGCGGATCCCACCGAGGCCGGATACTCAGGAACCAATCCTCTTCTGGCGGATACCGACGGCGATGGACGAACCGATGGAGCGGAGGTTAATGATGCTCCGTTGAGTGATCCGCTGGACCGGGATTCGGACGACGACGGGGTCGTGGACGGAGTGGAAGTCGCGATGGGGACCGACCTCAATAGTGCGGCGAGCCGTGCCGATTTGGGCGAGTTTCTGGTGGCGTATTTTCCTCTGAATCGTCTCGGTGCGGGAGTGGAAGCTCCGGATGCGTTTGGGTTTTACCATTTGATCGGGACGAACCTCGACCAATCGGCTCTCGTGCCGGGCCAGGATGGCAATGCGGTGAGTTTTGATGCAGCAGAGAAGACGATGCTTTCCCGGACGAGCGGGGCCGCGAGTGATCTTCTCCCTATCTCACGTAATCCCGAGCACTCAATTGTGATGTGGGTGAAAGTTAAGGGGACAGGACAAGATGACCGTCGGATTTTTTCGGAAGGCTCGCTGCGTGAGAATACGAGTTTATATAATATTGGGACGCACAACGCCGGGACGAATGATAGCTTGGATCTCTACCTGCGGTCCTCAACGGGGACGACTCCAAATCATCAGTATTCCACCGCGAACCCGCTCGACGGAACGTGGCATCACATTGCATGGGTGGTGGCCGGTGATCAGGCCACGCTCTATGTCGATGGCGTGCTTGATCCGACTGGTTTCACGTGGGTGGACCTCTATTCGCCGAGCGTGACAACCACGTCGCTTGGGGGAATCCAGCGCGCGCTGAGATCGCACTGGGTGACGGGTGAGATTGATGAAGTGTCCCTTTGGAATCTTGCCCTGACGGCGACCGATGTGGCGGCTCTGGCTTCCGCTGATAATGCGCTCGAAGTCATCGATGATGCTGACAACGACGGCTTGCCCGATGCTTGGGAAAGGAAATTTGGTCTGAGTCCGGATGATGCTGGAGATGCTACGCTCGATGGTGATGGTGACCTATTGACCAACTTGCAGGAGTTCGCAGCAGGAACTAACCCGACTCTGGAGGACACTGACGGTGATGGCTTAAGCGATGGAGTTGAGACAGACGATGGAGTGTGGGTTTCTACGACTGCGACTGGCACGAGTCCACGCAGTGCTGATACCGATCGTGACGGGTTGAATGATTCAGTTGAGATTCCCAATCTGGCCTATGATCCGGACAATCCGTTTGGCCAACCGGGCAGTAATCCTTTTTCATCCGACAGTGATGGTGATGGTGTTTCGGATGGACCAGAGGCGCTGGCGGGAAGTGATCCTACGGATGCCGGCTCTTCTCCGCAGGCTGAAGCTTTGGGTGTTTGGTGCGCTGATGACGAGCCGCTGGGCACAGGCTTTGGTGGAGACGGCTGGGCAATGGGGACGGATGGAGCACCTGCGGGGGCCGTTCTTGATCCTGTCAATGCACCGGTAGTCGTCGAAATCTCAGCAGCAGGTGGAGTGCAGACCGGCTTGACCCAAACGGTTGACTTTACGGCCAACGCCCAATTCGGGGTGGCGACCCCGCCGGATGCACTTTTCGAGCTTTTTGGAGGCGCGACAACGACGAGCAATGCAACGATTGAGATTATCTTTAGCCCTGACTCTGATTTCGGTGGTCATCAGTATCTCTGGGAATCGGGAGGAACAGGGGACGGGCAAGGAATCGTCTTGATTGATAGCATGCTTTATTTAGGGGTGAACGATGCAAATGGAGCTCCTTATGGAGGTGCGGTAGTGGGAGTTGACTTGGCACCGCTCTATGGGCCGGCCGGATTTAGTGCGGACGATTATCTGACGCTTCGAGCTGTCTTTGAGCCGGGCCGGCAGGTGACGCTGGGAGTGACTCATCTTGGGACCGGATTTTCCGCCGTGGCGTCTGATGAATGGAATGGAAACAGTTGGGACGGTGGTGACACTCTTGGTTTGGGACGTTGGTCTGCGGGGCGCGGTGGTGACCGGCAAAATCAACTCTCCAGTCTGCCCGGAGCGACTACAACCTGGCCGGGGTTTGAAGGACAAATCGCAAAGTTAAGTCTCTATCCGGTTCCGCTTGCAGCGACGACCGTGCAGGCAGGAACTCAGGATTTGGAGATCACCGCGTTTGTTTACGATCGTGAATTGGACAGTATCACTCTGACCTGGAATACCCGACCTGGAAGCGTCTATGGCGTTTATGCTTCTCCAGATGGAGAAGAATGGACGTTTGAAGTCGATGATAGTGTGGAATCGGACGGTGACGAGGTGACGTATTCGTTCCCCAATCCTGTTCCGGGGCTTGGTCGCCAGTTCTTCCGGGTGGTGGAGTTTTAGAAGGCGGGAAAGTCTTGCAGTTTTCCGCAGGCCGGTCAGTTGATGATCTTCAGTTTTTCGTGAAGATCATCACGGTAGGATTTTCCGATGGGGAGTTTGGTTATACCAAGGTCGAGTTGGTTGCCTTCGATCAGGCGGATGGCACGCAGGTTGACGATAAAGGATCGGTGGGTGCGGACGAAGTTCTCGGGAAGAAGGGTGATGAGCTTTGACAAGGTCATGAGGGTCATGACGGGCTTTTCGGCCTCGAAGATGAAGGAGGCATAGTTGCCCTGCGATTCGATGTAGAGAAGGCGGGCGAGGTCGATGCGGTGGATGGTGGCGTTGTCCTTGAGGAAGAGTGCTTCTTCTTGCGGAGCGGCTTCGTCAGGTGCGCGGTTTTTGAGCTTAAGGACGGCTTTGGCAAAGCGACTGAACTCGAGCGGTTTGATCAGATAATCGACGACATCGAACTGGTAGCTTTCGGCACCAAAGTCGGCATTTGCACTGACGATGACGACCGATGTGTTTCGAGGGAGTGCTTTGAGGAGGGAGACTCCGTCAATACCGGGAAGTTGAAGGTCGAGAAAGACCACGTCGAATGTCTCGGCGGCGAGGAGGTGAAGGGCTGTGGAGCCGTCATTGACTTTGAGGCAGTAGTCGATGCCCCCGATTTGGTTGAGGTAGTTTTCAACCAAGTCGCAGGTGAGTGGATCATCGTCGACTACAAGATATTTCATCCTCGGAATGATTCTGAGGGCTGAAGGCTGAATGATGAAGGCAAAAAAATCCCTGCATTGTCGCAAGATGATACAGGGATTTTCGGTCCGGGAGGTTATTTGGCGGTGCCGTTGATATATTTTTGAACCTTGGGCCAGAGGTAGTCGGCGACGCTGCGTCCCATTTTGAGGCCTTCGATGTTGTCTGCCTGGATGTGGTATCCGCCGAGGACACGGGAGATGCCGGCGAGCTCGGAGACCTCGGTGAAGGTGGGAAGTTGCAAGGTGATCTCGCATGATTTGTGGGCATCGCCGCCGATCATCTCGGCAAGGGACTTGCCGTGCAGCCGCTGCATATTTTCGCAGTTAAATCCTTGCTCGGTGATCTCACCGGCCTTGCGAGGCTCGATGAGGCCGCAGCGGTCGGAACCGGTGAAGTGCTTCAACATACGCGCGCAGGCGCCGCTGACGGCTGAGTGACCGGAGACGTACCCAGGGAAGGGTGGGGTGACGAAGTTTGCAGGTGAGTAGGGATGCCAATTCTCGCCGGGGATGTTGATGACCCCTTTGCCGGGACCGGCCCATCCCTGGATGGTTTTGCCGGAGAAATAGTAGCGGACCAGAGTCCAAGGGCGGGAGCTGTCGTAGTAGCGTTTGGAATCCCACGCGGCGATGAAGGCATCGAGGGCAGTGTTGCCGACGGCGAAGAAGAGCTTTACGTCGCGGTCGAGATCATTCTTGTCGCGCTGTGAAACGGCCATTGCGAAGCGGAGCCAGTGACCGGACTGGCCGGTGGAGCGGGGGCCGTCGCGCATGAATTCGACAATCGCCTTTTGCTCGGGTGTGAGTGAGGCGTTCATGTCGATGCACTCGAGAACTTCCTTGAGAAGTTGGTTTTCACCAACGAGTGGAGGCGGACCGGGGCGGAACTGTTCGGCGGCCTTGAGACCGAAGGGTTTGACCCGATACCAGTGGGGAGTCAGAAAGCCGGGGGCGAAGGTGGTGCCGTCGTCATTGACAAAGGGAATGGGCTGCCAGCGGTCGGGGTCGGTGATTTTGTCGGGAGTGTTGACTGGAAGATACATGGTGTAGTCGGAGTAAGGTTGGCCGTCCGAGCCAGATTCGTTGCCGAGTTGGTTGGCGCCATCCTGGTGGCGATTCTTGAGAAGAACCCTGGCTACAGTGTTGCCTATGCCGACGGGGGTTTTGCGATCCATGGACATGTCCATGGGGTCGTAGCCCATCTTCTTCATTTCGCTGGTGAGGTAGTCTTTGAAGTGGGGGAGTTGATCCACGGCCGTGCGGTAGATGGCGAAGGCGATGGCGGTTTCCTTGTTCTTCAAGGTACGCTCGTCAGCGGGGCGACGAAGTTTTCCACCGAGTTCGGTGCCAACGGCTTTATCATCGTACGCGGCCCAGGCATTGAACATGGCGGTGCAGGGGATGGCCATCTGGCGGGAGAGGATGGTGGGCATGGCACCGACGCGCTCGACATCCCGCGCAGAAGCTTCGAGGACGATATCGAGCCATTTGTAAGCGGCGGAAGGTTTGTGGTCACCCGGTTTGAGATCGGGGACTTGTTGGGCCGGTGCGGACGCCCCCAGAAAAACGGAGGCGGCGCAGAAAAGACTGAGTGTGTGTGAATTGAATGGGAACTCCATAGCGCCCCATAATTACCCTGATTTGGTGGTCGAGGGCACGCATCGATGGATGGATGTTCCCTTTGAGCGGATGAATGAGTTTCTTGGGAGGATGAATCGTTCCAACGATCTGAAAATTGCCATACGGTGGACAAGTGTGCAGGATGGGCGGCGGTGGAGGAGAAATCAGTTGATCAGCTTAAAGTTAATTGGAGAAAGTCGTTTGCGGTGCGATTTGCGGCCGTCCTGTCTATTGTGCTTGGCGCTGCAGTGGGGGTGTCGGGTTGGTTGTCCTACCGAGATACCCGGCATCAGCTGGTGGGAGCTTTGCAGGATAGGGTTTCGCAGGACGCGGGGGTGATTGAGATCCGTCTCGAGACATGGTTTGAGACACTGGGGCAGGATACCCGTTCGATTTCGCAATCCCCGGTTCTTGATGAGTTTCTTAAGACGCGGGGGACGATTGATGAGCGCAGATGGCGTGGGCTTGTGGAAGAGAGTTTCCGGGCGGTGTTTGCGGGTAAGCCAACCTACACGCAGATGCGATTGCTGGAGATTGGCGGGCCGGGAGAGGGTCGTGAGATCGTCCGGCTTGACCGCCGGGACGGGCTGGTTGTCGTCACGCCGGGGGATCAACTCCAGGAGAAGGGCGGGAGAGATTATTTTAAGGAGGCTACGAAGATGCCCGGAGAAGGAGTTTATCTTTCGGAAATCAATTTGAACCGTGAGTTTGGCAGGTTGACCGATCCACAGCTTCCAACGGTGCGTTCGGCGATCGGGATCGGGCCTGAAGGTGGTCCTCGCGTGATGTTAATTATTAATGCTGACATGCGCTTGTTGTTTTCGGAGTTGAGGAATTTAGCCTCTCCTGATGCGAATATTTATCTTTCGGATGGCAAGGGGGATTTTCTCATGAATCCAAATGAAGAGGCTGTTTTTGCTTCTGATCTGGGACACGACGTGACGGTGAATAAGGGACATTGGCGTGGGGAGATTTATGCAACCCGGGAAGTTTCCACGAGGCTGTGGCCTGGGAGGCAGTTGGATCTTCGGGTTGCGTTGGCGGATGAAACCTGGCGGCCGGTGTTGGAAAAGGCGGGAGTGCGCGGTTTGTGGACTACCGTTCTGGCTGTCTTGGGCGGAGCAATTGTGGCCTTGGTAATTGCCTGGTTTTTTTCCCGGAGGCTCGGGCGTTTGACAAAAGCGTTGAGGCGTTTTGACGGACGCGACGATGGGGTCGTGATTATGAGTGATCCTCGTCGCGATGAGATCGGCGTGGCAATCAGGCGTTTTGAAGAAATGGCAACGAAGGTTCGCCAGCATGTCGAAGAACTGCATCGCGCGCGCGAGAGTGCCGAGGAGGCGGAGGCGGCAAAGGAGCATTTTTTGGCGGTGATGAGTCACGAAATACGGACACCCATGAATGCGGTCGTCGGTCTTGTCCGGGCACTTGAAGCAAACGACCCCACACCCAGGCAGAAGCCGATTTTGGCGTCTCTTCAGTCATCGACAAGCAACTTGATGACTCTTTTGAATACCGCGTTGGACTACACCCGGTTGCATGAAGGTGCAGTGCGCTATGAAGTGTCTGAGTTTGATGCAGCGGAGTTGGCGAGGGAGGTGACCGACGCCCTGAAGCCTCTGGCGATGAGCAAAAATCTGAAAATGGTCGTTGAAATTCCTGGGGTATTGCGGGTGCGGGGTGACGCCGTTCGTTTGCGACAGGTCCTGAACAATCTTTTGAACAATGCCCTCAAATTTACGGAGGAAGGCTTTGTAAAGCTTGTGTTGAAGTATGCCCGCGGGACTTTGGAAGGAACAGTTTCCGATTCTGGCCCGGGAATTGCTGGGAGCGAGTGTGATGATATTTTCGAGCCGTTTTACAGTCGGGGTGATGGAAGTGGTGGAGGTGCCGGACTTGGACTCTCAGTTTCGCGTGAAATGATCGAACAACAAAAGGGCACCCTGACTTTGGAATGTCCTCCCGATGGAGGCGCGGTTTTTCGGTTCTGCTTGCCCTATGAATTGGCTGACGATCAAAGTAAGAAAGAGGCGACGGCTGCGGGAGATGGCGGGGGTTTTGGGAAAGGTCGCAAAATTCTCTACGTTGAGGATACTATTTCGAATCAGGAGGTGATGGAGTTTACTCTCGACGGAACGGGGTTTGAGATGAGCTATGCCGGGACGGGGGCGGAAGCGATTGAGCTTTCCCGTAGTGAGAGTTTCGATTTGATCATGCTCGATTTACAGTTGCCCGATATCACGGGTACGGCCTTGGCCAGAAAATTACGGGAAGAGATGCCGGGGGTTCCCATGGTTTTGGTGACCGCCCAGGTTTCGGCAGCACATGACGGTCGCGCGCAGGAGGCGGGGATCGGGAGTGTGCTCCTCAAGCCGTATACCAAGGAGGCCGTCCTTACGATTTTGAAGAGGAGTCTTGAGCCTGATTTTTCATCGGAGTTGAAGAGTGTCCACCCCGGTAGTCCTGAAAAGGCGGCGAGATTGGCCAAGTCGATGGCAAAGGAATTTCGGGAGGCGGCGGCCGAACTCACTTCCGCTCACAGCGCCCAAATCGAAGAAGTGTCTGCAAAGCTGAGGCATCGGCTCACCGCCGCCTTGTCGTGCTTTCCGCTGCCCAAGGTCGAGGCTGCTTTTGATCGCTTGGGGACGCGGAAATCTGATTCCCAAAATGAAGTGGCCGAGTTGGTTGACTCCCTCAACGCAGCCGCAGAAGTCTTGGAGAGATCACTCCCGGTCCAGGGAGCTTGAGAGGCCGTCTGTTCCGTGGCCCGGTTTACTAGCGACGTCGGTCGCGGGAGGTGACGCGCTTTTGTTGCTCTTCGTTGAGGCCGCTGTTGGAGAGCCATTGTTTGGCGGCATCAGGTTCCTTGCGGAAGTAGGCCCGACCGGTTTCCATGAGGGCGTTGGCGCGGGTGCCTTCATCGGAAATGGTATTGGCCCACTCGACTGCCGCGGCGGGATTTTCCCAGGCGACACGGGTGGCGTAGCCATAAGTGGCTGAGTCGCGTTCAGGTGATGCGCTCATTGAGCCAAGTCGATCAGCGGCGGCTTGTGGATTCGCTCGTGCCCATTCGGAAAAGGATTCGCGCATAGCCCGGTTTTTGCCGTTTCCTTGCGGAAGGGTGTTGGCCCAATCGAGCGCGGCGATCGGATCATCTTCAGCGTATTCCTCGGCAACCCGGCGGATGGCGGCATCCTGCATTTCTCCGGAGGGCAGGGCGGTGGCCCAGTTGGCCGCTTCGGCGGGATTTCCGCTCTTAATGACCTGGCGGGTGACGAGATCCATGAGACGGGAAGCTTCGCGATCGCCCGCTTCCTGTCGGTCCATGGCGAAGCGAACGGCAAGGTTGGGATCGGCATCGATCAATCCGTAGACGGCTCCCCACTTCATCCCGCTGCCGTTTTGAGCATCGGGCTCAAGGCTGTTGAAGTAGGCAAGCGCGGCGTCGGGGTCCGAAGCTGTCCAACCCGCGAGGGTGGTCGCCATGTCCCGCTCGGGAGTTTCAGCTCCATTGAGGACTGCTTCCTTGCCGGCGATGGCACCCCACTGATAATGGAAGTCACGGAACTCGGAGCTGTTCGAGTCGAGATGAATGATTTGCTCGCGCATGAGTTTGGCATTCTCGGGCGTCAGGTTGGCGAGGATTTGATTGAAAAGTTCCCGGCGTTCGAGGGGCGTTTTGGCTGCTTTGAGCTCGATTCCGATTTGGCGGATTTCGTTTTCGGAGAGTGTGCCGCTTCCGGTTTCTCCTGTCGCGGTGATGTCACGACTCCGGTTGACGGAGCGCGAATTTCCGGGGCGGCTGGAATTGGTTCGGACTGATCGGCTGGAAAGGCTGCTGCCCGAGGCGCTTCCTCTCTCTGCGCTTGCAGATTCATCACTGGTCGCCGGGCCGGCTTTTTTGGAACCGATGGCAAAGGCAGCAACAGCAACCAGAGCCCATAACACGTGAACAAGGTAAGATTTTTTCATGGCAAAAGAAACGGATCCAGCTTCTAAACGTGGAAACCAGCTTCTTTCTTTCTTCAGGCGAATAAGAGCGACATGGCTCTTATTCCTTATCAGCTCTTATTGAATTAGAGCTGCAACTTGTTCTCCACGGCGCGGCGCCACTCGTCGGATTTGATGTCAGGTCCGTGTCCTTGGCTGTCTGAAAATCCGAGTTGGGTGCCGAGAGCGTATACCCGTTCATCCGAGCCAACATCAGGCCGATGTCCCTGGCCATCGCCGGTGGGATGCTTCTCGTCAGCCCACTTGGCCTATGCCTCCCATTCTCTAGGGGCGTCTTGTTTGTCGCACTTTGCTTTGGAGCAGTGGCTTGGGGGAACGGTGTGGATTGTGGTTGATCACACGAAACGAGGATGAAGCCCGCGAAAAGGGTGGGAACAAAAATTCTCACTTTCATCATTGTGGGACTTTAGCTCATATGTGACCTGCAAAGAGGTCTTGGAGGTTCTACTTTTCGCCGGTGATTCGCTGGATTGCTTCTTCTGGAAGGTTGGAGTTTGCAAGCCATTCCTGCGCGGCTTCGCGGTCTCTGCGGTAAAAGACACGGCCCGTATCGACCATGGCATTGGTGCGATCATTCGGATCCTTGATGTTGGCGGCCCACTGGACTCCGGCAGCAGGTTCCTTGTGGACGACGCTGGTGGCGTAACCATAAGTCGCGGCATCCTGCTGATTGATGGGGAGTGAATTGATGGCACTGGCCGCCTCCCTGGGGTCGCGGTTGGCCCAGTGGTGGAAAGAAGTTCCAACGGCGTGATTTTTGCCTTCGCCTTCGGGAAGGCTGGTGGCCCAATCGACCGCCTCGGCTGGATTCTCCTTGGCGAAGTCTCCGGCAATTTTTTGAAAGGCGGTGTTCTGCAGGTCTCCCTCTGGGATGTTGTTGGCCCATTGAGTGACCTCTTCGCGGTCCCCGAATTTCATAGCGGCAGCGGCGGCGATGTGGATCATTTTACCGGCGTCCTTGTCACCGTTTTGTGAACGTTCGATGGCGAATTCGGCGGCGAGTTGCGGGTCGGCGTCGGCGAGTCCGAAGGCGGCTCCCCACTTCATGAGGGCGCCGTCGTTTTGTTCCCCGGGTGTCAGGCTTTCGAAGTAGGCCATGGCTGATTGAGGATCTTCGGAAGCCCAGCCCGCGAGGGCGGCGGCCATATCGCGCTTGGGAGTGTCCTTCCCGTGTATGATGGCTTCATCTCCGGCAATGGCCCCCCAGGCATAATGGAACTCGCGGAATTCGGCAGAGTCTTGTGGCATGTGGGCGATCTGCTCGCGCATTTGCCGGGCATTTTCCGGAGTGAGTTGTTTCAGCATTTCCGCAAAGGCGAGCCTACGCTCGATGAGGTTGCCTTCTTTGAAGATGGCTCCGAGTTCGGCAATGCCTTCATCAGTGAGAGGGGCATTCTCTTTCGATTCAGATGTGGTTCGTGATTTGGAACGGGTTGACTTCGCGCGTCGGGTTGAGCCGTCTTCGCCCGAAGTCTCGGCTCGACGATTGCCCGGGCTGTTTATCCCGCCCTCTTTTGCTCCGGCAGATTGCTCAGGATTGGAGGAATTGATTTTTGAACCCACCACAAAAGTGGTGATGGCCACGAGTGCCCAAATGAGATGGTGAAGCATGTTTTTTTTCACGGTTTGGGAAAGATGGGGTTTTGAGCTGAAAAGCGGAAGACTACTCGCCCGTAAGATTACGAAGTTGGGTGGTCATCTCTTTCCGTTGGGCGGGTAATTCCTCGAGCTTGGTTTTGTTGGCGACGAAGGTATTTAGAAATCGATAGAGGTCACCAAGAGGTCTACTCCAGTCCCCGGAGACGACATCGATGAGCAATTCACGTCGATGGTTGCGCAGGGTGGCGGGGGCTCCGTTTTCGAGAAGGGTTTTGACGATTCCGCTGCGACACATGAAGGCGGCGGTGTGGAGGGCGGTGTTACCATCGCGGTTGGGCTTTTTGATGTCTGCCTTGTGCTCGAGAAGAAGGGTAACAATTTTCGGATGTCCATGAAGAGATGCGCTCGCGAGAGGCGTCATGCCATTTTCCTGATGGAGTCGATTGACGGAAGCGCCGAGTTGGAGCTGCCTTTTGACCCGCGTGAGACTGCCGCTGGCGATGGATCTTTCGAGAAGGTTTCGGAGTTGGTCGGGGTCGCTTCCGGGAGAGGTTCTGACGTCTTCTGCTTTTTCGGCAACGTGGAAAATGAAGTCGTTACTGAAGAGTCCCTGGGCGTTCTGGATTTGAAGAAAGTGAAGGCCGTTGGGGGGAAGTGAGTCGAGGGTGATGGCAATGGTTTCAGCCGTGCCTTTCTTGATCGAAGCTTGGGCACGGCGACCGTTGATGATGACATGGGCGTCTTCGGTGACGTGCCGGGCATTCACGGTCATGGTTTGGTTTCCGTCTGCGAGAATCGGGAATTGCTGTCGGCCGCTTTGCTCGTGAATGGGGCTGAGGGTCCAGAGGGCGGGTTGAGGGATGAAGAAACCGGAGTGGGCTCCGTGGCGGGCGGTGAAGGTTCCGAGGAATTTCCCCTCTTGTGCGAGAGAGATTAATTGGTCGCGAGTGAATCCCTGACGGGTCCCGTCGATTTGGATGTAGCGACTGTTTTGAAATTGCAGGGTGAGATCTTGTCCATCGAGGAGGGCATCGACTTGCAGGACGACAGCTTCCTCGGAGGCGGAGGCCTCGAGGGCGGGGAGGAGGTCCCGGGTGAGGTCTTGTCTGGCGGTTTTCCGGTTGAGGGTGAGCTGTCTGGCGAAGGTGCCGGAGTAGCCGGTGCTGCCTTCCAGGACCATTTCCCAGACGGGGTCGAAGCGGGGTTTGCTTAGCCAGGAAACGCGCCAGAGGTCCTTCTCGGGAATCCCTTTTTCGGCGATTTTGCGGTAAAAATCGAAGTTGATGATGTTGAGCCGGCCTTGTGGAAGGATGAGGAAGCGATCGTAGGCTCCCCGCCAGGTTGGTGCATCCATTCCGGTGCCCGGGGTGTTGGTTGAAACGAGGAAAGGCATGCGGTGGCAGTCGCCGCACACGTTGGGTTGTGGTTTGCCTTCGTGGTTACCTTTAATGTTGAACAGTTTGAACCCGTCTTCGGCGCGCTTTGAGAGGACGTTGGTGTAGGCTCGCTTTTGGGCAGGAGGATAGGGGATGGCGAGGAGAAAGCGTGTCATGTAGTAGCGCTCGTTCCGGTCGAGCAGGTCGCCCCTGCCGGTGGCGGTATCGCCGAGGGCCATGGTGGATTTTAGAGCGCCGTCGACGACATGGCGAAGGGCATTATCGGGGCTGGAGCCGTCGACATTTGGTGGGATGTGACCGCGGACATTGGCACTGTTGTTTCCGCCATAGGGATCGCCGGGAATGCCGTCCCAGTGGAAGGGCTCGGTGTCACGAAGTCCGCGAAGCGGCATGGTGGAGCGAGGCTGGATTTGGTTGCCACCGGAAACAATGGGTGTTTTGAGAACCCAGAGAAGTTGGTCGGTGTGTCCATCCGGGTGGCAGCTGGCACAGGAGAAGGTTCGGGTGCTGGAGGCGTTGGCGTTATTGAAGGCGATGCGGCCGCGCTTGAAGGGGGCGGGGGTGGGGTCGTCGAGCCGGGTGGTGGATTTTACGACAGGTTTTTGCAGATTGGAGAGATCGACGAGTGACACGGAGTTTTCCACGGCATTGAGAATCCAGGCTTGAGAGGGTGTGCCGTTTTCGCTGGATCGGAGGGCGATGCCCCGGGGGACGGAACCCACTCTGACGTGACCCATGACTTTGCCGCTGGCGGTGTCGACGGTAAAAACCTTGTCCGAGCTGGCGGCGGTGGCGATGAGAGTTTTGTCGTCGGGACTGATCTCGATGGCGAAGGGCGTGGCGAAGGCTTCCTGTGGAATAATCTTTTCGGAGGGAAGAGGTTCGAGGTTGATGATGCTTGAATCCTTGGCGGTATCTTTTTCAAAATCGACCCGGGTGATTTGGTTGAGAAAGGCACGGTTTTGGAGTTGGGCGAGTCCGTGTTTTTTCGTTCCGGAGCGTCCATTGATGTGATTGCGTGCGTCGGTTTGGGCGACGAAGACGGAGCCTTTTGAGTCGACAGCGAGGCCGTAAAGAAGCGTGCCAAGGGTCTCGACGGTTTCGATGAGTTGATCGGTTTCGGTGTCGAAAACGAAGAGGTCTTTGTCGGGGACGTCGGGGTGTTTGACGATGTCGACGACGTGTCCAAGTGAGAGGACGTTGTTATGGGCGATGGAGTGTTCGTGGGCGTTGAAGGTGACGAGGTCGCCATCAATTTTAGACCCGCCGGAGAGCTGGGTCTTGTTGTTGGATTCGAAGGGGACAACGTAGAGTTTTCCATTTCGGACGGTGATGGCGCGGGGATCCTGGGCGGGGATGGAGAGGTGCCTGGTGACCTTACGGGAGGCGACGTCGATGACTGCGATTTTGTTTTCTGACGAGAGGGCGACGTAGGCTTTTTGATTGCTGCCAAAGGCGATGCCGACGGGCTCGTCGAAATTGGTGGAACGTTTTTCGAGATCCATGTCTTGCACGGTGTCGATGACGTGGAGATGCGTTGGGCTCCCGGGATCGGTGTCGATGACGCTGATGGAATCCGAGATGTGGTTGCTGACCCAGGCCTCGAGGCCGTCGGGTCGGATCGCGATGCTGATGGGGTCGGTGCCAACGGGGATGCGCGTGAGGAGTTTGTTTGAATTTGCGTCAAAGACGTCAACGGTATCGGCCGGGGTGTTGGCGACGAAGAGGCGGTTGTGGTGGAGGACGATAGGCCTGAAGTGAGGGCTGAGAAAGGAGGGATGGCCCACTTTGGCGGGGAGAGGGGCTGACTGGTCACCAGAGGTGTTCTTTCGATCGCGGGCGGGAAGAAGCCAGACACCCAAAATGGAAAAAGTGATGAGAATGAATCCGGCAAGAAAGCGTTTCATGGCGTAACCTTGGTTTATTTGTTGAGGGGAAATTGATTTTCGTCCGCCCATCGACGGGCTTTTTCGGGATCGCGGCGATTCCAGGTTTCGAAGGTGTGCCGGGACAACTCGTCGCGAAACGATGAGGCGGAGATTTTTAGCGACCATTCGAGGGCGCTGCGAGGATCGAATTCAACAGCGGCGGTGGTGAGGCCTGCGATAGCCTGATCGCGGGAGGATCCTTGGGGTAGGGCTTCGATCCATGCAGTGGCGGCTTTGGGCGTCTGCGTGGTCCAATTCCAGAGGGTTTTGGCAAGGGCGTCGTCGCGTTGAGGTGATCTTGGTTTGGAATGAATCCAATGGGCGGCGCTTTCCGGGTCCCTTTGCGCCCACTGGGTGGCGATGAGCCCGAGATGGGCGGAGTTGGGATTTTTGTCGAAGTATTCTGCCGCCTTTTCTGGATTCGTTTCAGACCAAGATTTCAGGGCAAAAGAGGTTGCGGTTTTGCTTTCACCGGGTTCGAGTGAGGAGGCCCAAGTGAGCGCTTCTTCGGGTGAATGTCGTGCCCATGATTTGGCAATTTCATCGAGAATGTGACTTCGTGCTTCGCTTGTTTTTAAAGTCAGAGCGAGGGCTGCGGCTTTTTGCGGGTCGGTCGCGGCGATGGTCCCGAGCACTCCGGAGTAGGCTCCGGCTTGTTGCTGTTCGGGAAGGGTGCGGGCCCAATCGAGGGCGGCTTGCGGGTCTTGGCGAGCCCATTCTTTGGCAATGGTTCCGGAGAGAATGTGGCCAACGAGAGGGTAGTAGGCCCGGGTGTTGGAGGGGGAGGTGAGCCAGTCGGCGGTGTGATTGGGATCGAGCGCGGCAAGGGCGGAAAGGATGCTGAGAGAGTGTCCTCGTTCGAGGGAAAATTGTGCTTCATCCAGCGAGGCGAAAGCGGCTTTGGGATTGGTCTTGGCCCAGCGGGTGAGTAGAAGGTGGGTGAGCATTTTTGATTCCGAATCCCAATCCGGAGTCTTGCTGCGAAGAAGTTCGAGGGCTTCCGGAATGCGATCGGTCGGGAGGTCGAGCGAGTAGGCTTGGAGGAGCCGGAGTCGCTCGGCGGGGTCCGGGTTGGCGAAAATGGCGAGGAGATCGGGCTCGCTAAAGGAGGTGAATTTTTGGGATTTGGAGGTTGTGAAGCTTCGATTGGAAAGGCTGCCTGGAGAAGGCTTGGAAACAAGAGTTCTTTGTTTTTCTTTGAGTTTGTTGATCTTAATTTGCTGGGTCGTGACGGCTGCGATTCCGATGGTGAGAGATACCAACGCTAGAAGGTGACCTTTGACGAAAGCGATTGCTCCGGTGGTGGCAGCGGTGGCTTGAATTGAACTCGTGATGGCGTTGACAAGGCTGGCGGGTGCCGGGGAGACCGCGTTGGTGGGAATAGTGGAGGCGAGAAGGGCGGAGGTGGTGGTGATGCCACGCTTGGAGAGAATGGCGTGCAGCTTCTCGAGGGCCCTGTTGGCGCGCATGCGGGCGGCGTCGCCATTGATACCAAGTTCGCGGGCGATTTCCGGGTAGGTTTTGTTTTGGTAGAATCGAAGGAGGACGAGGGTGCGCTCGTTTTCGGGGAGCTCATCAATGGCGCCATCGATTTCGGGCGCAAGTTGATTCCAGGGTTCGGAGGAGGCTTTCATGGCATCGAGATCGGCGGCGGTTTGTTCGCGTTTTTGGCGTCGGACTTCGGAGCGAACGTGATCGACTGACGCGCTATGGGTTTCGCGGTGGAACCAGGCTGTGAGAGGGAGGGTGTCGGGGATTTTGGCGGCTTTTTTGACGAGGCGAAGAAAGACAATTTGGGAAATATCGCGAGCGGCTTCTGGGTTCGCGGTGATGCGGCGTGCCACGGAGTGGACGAGAGGAAGGTGACGGTCCACGAGGGTGCCCAGAGCTTGCCCGGATGGGTTGCTCATGTGCTGTTTGAGGAGTTGGTGATCCGTTTGAGGCACGGTTTAATGAGAAATCGCAGCAGTTTGGGAAAAGCGAACAGAAATTTGGAGGAAAAAGCGGTGGGGGCCCTAAAGTTGCGAGTTGGTGCAGGCCAAATAAAATTGCGTAAGTGAAATAGTGTTCGCTTTTCGGGCTCTGGCTCGATCAAGTAACTA
The DNA here is from genome assembly GCA_030835305.1 of Verrucomicrobiota bacterium. Lineage (GTDB taxonomy): Bacteria > Verrucomicrobiota > Verrucomicrobiia > Verrucomicrobiales > Akkermansiaceae > SW10. The sequence goes on along the minus strand of JAURPJ010000053.1, from coordinate 34,000 downwards.
CCGATGGCAAATGAAAGATATCACTTTTTAGACGGTCTTCGTGGCGTGGCGATGTTGCTGGGACTCGTGTTGCACGGAGTGCTTTCGTTCGCCGGGATGGGGGCATGGCTGGCTGTCGATGTGAAATCTGCGCCCGAAATTCTGCTGCCACTTATCGATTGGATTCACGGATTTCGGATGTCGCTCTTCTTTTTGGTTAGCGGATTTCTTACGGCAATGATGTGGCGGAAAAGAGGGATGGGAGGCTTGGTAAAGCAAAGGCTTTTGCGGATCGGGGTGCCGCTGATTCTGGGAGTGATCATTGTTTTCCCGTCGATAGCGGGGCTATGGGTCTGGGGCGAGCAGGTGAAGAAAGAGCGGGTGGAGCTTTCGACTCAGATGGGGGAAGATTTGCCGGCGGCAGTTTTGCGAGGCGATGTGGAAGAGGTTCGGGCGTTACTGGAGGATGGGAAAGATCCTAACAGCAGGAATGGCAACGGGACCCCTTTACTCCACCTCGCTGCGATTGCCGGTGATCGTGAGATGGCAGAACTTTTAATGGAGCAAGGGGCTGACTTGGAGGGGCGAGCAATGGATGGTGGGACGGCTTTGATCTCGGCCTGTTTCTTTGGAAGAGAGGATGTGGCAGGGGTGCTGCTGGAGGCGGGAGCGGATGTTTCGGCGAAGGATGCCAAAGGGTCGACGGCGATGCAGGCAGCTAAGGCTGATTTTGAATTTGTGAAAGCAATCGCAGAGCACTTCCAGATTGAGGTAACGGATGAGCATGAGCTGGCAAGGGAAAGACTGGTAGGGGTGCTCGAAGAAGCAGGCGCCGAAGGGGACGGTGAGACTGATACTTCCTGGTATTGGGCGGGTGTCTTTTGGCCCGTCTTTCATCACCTTTGGTTCCTTTACGATCTCTTGTGGCTTCTTTTGGTTTTTGTTCCGGTTGCTCTGATCGCGAAACGAATTGGAATAAGGTTGCCTGATTTTTTGATTAGTGTGCCGGGATGTTTGCTTTGGCTGATCCCGCTGACGTGGTGGTTGCAGAGCTTGATGCCCGGACAGTTTGGCCCTGGGACTTCGGCGGGAATCTTCCCGTGGCCGATTAAGTTGGCTTACTATGGCATTTTCTTCTTCTTTGGAGCCCTCAGTTTTGGTCGGGGCTTTTGGGAGAAGCGGGTGGGCGAGAAGTGGTGGGCATGGTTGGTTGTGTCACTTCCGTTTTGGTGGTGGGGACGAATGTGGGTGAAGAGTGAGCCGACCTTGGGGTCTCTAGGAGCGGCTTGTTTTTGCTGGCTGACGATTGTTGGGATGATGGGGTTGTTCCGGAGATTTATGAGCGATGGCCGGCCTAAAGTACGATACTTGTCAGACTCCTCCTACTGGCTCTATTTGGCACATCTTCCGGTGATGGTTGCGGTGCAAATTTTGATTAGTAGTTGGGAGATCCCTCTGGTCTTTAAGATCGTCATTGTCATTGGTGGAGTCACCGCAGTTCTGCTACTGGTTTACGAATACGCTGTTCGTTACACTTGGATTGGCGCCCTTCTCAATGGTCGTAAGGTGCGGCCGGTGGCGCCTCCTCCCATTCCAGAGGTTCTGGAATAGTTCTCTCATTGAAATATTCTGGGGGTCAGACAGTATGATAGCCATGGTTAAAATACTTTTGACATCGCCTTGTCTGGCAATACCTGTTTTGGGCGCGCTTGAAATCAAGGATACCGAAGGGAAACACCTTGATGTGCTTTCGGATGGCAAGGTCATCGTGCGCTACATGTATGAGCATGATACTTCAACGCCGGAGAAACATCATGCCACTTACAAGCCGTATCTCCACGTCTTTGATGCCGAGGGAAAGATGCCGATAACCAAGGGGCCGGGGGGACAATTTACGCACCACCGGGGAATTTTTATCGGTTGGAGCAAGATCAAGGCGAACGGCAAGAGCTATGACCGTTGGCACATGAAAGGAGGTGACATTGTTCACCAGAAGTTTTCAAAGCAGGAGGTGAAGGACGGATCTGCAACCTTCACTTCGGTGACCCATTGGATGGATGAAAAAGAGGAGCCGTTTTTGGAAGAGGCCCGGACATTTACCGTGAGCGAGGGTGTGCACGGCGGACGGGTGATGATTGACTTTCACACGAAGCTGAGGCCTGTTGATGGAGATGTCTTTTTGAAGGGTGATCCCGAACACGCCGGTGTGCAGTACCGCCCGGCAAACGAGGTTGATAAGAAGAAGACCAAGTATCTCTTTCCGAACGGCGTGACCAAGGTGAAGGGCGTGAAGGATCTTCCCTGGGCGGCCGAAAATTACACCCTTGCCGGAAAGCAGTATGGTGTAGTGCACATGAATGCTTCGAGCAATCCGAAGGGAACCGTGCACTCTGCTTACCGCGACTACGGTCGCTTTGGAGCTTTCTTTGAGAAGGAGATTAAGAAGGGTGGGTCGCTTGAGCTCGACTATGGCTTCCTGATCCTCGACGGAGAGCTGCCATCGGTTGAGAAAATCGACGGCGTTTGGAAAAAGTGGTCGAAGTAGTTATAGAAGAGGAGTCTTCTAGCGTTCCCGCAGGGCGAGGTAATTCCTCGCCTTTTTTCTGAAGAAGGAGTTCTTGCTGAAGCCTCCGCTGGGGACGGATTCCGAGACCCACAGGTCACACGATGTTCCGCCATCGAGGTTGACGGCGTATTTGACGTCGAAGCCGGAGAGCGGTTGTGCTTTGAGGTTGTTTGAAAGGCCTTTGAGGGTGGCGGTGTCGGTGTGGACGAGGCCGAAGTGGTTTTTACCGTCCCAGATCATAAGCGAGCGGGGTCGCTCGTTGGTGGTGGAGAGCCCGGTGAGGCTCTCGCCGTCCCAGACCAGCCGGGGGCCGGTTTGGAGGAGTTCGGTGGAGCGTTGGTAGTTCTCGCGGGTTGCGAGCGTGACATTTTTTCCATCGAGAATCCCGGTGCCAAGGAAGGAGGCCGAGTTGAATGAACCTCGTGCTTCTCCTCCACTGATGACGAGTCCGAGCGGGGATCCGTCTGGGTTAAAAAATCCTCCGTTGATGGCTGCAATACTTCCCGAACCCGCTGCCTGCGCGCTTTCGAATCGTGATCCGGGACCGTTTTTTTGATCAATGACTTTGAGGAAGTAGTCGCGTCGATCAAAGGTGACGGCGGTAAATTTGGTCCCGTTCAGCGAGGCCGTACGGACTTTGAGCGGGTGTCTGGGTGTGACTGTTGGAGTCTGTTGAGAGGGAGCTACCTTGGGCGCTATTGCCGGGTTTGGAGGTATTTGGGGAATCGGGGGCAGCGGGGCGGCAACGACAGGTTGAGCGGGCGGTTCTGTCCGGGGTTGGCTGCACCCGCTGAAGACGAGGGCCAGGACGAGGCAGATGTGTTTCAGCAGATTCATTTGCCGGCACTGGCAAGCAGGGTTTGAAAGTTCGGTGGTATTTCCTCGCGGTCAACTATGGCGGTTTCAACATCTTTAAAACCGGCCGAGGTGATCATTTCGGCAAGCTCGACTTCGGAAAACCCCAGCCAGGTGTCGTAGTAAAGGTCGCGTGCCTTCTCGAAGGAGTGTTGCAGAAGGTCGAGAACAATGAGGCGTCCGCCGGGTTTTAGAATGCGGTGTGCTTCGGAGAGGGCTTTGGCCGGTTGCTTGGCGTGGTGGAGGGCTTGCGAAAGAATGGCGAGGTCGACGGACGAGTCGTCGATGGGCGGGGATTCGATATCGCCAAGACGGTATTCAAGATTTGGGAGCTTGTTTTCCTTGGCGAGCTTTTGGCCGAACTCGACCATTTTTTCGGAGTTATCTACGGCGATGACTTTTTTGGCGCGTTGGGCGATGAGCTGGGAAAGGGTGCCTTCGCCCGCGCCCAGATCGGCGACGACGTCATAATTGAGGATTTTTAGCATAGCCTCGGCAAGGCCTTTCCAGGAGCGGCCGGGGACGTATTCACGCCCGAATCGGCCGGCGAGTTCATCAAAGTAGGCCCGGACCTGGTCCTTGCGTTTGCGCAGAATATGGCGGAGCGAGGAGCGGTCTTTCTCGCATTCGGGAAGTTCCTGGCCGGCTACTCGGACGATTTGATCGAGGCCGGCCGGAATGAGCGCGGAGTAGATGTTGTTTTTGCCCGAACGCTGGTCGGTGACCAGACCTTCCTTCTTGAGTTGGGAAAGCTGGGTCGAGATCCGCGACTGGCCCATGCCGAGGATTTGCTGGAGTTCGGCGACCGATAGTGATTCGTCTCCGAGCAGCAGTAGAATGCGCAACCGCGTGGGGTCGGAGATCATTTTGAGGGAATTGAGAATTGACGGCATGAGAATGGGTGATTACTTCGTATCAACGAATCGCGATTCGACGATATCAAATACAGACCCATGAGCAAAAGCTTCATTTTCTCCTCAGAATCCGTCACCGAAGGGCATCCAGATAAAGTCTGTGATACCGTGTCCGACGCTATCCTCGACGCCTGCCTTGAGCAAGACCCCAAGTCCCGTGTTGCTTGTGAAACGCTTGTGAAGGACAACGTTCTTGCCCTGGCCGGTGAGATCACCACGGGTGCCAAGTTCAATTACGAAGAGGTGGCCCGCGAGGCTGTCCGCAAGATTGGCTACGACAAATCCTACGCCGACAACACCAACTATAGCTACACTTCCAAGTTTGATGCTGACAGCCTATTCTTCATGAACCTTCTCGGTAAGCAGTCGCAAGACATCGCTCAAGGGGTGGACGCCGATGTTGCCGATCACAAGGACACTGCCGAGCAGGGAGCCGGGGATCAGGGGATCATGTTTGGCTACGCGGCCGATGAAACCGAGGAACTCATGCCGGCGCCAGTGGCCTACGCGCACCGCCTTGGTGAAGCCTTGACCAACCTTCGAAAGGATCGAGTGCACACATGGCTCCGTCCGGATTCCAAGACCCAAGTCTCGATGCAATATCAGGATGGCAAGCCTGTCAGCGTCACTGCAGTGGTCGTTTCCACGATGCATGCCGCTGAAATCGATACACCGGAGATGCGCGAGATTTTGAAGCGCGACCTCATTGAGAAAGTTATCCCTGGTGAGCTCTTGCGGGACGAAACCCAGTATCTTATCAACCCAACCGGACGTTTTGTCATCGGCGGGCCCGAGGGCGACGCCGGACTCACCGGGCGTAAGATCATCGTGGATACCTACGGTGGCATGGGCCGTCACGGCGGCGGTGCATTCTCAGGAAAAGATCCATCCAAGGTCGATCGCTCCGCAGCTTACATGGCGCGTTGGGTTGCCAAGAATATCGTGGCTGCCGGTCTCGCGACCGAGTGCGAGCTCCAGCTCGCCTACGCCATCGGTTATCCCGATCCTGTGAGCGTCAACGTCAATACTTTCGGCACCAACGAGGTTGATGAGGAAAAGATAGTGAAAGCGGTGAAGAAAGTCTTCAGCTTTAAGGCTGCCGACATCGTCGCGCAACTTGATCTCCTCCGTCCAATCTACGGTCAGTCCACCAACTACGGACACTTTGGGTATTCCTCCGCTTCGCTTCCATGGGAGCAAAACGACAAGGTCGATGCTCTTAAGGCCGCTCTCTAAACCCTCTTAACAAAAAATCATTATGTCAGATTACAAAGTCAAAGATATCGGCCTCGCGGGTTTCGGTCGCAAAGAACTCGATGTTGCCGAGCACGAAATGCCCGGCCTCATGGCCACTCGTGAAAAGTATGGCCCCAGGAAGCCGCTCGATGGTGTGCGCGTTATGGGGTCGCTCCACATGACCATCCAGACCGCAGTTCTCATGGAGACCCTCCGTGAAGTCGGTGCTGATGTTCGTTGGTGTTCCTGTAATATTTTTTCTACGCAGGATCACGCCGCTGCTGCCATGGCTGAGGCCGGATATCCTGTCTTTGCCTGGAAGGGCGAGACTCTTGAAGAATACTGGTGGTGCACCTGGCAGGCACTGCAGTTCCCCAATCCTGATAGAGGCCTTCCGCTTGGTCCCCAGTTGATTGTCGATGATGGTGGTGATGCCACTCTCCTCATCCACAAGGGATACGAGCTCGAGGATGGATCCGATTGGGTCAACGAGCCTGCTTCTTCGACCGAGGAAGCCGTGATCAAAGCTCTTCTCAAAGACATTCACGCCAAGCAGCCCGGCATTTTTCACGCTTGGGTTCCCGAGCTGAAAGGAGTCTCCGAGGAGACCACAACCGGCGTTCACCGCCTCTATCAGATGCAGCGGGACGGGAAGCTTCTCTTCCCCGCGATCAACGTGAATGACTCGGTGACCAAGTCGAAGTTCGACAACCTGTACGGTTGCCGTGAGTCCCTTATTGATGGGATCAAGCGTGCCACCGATGTTATGATTTCCGGTAAGGTCGGGGTTGTTTGTGGATACGGTGATGTCGGCAAGGGGTGTGCCCAGGCTCTTCGCGCCCAGGGTGCCCAGGTTGTCGTGACCGAGGTTGATCCAATTTGTGCTTTGCAAGCTGCCATGGAAGGCTTCCGCGTCCTCACCGTTGAAGACACCCTTGGTTGGGGTGACATCTATGTGACCACCACCGGAAATTTCAACATTATCCGCGCCGAGCACATGGAAAAGATGAAGGACCAGGCCATCGTTTGTAATATTGGTCACTTCGATAATGAGATTCAAATTGATAAGCTCGAGGCTCTTGAGGGAGTCCAGAAGCTCAATATCAAGCCGCAGGTTGATAAATACACCTTCAAAGAGGGCAACAGCATCTACATGCTCGCCGAAGGTCGCCTCGTGAACCTTGGGTGTGCCACCGGACACCCAAGCTTCGTGATGAGCAACAGCTTCACCAACCAAACTCTCGCACAAATTGCACTTTGGGAGACCAAGGACTCACGAGAGATTGGCGTGGAAGTGCTTCCGAAAGAGCTGGATGAGGAAGTGGCAAAGCTTCACCTCGAAAAAATTGGTGCCAAGCTGACCAAGCTGACCCAAGAGCAGGCCGACTACATTGATGTGTCGGTTGAAGGGCCTTACAAGCCCGCGCACTACCGCTATTAAAAGGAGACGGACGCTCTCCCTGTTTTGATAGCCCGCGCTCCTTGGAGTGCGGGCTTTTTATGTGGTGCGCCGCCGGATCCATTGCAGGCTGCGGTCCACGCCTTCTTTTTATCCCTAAAAGTGTTTGGGTTTCCAACCGGTGAGGCCGGGCAATCGTTCACCCTGACCGTGGAGCGTTCCAAATAGCCCGCGAATTCTTCAAAAGTCCTTCTTCCCTGCTGGGCGAGGCTTTTTTCGATACTCTCGCAGCGACTTCTGGAAATATTGATAAGAGTGATGTTAACTTAAAATCTATCGATTGGTAAGAAGGCTGATTTGGGGCTAGGATCCTCCAGTAATGAGCGAAACCACTTTGCAGGAGAGACTGATCCGGACTTGCCGGGATAGCGGCGACCACCAGGCCCTAGCCGATTCGAGCGGTGCCAGGGTCACCTTTGGCGAGGCTCTTGCCAAGGCGCTCTTTCTTACCGGGAGGCTGCAACCGATCTGGGCGAATCAGTCGAAGGTCGGCATTTTGGTTCCACCTTCCGTCGGTGGCACGTTGGTCAATTGGGCGGCTTTGTTGATGGGAAAAATTCCGGTGAATTTAAACTACACTTTGTCGCTGGAAGGAATTGTCTCTTGTCTCGAGCAATGCGGAATCACTGATGTGGTGGTATCGGGAAAGTTGATGAAGCGGCTCAAACTCGAACTCCCTGTCCGCGTTCATGTCATTGAGGATCTCGTCACCGAACCGCGATTGATGGAAAGATTACGGGCAGGGTTTCTGGCCAAGTGCACTTCGGTAAAAGGCTTGCTCAAACGATTGGGAGGTTCGCAGGCCAAGCCGGATGATCTTGCCACGATCATTTTTAGCAGTGGAAGCACGGGTCAGCCCAAAGGAGTGATGTTGAGTCATCGCAATATCATCAGCAATGTGGAGCAGGTGGGTGAGGTTTATTCATTCGTGTCGCAGGATCGCATGCTGGGCGTGCTGCCATTTTTTCACTCCTTCGGATTCATGGCCACGATCGCCGGGCCCGCCATTGCGGGTTTCGGGTGTGTTTATCATTTTAATCCCATGGAGTCTAAAGTGATTGGGCCTCTGGCGGAGGAGAATGGAGTGACGATCATGATTGCCACCCCGACTTTTCTGCAGTTCTACCTTCGTGGATTGACGCCGGAGCAGCTCGGGAAGCTGAGACTCGTTGTCGTCGGAGCCGAGAAGCTTCCCCCGAAAGTGGCCCACGCTTTTGAGAAGAAATTCGGGTGTCTGCCGGTGGAGGCTTATGGCGCGACCGAGTGCTCACCCGGCATCGCCGTGAATGACACGCAAACCAATCAGCCGGGTTCGATCGGGCGGTTGCTGAGGAACCTGGAGGCTCGTATTGTGAATCCGGATACGGGGGAGGAACTATCCCGGGGAGAACCTGGTTTGCTCAAAGTCAGAGGCCCGAACGTGATGATGGGCTATCTTGGTATGCCGGAAAAGACCGCTGAAGTGCTCAAAGACGGTTGGTATGACACGGGTGACATTGTCCGCCTTGATGAAGATGGATACTTGTGGATCGAAGGCCGATTGAGTCGATTCAGCAAGATTGGTGGTGAAATGGTTCCTCATGGGAATGTTGAAGAAACCCTGAACGATTTGGCCGATCGAAACGAACAGATCTTCGCCGTGACCGGCCTTCCTGATGAAAAAAAAGGAGAGCGGCTCGTGGTCGTGCATACCGCGGATGACGAGCTGCTTGAGCTGGTTCTCAAGAAGCTTGCTGATGCGACCATCCCCAATTTATGGAAGCCTAGGCCGGGTCAATTTTTGAGAGTAGCTCAACTTCCCTACCTCGGGACAGGGAAGCTCGATTTGAAAGAACTTCAAAAATTAGCGGAAGGATAGGGCGCCAGCCGGGTTCCATCGAGTAACTCGTTGCCAAGTGAATCCCTTCCCTTGTCGATGGGGTTTTTAGCTGTGAGCATTGACTGTTCACGCTGGTGGACAGGGGAAGCAGACAAATTTTTCAGAATCTCCAAACTTTAGGGAATTGATCCCGCAAACCAAGTCTGGGAACCCCTCGTTGTCGATTATTTCACCTACGTCATCCGAAGAAAAATGCGGCATGATGAGACAAAGCAAGCGATGGTCCGGGAGTTCGCCGGGTTGAAATCTCTAGCTCTTGTCCGCAGTCGTGTTTTTTCGCAGAGAGGGATCGACCAGAAGTCCCCGGATTTTCCACAAAAGAACGCCTGATCCCAGAATCGCAAGGGTGCCAATGACAAGAAAGACTCTGTTAGCAGGCATTTCCAAATCATTGCGGAGAAGTCGCACCAACAAAGCCCCGATTGTGCTGAAAACGAAGGACAGGGCATTGGCGGTTCCGAGGAATCGTCCTCTTTCATCGGGAGGCGAGAGGTGCTGCAGCAAGGACTGCAGGGGCACGATGTAGAATCCGGCAAAAAGTCCTGCTGCCCCCAGAAGTAGGGCCACTGTCCAGAAACTCAGCGGGACAAGGCCGAGAAGGACAAAAAAAACGGTCATCCCAACGGCTCCAACGGGAATGAGTCGGGGCTCGATGTGTTTTCCTGAGATCAAACCCGCTACAACACTGCCAATTCCGATGGTGATGCCGAGAACCCCAAGAAGGTTGTTGTTCATCTCCGGACTGATTTGTAAGAGCCCGCTAAAATCAGAAAGGACGAGCAGGGCCATCATTCCGAGGAGGTAGAAAAAAGACCACGCCATGGCTACCAGAAGGAGGTGGGACTGAGCCATGTCTTTGATGGCCTGCACATAGGGGCGGAAGGGATTGAAGTCTATGGGCAGGGATCGGTCGAAGGACTTGAGTTTTGGAATCAAGAGAGAAGGCAAGAGACCAACAATCGCAATTGAGACGAGGACTATTCCAGGAATCCAGAGCATGGCTGGGTCGACGGGTGCACCTGATTCACCACCCGGGAATCCCGATGAGTAACTGGTGTAAACTTTCCCTGCCGCCAGGGTTCCGCCGATCACGGCGAGATTGGTGAACATGTTGATCGAGCCGTTTGCCTGGCTGAGGTGCTTCTCGTTTACCAGCTCGGGGATCATGCCATACTTGGCCGGGCCAAAAAATGCACTCTGCGTGGCCAAAAGAACCATCGCGCCAAGACACGCCCAAAGATTGCCTGCAAAAAATGCTCCAAGTGCCAGGGCTGCGATACCGACTTCGGCGATTTTTGCGATAACCGTGATCCGGCTTTTACTGATGCGATCCGCAACCTGCCCCGCAATTCCTGAGAGCAGGATAAAGGGCACGGTCAAACAGAGCGCGACATAAGCCTGGCCGCCATCGCCCAATTGGTTGGCCCAGATTCCTCCGGAGGCCACTGCCAGGATGATTACCTGCTTGAGCACGCTATCGTTGACTGCTCCAAATAATTGCGTGATTAGAAGTGCAAAGAATCCTTTGTTGAAAAGTCGGTTGGATTTGGACACGAATATGAAAAGGGCAAAAATGTTCTCGAGAGCTTCTCAGGGATTCCGCCCTGCACCAGTAATAAACGGAATTCCTCGCCATCCGACGCGACGATTTGTAAATTCATTAATGCTTCATGAAAGGACTCTTTCTTCTCATCCCATGCCTTCTTTCCCTTGGCCCGGTTCTTCGAGCCCAGACGATCGAAATCAAAAAATTCGATCCCAATATGACCTTGGAAAAAGCGGACTCAAAAGGAATCGCTTGGTTCGCCCCCCCCGCGCTGCACTCAATAGGCCTCCTGCCTCCACTCCGGAAGCCTGTTGATATCGGGTTTGGAAAGACTTTCCAGAGATACTGATCTTCTCACTCTGAGTGGGCCATAAAATGAATGGGTGGCAAGAGTGAACGGGACTGGTAGTTTTTGATGACGCCTTCTGATCGCGAGGGTGCATGGAAAGTCACTCTCGGGTATAGCGTGATCTTAACGAAAGTTTAAGAGAGGCGCTGCGGAGGCCTTTCAGGCCGCGGTTGGCGAAGCGATGTACGTCTCTTTTTGACACCGGAACAGTCTTCCTGGTGACGCGATCTTGGAGAGGGAAGTTCTATTCGTTGCAGAGAAGTGTGGTGTCTTCGCCGGAATCAAAAACGAGGGGGAGTCTGTCTGACTCTAATAAGTTGGGTGCTTCGGCGAGGTCCGGTTTGCGACGGTTGGTCCTGGATAAGTCGTTAAGCATGAGCCATTCCCTGACCCCGAAGAAGGTATCAATAAAGATGTCGGAAAAGAGGTAAGCGAATATGAGGAAAAAAACATCAGCCTTTGTGTGGCTCGACTTCGAATCCTCGCGGGAGTAGCCCTTCGTTCGCAGCTGCTTCGATGAGAGCTTCGGTATATTTCCATAGTTCGGGTGGTCCGTTCTGAATTTGTCGATTGCGATCATAGACCTGTTCGTAGGTCACGCCGTGCCGGATCCAGCTGCCGCCCTTGTTGTGGTAGTTTTGGATGAGTGGCATGAGGCGGTCCAAGCTATTGGCGAAGCGGGCTTCTGGGGTTTCATTATCCTCAAATTCCCGCCAGAGCTGGTGGAATTCCTTCCCGGTTTTTTCGGAGAGAAGGCCGAAGAGCCTTTCTGCGGATTCTTGCTCGCGTTCCGCTTTGCCAGTTTGGTCGCCATAGCAAAAGGTATCACCAGCATCGACCTCGACGATGTCGTGAATGATGAGCATTTGGAGGATGCGGAGTTGATCAAGATCTGGTGCGACCGCCGGGATGAGGACGGTGGCAGCTAGGGTGAGGGTCCAGCTATGCTCTGCCGAGTTTTCGCGGCGCGATAATCCCAGCGGCGAGGTCTGCCGTTCGATGGATTTGAGCTTCTCGGACTCGATAATGAATTGAATGGCCTGGGCGAGCATCTCTTTTCGATGAAGTAGCCGAGCCAGAATTTTTGTCACGCGTTCTTTGACTGACGATGTTTAGATTTCGTCCGTGACTGGACCTCTTTTCTGCCATGAAAAAGCCAGTCGTTTCATCGACGAGTTTCCTGAGTCCGACGGCATATGCGACGAAGTACGCTCAAAGCAAGGCACGTGGAATGAAGTGCAACCCAAACCAGTATCCAATGAAGGTCGTAGCAGCAGCCCCCAAAAGGATGATTACCAGGATCAGCTTTTTTAGATATTAGCTCCGGATTAGGGCGATTGGCCTTTCCCTGGCATGATTGAAGATTTGCTCCGCGACTGCGGGAGGGATTTTTTTTGGTCCACAGCTTTTGATCGATCTTTTTTGTCCTGCTTGACTTAGCTGGCGGCGAGGTTGGAAAGGACCAAGGAGTCTTTAAAGTTTTTCGTGGAGGCAATTTTGTGTATCTTGAGATCCTTCGGGCTTGCCGTTGGCGTCGGCAAGGGCGGCCTTGAGATTGTAGACGCAGGGGTGGTCGGGAAAGGTGTTGGTGATGGCGTCGAGTAACTGGCTCCAAAGTTTGTCGTTGGCTGGGGTCTCTTGCCTAAAGGGGGAGTCGTAATTGGGATTGCCTGCTTTCTTGAGAGCGTTGTATGAGTCAGTGGGCTTATCACCAAAAGCAGATACGGAGATCAGGAGGGAGAGAATGAGGGTGGTCTTCATAGTAGTGATCGAGTTGAACCAGGCCACGATATTCTTTATGCCCGAAGGTTGTGTAGAGAGGATCTAATGCGGAAGACTTATTCAAGATGAGAAGGGCTTGCGGGACGGGGAAAGCGCGGCTAAACCCACGCCCTGAATATCAGCTATCCAGACCTACCGGTTGCGCGGCGGAGGGCGCAAATTCTCGAGGCTATGAGGGCTTCGCAGGTCGTGGTGGTGGTGGGTGAAACAGGGAGTGGAAAGACGACGCAGTTACCAAAAATGGCGGTGGAACTGGCGAGCGAGCTTGGGCAGAAGGGGAGGATTGGTTGCACACAGCCGCGCCGGCTGGCGGCGACCTCGGTGGCAAGAAGGGTGGCTGAGGAATGCAAAGTGGAGATTGGAAAAGAGGTCGGTTGGCAGGTCCGTTTTACCGAGGTCTGCTCTAAGGAGACTAAGGTGAAGTTTATGACGGACGGGATCCTGCTGGCTGAGACGCAGGGGGATCGGGAGATGCGGCAGTATGATACCATCATTATCGATGAGGCCCACGAGCGATCGTTGAACATCGATTTCCTTCTAGGGTATCTGAAGCGTCTGGTAAAACGACGGAAGGACTTGCGAGTTGTCATTTCATCAGCGACGCTCGATGCTGGACGATTCTCTGAGTTTTTTGGGGATTGTCCGGTGGTGCAAGTGGAAGGGCGGACGTTTCCAGTGGAGGATGTTTTTTTGCCGGGGTATGACGGGGAGAGTTTGCGCGAGCACGTGGTGCGCGGAGTGGAGTATGTCACTGACCTGGATCGGGATGGCGATGTTTTGGTCTTCCTCCCTGGAGAGCGGGAGATCCGGGAGTGTGCGGATTTAATCGAGGGGCAGGGCTTTTTTAATACGGAGGCGGTGCCGGTTTTTGCTCGGCTTTCCTTGGCGGACCAAGAGCGCGTTTTTCAGCCGAGCGGGAGGCGCAGGGTCTTTCTGGCAACGAACGTTGCGGAGACTTCGCTGACTATTCCGGGGATTGTATCGGTGGTGGATAGCGGGATGGCGCGGGTGAGCCGGTTCAGTCCGACCCGGCAGGTGCAGAGCTTGCAGATTGAGATGATTTCGCAAGCGAGTGCGCGCCAGCGGCGTGGGCGGTGCGGGCGGGTGCGCGAGGGTATCTGTGTGAAACTTTATGACGAGGAGACGCTGGAGATGGCGTCTGAGTTTACTGATCCGGAAATTCGGCGGAGTGCGCTATCCGGAGTGATTTTGCGAATGCTTTCGTTGAAGCTGGGTGATGTGAGGGATTTTCCCTTCATCGATCCGCCGGGGCCACGTGCGATAAATGAGGGTTGGAAAACGCTCGAGGAAGTGGGCGCGGTGGCGAAGAAGACAGAGGCGCGTCTTACCGACACCGGGTGGACTTTGGCCAATCTGCCACTGGATCCGCGACTGGGGCGGATGTTGGTAGAGAGTGAGCGTCGCGGGGTGTTTGAGGAAGTTTTGATTATTGTTTCGGGCCTTTCGGCGATGGATGTGCGGGAGCGGCCGCAAGGGAAGGAAGAGCGGGCGGATGAGCGGCAGAAAGAGTTTCTCGATCAGAAGTCGGACTTCGGGGTGTTCTTGAATCTTTGGAAAGCGATTCGGGAATTTCGGAGTGAGACCGGGAAGCTGAAGTCGAACCAAGTACGGCGTTGGTGCGAGAAGCATTTTTTGAGCTATCGCCGGGTGCGGGAGTGGTTGGGAATTCATTCGGAGTTACGGCGATCGTTTCGAAAGCAAGGGGTGAAGGGAAAGGCGATTGAGACGGCGGCGGATGTTTATGCCGAGGTGCATAAATCGGTGCTGACGGGGATACCGCGGCAAATCGGGGTTTGGGATAAGGAGAAGCGGATCTACCATAGCGTGGGAAACCGACAGTTTTCGGTTTTTCCGGGGTCGGGCTTGTTTAAAAGCAAGCGGGCACTTTGGGTTCTTGGATTTGAGTTGGTAGAAACCTCGCGGCTTTGGGCCAGAAAAGTGGCGGAGATTAACCCGAAGTGGGTCGAGGAAGTGGTGCCGCACTTGTGCCGGAGTAAATATCATTCACCTTATTGGAGTGAGCAGCAGGGTGCGGTTTATGGGACGGAGGACGTCGTAATGGGCGGGTTGACGGTGGTAGAAAACCGAAGGGTCTTCTTCGGGCGGGTGAATCCCAAGATAGCCTTTGAGGTGTTTGTCAGGGAGGCTCTTGTCGACGGGAAGATGCGGGGGAATAACCTGGTGACGCAGAATCTGGCTTGGGTGAAGGAAACGATCTGGGGGGCGGAGCGAAAGCTGCGTCGGGTAGGATATTTGTGGAACGAGGCGGCAGCTTACGACTTCTTTTTTGAACGCCTCCCGGCGTCCACGAATACCACGAAGCAGTTTTACAAACTGACGGAGAACCCGGAAGAGGCGGGGAAGTTGATGGTGCGGTTCTCCGATTTGATATGGGAAGAAGGTGTTGAAGATCGTTTGCGGCTTTTTCCGGATGTGGTCGAGCATGCGGGGCGCAAGTGGCGTGTAAACTACGTTAGTGATCTGAAGGCGGAGGATGACGGGCTAACCTTTGAAGTCGGGATTGACGAATTGGGGAGGTTTCCCGATTACCTGCCGGGTTGGGGCGTGCCCGGAATTCTGGAGGATCGGGTGGAATTGTTGATTCGGAGTCTGCCAAAGGATTGGCGCCGGGAATGCCAACCGGTGGCTGAAAAAGTAACAGGTTTCCTTGAGGAGTGGGAAAATTGGGAGCCGGAGGGGATTCTTGAGGAGGCATTGCTTGAGTATCTGAGAGAGAAGGTAGGGCGGAATTCCTTGGACGGGCTCGAGCCGCATCGGCTGCCTCCGCATTTGCGGCCGAAGCTACGGGTGCGGAATGAAAAGGACGAGGTGATGGCTTTTGGTGAGGACGTCCGGGCGATCAAGGAGAAGTTGGCGGGGGAATTGCGAGCGCGTCGGGAGGCAGCCGCGAACGAAGAATGGGAGATGACGGGCGGAGAAGTTTGGAGCTTCGGAGAGGTGCCAGCAGAGGCTGATGGAAATGTTTTTCCTGGTTTGGTGGATGAAGGCGAGACGGTGGGAATGCGGGCCTATTTGGAGAGAGAGGAAGCGGCCGAGAGTCATCGGGCCGGAGTGGTAAGATTGTTTCTGCTAGAACATGCCGAACATGGGGAGTATATGAGGAGGAATTTTCCACTGAAGATGGCGGGAAGGTTTATGCTGCCTTTGTTGCCGGATGGCACGGTTGAGGATTTGCTGCGTGTCTCGGCTGAGGGAGGAATGGGGACAATCGCTAGAAGCGAAGAGGAATTTGGGGAGGCTTCTGCTCTGGGTCGTGGGGAGTGGTTCGGGTGCGCGGAAAAGGTGGCGGAAGCGGTCGAAGGCATGGCGGATGCCGATGGCCGAGTACGTGAGTGGATGGAGGCGAAGCGTCAGGACCGACATTTGGGCGAGGTGGTGAGGCAATTGGAGGAACAACGGGAGTGGTTGTTGCGACCGTGCTTTGCCTGGAAAGCCGGTTACAATCGGATGCAGCGGTATCAGCGATATTTTTACGGGCTGGAGGAGCGAATCAACCGACTGGAAACGCAGCCTTTGATCCGGGACGAGGAGAAGCAATATCAGTTTTTTCCACTGTGGGACGAGTGGATGATTCTTTGGCACGAACGTCCCGAGGCGGCGCGGATATGGGAGATCGGCTGGATGTTGGAGGAGTGGCGACTGCAATTGTTCGCGCCAGGCGTTCCGCATGTCGGCAAGGTGAGTGCGAAGCGGATTGAGAAGGCGCTAGAGATCTGATATCTGGCTACCAGATGGCGTTTTGCATTCCATGGAAACCGGAGCAGAACATGGGGGTGTGGCTCCGGATATTTCATGAACGTGGGCTGGAAAAATCGCTCGGTTTGTAAAATTCCGAGGACTGTAGCTGCTGGCCCAACAACGGGAAGAACCAACCGCGCGATGATAGATTGGAATCCTATTCAACTTGAGTGTTCAAGTTGTCGTGGGCAAAAAGTTCAGGCCAATTTTAAAGGAAGCGGGGTCCGTGCTGACTGCCGTTTTCTCCCAAAGAAGTGCGTCTCATCTGGCGCGCCGACTCAGGATTTTTTGACGGTAGCGCACGGTGCAGGTGAGTGATTGTCACCCTGTCGATGACATCGTGGGGCTTGCCAAAAACCAACGCCTCACCAACCTGGTGAGCGGTCTGTTAGACAAGGTCGAGGACCGCTGGAAGGCACCTGTGGCAAACTTTAGGACGAGATCTATTGTGCTCATGTCGACAGGGAACCGAGTAGAGCAAGAGAGGGCGGGGTGCAAATCACCAGCAAATCTTCCTTCGAATCACTATCTTGATTCAAGTTCATAATCCTCACCCGTCCTCATAAAATATCCGGGCTAGCGTTAGATCAGTAGACAAAAAAGGCCCGCCGGAGTGGCGGGCCTCTTGGAAAGTATTTTACTGGGGCTGGCCTACCAGCCGCCTTCGTTGTCACGTCCGCCACCGCCACGGCGATCGCGTCCACCCCGGCCACCGCCACCACGACGATCTCCTCCTCCGCCGCCACGACGATCTCCTCCGTATCCGCCACCACCACCGCGGTTCTGTTGTGGGCGACGCTCTTCAGCTTCGTTCACGCGAAGATTACGACCTTGGAGGTCGGATCCGTCCATTTCTTCGATAGCTTTGCGAGCGAGGTCGTCGTCGGCAAGAGTGATGAAGGCGAATCCGCGAGGGCGGTTTGTTTCGCGATCAAGTGGAATAAACAGGTCTTCGATGGTTCCGTAGGCGGAGAATGCTTCGCGGATGTCATCATCCGAAGCACTAAAGGGCAGATTGCCGAGATACAGTTTCATAGTCTTTGAATTAAAAAACGCAGTCAGAACGGGACCTCCGCTCCGACTACGTGTAAACAAGGTGGCTGGATTATTTGCAATAGCGAGGACTGAATGAGCTTTTTTAGGGGCAATTTTAAGACGGACGAACGGAAGTCCCTGGTATTTTTGCTCCTGCGACCGGGAATCGAGAGCCATCCTGACCAATACAGCCTCGAAATAAGTCATGTTTGGTTCTCCCCGATCAGGGAATCAAAACCGCTTCGTTTGCTTTGGCATGCCAAGCGGTTTTGCTCTAGAATCCCGGCATGATGAAACGAATGGTGTTTTTTTATTCTTGGCTGGCCTGTCTGGTTTGGGGTGGCGAGGTGGAGGAGTTTGTTGTAGCTGCGGAGGAAAAGCACGGGGAGTTTGGTGGAAAGGCGGCGAGATTTTTGATGGAGGGAATGCCGAAGTCGGATCGTGAGAATCTGACGAAAGATTTCCTTGCAACGAATTTGGATTTGGCACTGAAGGCGAGGAAGGAGTTTTCCTGGGCGAAGGAATTGCCGGAAGAAGTGTTTTTAAATGATGTTCTTCCCTATGCTTCCTTGGATGAAACGCGGGAAGACTGGCGTTCATTTTTTTATCCGAAGTGCAAGGAGCTGGTGAAGGGAGCCAAGTCGACCACCGAGGCGGTGCAAGCGATTAACAAGGGGATTTTCAATCTCATCAGGGTTCACTATAACACCGGGCGAAAGGCTCCGAACCAGAGCCCAGCGGAGTCGATCGAGCTGGGGAAGGCGACCTGCACCGGACTGTCGATTATTCTTGTGGATGCTTGTCGGTCGGTGGGTGTCCCGGCTCGAATCACGGGAACGGCGCTGTGGTACAACAAGCGTGGTAATCACACCTGGGTTGAGATTTATGATGGTGGCGAATGGTACTTCACGGGGGCTGATGAGTATGATGCGAAGGGTTTGAACCGGGGATGGTTTACCGGTGATGCATCGAAGGCGATCGAAGATCAATGGCAGCATGCGATTTGGGCTTCGTCCTGGAAGAAGACAGGAGTGCATTTCCCGATGGTCTGGGACATTCGAAACAAGGAGGTACCGGGCGTGAATGTGACCTCGCGTTATGTGAAAAAAAAGGAGTCTTCGGAGGGCGTGGTTTACTTTCGGGTATGGGACCGGCAGGGCGGGAAGCGAATTGTCGCAACCCTCAATGGAACGGTGAAATCGAAAGCCGGGACAGCTGATTTGAATGACATGGCGGAGCTCAAGGTCAAGGCTGGAGAACCACTCAAAGTGACTCTCGATGGTGAGACCCGGTCGGTGAAAGTGCCGGCTGGAAAGACGGTGGATCTTTACTGGGATCAATTGAAATGAAGCCGAGACATTATCAGTGCCGAAGGATCAAGGGGCCAATTAAGATTGATGGTTCGTTGGAGGATCCGGCGTGGATGGAGCTGCCCTGGACCGATGATTTCGTGGATATCACCGGAGAGGGTGCCCTTCGGCCCCACTACCGGACGCGAATCAAGATGGCCTGGGATGATGACTACTTTTATGTGGGCGCAGAGCTTGAGGAACCTCATGTCTGGGGAACGATTACCAAGAAGAATGAGGTTATGTTTGAAGACAACGACTTCGAGGTTTTCATCGACCCCGACTGTGACGGGTTGAATTATTACGAGTTTGAGATCAACGCTTTGGGGACGATTTGGGAGCTGAGCCTGCCAAAGCCATACGGAGAAGGCGGAGTGCCCATTTTAGGGTGTAATCTCCCTGGATTAAAATATGCAGTAAAAGTAAGAGGTTCACTGAATGATCCGACCGACGAAGATGAAGGGTGGTCGGTGGAGGTGGCTTTTCCTTGGAAGGATTTAGCCGAGTATCACAAGGATGGTGCGCCTCCGAAAGCGGGTGATATTTGGAAGGTGAATTTTTCACGCGTGCAATGGCAGCACGAAGTAGTGGATGGAAAATATGTCCGGATTCCCCCGCATGGTACGCCACTGGCCGAAAGCTTGAATCCTGAGGAGCAGGAGCACCCCGAGAATAACTGGGTTTGGAGTCCGCAGGGAGCGGTGAACATGCACCTGCCCTTGCGCTGGGGCGAGGTGGAATTTGTGCCATGAGACGTGGGCGGCTGAGGTTGATCCCGGCTTTTCTGATCTGATCCCCGATCTTTTGGAATCGAAGGGCTCCCGCTGTATAGCAAATCAAACGATACCGCTGCTCTGAAGGGCTTTGGATAAAGACTTCAATGCTGGCAATGATGGGCTGATTTGCGTCCGTGATTTAATTGAGGTAGTTCAATTTATCGTAAATCCATCCTCCGCTTTTGCTGACCATTCCTAGTGGACCTGGAAGGCGTTGCCGTTTGATGGAGAGATTCAGAGTGGATTGAGTAACTTTGGAGCGCATCGATTTCATACGGGCCTCCATTTGATCGAGATCGGTCTGAACTCGGCTCAGTTCTTTTTCGATTTTGAGAATGTCCTCCACCTTGCTGGCCCGGGAGAGAAGCGCGCGGAGGCGGTCGCGGAGGGCGCGTTTGTTTTCGAGGGCGGCTTCAAGGTCGCGATAAGCGGCTGTGACATCATCCATACTGACACGGGAAGAGGTGACTTTTCCGATTGACTCGAGCGATTGCATGAGGGAGGGAAGGTTGCTTGCGGGAACGCGAATGGTAGCTTGGTAGCGATCGTCGGTCAGGCTGGAGGAGGTTATGATCGCTTGGTGACGGGTAACGAGCGCCACTGATTTTTGCGAGCTGGATTTGAGGGAGCGGGATTTCATGGTCATGGTCCCAGATCGTTGAATTTGACGCGAGGAGGGAGATGTAGTTGGCGCCATCGCGGCCGAGGGTGAAAAGGATGATGAGCACGAGGAGAATAGGATTGCGACGAAGGAGGTGATAATTAGTAATTTCATAATGCTGTTAAAACAGCATTTAAGACCCCGGGAGGCAATCAAAATGTTACAAAAATAGCATTTAGAACTCAATGATCGTGATTTTCTCTATTTATCCGGGTGAATCATTTGAAGTTCTTTGCAGTCTGGGAACGACCTTGATGCTCTCTACTTGATTCTGTATCCTAGATCAGATAAATTTAATGGGACGATTATTTCCTTGAATATTGTAAGTAGGTCAGTCCACACAGACTGACGGATGTTTCCTCTTCTGACTTCCGTTCTCGTTGGGAAAAGCGCTTCAGGAGTTGTCGTCATGTTGTCAGACACCGAACTTGCCGGTACCGAGCTTGAAACCTGGATTCAGGGTGCATTCGCAAATGTCACCAAGATTCGGCATGGCAATAACGCAAATTACATTGCGAACACGACTCAAGATGCCTTGAATGAAATGGGGAAGATTGCTGGCAATAGTCCAGCGGAGGTGGTGATTATTGCGCGTAATCTTTCAAGCGCTGCGTATGGAGGCGGGAATGCCCAAGGATACAATACCCTAACCATTCCAGTGATTTCCCCTACGAGCTATGTCTCTCGCGATGCTGGAGACCGACTTGGTTGGCGCACCGGGTCAGCCACAAATGGGCCTCCGACTGCTGGCATGGGAACCAACGGTCACCTCGGTCGGAACCCTTGTGACCGGAGCGTTTCCCGATTCTTACGATTTCTTTAATTCCGCTGATGGTAGCTTCAATGGTGCGGCCATCATAGGTGTAAACCTCTGTGATGGCCTCACCCTGGCGACCTTTGGGACAGGCGCAGTCCAATCAGCTTATTGGCTTGCAGGAGCAGCACCGGGAAATCCAACGGTTGACGGAGTGACAACTTTCCCCGGACCGAGACTTCTTCCCAAATCATCAGCTACGCTCTGATTGGGGACTTCTTCAAGAACACGTTTGATGGTGAGCATGCGTTCACGTCTCTAGCCTGGGTTCTCTTTTTTCAAGAGCGAAGGAGTTCCGGCCCCTCACCCATCACATCGATCTGTTTCCGAGGTCTTCCAATACCGGGAAGACACCGTAGCAATAATAACTATTTAATTGGTATTAGCCTAATTTGGGGTGCTTTAAGAGCCTCTGGTGAGGAGGCTTTGCTTTCTCCGTGCCGCTGAAGCGCGTTTGGGCGATTGACCGGAGGATTGAATTTCGGATTTTCTGAGCAGGGGATTACCTTTTTCCTTTGGGAACCATCCGCCAATCTCCGGGAGCTGAAGATCTTGTTAATCTGGTTTTTGCCAGGGAATTGCTCCGCCGCGCTGGATGTGCGCGCGCATGGCGGTGGCGAGGTCGCGGAAAACCGGAGCCTGGCGCTCGGAGAGGTCGGTGGTCTCGAGGGGATCTTTCTCCAGATCAAAAAGTTCCCAAGGGCCCATGGGTGAGTTCTTCACCAATTTCCAATTTCCGCGTTTCATGGCCCACGAGACTTCGCCCATGTAGCGGAGGTTCCCCTCGCGGCGGGTGAAGAAGAGATCACGTTCCCTGGCTACTTGCATTCCGGTCTTGAGCAAAGGGAGAAAGGATTGTCCGTCGAGGCCTTCGGGGTTTTTTCCTCCGGCGGCTTCCACGGCAGTGGAGAAAATATCCATGGTCACGGCTGTGAATCCGGTCGAGGCAGGCTTGATGATTCCTGGCCAGACCGCGCAGGCAGGGACGCGGATTCCGCCTTCATACATGTCCTGTTTTCCTCCACGCAGGTTTCCACAGTTTCCTCCCACATTGGTTTGCCCTCCATTGTCGGAGACAAAGAAGAGGAGGGTGTTTTCCCATTGGCCGTTCTCTTTCAGGGAGGCGATGAGCTTGCCGATGCCATCGTCCATGTGCTCGATGAGTGCAACGAGTCGGGCTCGCTTTTCATCGATTCCCTCTTCGCGTGCCTTCACTTTCTCGAGCCAATCCTTGGGTGGCTGAATGGGCGTGTGAGGCGCATTGTAGGCAAGGTAGAGGAAGAAGGGCTTCTCAGAGTTCTGTTTTGCCTCGGATGCAAGGTAATCGATGGTCCAGTTGGTGAAGACATCGGTGGCGTGACCTTCGGGGTCGACTTTCTCTTGGTTGAGGCGCATGTAATGTTGTCCGTGGCGGCGGTGCTTGTAATAGTCGTCCATCATATCACCGAGAAAGCCGTGGAAGTGATCGAAGCCTCTGGTATTGGGATGAGCTTTCTCGTCGAGTCCGAGATGCCACTTTCCAATCGCGGCGGTTCGGTAGCCTTCTTTTTTAAGAGCTTGCGGCAGGAGGGTTGCGGATGGGGAGAGGTGGCCCCAGTTGTTTTCAGGGTGGGTGCGGATCACGCCGGGAACTCCGACAAGTTCCTGGTATTTTCCGGAAAGAAGAGCGGCGCGGGTGGGCGAGCAAACCGGACAGTTGGCGTAGAAGTTGGTGAAGCGAAGGCCGCTCGCCATCAGGGAATCGAGATGCGGGCTCTTCAGGTCCTTGGCTCCGTAACAAGAAAGATCCCCGTATCCGAGGTCATCGGCGACAATCACGACAATGTTGGGCTTTTGGGCGCCCCACGAGGTCATGCCTAGAAGTACCAGAAAGAAAAGAGCCACACGCATACTCAATTAAATAGAGATCTCAACTGCGAAACCCAAGACAAAGTCGTTGATTGCCATAAAAAAACCGCTCGCTCCGTGAGGGGAGCTTGCGGTTTGGATCGTTCCAAAGTTTCTACTGGTGGTCAGCGGGCCCAACGAGCTCGACAAAGTTGCCATCGGGGTCTTTGACCACCGTGAGGGCGACTTTGCCTCCGGGCACGAGGGCGGGCCCTTTGGCGAGGACTTCAACTCCGGCCTTTTTGAGGCGTTCAAGAGCGGTTTTGGTGCTGTTCACGTGGATGGTGAGGTAGCTGAAGCCGAGGCTGCTCGTGATGTAGGTCTGGTCGCTCTTTTTACTTTTGTCCATTTTGGACTGCATGAGCTTGATGGTGGTGGCACCCGGGCCTTTGCCGAGGGCGAGCTTTTTGATGACAATTTCCTCGCCGGCGCTCAGGCCAGATTTCCTGGTCATTTCCTTTCCGGCGGTGAATTCTCCAGTCGAGATGAAGCCCACGGCTTCGGTGTAAAACTTAATTGATTTGTCGAGGTCACTCACAACGATACCGAGATCGATGGTGGCTGTGCGGAACTCGGATTCGTCGGCGGAGGCCAGTGAAACGAAGAGCGAGAAAATGGCGAGAAGGCGGGTTGCTAATTTCATGGGTGATATTGATGAGGGATTTGAGCCGAGGTGACCAGCTGGAATACTAGAGTTTTGGGTCAATTTTGTGAAAGCTCATGCCACAGGCGGCTGGTTCAAAGTGTCCGTTGTCGGATTTCTTCAGGAAGGCCGGATAGATTTTCTTTTTGGTGAGACGGGGAATGGGCGAGGGGCCGACGGCACCGCGGAGTTTGATGTGACGGTAGCGAATCTTGATTTCATCACCCACTTTGACCTTGATGGTGGTTTTGAAGACCTTCATGACGGTGGCCGTGATGACTTCGCCGGGAAAAATCCAAGTGCCCCGCTTTGTTTTATCGACCCGGATTTCGAGGGCCTCGGGTGCCGCTTGTTGTAACTTGAGATAAACGGAATTTGGTAATTCGGCGGCCAGAGGCAGGGAGAGGATTGTGAAGAGAGAAAGGATAACTCTCATTCGGGTCGGTATAGCGGATGATACGGCGCTTGCGAAGTTCAATTCATCCGGTTGTTGCTTGTTCGCTTGGCCAGGATCATGCTGGTGATCACGAGGCCGCCACCCACGATGAGGCCCCATCCGGGGGACTCAGTTTTGAGGAGAACGAGTGCTTCGAGAACGCCACAGACCGGAATCAAAAACCGGTAGCTCGCGAGGAGGGTCACGGGAAAGATGGTGGAAAGGTGATTCCAGATGCTGAAGGCGGCTGCAGAGACAAAGGCGAGCCAGAAGGTCGCCATGATGACCGGTAGGTCAAACATCCCGCCAATCCCCGGGACTGCTTTTCCGCCGATCAGAAGGAGTCCGATGCCACCGAGAAGGAGTGAGAGTCCGGTCGCGTTGATGGCCGACATCGTGGGTTTGAGTTTGGAGAAAATAATGAGGGCGGCAGCTCCGCTCCCGGTTGCCGTAAGCATGAAGAGGGCTCCGAGGATAGGATTCCCTGCTCCTGCTCCGGGTTTGTAGATGGCCAGTACCACGCCCAGGCCTCCCAGAGCAAGACCGAACCACTGCACCGCAGTGGGCCAAGGGGTTTTTTGAATCAATGGGGCCAGAATCATCCACCAAAAGCTGCCGGTTGCGACGAGAAGCGCGGCGAGACTGGCACTGGATACAGAGACCGCCTGGTAAAAGAAAACGTATTGGATGAAGGTTTGGGCAAGGGCCAGGGCGGCAATGAGCTTCCACGAGGTGTCGCGAAGTTCGTTTCTTAACCCGCAGCCCAGAACAAGGAGTCCGGCTCCAGAGAGGCAGAATCGCACACCGGCAAAGAGAAAAATGATGGGGAGTGATCTTTGTATTCCCTGCACCTCCCAATGCTGGTAAACTGTCTTGATTGCGGGAAAGGCGCTTCCCCAGAGCAGTGCACAAACCAGAGCTGGGAGAAGCGGACTCTTGAAGAAGAACACGCGCGAGTCATCGGGCGGCGAAATCCGAATGGGAAGCTAATTTCTTTCTCTTGCTGCGCGCGACCAGAAATCCGCCAATCGCGCCCCCGAGGTGGCTCTCCCAGCTGATACCTTCCTTCCCGGGCAAGATGCCAAAGAAAGCTCCGCCATAAAAAAAGATGACGAGTAGGGAGAAGAGAATGGTCGCCGGGGTTCGTCGATAAAATCCAAGCGCGAGAAGAAAGGCGAGGTAGCCAAAGACCAGCGAGCTTGCTCCGATGTGATTGCTTCCGCCGGTTCCGATGGTCCAGGCGACGAGTCCTCCGCCGATCGTCGCGGCGATTGAAACAGTGGCGAGATCGCGCCAACCAAAGGCCAGAATAGCCGCTCCAAGAACGAGTAGTGAAGCTGAGTTGCCGAAGAGGTGCGCCCAGCCTGCGTGGAGAAACGGAGCGAAGAGGAAGCCTTCGAGGTGGGAGAAGCTGCGTGGATGGATGCCATGATTCTCGAGGGTGCTTCCGAGGAGGAATTGATCGACAGCCTCGATGATCCAAAGGATGAGAATAAAGAAGGCGAAGTCTTTCAGGCGCTCCCAATAGGGCGAAGAACGCAGGGGATCGACGGAAAGAGGGGGACTGCGCATGGTTGTGGGAAAGATGAATCCGATGTGGCGGCCTACCAGAAAATTCTCGCAATTGACTGCGAGCTTCTCAAACTCTACCCGTGACGAAAAGGACATCATTTTCCATGGCAGGACTCATAGTGTTCGGTCTGACCCTTTTTTTACGCAGCCAGGATGTTCCTCCGCTTGAGTTCACAATGAAAGGCGATTCCCTCGCTTTCCAGCTGAACTCGTTTGATCGAAGTGAAAGCTGGATGTTGCAGCAATCGAGTAATGGTGAAAGCTGGACCGATCTGGTTCCTTTTGAAAGTGGTCTGGGTATTTTGGGCTTTGGAGTGCAGATTGATCGCAGTTCCTTACAGGGTGGAAATCTCGACAAGGTGTTTTTTCGGGCCAAGAAGGTTTTCCGGCACGAGGAATTGTCTCAAGAGTATTTGGCGGCGCTGGCCCAATGGAACGAAGCCGGAGTGTCCAGCTATACCTACGTGGTGCAATCGTGGTCGGGAATAATCGGCTATTCGGCCCGTTACACCGTGGTGGACGGAGTGGTCACGAAGGTGGAGACGATTGTGGATCCGATGTTCGGCTCTGTACCTGCTTCTGTTACGATCGAAGATTGGTTTGCGATCGTTGGGTCCGCGATTGAACAGAATGCCCACCTGATCGATGTCGACTGGAATGCTGGATTGGGATTTCCCGAGCGGGGCTACATTGATTACGATGACTGGATTGCAGACGAGGAGCGGGGCTGGACTATCAGTGAGCTGATCCCGTTGGAGTGACAAAACGCACGCAGAACGTGCTTCAATTTCTGACAATGATCTGTTAGCCTTGAGGCACGAATCTGTTTTTGTCTCGTTTTAGTCTAAGCTGCCTTCTCCTCATGGCTCCGGCCTATGGTTAGGAATTCAGGTCTTATGTGGGCGAATTGAACGCAATTTGGAGGGCTCGATAAATTGAACCCCTAATGTCGTTCCGGATTCGATTACGGAGGGGGCGCGTCTTGGCCAACGGAGCCAAAGTCAATGGAGGGCGTGCTGTACCATTTCGGCGCCTGAGATCAAGAGCGGAAGTCTGATCTTCAATCAAACGAATACCCTGCGGGCGAGCACCCTCTTGCTGGAATCGGCCGGAGTAATTGCCGGGCCCGGCCCCTTGGTGATGACCTAGGCAGGCACTCAGCGATGTCAGAGGAGTGACTTTTAGCATTTTCACTTTCCGAAACGAAGGAACGATTGGGCTGGTTACCGAAATAGGGCTCGCGCCGGGAACGGTGTTTCAAAATGTTAATATCACCAATTTCGGGGACACGACTGCGATCGGGATCGCCGCGGACCCCGGCCGGAATCGAAGTGCGCGATGGTATTCTTTTTCAAATCGGGACCGTTGAGCTGCCGCTGAGTGCCTCTAGGAATTTCCTGCGCGTGAGAGTTGCGTTGCACTGATCAGGAGGCGATTTGGGAGAGTTGTTTGGTGAGAGTAGTTCGGGAGCTTGCGAGATCTTGAAGATGTTGAACCACGGCCTCCAGGCTTTCATCGAGAGTTGAGGTTCCGGCGGTGAGTCCTACTTTGCGGATACTATCGAGCCATTCTGGTTGGATGTCGTTTGGTCCTTCGATGTGATGGGCTTGACAAGCCAATTTGCGGGCAGTGCGGGCGAGTTGTGCGGTGTTATTGGAATTTTTTCCTCCAATCGCAAGAACGAGTTCAGCCTGCTGGCAGAGTTCGTGTAGCGCGGTTTGTCGATCCTTGGTGGGATGGCAGACGGTATCGAAGTAGACGACTTCCACGTCGGGACGCTGTTTACGGACCTCGTTCACAAGTGCGCGAACCCGGTCGATGGGCTGGGTGGTTTGTGAGATAATACCAATGCGTTTGACGTCTGGAATGGCTGCGATGTCATCGGGAGAGAGGATGATGCGGGCGTTTGGAAAATCACCCTGAAGACCGCGGACCTCGACGTGTCCTTCCTTGCCGATGATGACCGGTTGTAATCCATCCGCCACGGCCTTGGTAAGTTTGGCGTGAGCGACCTTGACCAATGGGCAGGTGGTGTCAGTGACCTGGTAACCGGCGTTTGCCCAACGCCTGCGGTCGCGATCAGCAGCACCGTGTGCGGTGATGATGACGCGTTTGGTTGGAGCTTGTGATTGCTCGAGGGGAGCGGAGCGGGCACCTCGGGAAGCGAGACGTGATTCGACGGTGGGGTTGTGGGCCAGTTGTCCGAGAACGGTTGCGGACTCATTTTTAAGAACGGCATCAGTGGTTTCAATAGCCTGTCGAACTCCGAAGCACATACCGGTGTGTTTCGCGATGAGGATGTCGTAGCGTGGAGTAGGGATGGTCTTCATTTCGGGCACAAAAGTGGCCCGAGTGTATGTAGAGAGAATGAAGGAGAGGAGAAGATTGTGTGAAATAATCCGTTGGGCTCTCGAGTGAAATTATGACGATTTCAGAGGCAATCGAAAGGGAGGTTCGAATATTTAAGCGGGAGTGCTATAGCGAATGGCCAGTTGGGTAGTGATTGTTATGCCGGAGCGGTTCACAGGCCGTGAAAGCAGGGGGGGAACGCATACAGACGGCCTCCAAGCTGAAGGATGAGCCCAAGATGAGATCCCGGTTTCAGCTCTTCCACGCGTCTGAGATAAGAATTCTGGCGAGTTGATCTGCTGGTTTGGAGAGCTTGGCGCCTTTCTTTTTGAGAAGGTAAATCTTCCTCGTGGGAACAGGGTTCCTAAAGGATCGTACGACTACTTTGTCGGGCATGCTGTTGCGAATGGCCAGTTTTGGAACGACTGCCATACCGAGATTTGCGGAGACCATGGCGAGGGCGGTCTCAAGTTGGTCGCATTGGAGGCCTTGCTCGGATTGATCGAGCTGACAGGCTTTCAGGGTTTGGTCGCGGAGGCAGTGGCCGTCGGAGAGTTGGATAAGGTCCTGGGCCTTGAGCTCCGAGGGTTCCGGATCCTTTTCGCGGTGAGCCCATTCGTGGGGAATCGGCAGCGCGAGGAGGAGAGGTTCCTCAAAGAGGAGCTTTGTCTGAAGGCCGAAGCGTCTGTGGTCTTCGGTCGTGACGTCGCTAAGAATGGCGAACTCGATTTCGCCATCGGCGATGCGACGGATGAGATTCGGAGTGCGGTTTTCGCCAACTTCGATTTCGATGCCGGGATGGCGTCCTCGAAATTCTCCCAGCAGCAAGGGCAGAAGGTAGGGAGCAAGGGTCGGGATGAGGCCAAAGGCGACCTTGCCGGAGCGGAGTTCACTACGGTCATCAAATTGCTGCCTGAGTTTGGCTTCTTCTGCAAAGAGTTTTTCGGCGTGGTGAAGAAGAATACGTCCCGCATCAGTGGGAACAACGCCACGACGTCCCCGCATGAGCAATTGTTCCCCGAGCCTCTTTTCAAGTTCGTTGATGGCCAAACTCATGGCTGGTTGGCTGACCTTGCAGCGTTTCGCGGCGGCGCTCATGGTGCCGGTTTCCACCGTTTCCGCGAAGTAACGCAGTTGTTTTAAATCAACAAAGTCTCCAGCCATGGCTGGAGACTTTGTTGATTTTTAATATAAGTCACGCTAATTATTTGGAAGGTGCCATAAGTTGAAATCACCAGGCGAAAATAACCGGAGCGGCCACGATGGTTGGATTTCCGAGGCCGTTGTTTTCGCTGATCTCGATCGACGTTGCGTATCCATTCTCGAACTCGACAACGGTCTTGGATTTCTCCTCGTTCGTGGTGTGGGTCAACTGGCGGAAGATTTGGCCGGTGTAGGGGTTACGAACGGTGTTGAAGTGGCTGACGGTATCATACTCGATGAATTCCCAAACAGTGGTTTGTCCCTTTGCAGTGCGCTTGACTTTCGTTTTGGTCGGGTGCTTGTGGATTTTGCTGACTTCCTCGGGAGTCATTCCGATCGCAACCTCTTTTTTCTCGATGAGTTCGCGAACGAGGAGTTGACGTGCGTGGACCTGTTTGAGCTTCTCGATAAACTTGGGATCTTTGGAGGAAAAGGCCGCAGGAGTGACCCAGCCAGAGACACCAATGCCGTTGTCGCGTTCGCCGCGCACAAAGTAGGCTTTCTCGGTAAATGAAACGAGTTCGACGTCGATGCCGACCTTGAGCGAGCCACGCTTGCGACCGCCCTGATTGGTGGAGTAAACCCAGCCGGGCTTCTCGACTTTGAGTTTGATTCCTTTCGGAGCGAATTCCTCAACATAGACCACACTTTTCTCGGGCTTTTCGGGGATAGCCATGGCTGGAAAGGCAAGGAGAAGAACGAGGTAAATGACCGTTTTCATAGTAATAGCAGCATAATGAGGGTTTGGAATTTGTCGACAAATGTCTGACGGCGACCGCCCCCCGTTATTCAATCTTATTAATGCGGGGATTGTTCTTTTTTTGAGTGATGTGCCGCTGAGATAGGCCCGTCTCGTTTCCGCAGGCGAATTATGGAAAGAGGCCGCGGGTTTTTTTGACGCGCGCAACGGCATCCACACCTGTGGCGAGCGCTCCCAGCCGGGTGCCGCATTGGTTGCGGTCGCAGAAAGAAAGGAGGTTCTCAAAGGCTTCGTTGAGTTTGGTTTCGAGCTTGGTGAGGACTTCGGTTTTGGTCCAACTGAAGCGTTGAAGGTTTTGCACCCATTCAAAGTAGCTCACCGTGACGCCGCCAGCATTGCAGAGGACGTCGGGGATTAGGAAAATGTCACCGCGTTCCTCGATGATGGCATCGGCGGGTTGGGTGCTCGGACCGTTGGCTGCTTCGGCGAGGATTCTGCAGCGAAGGTTGGGAGCATTTTTTTCGGTAATGACCCGTTCCAGGGCGGCTGGGACGAGAACATCACATTCGCGTAGAAGCATCTCATCGGGATCAATTGGCTCGGCCTCTTTGAAGCCGGCCACCCCGCCGGTTTTGGCGACATGCGCGCGGAGCTTGTCTGAGTTGATCCCATTGACATTCCAGATCGCTCCGGAGACATCGGAAACTCCTCGTACTTTCATCCCGAATGCTTCCATCGTTTCTACAGCATATGAGCCGACATTTCCGTAGCCCTGAACGATTGCGGTGGCTCCCTGAACGGGCAGGCCAAGCTTGTCAAGTGCGCGGGTCACCAGGAACGCGACGCCGTGACCGGTGGCCTCGGTCCGGCCCTCGCTGCCTTGAAGTTCCACCGGTTTCCCGGTGATGATTTCCGGAACAAAGCGCCCGGCGTGTGTGGAGTAGGTATCGAGGATCCAGGCCATGTGTTGGGCATTGGTCCCGACATCGGGTGCCATAACATCGATTTCCGGCCCGATGAAGGGTGTGATTTCCTGGGCGAAGCGACGCGTCAATCTCTCTTGCTCGGTCATGCTGAGTTTGCTGGGGTCGCAAGTAATGCCGCCTTTACCCCCGCCATAGGGAAGGCCCATAAGGGAACATTTCCAGTTCATCCACATCGCGAGGGCGGCAACTTCACCGACGTTGACCTTGGGGTGAAAGCGTAGGCCGCCTTTGACGGGGCCGCGTGAAAGGTGGTGTTGGACGCGATAGCCGAAGAAGACCTCGGTTCGGCCATCGTCCATGTGAACGGGTAGGCTGAAGGTGAGAATACGCTTGGGCCACTTGCAGCGTTCCCGGACCGATTGGTCGAGATTGAGGAAATCGGCCACCCGGTCGAATTGGCCGGCGGCCATGCCAAAGACGGGATCGTTGAGGAGCTGTTGTTTCATGCTCCGGGCAATCTAATCAGGAAATCGAATTTTCAAAAACAAATCGTCGCCGGTTCAATCGTTTTCTTTTCGAACCTTGGGGTGACCGCTTGGTATGTTCATGTGCAACGCAATGCCGATAGCGTGGATGGGGGTAGAAAGCCATTTCACTTGTAGAGGTCGAGATGCTCGGAGCGTCGCTCTTCGGCTTTTCAAATCAGGCTCCCGGCAGCACACCCAGCCAGTCCTTGCCACTTGCTAACCCGGCAATGCCTGATGCCAGCAAGCCAATTGATGGCAACCTTGCCAATGCCTTTGGGGGCAGATTAACCATACACACCGCACCGGGAGCCGGTGTTCCTGTCTTCTGGGAAATTACTCTCGCTTCCGTTTCCAGCATCAATGAAATTTGCCCTCGATAACTGTGGCGACTGCTGTGGTGACAGACCGAGTAATTTCCGAGTCTCGAGTCTCGATTTTCGATGGGGCCGCCGAAGTTTGGGGAGAACATTACTTCCCTGGAGGCGGTAACGCTTCTTCCATTTTTAGCATTCGGGACGACACCGACGGGTTCATTGCAAGCGGTGACCGCGTGCGCGTCGAATTGATCGAAGGCCCAAACAATAGGGCATCCGGCTCGGACGCCTTCTCCCTGCGGGAGGTGGAAATCTACGGCTTAGCCCTTCCCGAACCTTCCAGCATGGCTCTGGTCGCGCTCGGTCTTCTTACTCTGTTTCGTCGCCGTAGAAAGTTACGTTTCTGATTCTGTCCCGGGTAATTACCCACTCGTTGCGTTTCGGAAGACGGATTCCCGTAAGCGTGGCTCCGCCTGTTTTGCTGCCTGTCACCGCAGCCTTTGGGCATGGTTGTTCCGATGACTGCCGCAAAAATTACTCCCTGCCGGGAAGGTAGCGTCGCCAGCTGTTAAATTTATAAAGACGCATCAGGCTAGAATGTCCTTCAAAATGTGGCCGTGGACATCGGTGAGGCGCATGTCTCTTGATGAAAAGCGAAAGGTGCTCTTGGTGTGGTCGATGCCAAGGAGGTGGAGCATGGTGGCGTGGAGGTCGTGGATCTCGACCTTGTTTTCAATAGCCTTATAGCCCCAGTCGTCGGTCCGGCCATAGGAGATGCCCGGTTTGACGCCGCCCCCGGCCATCCAGGTAGTGAAGCCGAAAGGATTGTGGTCACGGCCGTTTCCGCCTTGTGCGAAGGGGGTTCTCCCAAATTCGCCGGTCCAAATCACAAGGGTTTCATCAAGAAGCCCCAGCTTTTTGAGGTCCATAATGAGAGCGGCGATGGGTTGATCGACGGTTTTACAATTCTTTCCGTGACCGTCGACGAGGTTATTGTGCTGGTCCCAGCGGTCACCATTTCCACCGGGGCAGGTGAGTTCAATGAAGCGGACTCCACGCTCGACGAGGCGGCGGGCGAGGAGGCATTGGCGGCCAAAGATTTTGGTCTGATTGAAGTCTGATTCGAGGCCATACATTTTTTTCACGGTATCCGACTCACCGGAGAGATCCATGAGGTCTGGAACCGCGGCCTGCATGCGAAAGGCGGTTTCGTAATTCAGGATGGCGGATTCGATTTGCTCCTCGCCTGCAAAGCGGTCTTTGGAGGAGAGATCAAGCTGTCGCATGAGGTCCAGTTTTCGGCGCTGAAGTTCGGGGTTCGAACCGGCCGGTTTTATGTTGGCGACGGGAGTGTTTCCGGGATTGAAGACCGAGCCTTGATAGGCGGCGGGAAGGTATCCGGAATTGAAGTTGTCGAGGCCTCCCGGAGGGATGAGGCCACCGTTGAGAACGACAAATCCCGGGAGATTTTGGTTTTCGGTACCGAGTCCATACCCGACCCAGGCGCCCATGCTGGGGCGTCCCTGCAGGCCGGAGCCGGTGTGGAGGAAGTAGTTTGCCGCAGTGTGTTCGGGGAACTTGGAAGTCATCGATTTGATGAAAGTGAGGTCGTCGGCGACCTTGGCAATGTGCGGGAAGAGGTCGCTGACCCAGGCTCCTGATTCACCATGCTGCTTAAAGGTCCAGGGCGATTGCATGACCTTTCCGATGTTGTCGAACTGGGTGGGTTCGAGCTTGCCGATGGCCTTTCGGGGGTCCTGTCCGTTGAACTTTTTGAGGAGTGGTTTGTGGTCGAAGGTGTCGACTTGCGAAGGTCCGCCGTCCATGTAAAGGAAGATGACGTTCTTTGCCTTCGGCGTGTAGTGGGGCTTTTTGGGTGCGAGGGGATTGGTGGGGTTGTAGTCTGCTTTTGCCGCCGAGGCATTTTCAGCGAGGAGGGCGGAGAGAGCGACAGCTCCAAATCCGCAAGCGGACTGTTGGAGCATGTCACGGCGGGTGAGTGAGGAAGGACGAAAGTTTCGGCAGTGCATTGTGAGGCGAAATAGTGAGGGATTGCGGGCGAATCAGTTGAGAAAGATGAATTCCTTGGTGTTCCAGAGGGAATGGGCGAAGTCCTGCCAGGCGTTTTGTTGGGAAGGGTGGGATTGGATCCAGGCGAGGGTTGTTTTCAATTGTTCCGGTGTTGGAGGGTGGGCAAAGGCCTGCAGGAACATCGTTTCAATCCGAGCTTTGTCATCCTTGATATTCGCGGTGGAGTCGGCCCAGCGTTTAGATTCGTTGACGACGAAGGGGTCGTTCATCAGGGTGAGGGCCTGGGCGGGAACGTTTGAAACAGTGCGCCTGGCGACTGAGGAAAAAGGGCTTGGCATGTCAAAGGCAAGCATCATGGGAGGAAGGAAATTCCGGCGGATGCTGGTGTAGATCGAGCGTCGCCCGGCACCATCAAGGGGGCCGGATTTGGGG
>JAURPJ010000052.1 GCA_030835305.1 Verrucomicrobiota bacterium | reverse complement strand
GTTAGTCCCGTTGAAAGTTCTGAAACCCACACCAACAGAGTTCGCGTAAAGAGCTCTCTCCTCAGCATCACCCAATCCCCCCGCACCAGAGCGAACGAGATCAGCTCCGTGAGTTGCGACATCAACGAATGCGATACCGAAACCATCGGCCTGAACATTGGCTGCGCGAATGTCCATCGTTAATGTGGCGGATTGCCATCCGGAAGTCCCGGTCGCAGGAAATGCGAGATGGTTGCCTGCGTCCCCGACATTATTGAGAAGATTGTAATAACTCCCAGTAGGGCCACCCTCGACAACCGACCCGACTGGAGCACTCTTGAAAGCAGCTTCCGTAAACGATCCATTACCGTCGAAGTCAGCAAGGAGTGCTGCGCTTGCCGAGCACGTAAGCAGCGCGGCTAATCCAAAGTATTTCTTTTTCATACCCACCCATTGAATCTACTCGTACTCAACCAATCAACCACCAAATTCCTTTTTTTTTAAACTTGTCCGACAACTTCAATCTATTGATTGGATAATTTTTTTCAAAAAAACGCGCAACTACAACTCTCTAACCCCTTGGAGCTATTCTGGCCTCGATAATATTGTGTGTGCTCCGTGACTCGAAATCCTGTGGCGAGAAGTGATTTGATCGAGGTTGAGCACTCGAACAAGGACCACCCATCCGACCGGACAAATCGACAAACAGAGTCGAACCTCGATTTTTAATCCATTCAAGTAGGTTGGCGAGCGATTCTCTTCCTAAGGCAGGCCCGTATCATGGGCAAGATGGAGCTCGAGAAAAAAAAATCGAGCAAGAAGCCTATCGGAAACTTCAGTCCATCCTCGGAGAAACGGGCGCAGAATCCACGTCACGCAATACCGCCAGATGCTTGGAGACGTTCGCCTGCCCAAAACCAGACGCCTCCGCCAGCTGCCCGTCGGTGTAGTCGCCCTGCATCAGGAAATTGAGCAAGCGCAACCTGACCACCAGCTCGAAGAACGCTCTTAAACGAGGGGCAATAAGCTTCAGAGCAAGGGGGATCACTCCCTAGGGAATTTTTTTTTGCTTTGGTTCATTCTTTAAATCCATTTCGTTGTTTTTTTTGCGCAAAGAAAGATTAATTTAAATCAAACGGAAGTATCTATTTTGACGTGAAGACCCACAATCCATCCATCCATTCCGACGAGCTCAAAGCCCTTTTGCCATCCGGCTGTTGTCTGGTTGATGTGCGCGAGCCCGTTGAACATGCGGAAAGTCACATCAAGGGAGCAAAACTCATCCCGCTGGGCCAACTTGAAAAACACATCGAAGAAATCGATCGCGATGCTCCGGTTGTTGTGATGTGTCGCAGCGGTAAACGCGGCATAAAGGCACTGAATAAGCTCGAATCGCTGGGCATCGAAAAGGTGCGTAATCTGGAAGGCGGCATCCTCGCCTGGAAGGCCGCGGGCCACCCGGTCGTCAAGCATGATCAAAAAGTCTTTCCACTCATGCAACAGGTTCAAATCACTATTGGACTCGGCGTGCTGGCTGGCGTCGTCCTCTCGCAAACGGTCGATCCAAGGTTTGTCTACCTGAGTGCCTTCTTCGGAGCCGGCCTCGTCTTTGCAGGTATTACCGGTTGGTGTGGACTGGCCATTCTAATGTCCAAAACACCATGGAACCAAGTCGCCGGAAAATCATCCTGCACCTCAGGAAACTGTTCAACCTCCAACTGAACCAATCTCGTGTCCCTCAGCCAAATCACCGATCCATCACTGGCGCAAAACGCTTAGCTCATCCGCTGCCAACGCACCAGCGAGGCGATCATCGTCGACCCCGAGCGCGAAGTGGATCGCTATCTCAAGATCGCCGACAACAATGACTTAAAGATCACGGCTGCCGCGGTCACCCACATCCATGCCGACTACGCGAGCGGAGTCTCCGAGTTAATGGAGCACCACGTTGTCACCAGTTACCCCTCAGCGGAAGGTGGTTCCGATTGTCAGTTCGAATGGGTGAAGGAAGCCTCCAAGGCACGCTTTCTCCGCGATGGCGACGTCTTCAAAGTTGGATCGGATAAGAAAAAGAAACATCAGTCAAAACTGAGACTGAATGACAATGCAAAAGAGCGATGACAATCGGGGTGATCTCCAATTCAAAAAGCTAAGGTTGACCAAGGTAGAGCAGCCCCGAGCCCGAGTCCAACAAGGCCGCCCCATTCATCAGAAAATCCATTCCCAGAATCCCGTCCACGGGTCGGCCGGTCGAATCCCGAAAGTATTGGCGCACGGTTCCCAGGGGAGCCACCGAGACATCAAAAACAGCAACGTTGACCTGACCAAAAAGCAGGTTCTTCAGCCTGGCGTGTCGCAGCGGAATTCGATCGCCTGAAGCATCAATCATCCGTGAATTGGTGGCACGACTTGGCAAATTAAAGCGATCAAAACTCTCCGCTGCCATCACAGAGACTTCTGCCCCGGTATCCACAACCCAGGAAACCGGAACTCCCTGCAAGGCGCCGCTGAGAATCAAGTGAGGCAACCGCCCAGCCGTTCCCATTCTTAAAATTTGCCTGCCCAAACCTGTCCTTGCTCCAAGAGGCAGGGACCCGTCGGTTCGTGCCTTGTGCGAGCGCGGTCCCGGAACCCACATCTTCTCTGCTGGGATATCGACTAACGCCCCCGTTGCCGACAAGGCGTCCAGACCAATCTGGCCTGCATAACTGCTTGTCGACGTCTTGCGATCAGGACTTGGAGCAATCGTAAAGGAAAACCGATCCGCTCTCATTGGACCGATTTGGAGAGTGCCGTATCCCCTGCCGCTTGAAACTTCGCGGCCCAGCGCACCCCGGGTAATGACCCGGACCGATCGATCTTCGATCAATCCGGCTGATGTTGCGAGGCCCTTGTCGACATCAGTACTGTTCGCTCCCGAGTCGATCAAAAAACGCATCGGCCTGCCGTTGACATTAAAGACGCCGGAAAAGCGGGCATCACCGCGAAGCTTCTGAAGAGGAACCGCCTGATAACCCAACTTGGAAAGTGTTCCCGCCCTGGACCGCCCGAATCCAGAAACGCCCGAACACTGGGTCAGGAACAAGCAAGCCAAGAAGGATGCGATAAAGTTGGTGGCGATTTTGCTCATACGTTGCTGGAAGCGGAAACTTACGGCCCTCAATGCGGGCCGCAAACAGTCTTTTTTATCTACCATGCCGATCCGACCTCCCAAGACTCAAGCATTTCCTCAGGACAGTCCTCAAGGAACCGTGAGGGCCTCGTGATAATATCGCCGGTGTAACTCTTGGGATTAATCTGCGGATAGGTCAAATAAAGTTCATCCTTCGAACGAGTCAGCGCCACATAAAACAATCGCCGTTCTTCCTCAAACATGTCCTGGTCATCCGCCTCCAAAACCCGTCCATTCGGGAACATCCCATCAGCCAACCAGATCAGAAAGACCACCTTCCATTCCAGTCCCTTGGCCTGGTGGATTGATGAAAGGACCACTTTTTCATCATCAGGTTCAGCTTGACTACCGGTTGGTTCACCATCGACCGAACTCATTAGGGACAACTGGCCAAGCAGCTCCAAAACATCGTCAAAACTCTCCGAATATAAAATCAACTGCTCGATGTCCTGACGACGGTTGTCGTAGTTCTCGAAGCTGACCTTCATGTAGTCGTCATAGACTCCCTCCAAAATGCTTGTGAGCATTTCGGAAGGTCGCGCATAGCCGTCACCCAAAACCAATTCGTCCAGAGTGTAACAAAGCTGCTCCCAGTCTTTTTTGGCTTTCGCCGGGACCGGAAATTTCAGCATGTGGTCGGAAAAACTCTGCGGCGGTTTCTCCTCCTTAGCAAGCCCACCCTTTAGCCAGGCCCGCCAAAGCTTTGTCGCGGTCGCCGCGCCGATCCCGGGCAACAGCAGGCAAAAACGCTTAAAGCTGACCTCGTCCCGACGATTCGTGGCGAAGCGCAAAAAGGCCGCAACATCCTTAATGTGAGCTTGCTCGAAAAAGCGCAAGCCGCTGGTGATTTCAAAAGGAATTCCTCGCGCCGTGAGCTCCATCTGGATCTCCAAACTCTGGTGATGGGCGCGATAAAGGATCGCCATCTCATCGAGCTCGATCCCCTCGTCCCGAAGCTCCAAAACACGTTGCGCTACAAAATCCGCCTGCGCCCTTGGATCCTCCACGGGAACCAAAGCCGGGGTCATCGACCCACCTTTACGCGCCGCTCGAAGCGCCTTCTTAAATTGTTTCTTGTTCGCCGAAATCGCAGCATTGGAGAGATCAATTACTTCGGGAACGCTGCGATAATTAGTCTCAATCTTGTAAACTGTTGCGTCCGGATAATGATCGGGAAACGAAAGGATATTTTCCATATCAGCACCCCGCCACGAGTAAATCGACTGGGCATCATCCCCCACCACCATCACCGAATTCTGGGGCTGGGCCAGTAAGTGAATCAACTCACTTTGAACCGCATTGGTATCCTGATACTCATCAACCAGAAGGTATTGGAAACGCTTTTGGTAAAGGCTACGAAGATCCTCATTTTCCTTGAGCAACTTCAACGGGAGAATCAGGAGATCGTCAAAATCCACCGAATTTGTATCCAGCTTCTTGGCCGTGTAGGCCTTTCCTACTTTCGCGATCTCCTCACCCCATTCCTCAAAGTAGGGATAGCGGGCCTCCAGCAAGTCCTCGAGATTGACCCCAGTATTTTCGACCAGGGAAAAGATTGAAATGAGAACATCGGCTTTGGGGAACCGCCGTGACTTTGTGTCAATGTCGCATTCCGCAACTACGGTGTTCATGAGCGACTTCTGATCATCACGATCCATGATCGAAAACGAACGGGTCAGGCCGACCTCATCGGCATGACGCCGCAGGATTCGATTCCCAATGGCGTGGAAGGTTCCACTCCAGAGTTCGCTGAGATCCAGCGGAATCAACTCCCGAACACGCTCCATCATTTCACGCGCCGCCTTGTTCGTAAAAGTAAGCAAAAGAAGACTCTTGGGATCCACTCCCTGGTCGAGCAGATAAGCCACCCGATAAGTCAAAGTGCGAGTTTTACCGGAGCCAGCACCCGCAATCACGAGGGCGGGACCCGGCCGCGAACTCACCGCAGCGTACTGCTGCTCGTTCAGTTCCGCCTGATAATCAATTCCGGAAACGCCCTTTCGGGCTCCCTTCTTAAGCTGGTATTGCCGGGCCATTCTTAAGAAGCATCGCTGCTATCAGTGTAGTCGATATAGCGGGCATATTCATCCTTCACTCTGGGCATGAGAATATACATCGCAATCACGTTTGGCACTGACATTGCAAAAATCATCGCGTCCGAAAAATCGAAGACCTTACTCATGCTCAGCGATGACCCCAGGACCACAAAGAAGCAGAAGAGAATTTTGTAAACCAACTCAGCGCCCTTACTGCGACCAAACAAGTGGCTCCAAGCCTGCACACCGTAGTAGGACCACGAAATCATGGTTGAGAATGCGAACAAAATCACCGCAACCGTCAGGATGATGGGGAACCAGCCAATCACGGACTCGAAAGCAGCGGAAGTGATGGCAACCCCTTCGAGTCCGGGTGTATCGTATGTTCCAGCCATGATAATCACCAGTGCCGTTGTGGTGCAGACCACCACCGTGTCGATAAATGGCTCAAGAAGCGCCACGATTCCCTCACTTGCAGCATACTTTGTCTTCGCAGCCGAGTGAGCAATAGGAGCAGAACCGATTCCGGCCTCGTTGGAAAAAGTCGCCCGCTTCATGCCCTGAATCATGACACCAATGATTCCACCACCAATTGCGGTCGGAGCAAAGGCCCCCGTGAAAATCACACCGATTGCGGTTCCAATCTGACCAAAGTTCACAAAGATCACGAACAATCCGGCCAGCATATAAATTCCGCACATGAACGGCACCAAAGTCGCGGTCACCGAAGCGATACTCTTGATTCCTCCAATGATGACGAGCCCAACCGCAACGGCCATGATGAGACCAAAGACCCAGCGGTTCTCATCAAGATAAGAGTCCTCTCCAACAACCCCGACCAATTGCTCGCAAGCCTGGTTCGCCTGAACCATGTTCCCTCCTCCAAAAGATCCTCCGATACATAGGAAGGCAAACATTCCAGCCAAAATCAAACCAAACATTCCCATTCCCTTTTCAGCAAAGCCCTTTTTTAGATACTGCATCGGTCCACCATAAACTCTGCCATTTTCGATCGTGCGATATTTCACACCAAGGGTGCATTCACAAAACTTCGAGGTCATTCCAAACAAGCCGATCAGGACCATCCAGAAAGTCGCACCGGGGCCGCCGACACTAATCGCAATAGCGACCCCTGCGATATTACCGAGACCCACCGTGCCAGAAAGAGCAGCGCAAAGGGCCTGGAAGTGAGTAATCTCACCAGGATCGGTGTCCGAGCTGTATTTGCCACTGATCGTACGGGCGGCGAGGCGCCATGATCGCAAGTTCAAGAACTTGAAGTAGACCGTGATGATAACAGCCGCCAACGCCAACCAAACGACCACCAATGGAAGTTTCACGGGCTCGCCCTTGGCATCCTTGGCTATCTCAACCCCGTAAAAGACTTTACCGGTCACCTTATCCAGGTAGGGGCCGACGTTCTGATCAATCCACTTGTCCGGAGCTTCACTAAAAACAATTTCTTCAGCTTCAGCCGCTGAAGCCGTTGACTCATCTGCACGGAGGGAGCCCATCGCAAGCGTGGAAAGAAAAACGAGGATCGTAAGCAATTTTTGCATGGCGTGCGCACTCTGCGGGAAAGTGACGAAGGCGACAAGTGAGAATCCCCGCTTTACTCCAAAACAAAAAAACCGCCCGGATCACTCCGGACGGTTTTAAAATATAATTCTGAGAGAACCTCCGTTTATGGAAGAAGGTTCACTGCGCGGGCGCGCTTGATCTCGCGGGTAATGGCACGGTGCATTTTGGCGGAAACTCCGGTGACCTTGCGAGGAAGGATGCGACCGGTCCCGGTGGTGAACTTAGAAAGCACCTCGGGATTCTGGTAGCTAATCTTCTCAAAAGGAAGGTCGAGACGCTTGTTGGTCATCGACTTGTTGTGCTTTCGGAAGTTGATCCGGCGCTGGATGGTCTTGGGCTCAGACATAATTAAAGGTAGTTGGGTCAGGAACTATCGAAGCTCGCGATGGAGAGTGCGGCGCTTCAGGAAAGGATTGTATTTCTTCTTTTCAAGACGACCTGGGGTATTGAGGCTCTTCTTGTTACGAGTGCTGGTGTAACGGGAGGTTGGTTTGCCCTCGGCCTTGGCCTCGGTACACTCCAGAATGATAATATCGCGTGGCATAATCTAAGAAAGTCAGAATTCGGGACGCGGAAGCTATGAAACCCCGCTCTATCGTCAAGGGAAAACCGAGGAAAGTTCAGAAACTTTGACCATCTGAAAAAATCGTTGATTTCGCAGGGGTTCCGGCCCAGTCTCTTACCAGTTGAAGGTGACTGGCGCTTTTCAGACCCATTTCCTCTTTCTTCTTTGAGGGATCCTCTATCTCTGACCACGGCCCGTCCGGCATCAACAACCCCGGCCGCTCAGGCAGATGAATTTACAGGATTCCCCACATGTCCTCGAGCCCTTCCGGTGGGTTTTCCGGTCACTCAACTGATCGATCCAACCCATGACAAGGCTCGAACTTTCTAGATTTCCTTTATCCTCATGATTCCACCCGACTCTGATTCAGCGAACTCCGGAGGCCAGCAGACCTCCGACTCCGGCAACGGCAACAACAATCGAAACCGGAACAGAAACCGGAACCGCAATCGAAACCGCAATCGCGGCCAGCGACAAGGACGGGTCCGCGGATTCGGACCGCGTGATGACAACCGCGAACCACGGGAACGCAAACCCTTCGAATTCACCGGAGAACCGACCACGGTCGATGGACTCTTTGAGATTGCTCCCAAAGGATTTGGATTTCTGCGAAAGCAGGAACAGGACTTTGAACAACGGAAAGAGGATGTGTTTGTCCCGCCAGATTTGGTCAGGAAGCACGGAATCCGTCCAGGCGTCTGGATCAAGGGGATCGCCCGCGAAAGCACCCGTGGCCCACAAATGATTGAGGTGACCCTCGTTAATGGCCAAAAACCTGACGAGGCGCGCAAACTTCCGGCCTTTGAAGAACTCAAGGCCTTCAATCCCTGCAAACAGATCGGATTTGAGACGACTCCTGATCGCTACACCACCCGTCTCGTGGACCTCATGGCACCCGTCGGCAGAGGCCAGCGAGGGCTCATTGTCTCCCCTCCCCGGTCCGGAAAAACGACCCTTCTCCTCCATATGGCCCAAGCAGTTCAGGAAAGGCACGAGGAACATCTTCACCTCATCATCCTGCTCGTCGACGAACGCCCGGAAGAAGTCACGGAATTTCGACGCCAACTCCCCGACGCCGAAATCTACGCCAGCTCCAATGACGAATCACCACGAAACCACTGCCGGCTCGCTGAACTCTGTATCGAGAGGGCCAAGCGCCTGGTGGAAGCCGGTCAACACGTATTTATCCTGATGGATTCCATCACTCGGCTTGCCCGCGCCTATAATAACAACATGGGAGGGAGCAAGCAAAGCCGGGGCCGGGGCTACCAGTCCGGTGGAATCGTCGCCGGGGCGCTGGAGATGCCCCGCCGCCTTTTCGCTGCTGCTCGAAACACCCGCGAAGCCGGCTCGCTAACCATCGTTGCCACCGCACTCATTCAGACGAACTCAAAGGCTGACGAAGCAATTTTCCAGGAATTTAAGGGAACCGGGAATATGGAACTCGTTCTCGATCGACGCATCGCCGAACACTACGTCTATCCCGCTGCCGACATCTTCAAATCCGGCACTCGTCGGGAAGAATTAATTCTTCCCGAAATGAGTCTGAAAAAGATCTACATGGTGCGTCGTGGATTGGCCGGACACAAACCGGTTGAAGCTATGGAAAGGCTTCTTTTCTTCATGAAAAAATTCCCGAGCAACGCCCAGATGCTGCTTGAGATCAAAGGGTAGATTCTCCGCCGAAAGATGTGGCGATCCACACACGCCCCTGCTATGAATTAGGTAACGCAATTTTTACTTTTACCGAGATTCATTATGCAAACAAGAAACGTAGACCCAAATATAACCGTGACCGTTCGTCACGAAGACGTCACTGATTCACTGCGGCAGTATGCCAAGGACAAGATCAGTGGCATTCATCTGGATTATCCGCGCATCATCGAGGCCAAGGCCATACTCGATGTCGAAGGAAGCCGTCGACATAAAGCCGAAATCATCTTTTTTTGCGCCAACCATATCGTCATCGATGCCTCGTCCGAGACCGATGACATGTATAAGAGTATCGACTTTACCATCGACAAAATCGCGCGACGCATGCGCAAGCACAAGACCCGACTGCTAAAGCGCCGAACTCCCCGTCAGGACGAGAGCATCCGATACCTCGACGAAAGAAACTACCGAGCCGACTTCCTCGACAACCTGCCGGATGAAGTGAACGAAATGGAGGAACCGGAGCCCTTCTTCGTTCACAAGGAATCCTTCAGCCTCAGAAAGCTCTACAAGGAAGAAGCGGTCATGGAACTGGACCTCACCGAGCGTCCATTTGTCGTCTTCAAAAACGCGCGACGGGACGTGACTTCCATCGTTTGGCGCAAGCCCGATGGCGACTACGGCATGTTTGACATTGCCGACTAGACGGTCCTAACCTTCAACGATCCTCCACAGGATGATGCATGGATCATCCTGATCTTTTTGCACCTAAATCCTGCCAGCGCCAATCGATATTCACCTCGATTTCGGAGTGAATACTGTGTTGCACCGGGCAGGTCAGAGCGGCATTTTCAAGGACTTTACGATCAGGGTGATCTCCGGCAACCGGCACGTGAATCTCGACATCCAGGCGGGCGATCCGGCGAGGAAGGTCAGCGGACATTTCCTTCAGCACAATCAAGCGAAGACCATTGAGATCAATCTCTCGCTGTCTCGCCACGATTCCCATGATGGTGGCCATACAGGTTCCCAACGCGGTTGCCACCATATCTGTCGGGGAAAAACTTTCACCCCGTCCCTTGTTATCAACTGGGGCGTCGGTCGTCACCTTGTTCCCGGAAGGCTTGTGCTCAGCCGAGCAACGCAACTGGCCTTCATAATCAATTTGGATCTCCACCATTTTCTTCGTTCTCTACGTTTTCTTCAGTGATTTCCTGTTCGACATCCCGGGCCAAAACAACCCGAAACCCGAAGCTATCACTCCGGTGCTCCACATCAATAGGAAAGCGGAATCGTGTTTCCAGATGCTCCTCACTAAAAGTATCCCAACCTCCGCCGCGCAAGATTCCCCGGCTGGCATTCCCATAAGAATCAGAGACCCATTCGTGCACATTCCCTCCAATATCGTACAAGCCCCGAGAGTTTGATTCGAATTGCCCCACCGGAGCCAGCTTTTTAAAACCATCATTGTAGTCCGCGATGATTCGGTCACTGTCGATAAACACAATCGCCGAGAGATCGGCATAGTTCCCGACCAGTAGATCCGGAGGGAAAGTCTGCCCCCAGGGAAACCGCCCTGCATTGACGACGTCAGACTCCCGCTCGGCCGGTGTTTCACCAACTTCAATCAAGCCCGCCATCCTGCTCCATTCCGAATCGGTCGGTAAGCGGTACCGGTAGTCCTTCGTAATACGGTT
Source organism: Verrucomicrobiota bacterium (assembly GCA_030835305.1). Taxonomy (GTDB): domain Bacteria; phylum Verrucomicrobiota; class Verrucomicrobiia; order Verrucomicrobiales; family Akkermansiaceae; genus SW10. The sequence goes on along the minus strand of JAURPJ010000052.1, from coordinate 33,227 downwards.
GAGATCTGCGTTGGGGTTATCCCGCTCGCTCCTGGTCAACCATTCGCAAAACGCTTCGCACTCCGCGCGGGTCAGACCCACGACAGGGACCAGGGGATCCTCGCTCAAAACCTCATCCCCGACCTTTTTTCTGGTCGCCTTGAGATAGCGGCGATAGTCAACGGTGCGAGTCTCCCACTTTGAAACACTCAGCTCATCATCGGGCATCGCCACCAACTCCATCTCAATGCTATTCGTCCAGGCTTTCCCGGGCTCAAAACTCTCGTCAGGAACCAAATTATAGACCTTGCTAAACTCGCCCCTGTCCGGGAGATAGACATTGTCGATCCTCGTCTTTTTGCCACCCATCGCAAGAGTGATCTCAATGTCACCCGGAGCAATATTGGGACCATTAAAGGGCGTGACCCCAACCAAAACCTTATTCAAGTAGAGGCTCGCTCCACTGGGGTCCGAATCGATTGTCAACGAGCCATAAGGGATTGGTCTGACCCAACAATAGAAGGGTCGCAGGAGCTTGCCCCCCTTCTTTGCTTCTGCAGGAAGTCTTGTGGCATCAAAAGACAGATCATAGTGTGGAATGATCTGACGATTCCTCTCCGGATTTTCGTCCGAATACTCGTCAAAATATCCCTGATCAATGCATTTCTCCTCCAGCCACTTTGCGTAGCCCACTGCCCACGCCTCGGGGACCGCAACGACCTTGCGACCACTGTAGTCGAAGGGGAGTGCCCTGAGTTTTTGCTTTTGGTTCGTCTCCTTCAAATAAAGTTCCCAATCCGCCTCACTAACATGGTCTACCGCCTTGTGCAGATCCAAATAGGGCTTGTAATCATTCCCCAGGGCATCAGTCCATATTTCTTCAAACTTGGGTGGTGAAAAGAGATACATTACCCTATCAAGAATCATGACCTGATTCCCCTCGTCGACCACTTTTTGATCGATAATCAGATCACGGCGATTGGGCGCTTTGATCTGCAACTCCAAGATCGAATCCACTTCAACCCCGGTTAAAGTTGCCGGCGTGTAGCCCAATCGCTTCCCTTCATTATTAAAAACCTCGGCACCTGCCGGAGTTGTGAGAACCTTCACCATCACGTATCGTTCCGGCAGAGGCTCCAACTGTCCTTCAATCACGTGCGTCCCCCACGTCTTTTCGAGCCAGATCTGACTCGTAAACAAGCCAATTACGAAGAGCACACCCAGAGCCACCTTGGCGTAGACCGGCACTTTCTTGGGAGCATTCTTGCCGCGCTGAAGGTGACTCAGTGCATGAGCCAGGTCGCGTCCGGTCTGAATCTTGCGCTTGGCCATTCGCGGATCGCAGATATCGCAGATCATGCGATTCAGCCGGATCCATTTCTTGCGATAATCATCGGCCGGCGTCTCATCCGGCAACTCGGGAAACTGCAAGCGATCCATCCCGGTCGCCATCTCGTAAAGAACTTTCCCAAGGCTATAAATATCCGCCTGCTCCGAACCCGGGCCCTCTGGAGGCACAAAACCCTCCGTCCCCACAAAAGTCCGCTGGTCCTTGGCCGCAACCAATCCGATGTCTGCTAACTTCGCCTTGCCATCGACAAAGATGACGTTCGACGGTTTGACATCGCGGTGGGTCAGAGCCCGTTCATGTAACGCTGCCAGGGCGTCGGCGAGACGCTTCCCGGTTTCGATACAGAAGTTCGTCGACAGCGGTTTCCCGTTCGCCCGCATCATGTCGGTGCGCAGCGTCCGCGGCTCGTATTCCACCGGATTGATCTCATCATCACTGTGGGCGTCATCACCCAACTCCATCACGTAATAATAAAATTCGCTGTGATCATCACTACGTCCGACGTGAAGAATATTCACGAAGCCCCGGTGGTCCCGCGAGATCGGCTCAAATCTCAAGATCCCCTCGAACTCACGCTCGAAAGTCCGCTCATCGGAGAAGTCCTCGCGATAGACGATTTTCACCGCTCTCATCGCACCGGTGACTCCACGAGCAAGCCAGACTTCACCATAGGCCCCTCCCCCGATTTTACGGAGGACTTCGTGATCCGGGATCAAAGGGTCTGGCCTAATCTTTTTTTGCATCTTTCTCGAGCTTCGCCAATTCCTTCTTCAGAACGGAACCTACGCGATGCTTGGCTAGATAGACCTGAGCCATACTGACCCCAAGGTGATCCTGCACCTTTTTGGCTTCCCACTGTTTCACCACGTAATAATCGAAAATCTGATACTGCTTCGGAGAAACCTGGGCCTTCACCCGGGTCAGAGCCATGTCGGCAACGTTTTTTTTCCACTCGACGTCCCACATCCGCTCCAAAAGATCTCCTTTGGGGTCCTCAAACCGATCGATAATCGCGGTTTTGCGATCATCCTCCCAGCCTCCCCCCGGCATGGCGGTGTCCTTCTTGCGTTTCCGAAACTGATCATTGATCCGCCAGCGGGTCATATTCATGAGCCACGTCTTGAACGACCCCTGTTTCGGATCGTAGAGATTCTTCTTACTTTGCTTCGCGATCGAAAGGATCGTCTCCTGCACCGTATCGAAGGCCTCGTCGTGTCGCAGTCCGGCCTTGATTCCCACCGAATAAATCAGCTTCCAGTAGGTTTGGTAAAATTCATCCCAGGTCCGCTGATCATCCCAATTCTCCAACCTGGCGATCAAACTCTTCCTCGTCTTGGCATATCCCTTTGTGAGATCGACCTCCTTGCCATCTCCTTTTGTCTTCTTCGCAGAATCGTCTTTCTTTTCGCGGGCCATCGTTAAGGGAGTTGGTAACCCATAATCAGGGCAATGTCTTTACTCACTTTCGGGAAAATAACCATTTTGAGATAATCACGGAAACCTAAGGAGTCACCGGCCCAGCGAAGACATCTTCCAAGATCCTCTCGAGACACACTCGATCCAGCTCGTCAAAAGTCCCCTTTTTTGTCGCATCAACATCCAAAACTGCGATCAGATGTCCGTTTTCGTTTCTAACCGGCACCACGATTTCGCTCTTCGAACGCTCATCGCAGGCGATATGCCCCGGAAATACGTGAACATCCTCCACCACCTGCGTTTCACCTGTCGCCGCCGCCGTACCGCAAACCCCCTTTCCGAACTCAATCCGCAAGCACCCCACCGACCCTTGGTAGGGCCCGATCACCAGCTTTCCATCAACAACCCGGTAAAACCCCGTCCAGAAAAAATCCGCAATCTCATTGTGCAAAACACCAGCGACAGACGCCATTTTGGCAATCCCATCGTCCTCCCCCTCGCAAAGAGCCTGAATTTGAGTCTGACACCGTTGATAAATCTCCTCTTTGGCTGAATTCATCGTTTCTGATGGTATTTCCCAAACTCGGCACTGACAAACCTTCATTCCTCACTACAATCAATCCCGTGAGCTACCAGGTTTTTGCCCGAAAATACCGCCCCCGCACTTTTGCAGACGTTCTTGGACAGGATCATGTGGTCCGAACCCTCCGCAATGCCATCGAACAGGATCGACTCGCCCATGCTTATCTCTTCGTCGGCCCCCGCGGCACCGGCAAAACCTCGACCTCCCGAATTTTCTCAAAAGCCCTCAATTGTCCCAACGGACCCTCGATCGACTTCGACCCCGATGATCCCCTCTGCATCGAAATCTCCGAAGGCCGCTCGCTCGATGTCCTCGAAATCGACGGAGCTTCAAACAACAAGGTTGATGAAGTCCGCTCACTCCTTGAAACGGTCGGATTTGCGCCCGCCTCCAGCCGGTTCCGCATCATCTATATCGATGAGGTTCACATGCTCACCACCGGCGCTTTCAACGCTCTTCTTAAGACACTTGAGGAACCACCAGAACACGTGAAATTCATTTTCGCGACCACCGAACCAAACAAAATCCTCCCCACCATCATCTCGCGCTGCCAGCGCTTTGACCTCCGCCCAATTCCGACCGATATCATCGCAGGGCATCTCCAGCACATCGCCACTGAGGAGGGAGTCAAACTCGATGACGCGGCCGCGTGGGCCATTGCCAAAGGAGCCGATGGTGGTATGCGCGACGCCCAGTCCATGCTCGACCAGCTTGTCGCGTTCTGTGGAAACGAAATCATCGAGACCAACGTGCTTGACATATTTGGCTTCACCTCGCGCGAGACAGTTGCAGCCCTTCTCCTCGGCATCTTGCAGAAAGAACCTGCTCGTATTCTCGCCGTCATTTACGAACAATTCGAAAAGGGAAAAGACCTCAGCCAGCTTCTCGCCGAAGTCGTCGGGGCCATCCGAGCTCTCGTTGTGGCCAAGATCGATCCCAACGCCGGACATGAAGGATTTCCCGAGGCCCTCTGGACCGACCTTTCAACCGCGGCCGAGTCCCACAAGCCCGAGCGCCTCCTCGCCGTCATTGATACCTTTTCTGAAGCGGAAAGCCGGATGAAATGGGCTTCCAACAAGCGACTCCACCTCGAGATTGCCTCACTCAAAGCGATCCAGAAACTGAAGGAAATCCGCCTCACTGACGTGATTTCAGCGATCGGAAAGGCCGATCCGGAAGAAATCGCAGACTCACTTTCGGGCACCTCCTCTGCTCCGGCGCCCGCTCCTGCCACCGATCCCGTCGCTGTCGTTGCTCCGGAAAAGAAGCCCCCGGCTGACGATAGCTCTCTCGATCCCATCGACCGGCTCATCGCAGATGCTCCCGAACACGCCGTCGAACCGGAATCGGTAAAACTAAATCCGGCCCCCGAACCGGCCCCGCAAAAGCCGGTCGAAGAACATAAGGAGAAGAAAGACAATACCGCCAAAGCAGACGAATTTCACAACGATCCCCTCATCGTTGAAGCGCTCAAGGTTTTCAAAGGACGCCTGATCTCCTGAAGATCCCGCAGCCATGAGTATTCGCGGACTTTGGCGACTCATTCCTCCGGCGCTCCTTTTGTTCTCGCTGGGACTGCACTTTTTCACCATCCTCCTTTACGTCCGTCTTCCACTGAAGCTCGCGGCAATCACGATTTACCCAATCTGGTTCTGGGGAATCATCGGACTGGCGCTGGCCGCTTTTTGCTACCTGTTTTTCAAGGTCAGGGGCTCCATGACCCTCATTCTTCTGTGGACTTTCACCATTCTCCTATTCGCCGACGAAGCCCGGCCAATCTCAAGATTGGGAACCGCACCCATGGAAGAAGGTCCCCCCCCCGAACATGCCGGAAGCAAGGTTCTTCGGGCCATTACTTTGAATTGTGCCGGCCAATCCGACCCTCTGGAGGCCGTGCGCGAATTTCAACCCGATATCATCTTTCTGCAGGAAATTCCTCCCGGCTATCGCATCAAAAAGCTCACCGACGAGCTGTTCAAGGGACAAGGCGACTACCGCTACAACCGTAGCATGCGATTCGGAATCATCGTCCGGGGCACCATCGAACGGGAATTTCGATTTTCTACCTACCGTACGCAGCTTGTGACCGCAGAAATGTTCGACGGGCGCAAAGTCAACCTCCTTAACCTTCATCTTCTCTCCGCAGCCACCAACATGAAACTTCACGAGCTTGATTGTTGGCGCGAGCATGTCGAGAACCACACTCTTCGCAAAATCGAACTCTCCTATTCTCTCGCCGGATTGAGACAATACGGCGCACACCCTCGCTTTCCCACCGTCGTCGCGGGAGACTTTAACGCGCCGCCCAACGATTCCGTGCATCGCATCATGCGGAAGGAATTCACCGACACTTTTGCCACCGCCGGAACTGGTTGGGGTAATACCTTTCATTGGAAAACTCCCTTCAATCGTTCCCTGCCTCTTCTCCGGATCGACTACATTTACTGCTCCGACAAGTTTATCCCTGTTCGCTCGAGAACCTTCACACGCCCGAAAACCGATCACCGCATGGTCGTTGCTGATTTAGTCTATCGCTAGAGTTTTAAAAATCAGTGTCCGGGCGGCGTTTCCGCACCGGGACACGCCCTCCCCGCGCGCGGCGCATGGGCTCGAAAACGTGATCCGCGCCCGTTGATTTAATCTCCGAAATCATTGCCATTAATTCCCCCAACCTTCCCTTGGGCCATCCCCGCTCGGCAAACCACGAATAGTACTCCGGGGGCAGGTCCGTCAGCGGAACACCACGGGGCGGATAGTTGTCCGGACCGTATTTGCCAAATGGCATGAAGGCTTCGGATATCTCATGAAGAAGATTCCGAAAGTCTTCGCGGTCGATCTCGGTAAAATTCATGGCTTCTATCTGGCTTGCATCCGGCCAGAACATTCCTAAAATGCAAACAGAAGCCAATAAAAACATGGAAAGTCACAATCCTTACGCCAGTCCATATTCGGTCGCCCAAGCTCCTGAAGCCATTCGGACCGAATTTTATCAAAAAACCTACCTCCACCTCGCAGGGGCCGTCGGAGCCTTTATCGTCATCGAGGCCATGCTTTTCGCCATTCCGGGTATCGATGACTTTGCATTGAAGATGATCGGCAGCGGAATGTCCTGGCTGGTTGTTCTGGGACTTTTCATGGGGGCTTCCTGGCTTGCAACCAAATGGGCCACTTCCGATACCAGCCGTGGGATGCAATATGCGGGGCTCGTACTTTACGTGGTCGCCGAGGCAATCATCTTCCTCCCCATCCTCCTGATGGCCGTTCGTTACAGTGGGCAACCTCAATTAGTCGGGCAGGCCGGGATCATCACCCTGGGACTCTTCACAGGCCTCACCTTCCTAGCATTCACTACCAAAAAGGATTTCTCATTCCTCGGCGGAATGCTCAAAGTCGCCGGCTTCGTTGCACTTGGTCTGATCGTAGCCTCCCTTTTGATTGGCTTCAATTTGGGCATCTGGTTCTCCGGGGCCATGGTTCTCATAGCAGGCGGCTCGATTCTTCATCAGACCAGCAGTATCATTCACCACTATCGCCCTGACCAGCACGTTGCGGCTTCGCTTGGCCTCTTCGCCAGCGTCGCCCTCCTGTTTTGGTATGTCCTGCGCATCCTCATGGCGTTTTCCTCCAGCGATTAAGCGGTATTTTGTTTTACCTCCAAGAACCCGGACACGGCTCGTGATCCGGGTTCTTTTGTCTCTCTGAGATCCGTTTTTGACAACTTATCCCTTTTACCTCTAAACTCTGGCACACCTATGAACACCACAAACATCCTTCTCGGAACGACATCCATCTTGATCGTCGTTGCCTTTGCCCTCTCCTTTGGGGGCTTTAACGATGGCCGCAACAGTAAATCCAGTAAGACCGAACTTGCTGACTTAAAAACCGAGATCGAAAAACTGGCCGCTGAAAACCGAGCTCTTGAACTAAGCCACCTGCGGGCCACCCGCTCGAACTATCAAAGCACTGCCGCTCCGGTCAACACTCCGACGCCCCTCCCCATTGCACCCGGACCAGCTGTAACTTCCACTCCCGACCCGGAAGCGCTCGATAAAATCAAAGAACTCGAGGACAAAAACCGCAAGCTCGAGGAAAAAGCCCTGGCTCTCGAAGAGGAAAACGACCGCGCCAACGAAGAGCGAAGACAAATCACGATCGAGCAAAACATGAAGGCCAAAAAAGTCCAAATGGCCATGGACATGGGGACCGTCAAATCGGCAAACAAGGAACAAGCCATCGTTATTTACGAACCATCCGCCAGCGCTCCAAGCTTCCAGCCTGGTCGCGTTCTCGCGATCCGACGCAACACCGGGATCATTGGAACGATTGTAATCGAACGACTCGATGCCAGCGGACAGTATATCGCCACCATGAGACCTCACGGCTACTCACCCGATGGTTACCCGGACATCCAACCCGGAGATACCGTCATCGTCGATCCAAACGGCTAGCCCTCTTTCCCTTTACCCAAAGCAATTACAGGCCCGGATCTCTCCGGGCTTTTTTTGTGTCCACGGAGAGATTGTCTCGAGACCGCCTGAGCGATCCTTACCGGAAACCATCGATCAATTTGTAATTACCGGATTTGGAGCACATTCTCAATCTCCTCTCATATTTCGTTCAACTCTCACTCTTTAGCCTCATGTCTTGTGACTGGAAACCCGGCCCAACCGGGCCAAATACATTCATCCAGAATTACATCATCAGTGAAATAGGCCGGCAACTCGACGAAACGACCCTCAAGCGCTTACAATCCCCTTTCAAAACCTCTCGTTTGATGAACTTATCGTGCTTGTCGAAGTAATTCATCATTCATTCCCAGAAAGCACCGAGGCGACGGCATCAGTCACCACTCTCGCAAGGGAGATTTGGAATTGTGAAGCAAAGCTCTTTTAATTTCACGTGATTCTCAGCGGATAGAGCAATGACGATCGATTCAACAATATGTCCCTGAAACACCTTGCCAAAATCGATCCGGAAAGAGGTTGGAAAATCATGAACGCTTATTGCCTCGCTGACTATGGAGCAGGAAACGCTGGGTTTACACACAGAGCAGGTCTGCCCTTCTTCGAGGCCCTCCAAAACCATCACCCGGAAAAGGCCCGAATCTACTTTAAGCAAGTCGCTGAGCACCCGCGCACTGAAACTGGCAACTTAAAATCCCACGCCTTCTCAGATATTCTCACGGGAGTGCCCCACCCCGAAGAAGCGATCTCACCCATCCACTGGGTTCGAGAGGAAAAATTGGTTTAAAGACTCATCGGCTTTCTTGATCCTTGTCCCTCCAGGTACTTCATAAAAATCACCCCCAATGATTTGGATGCCCAACGGGCAATTGCTTACGCTCTGACAACCCTCACCCAAATTTCGCCTGCAACTGAGGAAGGGTGGCTGATTGAAAGCAGAGGAAATGGCAGCCGCCCGAAGGCACCCCACCGCTTACCTCCTCGGTATTTGTCGAGGCACAGGGCAAGATTTGGAGTCAGCCTTTAAATTCATCGCCATACCCACCCCGGCGAAGGCACCCTTGAAGACCTGTTCAACAGCTACTTCACGAAAACCGGCGACCAACAGGAAAAGCTCTTAAAAAGTTGTGGATTAGGTGAATCGCTGTCACCACTCTTTTGTCAAACCATATTGCCCTGCCAAATCGAGAAGCTCTTCGCGCATCGGCCACTCATCGGGGCGTTCGCAAGGCCCCTCATGACGTTGACTGGCCCCTTTCAGCATCATGCAGCCGGTGTTGTCCCCCATCTTACGAATGGCTTCCACCTCTTCGGCTGAGAATTTGAAATCAGCAGGAATGGCCGCGTAGTCGCGAATCTTATCTTCAATCGGCACCGCATCCTCGCCAGCTTCCTGGATCACAGTCGGCACAACACATTTCACCGGATCTTGGGAGAGATTCCAGAGCGAGGCGAATTGAATCATGCTCAGCCCATGCTTCTCGGCAATCGCTCGCATCGGTTGCATCGCATCATTTCCCCGTTCGACCCAACCTTCCGGACGATATGCGCGGTGATCGCCCGGCCGGAAAACGTGACCCGGCTTCATATCGCCGTGGAAAAGTCCGCCGTAGTCAACCACGCGGGTCAAAATTTCGACCTGGTTGGCTCCCGCTGAATCCAAAACATGCCGGCCGGGCCAAGGCTCAAGCGGATTCAGAATAATCATGGCCCAATCCAGGACCTCACCGAAATTCTCGAAGACGTGCAGGAGATCGAGGGTGAAGCCATTGGCCGGCCCTGGCGCAATACCAAGACGCTCCGAGAGCCCCTCTTCCTTGAGGGCATTCATTCCCTTCCACACAGCCTCGCTGGTGTAGCCGATCTCGTCCGGATTGTGCAGCATGACGAGATCGAAATGGTCGGTTTGACAATTCGTGAGCGAACTCTCACATGCCCGACGCAAAAAGTCGCGATAGCCCGACTCACCCCGCAAGGCCGGGTTAGTGAATCTTGGATATCCCTTGCTCCCCTCACGTTCGCCATCAATAAAATCATGCCCGAGCATTCCGACAAGGCAGTAGCTGTCGCGGGGGTATTCAGAGAGCACCTCACCCAGTGCCGCGTCCGCTTTGCCCTGGCCATAAACATCAGCCGTCACAAAGGTCCGGATCCCTACATCATAAGCCACTCGGATACATTCCTGGTAGCGATCTTCATCGAGAACCTCGCCAAAGTGCATAAACCGTCCGCCGCTCCAGGTCCCGTAGGCTGTCCGTGTCAAATTCATGCCGTGAATAAGCGACAGCCGCGGTCATCTTGCAAGCTGGAGTTTTCTTGAAAACGGCGGAGGCATGGCTCGAGCCGCACATTCGAATTTGGCGGGGGCAATGACCGGAAAAAAAATCTATCTGAGATAGGGCTCTGCCGCAAAAAGCTCCAGCTTGGGCTTGAGGAGCGCAGCGATCTCATCTGCATCTTCAAGATTGAGTCCCCAGGCATTAACGAAGTAGATCTTCTTATCTTTGCGGGTGATGAAGGCAAACCCGGAGCGTTCGTTCTCGATGACTTGAAAAGCAAATTTTGATTGGTCACCCCATGAAAAAACATGATTGGCCTCCTCAAGACCCACATCGACACCGCTAAGACGATTGCCTAACTTTAACGCGCTCCATTCGGCAAGATACGAGGCCAGAACGTCACTCGACTTCCTCTCGACCGTGACGGTGCAGTTCAGAGAGATCAATTTGTCCGAATACAAGTAGGAAATCTGAATGGAACCATCGAGATACTTTTCACACTCCCATTCTTCAGTCCCGGTTGAGGGGTCAATCCAGGAGAAATCAGCAGCGTGGTCGACGGTCAGGATTGAGTCTTTTTGGGCCGCGTCCGGCTCGAAATCACGTGCAGTGAAGACAAAAAGGAACCCCGCCCCAACGAGGAGGACCAGCGAGCCCAAAGTCACCCCGATCACAATGAGCGCGGTCCGCCGCCGGGAAGACTGCGGAGCTTGTAACGGGATAGGAGGTGGGCCAAGCATTTGCGGCACCCTTTTGAACATGTAAAAACGATATAAAGCAACACTCTGTTGCACGGCGGACTCCCCACCATACACAAGTCAAATTACCACCCCCCTCTGATCTTGACCAGAAGAGGCTAACGAGTTCACAGTTCCGACGTGCGCCTATTTCTCCTCCTCGCTTTTCTTTTGCCAATTTTTCCATCCTGCACGGGAGTCTCCAGTGGCCCCGGGAACATGGGAAACCTGCCCACGATTAGCACCCGAAAAGCTCAAATCGAGGCCGAACCCCGGGGCGATTTCTACTACGGACGCCGCTATTTTGTGAAAAAAACACGCTTCTGGGGATATCTTCGCGAACCCGGCCAATCGGCGAAAAAGGCCAAATTGGTCGTTTTTAACGAATCACGGAAATTGAACCCCGACCGCCTCTCTGAAGCAGGGGGCAGCAAAAACTACGGATTTGACAACAATTACGAGTATCGGATTTATGGGCGATACACGAGACGTAAACTCTACGAACCCAATAGCAACCAATTCCTCCCCGAATTCCTCCTCACTGACTACAAACTCGTTTCAAAGAATCCAGGATGGCTCTTTTCCCCCTCAGATCGTTACTATCCCACCCGTCTCACCCTTCTTCCTCCGAGGTTCTGATCCCGACTTTGTGAAATATTTCACAAAGTCCTTGCGAGCCCCGAAGAACGAGAGTTTCATGCCCGTGTCTTAACATGAGCGAGACCACTATTTACGAGGCCCCGGATGCCGCTGCCGTCGCAGCAAAGGCCGTTACCGATTACCAAGCGGAGACCGACGATGTCCTCGGCGAAAAGATGGTCCTGAATATGGGCCCGTCACACCCCGCCACGCACGGAGTATTACGCCTTGTGCTGGAATTGGACGGCGAAATCATCGAAAAAGCAGAGCCTCACATAGGCTACCTGCATCGCGGCGACGAAAAGATCGCCGAGAACATGCATTACAATCAGTTCGTTCCCTACACCGACCGACTCGATTACCTCGCTCCACTCGCCAACAACGTCGCTTACGCCTGCGCGGTCGAGAAACTGATGGGTTGGGAATTGCCACCGCGCGGCCAGGCACTCCGTGTTCTTTGCTGCGAACTCGCCCGGATTTCTTCCCACATGCTTGGAGTCGGCGTCTGTGCCATGGATGTGGGAGCCATGACTGTCTTCCTTTACACCTTTACCGAGCGCGAGAAGATTTACAACTTCTGCGAACAACTCACCGGAGCCCGCTTTACGACATCCTACACCCGTGTTGGAGGCCAGATTCGCGATATTCCCGAGGGTTTGGATAAGAAAATCCTCACTTTCCTCGATGAGTGCGAAAATTCCATTAACGAGATCGCCGGGCTTCTGAACAACAACAAGATTTACCTCGAGCGCATGTGCGGCGTCGGCGTGATCAGCCGCGAGGACGCCATCAGCTACGGTATGACCGGCCCCAACCTCCGCGCCTCCGGAGTCGCCCGCGACCTCCGGGAAGACAGCCCATATCTCGGCTACGAAAAATACGATTTCGACATTCCCGTCGGCCAAAACGGGGATTGCTACGACCGTTACCTCATCCGGATGGAGGAAATGCGCCAGTCCATCAAAATTATCCGTCAGGTCCTTGACGATTTCCCCGGAGGTGAAATCAACGTGGGCGACACCAAGTCCACCCTCCCTGACAAGGAACGCGTCCTGATGTCGATGGAGGAACTCATCCACCACTTCATCGTAGCCACTCAAGGGATCGAGGCCCCTGCGGGCGAGGTTTATTTTGCCGCTGAGAACCCCAAAGGGGAACTTGGCTTCTACATTCATTCCAAAGGCGGCGGTGTTCCGAATCGTCTGAAAATCCGCGCCCCGTCCTTCGTCAACCTTGGCATCTGCGCCGAACTCCTCAAAGGCCATATGGTTTCCGACATCCCAGCCATCCTTGGCTCACTCGACTTCGTCATGGGCGAGTGCGACCGCTAAATCTCCGTCTAATTTTTCAACCTGATTTTTTTTTAAGGTGAGTTCTAAAATTGAAGTCCCCCGTCCTCGCTCGATCGACCGGTCCAAGCTGAGCTACGTCCGTCTCCACGCCCCTGAAGTGCGCGAAGCGCCAAAGCCGCTTATGATCGACCGGAGTTCTGCGGCATACAGTAGTGCGCAACCAAGCGTTCTCGAAAAGAATGTTCACTCTCCCGTCACTCCCGGCGCGGTTCACTTTCCTCTTTTTAAGGTCACTCCATCGCTGCAAAAGGCAGCGGATAAGCGCATTGCCCAGTATCCCGATGACCAACGACGCTCCGCTGTTCTTCCCCTTCTACACGAAGTCCAGCACCGGCACGGTTTCATCAGCCCGGAGTCCATTGAATGGGTAGCCAAGAAACTCGACATCGCCGCGATCAAGGTCGTGGAAGTCGTCACCTTCTATCCCGGCTTCCGCCAAAAGGCTCCCGGCAAGCTCCACTTCCGGGTCTGCCGCACCCTCTCTTGTGCCATGGGTGGATCCTACGAACTCATGGCCAAGCTTTGCGAACTCACAGGAATCGATCGCGATTTGGCCGATGCTCACAAAGACCCGATTTCCGTCTCCCCTTGCGGGAACTACTCGGTCGAATACGCCGAGTGCCTGGCATCCTGCGGGACCGCCCCGGTCTGCCTCGTCAACGACGACTTCCACGAGGGCGTCACTCCCGAGAAGGCCGAAGGACTCATCGCTCAATACGAAAGCTAATTTTCACCACCCCAAAAATTTACCAAGCTCATGTCTGACATTACCTACCTCCCCGGCAAGGAACCTCACGAAAAGGAGCATCGTCTGATCTTCAAAAATGTTGATCGCAAGGGCTGGAATACCAAGATCAAAACCTACCTCAAGGAGGGTGGTTACGAGATGGCTAAAAAGGCGCTCAAGATGGAGCCCCAGGAGGTCATCAACGAGGTGAAAGCTTCCGGACTTCGCGGGCGTGGAGGAGCTGGTTTTCCTACCGGTATTAAATGGGGATTCATCCCACCGAATAATACCAAGCCTGTCTACCTCATTTGCAACGCTGATGAGTCAGAGCCAGGTACCTTTAAGGATCGCTACATCCTTCACCAGGATCCCCACCAGCTCATCGAGGGCATGGTAATCTCGGCCTATGCCGTCGGAGCCCACGTCGCTTACATTTACATTCGAGAGGAATTTCCCGAAGCAGCGATCACCTTGGAGAAAGCGATCGCCGACGCCAAGAAAAACGGCTTCCTGGGTAAGGACATTCAAGGGTCCGGATTCGATCTCGAAATCTACGTTCACCGCGGAGCTGCAGCCTACATCTGTGGAGAAGAAACCGGCCTCATCGAGTCGCTCGAGGGGAAGCGCCCTTACCCACGTATTAAGCCACCTTACTTCCCAGCAGCAATCGGCCTCTACATGGCCCCGACTATCGTGAACAATGTTGAGTCACTCTGCCACGTCGTCCATATTCTCCGCATGGGGGGCGAGGAATACGTAAAATTGGGGACTCCCCGGAATTCGGGAACCCGCATCGTTTGTGTTTCCGGTGATGTGAAAAACCCCGGCTTTTTCGAAATCGAAGTAGGAAAGGTCACCTTCGAGGAACTACTCTATGACATGTGTGGAGGCCCCAGGGACGGGCGCAAACTAAAGGCCGTCATTCCCGGAGGATCATCTTCCAAGATTCTCCGCTGCAATGAAACTTTCAAAATCGGACGCGGTGAAGACGCCAAGGAAATGACCTTCTGGCAACTCCCCCTCGACTTCGACACTCTGGCTGCAGCTGGCTCCATGGCGGGTTCCGGCGGAGTCATTGTAATGGATGATACCCGACGCATGTCCTGGGTCCTCAACAACATCACCCATTTTTACGCCCACGAATCCTGCGGACAGTGTACCCCATGTCGCGAGGGATCGACCTGGATGAAGAAAGTTTCCGACCGAATCGAAGACGGCAAAGCCACTCCAAACGACGTTCAGGTTCTCGAAGACATCGCTTATCAAATCGATGGAAAGACCGTTTGCGCTTTTGGCGAAGCCAGCGCATGGCCGGTTGAAGCCATGATTGACAAGTTCCGCGACGAACTCGTTGGCGAAACGTCGGACGAGAACGACACCCGCTCCGCCGAGCGAGTCGCTCAGGAGCAATTCCTCTCAGCCGTTCAATAAGTGAAATTTCTCTTCGGTTTCCTCGCTCTGGTCTGCACATCCTGTTCTCCCACCGTTTTCGTAGTCGATGAGGCTGGCCAACCGATCGAAGATGCCCGGGTAATTCCAATGAGCCGAGGTTTTGACTGGCCCGCCAAAATGACCAACGAGAAAGGCGGTGTTTTCGTTCACCAAGATGTCCCCGCCATCGATTCAGTGCGAGTCTCTAAAGAGGGCTACCGTTCCCACCCGCTCGTAAACTTCAACCTCCCAAAGCCCGTCACCGTGGTTTTGGAGCGCTAGATTTTCAAACAAAAGGTCCTCCGTTGGCAAAATTGCGGAGCTTGGACTTCACTCCGGGGATCCAAGCGCCATTTCCCCAGGCTGACCCACAATCCTTGGTTCACGGAACCATTACCAACCCCACTCCCGCGACGAGGGACACCAGATTGCACAACCATGTTACATCCCGGATCTTTATTCCAGAATGTTTTCGCCAATGGCCAATGAGAGAGCCCAGTGAAGAGAGCCCCGCTCCAAAAACTTAGATTACCTCCATACCGAGAACCTTCATCGCTCTGTCGAATTGATAAAAACAATCTGGCTATTGCTTGTTCTCCCTGGTAGCTCAGCCCATCTCGCAAACCTCAAGCGGGATGATTGTTCTTCCAGAGAATCCACCCCGCAATGTCCGGACAAGGGACACACAATAGAGCCGGCCGGATGACGCCAGTCGCTGTCTTTTAACTGCAAGTTTTTCATCACCTCTGTCTTCTTACCCGCTGCTTGATTATTTCATCGGCAATCACTGCCACGAGTAGAACCACCCCCACGATCAGGAACTCCATATGCGACTTCAACCAATCGACGAGGTTGATCATATTTTTCAAAAGCTGCATCACCGCCGTCCCGATCACAACCCCCACGATGGTTCCCTCCCCTCCACGAAGACTGCACCCACCCAACACCGCGGCCGCAATCGCGTAGAGCTCGTAGAAATTTCCAAAGTCACTCGGTTGGGCGGAGTTTCCATTTAAAATAAAGAGCAGCCCGCCAAGCGCCGCCAGCATTGAGCAAATAACATAAGATAAAATCACCATTCGGTCGGTATTAATGCCACTCAATCGAGCCGCTTCCTCATTGTTGCCTAGGGCAATCAGATATCGCCCCCAGATTGTCTTGTTCAAAAAGACCCAGGCTATCGCCGCGACGACGATCAAAATCACAAAGGGGTATGGAATCCCAAACTTGCTCGTCACCGAGATTGCTTCCGTTCCCCAACTCCGAAATGCTTCGTAATCACCGCCAAAACCCTGGGACTGATCCTCGGCAAGCCCCCGGGTCGCCCCTCGGTAAATCAGCAAACTACAGAGAGTCACCACAAAAGGCTGCAGCTTGAGCTTGGTGATGAGAAACCCGTGCCAAAGCCCAATGCACATCGAAACCACAATCGCCATCATAACGGCAGCTTCCGGTGACCAATCTTGCTTCATCACCAGCCATGGCACCCCGCAACCGACCAAGCAAACCACCGAGCCAATCGAAAGGTCGATCCCACCCGTGATAATCACAAACGCCACCCCGATTCCCAATAGCCCGTATAGGCCGGTCCGTTCGAGCAACTTCCCCTGATTATACCCCCCGAGAAAATTCTCCCCCAAGAAAGCCGTCGCTACGTAGATCACAATCAGGGTGATCAGGATACCTTTGATTTTTTTCATTTTATTCTGCTTCGTTGACGTTCCCTCCTGTCGCCAATTCCATGATGGACTCTTCACTAAAATTCTCGCGAGCCAACTCTCCCGTAATCCGCCCTTCGTGCATCACCAACGTTCGATCCGCCATTCCCATAATCTCCTCCATCTCGCTGGAAACAAAGAGAACCGCCATTCCCTCGCTCGCAAATCTCTCCATGAGCAGGTAAATCTCCTCCTTCGCCCCGATGTCGATCCCTCGAGTCGGCTCATCGAGAAGCAACACCTTGGGCTTCAATGCCAACCACTTGGCGAGAACAATCTTCTGTTGGTTTCCTCCTGAAAGAAAACGAAGCAGCTGCCACGAACCGGGAGTCTTCACACTCAGAGCAGCCGTCATTTCCGCCACCAGCTCTTCCTCCTTACTCACGTTTACAAACGGCCCTCGGGCTGCGTGCCGGAGCGAGGCCAGACTCATGTTCTCCTTAACCGCCATATCAAGGATGATTCCCTGTCCCTTCCGGTCCTCCGGCACCAGGGCAAGCCCTCGCTCAAGCGCTTCCCTCGGCGAGCGCGGCAATCCTTCCCGACCGCCCACCGATACTTCGCCTGACAACGCAGGCCGTGCGCCAAATAAGGCAGACAACATCTCACTCCGGCCTGCTCCCACCAGACCGGCCACCCCCACGACTTCACCCGCCCGCACTTCAAACCCGAGTTCATTCGATGGGTGCTCCTCCGTCCGCAACCCACGAACCGAAAGCGCCACTTCTCCCAACTCATGTTCCGTCCTTTGATAAAACTGCGAAACATCACGCCCCACCATCATTCGTACCATGGCATCATGATCCACCTCATCCCGCTCCAGCATTCCCGCGTTCTCTCCATCACGAAACACCACCACTCGGTCAGCCAACTCCTTGACCTCTCCTAGCCGATGGGAAATATAAATCACGCTCACTCCACTCTCCCGAAGCTCGCGGATCACGTCAAAGAGGCGCTCGGATTCGCTCATCGACAAACTCGACGTCGGCTCATCCATGATGATCACCTTGGCCTCGGTCGAGAGCGCCTTCGCAATCTCAACCAACTGCTGTTTGCCAAGCGTCAATTCGCTCAATAGAGTGTCTGGCGACACCTCGAGACCGACCACCTCCAACACTCTCTTCGCTTCCCGCCCAATTGCTCCTTGGTCAATCCAACCAAATTTCCCCGGCTCACGCCCCAAAAACATGTTGGCCGCCACCGTCAGGTTATCCGCCAAATTCAGCTCCTGGTGAATCAAGGCAATCCCCGCTTTCTGGGCGTCCTGCACGTGCGCAAACCGAACCACCTTTCCGTCGACCAACAACTCCCCCTCATCCGCGGGCTGAACCCCGGCGAGAATTTTCATGAGCGTGCTTTTCCCCGCCCCGTTCTCCCCAATGAGAGCCACCACCTCGCCAGCGTTTACCCACAAGTCCACGCCCGAGAGAGCGACAACCCCCGGAAAGAGCTTCTTGATTTTTCGAACCTCCAGAAAAGGCTCTTCCATCACTTTCCAAGCTTGAAATTCAGGTCAGTCCAAAAAGTCTCTAGGTTATCCTTGCGAATTTGGCGTGCCGGAATATCGATAATTTTGTTCTCGGGAATGACTGAGGTATCGCCATTAACGAGGGCATGAAGGACCCTGATGGAGCGGTTTCCATACTCATACGGATCCTGAACCACGGTCCCGTGGACCGTGCCATCCTTGATCGCTTGCAGAGTGACCTCATCCTCATCAAAACCAACGACCTTGACTTCCCCGATCCGCCCAGCCTGCTTCAATGCCTCTAAAATGAGCGGTGGATTGTAGGCAAAAAGTCCCACCATGGCAGCGACCCCTTCGTGTTTGGTCAGCATATCTTCCACGTTGGCCTTTCCTTTCGCCCGGTCAAATTGATCAGTCAAAGTCGCAAGCACGGTGTATTTTTCACCAATCTGCGACTGCCCCGGAGCGTCGAAACGGCTGGGATCCTTACCACGGTCAAGGAGACAATCAATCACGCCCTGACGACGGCGCTTCGCATTATCCTGCTCAAGTCGGCCGATAAAGAGAACGACCTCTCCTCCCTCGGGAATCGCCTCCTTCACCAACTCACCGCACATCCAGCCTGCATCATAATTGTCCATCCCCACGTAAACCTGACGCTTACTCGTTGGAGCATCGGTATCCATCGTGATCAAAATGGATTCTTCAGCCACCTCATCGTACAAGCCCGCCTGGTTGACCGGATCGATAGCGGCCACGGAAATCCCATCCACTCCCTTTGCCAGCAGATCCTCAAGCTTGGACCTCTGATCGTCGCCCGATGATGGCATCAGCACCTCGACCTCCACTCCCAGCTCTTCCCCAGCATCCTCCCCGCCTTTCTTGCAAATATCCCAAAACGAAGCAACCCCGGTAGTGACCAGAGCATAGCTCTCTTTTCCTCCGTCTTTCTCTCCACAACCGGAGAATGCGAATGCGCCAAGCGCTGCCGTGCAGGCCACAAGTCTTTTCATAATGCAGGAATCAAACCCTGCCACTCGTGAAGGGACCAGCAGAAAAACACCTGATCTCTTCCGTAGGCAAACAACGAACTCGATTTCAAAACTCAACTTTCCACCCATAGTTGAAATTCCGAGACCTTAGTAAATCTCCATCAAATTTCGTTTATTCTGTTTTAAAGAACGTTTTTCCCCTGAAGATATATTGGATGGATTAATGATTTCCGACTTCTTCTCCTCGCGTCACATGAATTCACCCATGCTTGCAAACATCGCCACCACCATTCACCCCGCGTTTATTATCGCCGGGCCACTCCTCGTCCTCGCCTTCTGACTCGTTCCAGACCACGTCTCAAATTCCATTGCCCGGCGTTTCGCCAGAAATGCCTCGATCGCCCCCATTGGGGCTTTTGTCCTCGCCTGCGTTTCCATCATCGGCCTCGCCATCTCGGAGCAGTGGTCATTCGCTTCTCCGGCAATTCCCTCGCCTGAGTCCTCAATCAAGGCTGCTTTGCCCGCTGGATGTGCCTCACCGTCGGGTCGGTTCTCATCCTGACAATTTCCGGAAACTTTTTAATGTTTACCGTGGCCTGGATCGACACCAGCCTGAGCCTTCACAAACTCCTCAGCTTCTACTCGGACCGGCCCGCGGCCCGACTTTCCACCAATAAAAAGCTCATGATCAGCCGCCTCGGTGACGCCTCCTTCATCGGAGCCCTTTCCGCGACCTACCAATGCTTCGGCAACTGGAAATTCTCCAAATCTTCTCAGCCAGCGAGATCGCCCGCGCTCAGAGCGAAAACGCCAACTGCGTCGGACTTTCCGCCATTCTCCTCGTGATTGGAGCCCTTCTCAAATCCGCATAATTTCCCTTCTACAGCTGGTTAACCGATTCGATGGAATCCCCCACTCCAGTCTAGACCCTGATTCACGCCAGATTGTGAACGAGGGAATTTTCCTCGCCGTTCGCTTCAGCCCCATCATTGCCTTCTCAACAGCCTCGCTCAACGCACTCGCCTTGGTCGGATCCTTCACCGCCCTCTTCGCCATCGAAGACGAAGGCAAATCCACCTACTAAATCCAATCCAACGGCAGCTGGAAGAAGATTACCGCTTAGACTCCTCCGCTTATCGAAACTGCCCTACCTCCTCGGAGAAATGATAACCCGCGCTGGCAAGGCGTTCGGTGAGCGATTTTTCATCCAACCCGTGGGTTTTGCAAAGATCATCGAGCGAACTTGCATTGTTGCGCAACTCGGTATTCACGAGACCAACGAGGAGGTGAGGATCCATCGTTTCGAAGGATTTGAGATTCATACCGGGGCGGTGAATAAGCTCGAATCGGGTTGACAGCGAGCGCTTTTTCCGGATAAAGACCGCCCCGTGCGGCGTCGGTAACGTCGCACCCCGAACTTTAAGGGCATCCCATGAAAAAAGACATCCATCCTGATTACCATCCCGTAATCTTCCAAGATATGACCACAGGTCACCGTTACATCACCCGATCCACCGCGAAGTCTGATAAGACTGAGGACGTCGATGGTGTTGAGCATTTCGTCATCTCGATGGGCCTCACGGCTGATTCACACCCCTTCTACACTGGTCAAAGCACCTTTGTTGATACAGAGGGTCGCATCGACAAGTTCCAGAAGCGTTTCGGCACTGTACGTCGTGCCAAAAAGCCCACCCGGGCCCAAGGATAAAGACTTCTGTTTACCGCACTTTCAAAAAGGCGACTCTTCACAGAGCCGCCTTTTTTGTTTACACCCTTACCCCATGGACGAATCTGTCGAAAAACTCCTCCCCGCCATCGAGGAACAATTGAACTCGCCCGAGACTCCTTACGTGCGCGAAGCCTTTGATCGAATTCTCACCGAACCCGATATCGAAGAAGATGAGGCCAAAGCGATGCTCGCCTTCTGCCTCGCCGATGAAATCGAAGCCATGATGGCCGACGAGCGCGAGTTTGATGGCAATCGCTACCAGATGCTCCTCACTCTTCTCCCCGTCATGTCAGAGGGAAGATAGTCTCTTCTATCCCCCTAATGAGCTTGCCCTCCCACTTTTTTCGCCATTCCGGTCTGTTCCGACGTAAAGCAACCACCGTTTTGTCTAAAACCCCAAATTCCGCCCTACCTCATTCCCTCAGATCAATCCGATTTAAAAGACTCCCAAATCGAGGCCTTACTTAAGCCTTCCCCCCCAAGAAAACCCAGCCAACTTTAGCCAATCCGTATTAGAAAGGAGAAGGCAATTCTGACCAAGGACCCCGATATCCGCACCACTTAAACGGTTTCTCCCAAAACTTCATAAATAAGGTTTCGGCATTCATCAAAAATTCAAAGAAAATGGGGCTCGAAACTACTCCAAAATATCAGAGCTTACACCACGGTTCGTTCATCAGTCTCATCGCCTTCGGCACTATAATCTTCATAGTCGTCCTTATTTCTCCCAAGTGAAAACAAATCCACCAACTTCGACCCTCAATTTAGCCACTCTGCTCCAATTCGGACCCCAAGCTCCACCACCTTTTTCTTGTTGTCCTCCTTGGCAGCTCCTGCGCGGAAAAGCCACTTCTGAACGCACCCTTGTTGCTGGCTTCCGTCGATCCTAAAACGTCGTATCCCAGATTCACTGACTTACGAGGCTGAATCGCCTAAGGGGGATACCTCTCCCCTGCCGCTTTATTGATATCGCCAGACTGGCCAACGAGGAGATCCCGGCCTCCAAGATCTTTCTAAAGTCGGAGCCAGAAGGAGAAAGGATTACACGAGAACCAGGCTTGTTCCAGCCAGCCATCCCCCGGCAAGGCCTCATTGGCCGACTTTCCCGTCCAACCTCATCACAACACTTAATAAATTGCACTTTCTCCCGTGGAGAATCCGGCCTAAGCTCTCAACCTCATGGGCATCTTTGACAAACCACGGCTCAAGCGTGCTTCGAAAGGACGCGACAATCTTCCCGACGATCTCTGGACCAAGTGCCCCGACTGTGGGGAATTGCTTCACACCCTGGATCTCAAACAAAACGACCTTGTTTGCACCAATTGCTCCCACCACTTCCTGATGGGCGCCTATGATCGCTTCAAACTCATTGCAGATGAAGGCTCCTTCGAGGAGACGGAGCGCGAACTCATTTCAACAAATCCCCTCGAGTTTTCGAATTACGCCGAAAAAACCGAACTCCTCCGTGCCAAAACTGGCCTCAAGGACGCCGTAGTCACCGGCAAGCTCGAAATCGGAGGCAATCCGGCCATGGCCGCGGTCATGGACTTCAAGTTCTTTGCCGGCTCAATGGGTTCGGTCGTGGGGGAAAAAATCACCCGGGCTATCGAAAAAGCCACCGCGGAAAAGCGGGCCATCCTGATCTTCTCTTCGTCATCCGGCGCACGTATGCAGGAAGGGATGCTCTCCCTCATGCAGATGGCCAAAACCTGCGGAGCACTCGCTCTTCATTCCGAAGCCAAACTCCCTTACATTTCCATCTTCACCCACCCGACCACCGGTGGCGTGACCGCTTCCTTTGCGACGATTGGTGACATCAACATCGCCGAGCCCAAGTGCATGATCGGCTTTGCAGGACCACGCGTGGTCAAGGAAACGACCCACCAAGATCTCCCTCCCGGATTCCAGACGGCCGAGTTCATGCTCGACCACGGCTTGGTCGATGCCATCGTGCAACGTCGCGATCTTCGGCGTAAATTGTCGCAGTTTCTGGACTACACCATGCCCGCCAAGTAGCCGCTAACGCTTCCCTAGCACCCGGGGATGGCTAGTGTTGCCAAAGCGATCCACCGCGCTCACGGCCACGGCATCAGGCATCCCATTCAAGATCATCTTGGTTCCTCGAGTGATCGAGCTCAGTCGCCACTTCCGGCCGACGCGGACCTGGATCGCGTATTGCGAACACCCCGGCACCGGGCTCCAAACAACATTCAGATTCCCCTTCGACCCGGCCGCCAACACCTTCGGAGTTTTTGGAAGCTTGCGGTTCACCCAAGACATGGGAGGAACCAAAGCCGGCTCCTGATAGAATTTCTTCACAAGCTCGTTGCTGATTCCGCCCTTGTTTGCCATCAGCGACTTCATACTCCAAAAAACATGCCCAACGTAGTTGCTTCCAAGCGTTCGCGTAAGGGAAACTTGATTCATAATCTCGCTGGCAGGTCGCCCCGGATCTTCGCTGGAGTTGATCCGTGCCGCGGCAATTCCCGGCCAAACCGGACGCGTCCCCTGTGACCTCCACCAGGCGAGCAACCGACTAAAGCTCTGCGGGCTTTGGATTCGCCAATAGAGCTGGGGAGACAAATAATCACACCACCCCTGCTGCAACCATTTTCGAGAATCGGCCGCCAAATGATGGTAGGCGTCAATCGTGGCCGTGGTTCCCGCAGGAACTCCCGGACGCCAAATTCCAAACGGACTGATCCCAACGCGAACCCACGGCTTCTTCGCCTTCACCTGGGAATACATCGATTTCACAAACCCATCGGAGGCCGCACGTCGGGCCGTCGGCGTTTTACCGTCTGGAAATTCCTGCTTAGCACGCCCCTGCAGATCAACATCGGGGTAAGGATAAAAATAGTCGTCGATGTGAATCCCATCAACATCGTATCGATTGACCACGTCCATGATCACCGAGAGTGCACGGTACTGCGTAAATGCATTGGATGGGTCCATCCATTTGTAACTCTTAAAATCCCGAATCACCGAGGGATGGGTCTTCACGACATGGTTTTGGGCCGTGGGAATCTTACTGTTTGGCAAGGCTCGAAACGGATTAAACCAGGCATGAACTTCGATGCCCCGCGCGTGCGCCTGCTGGATGCAATAGGCCAAAGGATCATAGCCCGGCGAACGTCCCTGCGTCCCACTGATCCAGTGACTCCAAGGCTCAAGCCGTGATTGATAAACTGCATCGGCATTGGGACGGACCTGAAAAATGATCGCGTTCATCTTCATCGACGCCATCCGATCAAGAATTGCTCTCATTTCGGCCTGCTGGGTATCCGCTCCCATTCCCTTTTGCGAAGGCCAATCAATATTGTAGACGCAAGCCACCCAGGCCGCGCGAAATTCGCGGGGCACCATCGGTGCAACTTCGTTGACCGGAGTGTATTGTTGGGCGTGCGAAAATCCGGAAAACAGAAGGCTGAAAAAGAATGTCCGAAATATCATATCAAATCGTTGTCAGGCCGCGCGGTTTCTCAAGACAAAACCCGATCAACCAGCATCGGCAGCGCTTTCCCGCCGACCTCTGCCATCAAAAAGACGCCTGAGGCATGAACACACCATTACCCGGAGAAAGGCCAGGCCGCCGGCCGCCTTGTGATCGCCTACTCAAATGATCTCTATTCGATGACGCCCCGTGGCATTGACCAGATCACAACGAGAGTCAAGCAAGCTTCTCAATCGACCAGCCCTCTCCCTCATACCTTAACTCATGCGTGACACAATCCAGCCGATCCTCCGGCTCATGGGTGATATAAAGAATCTGGGTAAGCTTCGTCGACGCAATCCGGTCAATCACCTCCAAAACCAGGGCACGATTGATTGGATCTAGACCCTGACAAGGTTCATCAAGAACCAGAAGCGGCGGACGTTTCACCAAAGCCCTAGCAACGAGGAGCAATCGTTGCTGACCATAGCTAAGAGATTGGAACGGTCGATCCGCCCACGGAGTCATCCCCACCAATTCAAGCCACATCCCTGCAACTTCCCAATGCCCAGGCGCTACATCCTGATAGATGCCAACACTATCGAAGAATCCTGACGCCACGATTTGCAGGGCATTAAAACTCACGCGATGCTGTTGATGAAGTGATGGCGAAACAATTCCAACATAGCGTTTGATATCCCAAATCGACTCGCCCAGCCCGCGGCGCATCCCCATTACGGTCACGTCGTTGGAGTAACACTGCGGATGATCGCCCGTGACCAGATTCACAAGGGTCGATTTCCCGCAACCGTTGGGCCCGGAGATCTTCCAATTCTGCCCGCTCTCAACCGTCCAATCGAACTCTGAAATAATCTCTCGTCC
Organism: Verrucomicrobiota bacterium; assembly: GCA_030835305.1. GTDB lineage: Bacteria > Verrucomicrobiota > Verrucomicrobiia > Verrucomicrobiales > Akkermansiaceae > SW10. The sequence continues at coordinate 8,048 of JAURPJ010000052.1, read as the reverse complement.
ACCATGCACCACGGTGACCTTCTCCATGGAAACCAACTCTCCCGGAGGCGGAGCAATCGATTCCCCATCGGGTAAAACCAATCCACTTTCACCAAGCCCCATCAACTGTTGAAAGGCCTCATTCCAGACCAACTCTTCGAGCGACCCACTCAGAATCACCCGTCCATCCTCGACACAGCAGACATCGCCCGCCAGGCCCGCCAAATCACTCAAACGATTGGTAACCAAAATCAGATCACACCCGTCCAACAATTCCCGCAAAGGCTGCCGAAACGCCTGATCCAGCCCATCAAACGGCTCATCAAGCACGAGAAGCTTCGAATTTTGAGCCAAGGCCCGCGCCAACATAAGCCGACGCCGCTCACCGGTCGACAAGGTCAAAAAACCTTGCTCAAAAATTTCGGATAAACCCAACGCCTCCGCAACCTCCTCCAGCTTCCTGCCATCGGAGCAAACCTCTTCGATCAGCTCGCGCACCGAGCGACCAAAATCGATCCGATCCAAAAATTCGCTGTCGTCCTCCCGAATCTCCCGCTCGAGAAGCTCGTTCTCGAGCTCGAAAGAAACCAAAAATCCTCCGTGTTTTTCGGCCAGATTGGCGGCGAGAGTCGTCTTACCGGATCCATTGCGCCCGACAATCCCCAGGCTCCGGCCCGGTTTGATTTCAAACTCACTCACCGTTTTCAAAACGCCCGGGATTCGCTTCCTTCCATACTTCCCAACAGGCCAGAAAACCCGGCGCAAAATCCTCCGGCACCGCCTTCACCCATTCCTCGATCTGGGACATCCCAAACCATTCCCCATACTCGATCTCCACACACGGGAAGCGAATCCTCCCCTTTGCCAAAGTTGCATAGAGTCTTACATGTTCCCATCCGGTATTGGCGTGCGCCCCCAGCTTGCCGACCTCACGCAAATCGTGACCCGCAAGACCGAGTTCCTCCTCCAATTCACGCGCGGCACAAGCATCGTATTCTTCGCCGGCATCGACATGGCCGGCTGCGCTCGAATCCCACAGCCCGGGACAGTTGTCTTTCAAACGAGAACGCTTCTGAAGGAAGATCTCACCCTTTTGATTAAGCGCAAAAATATGAACCGCGCGGTGCTTCAAACCATCGCGGTGAATGACATCACGCCGTTCGCTACCGACGACATGATCGTCCCCGTCAACGACCGCCAACATTTCACCGTCGCCCTGCCCTTCTTCCTTATGGAAAAACGGATCCACCTCCCGGGTTAAGGCAACCCAATCATCGAGACTCAATTCCTCGGCCCGCGCGGTCGGTGAAAACTCCAGCTTCTCACAAACCTTCTCCCAGTCGACATTGTCGGGCAGGTTCTTGCGCAACTGCTTGCGACGCTGCGCAAAACCTCGTCGCACCAACTCATCAAACAATCGCCGGTCATGCACCGGCAACGCGGCCTGCCTGGGCTCCAAAGTCATCACGGTCGAGTCGATCATGGGCCGCGGAATGAAACTGCTAGGAGGAACCACCTTAACGGGTTCCCCCTGCCACTCGCATTGCATGCGAAGAGTCAGAACTCCGTAATCCTTACAACGCGGGCCAGCCAAAATCCGGCCGATCATTTCCTTCTGCAGCATGAGCACCGCCCGCTTGAACGGAGACGGCCCCTTTAGGAAATTTCGGAGAATCGCTCCTCCCGCGGAATAAGGAAGATTGCCCAGAAGCTTTATATTCTTGTGGGCAAAAAACGGACGAATATCAATCCGGACCGCATCGTGATTGATTACCGTCACTTCGGGGCTGTCTGCAAATTTTTTGGTCAGATACTCCGCAAGGCGACGATCATACTCCACCAGAATGACGCGTGCCACTTTGCCCACAACATGCTCCGTGAGAGCTCCAGTTCCGGGCCCCACCTCAACAATGGTATCCTCCGCTTGGAGATTTAACTGGCCCACAATCCACTCGGCGGTATTTTGATCGACGAGAAAATTTTGCCCCAATCTTTTCGAGGGAATCACCCCGGCCTCATCGAGGACCTCTTTCAGTTCGCTTGCGGTCACGCTCCCTTTCAATTGCCGGAACCCCGAATGTCCACTAAAAAGGGATCCAGCCGTGACTCTCGCCACCGTCATTACCCTGATTCGCCTCACCCTCATTCCGGTTTTTGCCTTGATTGCGGTGCGATACGGACGATCGGTTGACGCCGGATCGGCGGACGAATCACTGCGATGGCTCGCGGTCGCAATTTACACTCTGGCCTCGGTCCTTGACGGAGTTGATGGCTGGATCGCCCGGCACTTTAACCAAAAGTCGCTCACCGGAGCCATTCTGGACCCCCTCACCGACAAAGCCCTTCTCATGACCGGCCTCGTCACTGCCACCTTTGTGAACTGGGGAATCGATTGGCATCTACCCATTTGGTTCATCATTCTCGTAATCGCCAGGGATCTCGAAATCATCGGAGGAATCCTGATTCTTTACCGCATCAACAAAAAAGTCCCCATCGATCCCCACTGGACCGGAAAGGTTTGTACCGTCACTCAGATGATTGCGATGGGCTGGATCATGCTGAAATTCACTCAGATCGACCTAATCTACCCGACAATCCTGGCAACAATCTTCACCATTTGGTCTGGTTACGAATACTACATGATGGGATATCGCCAGCTTCCCAAGAAGTCGCGTTCCTAGTTCTTGAATTTTTCTCCCGAGCAGCCAGATTGACAGCGTGCCTTTCCTGGAGCTGCAAGATCTCAAGACCCATTTTCCCGTCCGGGGCGGCGGCTTGATTCCCAAAACCACTGAAACTATCAAGGCGGTTAACGGAGTTTCCTTTGAAATTGCGAAGGGCGAAATTCTTGGTTTGGTGGGCGAATCCGGCTGCGGAAAATCCACTCTCTCGCGAACCGTGATGCAACTCCAGCCTGCCACCAGCGGCACGGTCACGCTCGACGGCGAGGAACTCACCTCGCTTCCCAAAAACGAGGTACGGAACCGACGCCTCGATTTTCAAATGATTTTTCAGGATCCTTATGCGTCCTTGAATCCGCGCATGACCGTTTTCTCGACTCTCGCCGAAGCAATCTGCCAACGTCACCCAAAACTCAAGAAGGATAAAAATCTGACCAACAAGGTAATTGAACTCATGAGCACTGTTGGACTTGATCCGCGCTTCATGAAGAAATATCCCCACGAGTTTTCCGGCGGACAAAGACAACGGATCGCAATCGCCCGCGCGCTCGCACCCGAGCCCAAGTTGGTCATCGCCGATGAACCGGTTTCCGCACTTGATGTTTCCATACAATCGCAGATCCTAAATCTCCTGCTCGACCTTCGCGACAAACTCGGGATCACCATGATCTTCATTTCCCATGACCTCTCGGTGGTCCGCTACTTTGCAGACAATATCGCGGTGATGTATTCTGGAAAGATCGTCGAATACGGCGAAGCTGATGAAGTCTTCTTAAATCCAAAGCATCAATACACCCGCAAACTTCTCTCCGCGATTCCTCACCTCAAGGAACAAGCACCAGCGTAACTCTCAGAAAAAACAATATCATGGACCCCGGCATATACAAAATCATTCACTTTGTGGGACTCATCGTCCTCTTCCTCGGCATCGGCTCGCTCATTACCGCTGATCCCAAAAAGCCGTCGGCTTTTCGTATCCCCGCGATGATTCACGGCATCGGTCTCCTCCTGATATTGATCAGTGGTTTTGGCTTGCAGGCCAAGTTAAAGCTGGGCTTTCCAGTCTGGATGATCAGCAAACTCGTGATCCTCATTGCACTTGGAGGATCCATCGCTTTGATTAAGCGCAAGGTCCTTCCTCCGGCTGTGGTTTATCTGCTCGCGATTATCCTTGGGGGAATTGCCGCCTACCTTGGCTTCTCCAATTCGGTCCTTCTTCGTCCGTGAGGCCGGGCTAGTTCGCCTCCTCCTCTTTCAATGGAGGTGGTGGCGGAGGTGGCGACACCGTATCCTCACCACTTAAAGCTGGGAAAACGGCGTCACGCCAGATCTGCTTGCCAATGTTTGCCTCCACTTGGTTTTCCTCTTCGGAGAGGACCTCGACGCCCTTCTCAAAGACAAGCCCGGCTTCTCCGTTCTTGGTGATCTTATTTCCCATGATCGAAACGGATTTACTTCCGTGATCGAAGAGCACTCCTCCAAGAAAATTCTCGTGAATCTGACAGTCCGCAACAGTTACCCCATTCGCTCCCGAGAAGTAAATTCCCACCTCGCGATTCTTCTCGCTTCGCGTCGTTTTTACGCTGATCGCCGTCATCGGCTTGATCGCAAAAAGTCCATTCCGGCCGTTACCGGCCAAAACCGAACCACTCACCGAACCACTCGCTCCGTCCCAAAAATCAACTCCATGGTGCAGGTTTTTTTCGCTGGTTACCTTGATCAAATCGACACTTGAACCTTCACCCGTAACCGAAATCCCATCCCAACCAGAATCGGAGATCTTGCATAAGGACAAAGTCGCCTTACCGCCATTAAGCACCGCAATGCCATGGCCGCTGGCCCGCACCACCGAGAGATCCTCGCCTTCCATCATTCCACCATCAACGGCCACCGCGGGAGATCGCTCATCATCGTTCACCAGCCCCGAGTGGCGCAACGTCAGAGACGCCACCCGGACATCCCTCGTATCCTTTGGAACGGTAATCACCGCCCCCACATCGGCGGGACATTCAATGATCGTGTCCACCCGGCTTTCCCCGACGATTTGCACTCCATCCGGCACCACCAGTGATTCGCGATAAACCCCCTTCGAGACAAAGACGCGATCGTTCTTCTTGGCTGCTTTCAGGGCGGCGGAAATCGTCTCATGATCCTCGGGGACCTTGACCATTTTTCCGTAGGAAGCCATACGCTTGTAAAGCTCGCGATTCGCCTCGGAAGGATCGAGCCGCACCGCTTCCTCGAGGAAGACAATGGCCTCAGCCGAGTAGGTCCCTTCGTCCAGCGCTCTCGCCCTGGCCACCAATACCGCAGCCTTTTCCTTACGTATGATCATCTCCTCCTCGGCGGTCTTTAGAGTCGCCGCGATAAAAGGAATTCGGGGATATTCAGGATTTGCCTGATTAAGCATCTCCAACTGGCCTTTCGCCGTCCGCCAATCCTCCGCCTCCATCGCTTTTTCGATCGAATTGACGATCAGGCTGCTCCGGACTTCGAGCTTACTGTCACGGATCGTACTGCGAATTGCCGGAACCATGGGGTGCTCCGGTTGGAGCTTCTCCACCTCCTGACAAAAGTTCTCAGCCTCGGATAAAAGCCCGGCCTCAAGTGCCGATTGCGCATTCGAGATTAAGAAGGCAATCTGCTGCCCTTTCTCTTCTGCCCGACCATTCTCGATCTCCGCGAGAGCCTCATCGACCACCTCTTTGGCCGCGCTACCTTGCTCGAGGAGCGCGATCAAGTCCTCGGCCTCATCCCATCGACGTTTCTCAATGGCAACCTTAAACCTACCTTGCAGCGTTTCGAGATCCACGAACTCCCGCTCGCCACCTTCAAACTCAAGCAAGCCTTGCTGATAAAAGTAATATCCGCCGCCTCCGAGCAGACCCAGAACCAAGGCAAACATCAAAAAACTCCCCTTGCCTTTTCCGCCCGTCTTTTCGGGAGACGAGATTCGCTGCCGGGCCGGAAGCTCCTGGTCCACCGACACAACCTTCGGCAAGGCCTCCGCAGGCTTCTCCTCCGGCACTTCCGCTGTTGCCACCTTCATCAAATCCCGCAATTCAGCAAGGTCACGCTCATAGCTCACTTTCGCCAAGGGATTGCTTGTACTTTTCACCATCCCGACCAAACGGGACTCCAATTTCCTCCATTTCGAGAGACTGTCCTCGAGACTTTCGCCCTCTTCAAAACCAAGCTGCTTGCGAGCGGCTTCGACAGACAATTTGGGGGAAGAAATGTCAGGCACAAAGCGAAAGCTGCCTCATTTTGCCAGATTGGCCAATCCTAAACCACCGATCTACCACAGACCCAATTTACCATAGTGGAGCGCGTAGATTCCCATCATGGCATTGGCCACCCCATGCATCACCACACATGCCAACAAACTCTTGGTGTAAACAGCGACTGCATAGGTCAGCGAGCCGTAAACAAGCGCCCCGGCATAATCAATAGGAGCATGTGCCAGCACAAAAGCCAGAGTCACCACCACTAAGGAATTCTTGGACGGCCTGCCAAATGGCACCTTCCAATAATTGCCATCCATATCCAAAAGAAAGCGCATTAAAAAACCCCGCCAAAAAATCTCTTCCACCAAAGACACCACAATGACCGCCCGGGTCATCCGCAGAATCAGTGAAGTCCAATAAGCGGCAGGATTTTCAAAAACCCCGGGATCAAATCCCTCTCTGCGCGGAGCAAGACCAGTGAGCTTTTCAAAAAAATCATCGGGCTTCCCCGTCATCCCGAGCCAATCATAAAGAGTCGTGGGAAGGAGCCAGAATCCGATTCCAACCAGACCCGCCAAACCCCCGATCCAGACCTTTTTGCTCCATCGTAATTCGTAATGCTTCCAGAAAAACGCCAGAACCCCGAGGCACACCACAGTCTGGATGGGATAAAACAGCTGGTCCGGCCAGTGCCGATACCACGGCGCTCTGTCATGCTCCCACAACATCGCCTCCCCCACAAACTGATAGATCAGATTAAAGATCATAAAGACCGCGAAGGGCACAACATGAGCCAGCGTCCGATCTTCCCGCCAAATCTTTAATTGATCCTTCATGCTTCACGAAAGCGTTCCAATGTAGCGCTCCATGGCATCCATCGCGGTCCTCAAATCATCCATTCCGGTCGCGTAGCAACAACGCAGGAATCCCTCCCCGCACTCACCAAAGGCATCGCCCGGTACCGCGGCAACTTGCTCCGCTTCAAGAAGCCCCAACGCGAAGTCCTTGCTCGATAAGCCGAACTTCCGAACATCAGGGAAGACATAAAAGGCCCCGCCCGGCGAGTGGCAATCGATACCCATCCCGTTCAATCGGTTCACCAGAAAGTCACGTCTTTGGTGATACTCATTCTTCATCGGAGCATACAAGTCACGCCCCCCGCTCAAAGCTTCCAGCGCAGCCGCCTGGCTGGTGATCGGCGCACAAAGAATCCCATATTGGTGGATCTTCATCATCGCCTCAACCAGCGGAGCAGATGCACAAGCGTAACCGAGCCGGAACCCCGTCATCGCAAAGGCCTTGGAAAATCCATGGAGAAGAATCGTCCGCTCGCGCATCCCCGGAAGGGTCGCGATGCTAATGTGCTCTTCCTCATCGTATCGGAGCTCACTGTAAATTTCGTCACTCAGAACAATGAGATCATGCTCCACACATAGCTTTGCAATTCCCTCGAGGTCTTCCCTGGAAGCCACCGCCCCCGTCGGATTCGTCGGAAAATTCAGCATGACGATCTTCGTCTTCGAGGTAATCGCCGCGGCCAGGGCCTCCGGCTTCAGAGAAAACCCATCCTCCTTTGTAGTCGCAACAGGCACCGCAACCCCGTGGGCCATCACGATACTCGGAGAATAGGAAACATAGCACGGCTCATGATAAATCACCTCATCCCCCGGATCCAACAGAGCGCGCAGGGCCAGATCAATTGCCTCGGAAACCCCCACCGTGACCAATACTTCCGAATCAGGATCGTAGGATATGTGAAAAAACTCATCAACATACTCCGAAATCTTCTTCCGCAAACTAAAAAGTCCCAGATTCGAAGTGTAGCTGGTCTCGCCTTTTTCCAACGAATAAATCGCGGCCTCACGAATCGACCACGGCGTGGCAAAGTCCGGCTCGCCAACCCCCAGCGAAATCACGTCATCACGCCCGATCACGAGCTCAAAGAAATCGCGAATCCCCGACCGCGGAATGGCCTGCAGATGAGTAGCTAACTTGGCAGCAATATCCATCTCGATTTTTTCTACGGAGCAACCGGCAAACGAGACACCTCGGAACCTTCACCAAAGAGAAAACCCTTCTCTTTGTATGACTTCAGCCTGAAGTGGGTTGCGGTAGAAATGACACCCTCAATCGTACTCAGTTTCTCCGAAACAAAAGCTGC
>JAURPJ010000051.1 GCA_030835305.1 Verrucomicrobiota bacterium | reverse complement strand
ACGATCAGGATCACGGCCATGACGACGAAAAGAATCCCCCGTCATCAAAGGTGCTCAACCAAGAAGTTGAAGCCTCTACCCAAACGATCCTGCTCGTTGCAGGAGTAGATTGTTCCGAAGAAGTTGCCGCTATTGAGTCCGCCCTTACGAACACCGGTCACGTTCGCGAGGTCAAAGTCAGCATTCTCAGCGGCAAAGCCATCATCCAGCATGATGGCGAACTCTCAGACCCGGAACTCATCGATGCGCTCAAGTCAGCCGGACTCAAAGCCCGCACCGAAGGGAAGACGATCGATCACATCGGCGCTCCGCACCTTCAGCTTGAGGTTTAAACCAAGGAAGACCTGGGATCCCTTCTGGCCCTCTAGATAATTACATCGAAAGCCGAAGAACTGACTCGGAGTCATTTTCCAAATATGGAAAAAATCGGCATGTGACATACGTGACAATGGTGAATGAATGTGCCAATCACGCGACATCGTCACGATTCGTCACTCGCTTCTTGGATCAAGCCTGAAACGAGTAGCAAAATCGGCAGCTAAAATTCTGCATCACCTTCCTCCAACCAAAAGCAAAGGCAGACATTCACCTACTACCATCACTCCCTTTGTTAGTCCCAAGGCGTCCGATAAGCCTTCGCAAGTTCTTCTCCCTCCTGTTGTCTTGCTTGATGTAGTCTCGAAGTAATTGGGCTCTTACATCTGGTTTGAGATACTCGGTAGCATCTTGGAACCCACTCAGCCGCGCAGCTCTTATGGCCTCGCAGGTCGGAAGGGTGAGATCGCGTTCTACAGAACTCATCTTGGTAGGTGATGCTAGGACATTAGTGTTGCAAGCATTTCTAGGTCATCGAACGGGTACAATTCGCCAATCAACACAGATTTCTTCCTTCGAATCCTTGAGAACGCCCACCTTTGACAAGCCAAAGCAGTCTCGATGACAAGAAGTGTCTACATATGGTGTCTACACGAGCTATCTCTTAAAAAGGTGAAGACCCTAATCCGTTGAGGATTAGGGCCTTCAGATGGCTCCGGCGCTTGGGATCGAACCAAGGACCTAGTGGTTAACAGCCACCCGCTCTACCGCTGAGCTACGCCGGATACTCCTTTCGGTGCGGGCGGAATCTGTCTGGAGATGAGACCTTCATCAAGAATTATTTTACTCAAATTTTGACTTTTTTCACCCTCCGCATTTTTGCTTTAGCTGATTCTAATTCAACGAATCCCGCCTCGACATCGAGAAATCGCCCCTTATCCTCGCGCGCCCGCGGGAAAACCGCAACAATTCCCAATGGCTAAAGGTGCATTTCAAACCCTCCCCGGCTTTCGAGACTTCCGTCCCGAAGACTGCGCGGTGCGTAACTACCTCTTCCGAACCTTTCGCGATGTGGCGAGACGCTATGGCTTCGTGGAATACGAAACTCCCATTGTCGAGGCCACCGAACTCTATACGAAAAAGACCGGGGGCGAGCTTGGCACACAACTCTTTCGCTTCGATGACCAAGGGGGGCGTGACGTCACTCTTCGGCCAGAAGTGACCGCTTCCTTGGGCCGCGTTCTCATTGACAGCCAGCGCGCTTATCAGAAGCCGATGCGCTGGTTTGAAATCGGCCAATGCTTCCGATACGAAGCCCCGCAAGCTGGTCGGACTCGTGAATTTTACCAATTTAATGTCGACCTCATCGGAGAAGCCGATCCGGCAGCCGATGCCGAGCTGATTGCGCTGACCATCGAGCTGATGCGCGAATTTGGATTCCGAAAGGGTGATTTTGTCATTCGTCTTTCGGACCGCCGCTACTGGCAAAATTTCGCCAATTCGAGGGGATTGAACGAAGATCAAGCAGAGGAACTCTTAAGTATCGTCGATAAGCTGGAGCGGGACAGGGACGACGCCAGCGGCCTCAAGTTAGAGAAACTGGGGCTTTCCCTTGAGGAAGTCGAAGATGCCATCAAGTCCCCTTCCCAGCTCAGTGAGGATCTTAATACGGTGCTGGCCAACCTCGAGGATCGAGGGATGCGGGAGGACGTGGAGGTTGATCTCTCCATTGTGAGAGGTTTGGCCTACTATACCGGAGTGGTTTTCGAAGTCTTCGACGCCAAAAAGAAGAAGCGTGCGGTTGCGGGCGGAGGACGTTACGACAAACTCGTCTCCGCGCTTTCCGACGGAAAAGTCGATCTTCCGGCGGTTGGCTTTGCCATCGGCGACGTTGTGATCCGAAATTTGATCGAGGACACCCCCCATGCGTCAGCCAAAATGAAAGCCGCACTTGATTCTGAAACGGCTTGCGATGTTTTCATCGTGGTGGCCGACCCGCACCAACAGGGCCAGGCCCTGGCACTAGCGACCAGGCTACGAGCCGAGGGAGTCGCCGTCTCCTATTCGCTTGCCGCCGCAAAGTTCAACAAACAATTCAAGGCCGCCCAGCAATCCAAGGCACCTCTGGCTCTCGTCATCGGAAACGAGTTCCCCGAAATGTCCCTCAAAGTCCTCACCACTCGCGAGGAGGTCAAACTGACCGCCGACGATACCATCGTCGAAACAATCTCCAAATATCTGAATCAATGAGAACACACCACTGTAACGAAATACGCCCCGGACACATCGGAGAAACCGTCACCCTAATAGGTTGGGTGAATACCGTGCGCGACCAAGGTGGCGTGATCTTCATCGACCTGCGTGACCGTGAAGGCATCACCCAGTGCGTTTTCCGCTCGGAGATTTCGCCCGAGGCCGCCGAACTTTCCCACAAGCTCCGCTCTGAGGACGTGGTGCAAGTCACCGGCAAGGTCGAGGAACGCCTGAAGACTGATGACGTCGACACCAAAAACGACAACCTTGAAACCGGCGAAGTCGAGGTGGCTGCCGCCGTATTGAAGATCGTGAACAAGGCCGAGGTCCTTCCCTTCCAGCTCGATAAAGAGCTCTCGAACGAAGACCTCCGCCTCAAGCATCGCTACCTTGATCTTCGTCGTCCGCGCCTGACCAACAATCTCCGCCAGCGCCACATCATCACCAAGGCGGCTCGCGATTATCTTTCCGACGATGGCTTCATCGAAGTCGAGACCCCCATTCTTTCCAAGGCGACTCCCGAAGGAGCTCGTGACTTTCTCGTGCCAAGCCGCATTAACCCCGGCAAATTTTACGCCCTCCCACAGGCCCCCCAGCAATACAAACAAATGCTAATGGTCGCAGGGATCGAAAAATACTTCCAAATCGCCCGCTGTTTCCGCGACGAGGATCTGCGCGCCGACCGTCAGCCTGAATTTTCGCAGATTGATATCGAGGCCTCTTTTGTCGATCAGGACGACATTATCGGGCTGATTGAAGGGATGCTCTCTTCGATGTTTGAGCAAGCGCGTGGTGTGGAAGTTCCAACGCCCTTCGAGCGCCTGACCTGGCACGAGGCGATGGACCGCTATGGTTCCGATAAGCCGGAAAGGCGAATTGGCATGGAGATGGTCGACCTTACCGAAGAGCTTAAGGACTGCGAGTTCCGCGTCTTTTCAGGCACTGTTGCCAGCGGCGGCGTGGTAAAGGCGATCAACGCAAAAGGCTTCGCAAACATCTCAGTGGGCCAAGTCGACAAACTCACCAAGCTCGCCCAGGAAGCGGGGGCGAAAGGACTCGCTTATATTCAGGCACGCGACACTGATCGCTCGACCTGGCGTTCGCCTTTTGTGAAGCGTATGAGTGATGGGGAGGTCGAAGCTCTTCGCACCAAGCTGAACATCGAGCCAGGAGATTTGATTCTTTTCGCAGCCGACAAGTGGGAGCCTGCCTGCGATGTCCTAGGCAGAATTCGCCTGGAGGTCGCAGATTACCAAAACCTTCTCGAAGGAAATGAAGATCTTGATTTTCTCTGGGTCACCGAGTTCCCCCTTCTCGCTTTTGATGAAGAAGAAGGTCGCTACGTTGCCGTTCACCACCCCTTTACCCGCCCTCTCAAAGAAGACGAGGAGAAGCTCCGCAATGGAGAACTCGATGGTCTCCGAGCGCAAGCTTATGACGTCGTTCTCAATGGATACGAGCTCGGTGGCGGCTCGATTCGAATTCACGAATCGGACCTGCAAAGCTCGATGTTCAAAGCTCTTGGTATCACGGAGGAGGAAGCAAATACGGAATTTGCGCACATCCTTGAAGCTTTCAAGTTCGGCGCGCCCCCTCACGGCGGTATCGCCCTGGGACTCGACAGGGTCGTCATGCTCGCCTGCAAGGAAGATTCGATTCGCGAGGTGATCGCCTTCCCAAAGAACAACAAAGGAGCCGAGATCATGACCTCCAGCCCCGGCACGGCGACCGCAGTTGCCCTGCGCGACCTTCGGATCAAGTCGACGTATGTCGAGAAACCAAAGGAAGAGTAAAGTTGACCGTCTCCAAGCAATCCCGCACAGTCCCGCTATGAAATATGTGGCGTTTCTCGGCGGGATTTTTTGTGCCGGTAGTTCGACGGTCCCAGCTGAGGTGGACACGGAAATCCCACTAGGAATTGAGGCCGTGACCGGCCTGCGAACCGATTATGTCCATCGTGGATTCCAACTCGCAGAGTCCACACTCGACTTTCAACTGGAAGCCGAAGTGACACTTTCGAATGAAACCTCGCTTCACCTGGGACTTGCCCACCTCTCCGAAAGTGACGGTGATTTTAATGAAACCACAAGTTACCTCGAACTGAGCCACAAGTTTAACGAGAACTTCACCGCCGGGACTTCCTTCACCTATCGGGACCGAAACGAGAGTATCCTTCGGGGTGGTTTCGACCTGGGATTCTACACATCTTATATCATCAACGACGACTGGCGTTGGCGAAACGAGTTGAACTTTGACCTCGGAGTGGAAGGGGTCTACCTCAACAGCGAGTTGGAATGGAGTCAGGTCATTTCCGACAAGTCATTCATTACCATGAATGCGGGAGTCAGTTACGTCTCTGACTATCTCGAGCGCAACGGACTCAATGACTTCCACACCAGACTGACCTACACCTACGCTCTCTCCGACCAAATCGCCTTCACTCCTTTTATTGGATCGAGCTTCCTGATCGATGATCAGGATGCCGACGATATTTTTTACGGAGGGCTCTGGTTCGAAGTTATTTTTTAGGCTCCGGACGACGCGGCTTCCGCTGGAATCGTTTTTCGAATAACTTCTTAAATTCCCCGGCCGTTAATTTCCCATCGTCGTCCACATCAATTTTATCGAACTGCTGGCGCCGCTCTTTATCAGTGAAGTGACGGATTGCGGGGGATTTTTGAAACTCCTCCCAACTAATGGCACCATCCTTGTCGAGATCCCATTTCCCAAAGTCTATTCTTGGAGGCCGCTTCCGCCCTCCCCCGGGGCCGTGATCTTTGCCATCCAAAAAGCCATCTGAATTTCGATCCATACGATCAAACATCTTGTTTAATCTCTCCGGGTCCGCCTGGGCAAAGGGTGGATTTGCAATAAACTCTTCGCGACTCACCCGACCATCCTTATCTTTATCGGCTTTCTCCAGGAACTGTCCGTGCCGATCACGCGGAGCCGGGCTGAGTTCGCGCCCGGTGAGGAACCCGTCATCATTTTTATCAAGCCGATCGAAAAGCTTGGTGCGATCTTCCACGGGAAGTTGGGCAACACGTTTTCCTTTGGCGAATTCATCCCTGGAAATCCTGCCGTCGGAATCCAAATCAAGTTGCTTGAAAAAATCGGCAGCACGAGCCAGATCCGGGCGCTTTCCTTTCTGCTTGGGCTCACCGCCCGCCTTTTCCTGGGGAATTGCGCTGGAGAACAAGGATGTCAGCAGGAAGATGGATGTATGAACTTTCACGGGGTGCTTGCTGTGAGAGTAAACCACGAAAATCGATCAAAGTTGCAGAAAAATCGTCTCTTTTGCGTCGACCTCATTCCTGAAGAATCTAGAGTTCGCCCATGGCCATTCTCTCGTCTCTGCGTGCGTCGCGCCCCACCCTTTCCTTCGAATTTTTCCCGCCGAAAAACGACAAGGGATCAAGCGACCTTTTGGAGACAGTCACCGAGCTGGGAAAACTTGATCCTGCTTTTGTCAGCGTAACTTACGGAGCAGGTGGAACGACCCGGGAACGAACCCGGGAAGTGGTGCAAAGAATTATTCGAGATACAAACGTTCCCACCATTCCCCACCTCACCTGCATTGGGCATACCCGAGAGGAGATGTCGGATATTCTCTGTCAGTATAGCGAAGATCAGGTCGGAACGATCCTAGCACTCCGTGGTGATCCGCCCCGCGGCCGACCGGACTATGATCGGGGGGCTGATGATTTTCAATTTGCGGCGGATTTGGTCGCTTTCATCAAAGACCACTCCCATGAATTTGAGATCGGAGTGGCTGGCTTTCCAGAAGGCCATCCGGGAACCCAAAACCGGCTCACGGAAATGGAGTATTTTAAATCCAAGGTGGACCAAGGTGCCGACTACATCTGCACCCAGCTTTTTTTTGATAATCACGATTTCTTTGATTATCGCGAAAGGTGTGAATTGGCTGGCATCAACCTTCCCATCGTCGCTGGAATTATGCCGATTACGACAATTTCAAGCATGAAGCGGATGGCCGACCTGGCAGCTGGCAGCCGGTTCCCGGCACAACTATTAAAGCGGCTCTACGACGCGGGAGACGATGCGGCCGCAATCAGGCAGGCCGGTATCGACCATGCCATCGAGCAATGTCAGGAACTCATTGATGATAATGTCTCCGGACTTCATCTTTACACGTTAAATAAAAGCAGCGCGACCCGCGAGATCGCAACCGCGCTCACCTTCTAGTTCTCTTCTTCCGGACCACTTGCCCGAACCTTGGCCTGTCTGAGAAGGAGTTCCGTGGCCTGGTCACTGATGGTCATGAAGTTTGCATCAGCAAGTTTAACTGGAATCCATCGCCATCCTTCCTCATCCTTTGGATAGAGCTTGAGCAAAGCTTCACTGGTGTCAAAAGCGCCAGCAGGAACTGCCACCTTGAGCTGCCCGGTGATTCGATGAATCTCCATCTCTCGCTTCATTCGGAGTTCTTCCAGATCCTTACCACTCAGTTTTGACTCGTCTACACGGAGCTTTCCGTCCGCCAACGATTTATCAATATCGACGCCGAAGCCATCATCATCATCAAGAGAGTCGATTCTCATCCGGTCATTCTCGAGCTGCTGGGCCGCCGAAGAATCGGTATAATCAAGCGAAAAATTTTCTGTTAACTCGATCCCGAGAGCCGTTGCGGCTTCCGCTTGCGTAGGTAAACGGGTCTCAAATCCCCCCATTAGGCGGGCTTTTTTGCCAGCGGTAAGATTGATTCGATCAACTTTCATTCCCCCGCCACCGGTTGAAAAAGCAAATCCGCCCTGATCAAAATCGACTCGCAAATAAGTACCATAACTGTCAGGAATCGACATTGACAAGGCTCGAAGGAGAGACCAACGCTCCCGGACCGTGATTCTGTCATTTTCAGCCAACTTCACCAGTCCTGAAAGTTCGACCCGCCGGTTACTTGATCCGCTAATCGCCAGATCACCCGAAATCCGGCCCTCAAGATATTCGCGGGTACTTATCCCATGAATCCTTACGAAATTTTCAAGCGGAAGAAAGGCGAACCGGCCCGACAAATCAAAGGTTGGCATATTGGCAGGCCCCGAGATCCGGCCTCCCAGAGTCACACTGCCTTGATCCATCCGGAGCTTCAAAGAATCAACCTCGATGCCCTTCTCATCAATTCTCAGAGCCGCCGACTCAATCTCGAGGGGCCCCAACCAATTCTGCTGGAACGTTCCGCCGGACAACTCGACCTCCCAGCCCCCCCGCTGAAGAGTGGCTTTAAAACTGGTGTTACGCACTTCGCCGAAGGTCAACTTGGAGTAGCCCCAATCAAAGGAACAATCATCAATCCTAATTTGGGAAATTCCATTCCCATTCAGACTTTCTATGACCGAGGCAAAGCCAAGTTCCATTTCTTCCTGATCTCCTCCCGCTTTCAGCCTAACATCGGCCTTCTGCATCCGGACGGTCGAAGGGCGCCACAACTCGGTCACGCCCGTCAAATAAGAAAACACTCCGCTGAAACCCGCGAAATTCGCTTCGTAGAAAAAACTTTTCGCGCCTCCCTTAACTTCAAGACGATGGAACTCGCCTGAATTAACATTCCGGGAAAACCCACTGGCTTCAATCTCCTCAGCCCCCATTGCATCGGTGATCTGGGCTGCAATTTTATCCTGATATCCGGGGCTCCCAAAGTATCGCTTCAGACCGAAGAAGGCGCAGACTCCAAGGACAATCAACAATAGCAGCAGTTTAATGGTAGCCTCACCCACATGCCTGAATATCGACCCCGAACCTACTGTCCAGGCATATCGAATTTGAAATAAAATACCTTGGCGACCAATCCAATCGGACACCCTGTTTTCATACTCATTGAGGCGCTGCTGATCGACAGGGTCTTCCACAGATCGAACGCTACTCGTGAAACCGGGAAATTACCACCCCAAATAATCACTCTCTACCGTGGTATTTCCCTCGCAGAAATGGTCTTCAAGCGGTATTCCTCCCCTCGTGGAATCCGCAGATTACAAGGTCAGTCTGGAAATCTTCGAGGGCCCTCTCGATCTTCTACTATATCTTATCAAAAAAGATGAGGTGGACATCTACGATATCTCACTCGAGCGAGTCACCACCCAATATCTGGATTACATCGAAACCTTCAAACTCCTCAATATCGATCTCGCATCCGAGTTTATCTCCATGGCGGCAAACCTCATGTATATTAAGAGCCGGACCCTTTTGCCCAAGCGAGAGCAACCGCCCGAAGAAGACGCCGAGGAAGACGATCCCCGCTGGGAGCTGATCCGTCAATTGATCGAATACAAGAAATTCAAAGACGCGGCAGGCTTTCTCCATCGCCGCGAAATCGAGCAGGAACAAATTTTCGCCCATACTCCTCTTAAAGACTCCAAACCTGACGACGATGAACCGGTGCCTCTTGCCGAGGCCTCAATCTTTGACCTGATCCGTGCTTTCCAAAACGTTCTTAAGCGCTTCGACGAAGCCAGAGATTTTGGAGATATCGTAGACGATCGCTACACCGTCAGCGACAAAATCGAGTTTCTAATCAACACGATCGAGCCCGGGCAATCGCTGTCGCTGCAAAGCCTTTTCGAAAAAGCCACCTCGAAAGTCGAAGTCATCGTCACTTTTCTTGCCCTCCTCGAGCTCATGAAAATGAATCAATTCCGCGCGAGGCAGTCGGGGCATCTTGGACAAATCAATATTGAACGGACCATCCCCGAGTGACTTACCACTCACACGAATGAAGAAGGTCCGGAAAATCGCTTTTTTTGGAGGAACTTTCGATCCAGTCCACGACGGACATCTGGAAATTGCTCAAAAAGCCTTCGATCAACTGGATCTTGATCGGGTCATCTTTATCCCCTGCCGTCGTTCACCCCATAAGTCGGACGCTCCCGGCGCGGAAGATCTCGATCGGCTTAGAATGCTTGAGCTGGCCACCGAAGATCTCCCATGGGCGAAAGTCAGTGACTTTGAATTGCAAAGGCCCTCACCCTCTTTTACTTGGGAAACAGTTCGGCATTTTAAGGGGATTTTTGAATACTCCACCCGCCTCTTTCTCCTCGTTGGTTTCGATCAATGGGAAAGCCTGCCGCGCTGGAAAAATGTCAAAACCCTAGCACACGATGTTGAATTCATCGTGGTCGGGCGATCCCGGCAACCGGAGCCACGCGAAGGATACAGTGCCCATTTCATCGAAGGAAACCATCCCTCTTCGGCCAGTGAGATTAGAAAAGATCTTAAAGTAAGCCGAAAAGCCCGCTGGCTTCATAAAAATGTCTCAAAATACATTTCCGAAAAAGATCTCTATTCTTCGTTCCGCTGACTTGCCCAATTCAGTTTCATTTCATAAGAAACCACTCAACAACCCTAGTTCATGAGAAAACTTATCACTTCACTCCTCGCCACCACCTTGCTGGTAACAGCCCAGGATCAGCCTACTCCTGAGTCAGACGCGCCCAAAGAGGAGAAAAAACCGCCATACGTAATCGATCTCGAAGGCTTGTCCGAGGAAGAAGCGGCCGCTTACGCCAATGCCTTTCGGCGGGCCAACTACCTTTTTCAGCAAAAACGGATTTTCGAATGCCTTGAGGCGGTGGCAGAACTCGAGGCCATTTATGCAAAAAATCCATCTTCGCTAACTCTCAAGGGAGCTTGCTACGTTGAGTTTCGCGCTTTCGACAAGGCCCGCAGGTGCTTTGCCAAAGCCTTGAATGCCAGTCCGGAAAACTTCAATGTTCGCTTTAATATCGCGGAAATTGAATTCGTCACAAAAAATTACGAGAAATCGTTGATGATCCTCGAACAACTTCTTGAGAAGGCTGGCGACAACAAGTCAACCAGCACGATGACTCCTCTGATTAAGTTCAAGATTCTCCTCTGTAAAATTAAAACTGGAGACCTGAGCGGAGCCAAAGCCATCGTTGCCGAAACAGATTTCCTCGATGACTCCCCGCTCTTCTACTATGGAAAAGCAGCCCTTGAGTATGCCGCCGATAACGGAGCCGGGGCCGAAACCTGGCTCGCACGGGCTGGTCGAATATTCCGTACTGGGGACGGAGCGCTTTTGGCCCCCTGGCAGGACACCCTGATCGAATTTGGCTACATCAAGAGCTTTTATGGTGGCGATCTCGAAGTTAAAAGCGGTCTTCCAACCGGCGATGACGGAGAATAGAGTGAACCCCGCTACCGGGCTGGAATTTGCTCCAGTTTGATCCCGTAGACCTTTGCAATAGCGGGAGCATCAGACTCTTTGTAAACTTCGCGGAAGTAGATCTCCTTAATCCCGTATGCACAAAGCGTTTGCATACACGAAGTGCAAGGCATGGTCGTCGTGGCAACTAGCTTGGCTTCCCCGCGCTTAAAAAGGCTGCAAAGGTTTACCTCGGCGTGCAGCATAAATTTTTGGCGACTGTCCCGATCATCCCAAAAACCCTGAGGAGCCTCAAAACCCGGGGCCAGACCATTGTAAGCAGTCGCAATCACCCGGTTATCCCCATCGAGAGCTGCCGCTCCCACTTTACGAAAAGGATCCTCTGATCGCAAACTCGCGACCTCTGCCAATGCCATGGCGTATTCGGGAATAGACAATCTGGACTCACTCACACGCTTCATGATGGAGAATCTTCTTCTTGATGTCGAGCAACAGTCCCAAATTCAATCTTCAAAGAATCACCCGCCGTTCCGCAATAGGCCTCGCCGGGATTGGGGGGGGCAGCGCCATCTGGGCTGCAAAGATCGAGCCTGACTTACTCTCTGTGACCCGAAAGAATTTCATCCTTACTCGGTGGCCGAAATCGCTCGATGGATTTCGAATCGCGCAAATCACAGACGTCCACTATCGACCGGGACTCGATGATGAATTGGTCGCCAAACTTCGAGATGCAGTGAAAGCTGAAAGACCTGATCTCATCACGGTGACCGGAGATTTTGTCATCAATGATCCCTCTTCCCTCTCCGAATTTGCCAAGGCTCTCAAAGGAATCTCCGCTACTCACGGCGTCTTTGCCAGCCCCGGAAATCACGACCGCTGGCACTGTAGCGTCAGCAATATTAAAAAGGAAATTGAAGGCGTTGGGATATCTTACCTTCAAAATACCGGAACCAATATCAACATAAAGGGGGAACACATTTTTATCAACGGTCTGGACTCGGTCTGGGGGGGGCATCCCGCACCAAACCTTGCCTGGAACGGCCACCGGAAAGACACCCCGGTTGTCTCGCTTGTGCATGAGCCCGATTTCTTCGACGATCTTCGGTCGGCCAAACCGCTTGATCTCCAACTCTCCGGCCACACCCACGGAGGTCAATGCCGCTTGCCCCTGATCGGTTACGCCCCGGCCAAGGTGAGGTTCGGTCGAAACTACATCTACGGCCATTTTGAAAAAGACCACTCCCAACTTTTTGTGGGACGTGGAATCGGCACCGTCGGACTCCGGGTCCGATTCGCCTGCCGACCCGAGCTAGTTATTTTGACTCTTCGCTCAGCCTGATCAAGAGGGCTGAAAGCTCTGCCGGCTTCACCACCGGGAGCTGGCAGGTCTGACCCACACAGTAAAATGAGGTCGCCATACCCTCGGTCGCTTCCAAACCAGCGGTAAACTCACTCACCGGCCCTTGGTTCCCCAAAATAATGCGATTAGGGTCAAAGGTTTTCGTAGCCGCCACGAGCATTGCCTCTCGCCCTTTTTCACCGGCAATCACCAGTCGACCGGGCTTATCAAGAGAAAACCGCAAACTCATCAGCATCTCTCCCATCCCCGAAGGAGACTCCTTAATCAGCCCCAAATAAGATCGAATCGTTGATTCCGAAATGTCCCTGAAGTCATCACGTCCGGTCACCTGTGCCAAAATCCCAAACTCCCTCGCCGCGATCGCACTCTCGGTTGGAATGGCCCCATCGAATTGCCCTTTCAGACGTAGCACAAGATCGGCTCGTTTCTCACCCTGATAAAACCCGCCGTTCTTGTCATCATAGAAAAGCTCCACTGCACTCCCCGCTAACTTCAGTGCCAATTCCAAATCCTTCTTTTGCAGTGTCGCCTCATAAAGCTTTCTTGTGCCGGCCAGAAACAAAAGGTAGCTCTGCGCCTGCGCTGAATCGTCCCGATCCCCTTCGCGCCACCG
Organism: Verrucomicrobiota bacterium; assembly: GCA_030835305.1. Taxonomy (GTDB): domain Bacteria; phylum Verrucomicrobiota; class Verrucomicrobiia; order Verrucomicrobiales; family Akkermansiaceae; genus SW10. Next base: position 3,250 of record JAURPJ010000051.1, on the reverse strand, counting down.
GTGCCCCAGACGTCTTGACTTTTCGTCCCAAAGCCTGTTTTTAATAAAATCGTGCGCTTTTCGTGCAGCCTTCAAGTATTTGGGCTCATTCAAAACTCTTCCCGTCCGGGCCATGGCTCCAATCATAAGCCCATTCCACGAGGCCAAAATTTTGTCATCAGTTGCTGGCGGGACTCTTTCCGAGCGAACCTTGGCAAGCTTCTTGAAGATGGAAGCCATCGATTTTTGCTCATCCTCGCTCAGGCTCTCCCGCGGCTTCTTAAAATAGAGAACATTCTGATTGGCAAGAGGTTCGGGGTCACTGGGATCGATGAAATTCCCCTTTTCGCTCACCCCGAGAACCTGCTGGGTCACCTTCATCTCATCAGCGGTCAATAGCGTAGACAATTCCTTTTGCGTCCAACAAAAGCACTTCCCCTCCTTGCCTTCGCTCTGCGCATCCTGCGCGCAATAAAATCCACCCTCGGGGTGAGTGAGATCGCGCAGCACGTAGTTGGCAATACCCCTCACCACATCTCGAAATCCCTCTTCGCCCGTCATCTGCCAGGCATCCAAATATAACTCCATTAGCTGGGCCTGATCATAGAGCATCTTCTCGAAGTGAGGAACCAACCACTCGCGATCCACGGCATAACGATGGAATCCACCCATGACATGATCGTGGATCCCACCGCTCATCATGTGACGACAGGTCTTAAGAACCGCCTCAACTGCCTTCGGATCGCCTGATTGAAGCAGAAAACGAAACACACTGACCTGTGGAAACTTCATCTCGGTCCCCAAGCCCCCCCAGACAGGGTCAATTTGCGCTAAAATCCTCGGAATCGACTGATCAACCAACTCTTTGCTCAGCGTACCTTCGGCCCCGCCCTTCGAATGAAGGCTTTGAAAATAAGATTCCATTTGCCCGTGCATCTCGACCGATTGTTTTAAGACTTCTTCCCGTTTGGTCTCCCAGACATTGTAAATCTGTTTGAGAACTGTTGAAAATCCGGGCTGACCATCCCGATCCTCCGGAGGAAAATACGTTCCACCTGTCAAGGGTTTGAGGTCGGGCGTGAGAAACATGTTGAGAGGCCATCCCCCAGATTGCTGGGTCATTGCCTGAAATGCGGTCATATAAACTTGATCGACATCCGGCCGCTCCTCCCGGTCTAACTTAATCGAAACAAAATTTTTGTTCAAAAACGCCGCAATCTCTTTATTTTCAAACGATTCACGTTCCATCACGTGACACCAATGACAGGTCGAATACCCCACACTGAGGAGGATTAACTTATTTTCCTTACGGGCCTTCTCAAAAGCCTCCTCACCCCAGGGATACCAATCGACCGGATTGTGGGCATGCTGGAGCAAATAAGGAGACTTTTCCTTGGCCAGCCGATTTGGCTTCCCCTCTTTCTCGCCACCTACGGCCGCTGCCACAAGAGCCGCTCCCGTCAAACAAATCCATCGCATCACCAAAATCATACTTGAGATACTAACTCACCCTCAAAAAAACGAAACATGATTCTCAGGGAACGGAATTCTTTTGACATGGCTATACCAGCAAAAATCAGAATTTCCCCTCGTCCAAAACTTGTGCGAAAATCACTCTATCAGACTTGCCCATGGGCAAGATTCCACCTTAACTCTCCCTCTTTCTGAAGCGGATTTCGTTTCCGCTCCCTGCAAACTCTCAGCCATGATTGAAAATATCCGCAAATACACCGGTCTTATGATCGTCGTTCTGGTCCTTCTCTTCGTCGGACTTGTCTTCCTCGACGGAGGGATCTCCAAAGCATTTACCGGCAAGCCAGTGATGGAGGTCGCAGACCATTCGATTTCAAAGAAGGAGTTCGATCGTCAGCGGGCTTTAATGCAGCTGCCCAGTCTCCTTCCAGATGCCTTCGAAATCCCGAGGGACTCCCAGTTGCTTGCAAGCCATTACCTCGGTGACACCCTCATCGAAAGTCAGCTCCCAAAGACCCCCTCGTTTTTGGTCCGCATCATGGCAAGCTACCTCCAGCCTTCTCTTGCCGAGCCAGAACGCTTCATCGCCAATCGGATCAATGTCCGCAAAACCGGTGTCAACTTTGGAGTCACCCCAAGCAATGAAGAAGTGGAAAAATTTGTCGAAAATGTCCTCTTCGTCGATCCGGAAGGAAATCCTGACCAGGAAGCCTATTCCAAGTTCATCAAGGACCGGGTCAGCAGCATCGGTGGAAATCGCGGATTCAACGAGTATATTCGAGATCTCCTGACCGCGCAGAATCTTTCCAAAATCCTCGGTGGTGGTATCTCCACCGAAATGAGTACCGAGACCGCGCTCTTCGAGATCCAGAAGCAGGAAATCACCGGGTCGAAAATCACCCTCGAAACCGGTAGTTACGAAGGAAAAGTCAAACCAACGGACGAGGAACTCAAGGCCTATTTTGAGGAAAATAAAGGGAACTACAATTCCGACGAACTCCGCAAGATCAGCTACGTTTTGATCGAGCCCGATTGGGATGCCGCCCTCGAAAAATCAAAAAAAGCCAAAGCCGACGCCGCAGAAAAAGAGGCCGAGCGCAACAAAAAGGTCGAAGAAGCCAAGAGGAAGGCCGAGGAAATTAAAAAGAAGGCCGAAGAGGCTGCCCGCAAGTCAAACGAAGCCGAGGCTCCTGCCGAAACTCCAAAGCCTACCGAAACCGAAACACCCGGCGAAACAGGAGCTACAACCACCCCTGCCGAAGAACCTGTATCCGAAACGACTCCCCCTGCCGAAAGCGCAGAGCCCGAGACCACCAATCCTGCAACCGACGGATCGCAGGGAGACCCGGGCGACCCGGGTGAACCTGCTCCAACGCCAACTCCGGCACCTGTTGATTCAACTCCCCCCGTTCCAGACTCACCCTCTACTGAAGGAGACCTAGCCGCTGGAGACCTTGGTTCAGGCCTCGATAAAGCATTGGAGGACGCCACTGCCACGGAAACGGGATCCAATCCTCTCACCACCCTGCCGACTCCAGCCCCAACCAAGCCTGTCACACCACCGAAGCCCAAAACGGCCAAAGAACAACTTAACGGCGCCGAAAAAAAGGAAGCTGTCGAACCTCTGGGTCAAGAGGTGAACGATTTCTACCAAAAGCTCCTCGACAACTTCGGCGAAGATTTCGAAGAGCTTGCAAAGGATGAAAACTACGAAGTCAGGCAGTCCGAATTCTTCACGCAGGCAGATCCACCGGAAGAGCTCTCCGCCTTCATCGAAAACCTGCAGGTGGGTAAAATT
>JAURPJ010000050.1 GCA_030835305.1 Verrucomicrobiota bacterium | reverse complement strand
ATCATCGTCCTCGGAATTGTTGTGGACGACGCCATCGTGACCGGGGAAAATATCTACACGAAACTCAGGGAAAACCTCACGCCGCTCGACGCCGCCGTCATTGGAACGAAGGAGGTTGCAACCCCGGTCACCTTCGGGGCCATTACCACCATCGTAGCCTTTATCCCTCTGTCCTACTTCCCGGGCTTTTGGTCGGCCTGGACCAGTCAAATCCCCCCCATTGTCGCCTCGGTCCTGGTCTTCTCGCTCATCGAGTCAAAACTCATTCTTCCCTCGCACCTCAAGCACCTCAGCACAAACCGCCGGAAATTGGGCGCCTTCGCCCGTTTCCAAAAATGGGTGGCAGATTCCTTGGAGCGAGCAATCGAGAAATTCTACCGCCCGGTTCTAGCTCTTGCCTCGAAATACCGCTACACCACGATCGCTCTTTTTTTTGCCCTCGCCATGGCCGGATTCGGCTACCACACAAGTGGAAAAATTGGATTCGTCGATATGCCCAAAGTCGAGCGTTATCGAATTTCTGCCTACCTCAGCATGATCGACAACACCCCGTTTGAGGAGACCAACAGTCAGATCTCTCACATCGCAGCTTGCGCTGAGGAGATGAAAAGAGAATTGATCGATCCAGGCACCGGAGAATCCCTCGTTCGCAATATTATGACCAGCACCGGAGCCTCGCGCTGGGGTGGCGCGGGTGATCCCGAGCAAGGATTTGCGTCCCTTGAAATCATGCCTCCGAGCGAGCGAAGCGAACCTGGCCCAACCAACGCTGAAATCGCAAAGATATGGGAGGAAAAAATTGGTGACATTGAAAACGTTCGTTACCTCAGAGTCTCCGGCGAATGGGGAAGCCGGAGCCGGGGTCAGGAGGAACTCAACAGCCTAAGTGTGGAACTCCGGGGGGAAGACAGTGAAGAAAAGCGTGCGATCGCCGAAGAAATCGAACTCTTGTTTGAAGCGCAAGAGGGCATCCAGGGAGCTCATGCAGACAACCAACGCCAGCGCGAGGAGTTCGCAATCACCCTGAAGCCAAGGGCACTTGAGTTGGGAATCACACAGAGAGCGCTCGCCCAGCAAATTCGCCAGGCATTTTATGGAGAGGAAGCCCAGCGCCTCCAGCGTGATGGCGAAGAAATCCGTGTCATGGTTCGACTCCCCAAGGAAAAACGGGAATCAATGTTCACTTTTGAGAATCTCACCATCCAGGCACCAAATGGATCGATCATCCCCTTCTCAACTGTGGCAACCGCCAGCCTCCAAGAGGCACCGGGAACCATCGAAAGCCTCAACGGTGCTCAGGTTTCCTACATCAATGCGCAACCGAAAAACCAGGAAGTCAAAATTATGGAAATGGCCGAAAGGCTCAGCCCCCAAATTTCCGAAATCGTCGCCAAAAGCTCGGATCTCAGTTGGATTTGGGCCGGCTATATCAAAGAGCAAAGGGAGACCAACAGCCGATACAATTGGCTTTATGGACTCTTGATTCTGACCCTCTACGGACTTCTCGCGATTCCTTTCAAATCCCTCCTCCAGCCCTTTATCGTTCTTCTCGCGGTGCCTTTCGGGGTGATTGGAGCCTACGCCGGGCACATCCTGCTCGACATCACCCCATCCTACCTCTCGATCTTCGGCATCATGGCCCTGACCGGAGTTGTCGTGAACGATTCACTAGTTCTTGTCGACTTCATCAACCAAAAGAGACGCGAGGGCATGGACCTCCACGAAGCTGTCCGGATCTCCGGCGTACGACGTTTCCGCCCCATCTTCCTTACTTCAATCACCACCTTTGCCGGCCTCATGCCTCTAATGTTCGACCGGGCCATCCACGCGCAATTTCTGAAACCGATGGCAGTTTCACTGGGTTTCGGAATTCTCTTTGCCACCATCATCACTTTGTTCCTCATCCCGACCGCCTATCTGGCGCTAGAGGATCTCAAGGCACTCTTCCGACCACTATGGCGGTGGTATGCCAAGCCCTTTAAGGACGAAGAAGGGCCTGAGATATCAGCGGCCAAGGAAATCTAACTTTCCTTAATTAAATTCTCGTCCGGTCGATCTCCATATGGTAGTGCTTAAGCGTAATTTCTAGCATTCAAGCCCCATGCCTACCGCCCTCGACCGAAAACAGCACATCAAAGTTCGCGAAACCCAGATGGAAATTTCCGCTGAAAAAGCCGCTTTTACCGAGGACTTTGAAGGTAAATTGGCAGATGCCCAGACCCAGCTCGAAATGCTTCAGACCCAACGGGCAGAACTCGAGCGGCAGAAAGTTGCTCTACAGGATCTAAACCAGCGTAAGCAAGAATTTCTAAACGGTCAGCTCGACCTGACTGAAAAATTTGCCACCGCCATCACTACCATTGAGCGTGAGCTTTTCGAATCAAAACAGGAAATTGACGACCTCGATCAAACCCGGGCTGCCTTCGTCAATCAACTCAACCGAATCGAGTCCTTGAATCCCGAGGCCTGGCCCAAAGAATCCCTCAGCACCGAGCTCCAGAAAGCCCTCGTCATTCTCGACAAGGCCGACGAAGAGTTCGAGCAAGCGGTCTCCTACTTCGCCGGAACCCGCAAGAGCAGCATCTTCGGTGGCCCTTCGGGATCTGTCCGTGGGATCTCGACCCAAGGCGACTTCCAGACCATGCTTCGCAATGGGCTGGCCTTCAATCTCCCTGTCATCGTTCTGGGCTCCATCGCCCTGCTCATCTACCTCTTCAAATAAACCGATAAAGCCATGTTCTTTCGAAAAATGAAGCGCCAACCTGGCCCTCCCTCTCTCGACGAGCTTTCTGTTTTGGACTCGGAGATTGAAAAATATGAGGCCCTTATTGAAAATGCCCCTCTGAAGCTCCTTGAGCAAAAAGAGCGGGAACGCACTACCATTCCGGCCCCTGACGATCGCGAGCAACGCCAACGCGAAAAACGATTTTACGCCCAAATGACCCGGGGCCAGCTCATCAACGAACGACGCTACCGGACCAAAAATACGGTTCTCTTCGTCCTGCTTCTCGCCGCCACCGCGTCTCTCTGCTGGTGGATTTACAGCGAGCTGGTGCGCAACGGCGTCCTCTCTTAGGTTTTTTCAATCTTTCCTTGGCCGACTCATAGAGCACCCGGTTCATACGATCTCAGACGCTTGAGTTTCGCTCCGTTAGGTCGCGCCCCTCGATACTGGAACACGGCGAGTTCACCATCGCCCGTTACCCCCTCTCCACGCCGCCTACTTTCTCAAACACCCGGTATTCCGCATTCGCGATCAACTCTCCGCACCCAGGCCGCAAGTCGATTCCGCGATTCAATCCAAAACCAATTGCCACTCCCGCCTCTCCGGTACATCCTCCGCCCATGGCTGAGCCCCACATTGATGTCCGCTATGTCGCAAACCTCGCCCGGATCAATCTGAGCGACGAGGAGGTGGCCCGCTACAGTACGCAGCTCGAAGATATCGTGGGCTACATCGAGAAGCTCGGCGAAGTGGATGTTAAGGGAGTTGAGCCCAGCGCCCACCCCATCGAAATGTCGAATCGCGTCCGCAGAGACGAGCCGGTTCCCAGTCTGCCCGCGGAAGGATTTCTTCAAAACACCCCAGACCATTCCAATGGCCAACTTCGGGTTCCCAAGGTCGTCGACGCCTAAGCTTTTCCCAACATGTCTCTAGCCTCCTCACCCCTCAGCTCCCTGCGGCAAAAGCTTGTCGCCAGGGAAATTACTTCCCGTGATATTGTCCAGGACGTGATCGATCAAATTTCATCACGAGATCAGGAGATCGGCGCTTTTCTCTCCTTTGACCCGGAATCAGCTCTCTCCGCAGCTGATCAAGCCGATTTGTCACTCCCTCTTGGTGGGCTCCCCATCGGGATCAAGGACAACATCAACGTCGAAGGTCAACCTTGCACCTGTGCCTCCAAGTTTCTCAAGGGAGCTTACACAGCCCCCTACGACGCCACTGCCATTGCCAGACTCAAGGCTGCCGGCGCCATTCCATTTGGGCGAACCAATCTCGATGAATTCGCGATGGGATCATCTACCGAAAACTCGGGAATCCAAACGACCCACAATCCATCCGCCCCCGGTCACATCCCCGGCGGATCCTCGGGCGGATCCGCGGCAGCCGTGGCCGGCCAACTCATCCCGGCCACCCTTGGCTCCGATACCGGAGGTTCAATCCGGCAACCGGCCAGCCACTGCGGAGTGGTGGGCTTAAAACCCTCCTACGGGAGAGTCTCTCGATTTGGTCTCGTCGCCTTCGGATCTTCGCTGGACCAAATCGGCCCACTCACCCACACGGTCCGAGATTCAGCACTTTTGCTCAATGCCATCGCCGGAGAAGACCCGCGCGATTCCACCTCGCTGCACGAGCCGGTGCCCGACTATACCGAGGGCCTCGATCAAGGAGTCGCCGGAATGAAGCTGGGACTGCCCAAGGAATATTTCACCGATGGAATTTCACCACAGGTCCGCGAGCGCGTGGAAGCAGCCGCTAAAAATCTTGAATCCCAGGGAGCTGAGATCGTGGAAATCTCGCTCCCTCACACCGAGTATGCCGTCGCAACTTATTACATCATAGCCCCAGCCGAAGCCTCTTCAAATCTTTCCCGCTTCGACGGAGTCCGCTACGGAAATCGCACCGAGAATCCCGAAGACATGCTCTCACTTTACAAAGATAGTCGCGAAGCCGGGTTCGGTCCCGAAGTCAAACGCCGAATTATTCTGGGGACCTACGTTCTCTCCTCGGGATACTACGACGCCTACTACCTCCGCGCCCAAAAAGTCCGTACCTTGATCCGACGCGATTTTGAGCAGGCTTTCGAAAAAGTCGACGCCATCCTCACTCCCGTCGCCCCAGAAACCGCGCCTAAAATGAGCGACGCCATCGGCGATCCGCTCAAGCACTACCTCGCCGACATCTTTACCATTTCGGCAAACCTCGCCGGCAACTGCGGAATCTCGGTCCCTCTTGAGCCCATCGACGGGAAGCCAGTCGGCCTCCAAATCCTCGGCCCGTACCTTGGCGAAAAGGAAATCCTCCGTTGCGCCCGGGCTGTCGAAGCCGGCGAATAAAGGAAATCTTATCTTCTAAAGCCATTCCCCGCTGAACGAAAAAAGACCAGCTTCATTCAAGTGGTCTTTTTGCATCAGTTATAGCAAGCTGCTTCTACCAGTCCATGTTCTGACCGCGGGTATCGATGTGGGTAAAGCTGGAGTAGCGACCGATACCCCCTTTGAAGAAACCCTTAGAGCGGACGGCTCGGGCAGCACGGGCCACCGTATTTGGTGACGCGTTGAACTTCAAATCGAGCGCAAAGTTCTGCATGTGCCATGAACGGGAATTGGCACCCAGACAGCGCCTGTTGTAGGCGGGGCTGCGGTACGCCGAGGTCACCTCTTTCACCGGTTGCCCTATGGTCGCGGCGACACGGTCAGCAGCCTTTAAAGTTCCTCCCATCGATCTCCACATGTTACGTGGAGGAAGGCTATTCCAGAGACTTCCCTTGATCTTGGCGTGGGCCTTAATGATCTGAATAGGGCTGACATACTGCAAGCGAAGTCCTTTCAGATATTTGGCGTAGCTCTGAATCTGCTTCTCACCCTGCCGCGAAACCCAAGACTTCGGAAGAGAGCTTAGATCGAGCGGTGGCGACTGCCGAAATAAGAATCCGTGCGAGGTTTGGGTCGTGGCAACGAGGCCGGTCGCGGCTGCTGCAGTGGCCGCAAGGAAGTTGCGACGAGTGGGTAAAATGATCCGGTTTTCCGTTTCAGTGGCTAGCATTGCGGCGAAACATTGCCTGCGATTTCTAACTTGGCCATAAAAAAATAATAAACGTCGTGGTCCAAATATTTCTTTCATCTTCTCTGACTTTTTACAAAAATTTGACGAAGTCTTTCACAATGAAATTAACTCCCCATCTCAAGCGGAATTCGCCGCACTGGCGCCCTTTTCCACGCCCTATTTGCCATAACGCTCTCCCTCTCCAAGGTCCACTCCATCATTTAAATTAAAAATTCCTGACTACCAGATTATCTTGATTAATCTGCCCTTGGGGAAGAGCGTTTGAAACGGAACTTCCTGTGCTCATCGGCAAATAAAGCTACAGGGGAACCGAACGAAAAAGTGCGATCACCTTGAGAAGCTCAACTTCCTCTTCGGTAATATCTGCAAGCCCCTCAGCCGCCGACATTCTTGCATGCATGGCGTGGAATTCCTGCATGAGCGATTCAGGAGCAGTCGAACCAGCACCGCTAACCAGACTCCAGCACCAGAGGAAACGAGTCCCCTGTTCGCTCCCCGAAACCTGACGAACACCGGTATGACGAGGATCTCCCGAAATTTTCGCGAACAGGCTTTCTACCGAGTTTTTCTCACCCTCGAGCACCTGCAGAATCTTTCCCCCGTCCATAATTAAAAGACCGGTGATATCCGCCTCCGAGTTTCGCTCGGCTGACTTACGCGCAATCTCGCTCAAATCATCCGGCCCAAAGCAATCCGAGGCTTCGCTCACGTAAGCCAACCGAAACATCGACGACAGATCGGCCCGACCCGCCTCTCTCATCGCGGCCTTCAAGCGACCTGACATTCCCTCCCGCTTATGCATCCTGCAGTTTCATGCAGATCCGGAATTTCACAAGGTTGATCATCAGGTAAATTTGCGCTTTGACTTCGCATCACGCTCGACTAGCCTCCGATCTCTCCTGGGAGGGCCTGTAGTTCAATGGATAGAACAATGGTTTCCGGTACCATAGATCGGGGTTCGACTCCCTGCGGGCCTGCCACTCCTTAACATCATTAAATCCTGATGTTAATGGGATTTCGGCGGACTTTTTAATTTTGATGCAGGAGTTCAGTTTCGGCCGGAAATGGCCTATTCCGCCCATTTCGTGGTAAAGTTTGGTAAACTTTTCGCTACTGTTTTTCAGTTCAGGTGTCGGACTACTGCAAGAGTTACGATTTCCCTCTGTAAATCATAAATCAGGTTAACCAAGGGTCGGTCTTTACCACCAGATAGCTCAAATATGTCATCCAAAGACCATGAAGGAAGAGTTGCCATCTGACTTCACAGAGATCGCAAAAGAAGGCTAACTTGAACTGGCGTTCTGCGAAATAGTGAGAGCCGATGGTGAACCTGACTGCCACAAATGGACCTTTTGCCACCCGCACTTGCAAACCGGCAGCACGTGCGAGCTCCTTTTGATGTAATATCGACGCAAACCTCCTCAGATTGAGGAAAATTTAGTCTCTGAAGGCATTCATGAAAGAGGTTGAGACGGGTAGGACCCAATTTGATATTTAAATATAGACTGCGTTAAATATAGACTGCGCCGGTGAAAACCGGAACCGCTCAAAACTATGGGTTTTTGAAGAACTGGCGGACGGTAATCCACTCTGATTCCCGAACTAATGAAAACGGACTCCTGCGAAGGGGGCCGGTTGTTCGAGATCGTGGGTTAACGACACGACTCATCTGCCGCGCGTCTGTTTGTGGCCGCGGGGGTGGGGGGGGTAAATGCTACAATTGCGGGGGCTGTGAATTTAATTGAAAATGAAAAAGGCCAAGAGACCCACCCCTACGACCGCAATAGCAACGATTAGAAAAAGCTTTTGACGATCCCGACGTATCTTGCATTTAAGGCACACGGGCATTTGGACTCCATCGATTATCCTTTTAAAATCCATCGTTGAGATCATTGACCCGCGAAGGTTTTCACCACAATAAAGGCAATGTTCTTTTCCCTCTCGACGTAGCTCTAATTCCAACTCTTCAGGTGAAACCATACTTTATTTAAACTTACTGACCAAAATTTAACAAGTTAAAAGATGGAAAGTTATTCATTAATCAGATGAAATATACTAGAAGTCATCTCATAAATGTTGGAGCAGGATTTTTACGCAGGCAAGGTGGATGAAACCCGCGTAGTTGAGGTGGTGGT
>JAURPJ010000049.1 GCA_030835305.1 Verrucomicrobiota bacterium | reverse complement strand
GAGTTAAAGATTGCGCTTGCGAGTGCTTCTGGGATTGCGGGTGACCAGGTTCTCGTTGAGCTTGAGTTTAACGAAGCGGTGGAAGAGTCGGCGGTTTCGGTGTCTCAGGTGTTACTGCAAGAAGGGCAATTGATTGTGAGTGATACCCATGAAGAGGCAGCCTTTGATCGAGACGGTGATGGCCTGCTTGATCGAGACGAACAGAACTACTTCAGGACAAAGCCAGACCAGGCAGATAGTGATGGTGATGGATGGAATGACGGAGACGAAGTGACCCTCAACTATAAGCCGACAGGAGCCGAAAGTGTTCCGGTCTTTGAGACCACTCTTTCCACGACATACAATCTCGATGGAAGCTTTGAATCCTATCAAGTGAGCTTTGCGACCCGATCGGGAAGAACTTACCACATTGAAGAATCAAGTGACCTTCAGACCTGGACGAGCAGAGAGGGTGAGATCGTTGGAAGTGGAAGAGTGGAAATCCACCAGCTATCTGACTTGAATGAGAAAGTATTCATTCGGGTGCGTGAAGAAGCACCATGATTGTTTTTGTGCGTGACCGAAGAGATCTAAGAAACACCCATATTAGGGACAAAAAAATCTCTCACCGCATTACATAGAGCGTCCGCCGCGATTTCCCCCGGAGGGGTGGGTGAGCTTTAGATGTCGGGGAGGGAGCTTGAAGCTGGCTTAAGGGGTCCGTTGCTTCCTGGTGTTGCCATTTAAACCAGATAAGCTCGGAAGCTTGTCGATGGCTTCTCGGAGTATGATTAAGTCGTGGTGAGTATACCTTGCGTGGACATCTCCATGATCGCTGTGTCTTGAGAGCTTCTTACGTATTTCCTCTCGAACACCAGCATTTGTTAATGAGGTAATGAAGGTGTGCCGGAAGCTGTGGAATCCCAGCTCAGAGTTGTCTCTAGCTGCTCCATCTCCCTTGCGGCGGATCATCAGCGGATCGATTTCGGCTTTAAACATTATTTTCTTAAAGCTCGCAGAGAGGCCTTTACGCCCTCCGGTGCTTATCTTTGCTAGGCTTTGAAATAGAGGGGTCTGTCCAAATGGAGAGGGCGGAGAGTTGTTAAAATAATTCTGAAGCTCAGCATGTCTTGGAATCACTAAGTTAGTCCGTTTATCTTTCGTCTTCCTCGGTGTTACCACGATGATCTTCTCTTTGAGGTTAACATTATCCGAAACGAGATTAGCGACGTCGGTAATTCTAAGCTTTGTGTAGAGTGCAACCAGCATCATGCCACGCCAGTCTTCATCTTGTGTCACAGTAAAGAGCGCTTCTATCTGTTCAGGTTTGAAAGGCTTTCGAGTGACAGAGTTCCGCTCTTGGAGTTTCTGAATATTTTCTGTCGGGTCTAGTTCTAGAAGATTGCGCTTTTTTGCTGAAGAGAGACAGGCACGAAGTCCTTTGATTAGGTGGTTGATCGATTTGTCCGCAAGCATCTCGTCATCTTTAAGGTAGGTCCGATAGCCTATGATATCTTCATGCCTCAGCTTATCTAGGTTGTCTTCGGCTCTCGTTCCAAGATATAATCTAAAACGCTTCAGAGCGGTCTTGTAAAAGGCCACCGTGGCAGGCTCGACCGAGTTTGATTTCTCTTGGAGCCAGACCTCAGACCAGCGCGTGAATGAATACTGCTCCATTTCAACACCTTCGGAGATTTTTAGAATCTGATTCAGGAATCGCCTTCCTGAGAGATGATTCAGTTGTCCTTTGAGAGCCAGATCGCCGGCCTCTTGGAGGACGCCTAAAATACCACGGCTTTTTGCATCGGCTGATCCTTGGTCATTTTTGAATGCCTCTTCGAGGTCTTGAGCCTTCTTTTGAGCACGTCCTTTAGTCGCCTCTCTTGTGGAGCGATGAACTTGTCTAACATTCCCATTACGATCTATGGCTCGAAAGAAGCAATATCAGTTAGAGAGAGCTTTTTCGGTGCGGTCTTTCTTGCGATAAAGAGCTGCCATGGAGTGATCGTTGCAAGCAATTTGCTAGCAAACAAGGAAGTTCTCGGAAGTTCGATGAATTACAAAACCCTTGTTTAAAAGGGGATAGAGACTTTCTTGGACCTCCTGAAACCTATGAACCTTGGTCCCAAGTTAACCGTCCGTCCTGCAATGAAAGGATCTAAGGAAAAAAGAAGTAGGGCCGCAGGGACTTGAACCCTGGACCAAAGGATTATGAGTCCTCTGCTCTAACCAACTGAGCTACAGCCCCGCATTTCCACGCTCTGTGAGCGCTGCCTGAGACTGTCATGTTCTTTATCGTGAGGCAAGCCCTCTTCATACTGCTTGCAGATTAAGCTTGAGCGATACAAACAAGGGGCGTGGAATTTTCGATCATCCTGCAAGCGATTCTTCCGGTCTACCTTCTGGTGGGAGTTGGCTGGTTTCTTCGTGCTCTTAAGGTGGTGACTCCGGAAATGGAAAAGGGGATGCTCAAGATGGTCATTCATTGCCTCTATCCCTGCTTGATTCTGGATAAGACCCTGGGGAATGATTTGGTGCGACAGTTTGACGTTCTGGCGTGGGGTGTGGGGTTGGGATTTGGGTTGGTCATTCTGGGAATGGTGGTGGCCTATTTTACCGGGATTGGCCTGGGATTGCAGCCCGGGAGTGGACGGAGGACATTTTGTGTTGCGGTGGGGACTCAAAATTACGGTTATATTGCAATCCCTCTCTTGGGAGCGCTCTTTGTCGCGATGAATGGCAACGAGCAGGTATACGGGGTGCTCTTCATCCATAGTCTTGGAGTGGAGATCGCGATCTGGATGGTCGGTGTGATGATTATGACGGGGTCGGTTTTTGGCAATCCCAGGCTCCTCGTGAATGGGCCGACAGTTTCGGTAGTGTTGGGTGTTTTTCTTTCGGTGACGGGAGCATGGCAGTTTTTTGAGGAGTCTCGCGGCGGGATTGTGGGGGCGGGGGTGCGCCAGATGATTTCGTGGCTGGGGGTCTGCGCTTTCCCCATGGGGCTCGTTTTGATCGGTGCGACGATGTACGACTTGATCGGAAAAGAACGACTTTCGAAGAAGGTGGCGACTGGTTCGCTTTTGGTGAGGATCGTAGCGATGCCTGTGGTTTTTTTGGCCGCGGCAAAGTGGTTGCCGCTGATTCCAGAATTGAAACAGGTCCTGTTGGTGCAGGCTTCTATGCCGGCTGCGGTCAGCCCTATTATTGTGGCGCGTCATTACGGGGGAAGTCCGGGGGTGGCGGTGCAGGGTGTGATCGCAACTTCGATTGTGGCCCTGGTGACTATGCCGTTATGGATTTCCTGGGGAATTGGGTTTATCTTCAGTTGAGATGGCCCGCTACCTGATTGCAATTTTACTGTTTGCGTCGCTTTGTGCGGACGAGACGAAGCCTGCTCCTGAGAAGTCGAGCCTCGCTGCTTTTGCCGAGAAGATGTTGGGTAAGAACGGGGTGAATCGCCTATTTTACTATCCGACAAAAACCGCTCCAGATATCCCGTCCGATTTTGGGCATCGCTTTGAGAATGTCACTTTTAAGTCCGGGGACGGAACCAAGCTTCATGGTTGGTTTTTCCAGCCTCTTGAGCAGGTGGGGCCAAATGGAACGGTCGTTTTTCATCATGGGAATGCAGGATCCGTTGGTTATCATATCGGTTTTGTTGGTTGGATGGCCCGGGCCGGGTATCAGGTGCTTCTTTACGACTACCGGGGCTACGGGAAATCAGAGGGCGTAATTACCCGGGAGGGATTGGTGCAGGACGCGCGGGCGGCGATTAACTATGTGAAATCACGCGAAGATGTGGATGGAAAGCGCATCATCTCTTTTGGACATAGCTTGGGTGGGGCGAAGTCTCTGGCGGCATTGGGTGAAAAAATGATTCCGGGTGTGCGGGGAGTGATTTGTTATGCCGGATTCGCTTCGTATAAGGACATGCGACACGGTTTGCCGGGAAAGCGGGAGCTGAACTTGTGACCGACGAGTTGTCGCCACGGGATCTGGTGGAGAAAATTTCCCCGATTCCGGTATTGATCGCCCATGGAACAAAGGATGCCACGGTGCCTTTTACCCAGGGCGAGATCCTCTTCAAGAAGGCGAAGGAACCCAAGACGATCTACCGGATTCCGAATGGCTCTCATACCCGTGCACTCTGGATGAATGACGGAGAGTATCGCAGCAAGGTTTTGGCATGGATGGGGAGGATCTTGCAATCATAGAGGGTTTGGTCGGTTGCAATTCGGCAAAAATCATAAATGATACCCTTATGAAACAAGCAATTTTGGTCACTGTAGCTCTTGGGCTTTTGGCTCAGGGGCAGGATGAGGGGAAGACGGAAGAGCAGGTGGTGCGCGGTCATGTCTTTGCTTGGCCCTTCACCGAGGTTGAAAAAATGCAGCCTCGCGGAGGAACAAGTCGCGGCACGGAAGTTGTGCTGGATGAGAAGCCTTCCGCCGCTTGGGAGAAGTTGCAAAAGGAGGTAGACTCCAAGGTTGAAAAAGATCGCCGGGCCATCCTGGCCTTGGCCGGGAGCTATCGAGTCAGTTTTGATTTCATCGAGACCATGGGTTTCAGCAAGGGTTACCAGCCGCCCAAACCTTATTTTTCGTGGGGAACTGAGCACGTTCAGGTTCTCGCTTCCGAGGAGGAGTTCATCAGTCTGCAGCACACTCTCGTGATGTATTTCAAAGATGAGGAGGGCAAGGAGATGGGGCCGATGGTGATGAAACACTGGCGGCAGGATTGGAGCTATGAGGATAACGAGCTCAAGACATTCCGTGGCAACTCCACGTGGGCCGGTGAACAGTTGAGGCCCCGGAAGGTAAAAGGGAAGTGGACGCAATCGGTTTTTCAAGTCGATGACTCACCACGCTACGAAGTGGTGGGCGAGTGGGTTCATTCCGGTGGCATGTCAAGCTGGCGGAGTGAATCCTGCTGGCGGCCCCTTCCACGGCGGGAGTTTTCGGTCCGGAGTGATTACCAGGTCTTACAAGGCGTGCACGAATTGACGATCACCGCAAACGGTTGGGTGCACACCCAGCAGAACCAAAAAGTGGCTCTGGGCGACCAAGGGGAAATCACGATTGTTGGACAGGAGCTGGGCGTGAATCGTTATGAGAGAATCAGCGAGCCATCGTTGATGGCAGCGGAGACGACTTGGAAGAAGACCGGGCAATACTGGAAGGAAGTTCGTGAGGCCTGGGCTGACGTTTATGAAAAGCATCCGGCTTTCTCACTGAAAACCGAGGTTGATGGGAAAAAGCTGTATCAACACCACTTTGGTTACGCCATGAAGCTTGAAGGTTCCGATGAAGCTTACGACGCGAAAGCGGGCAAAGCCCATGCCTGGGAGACGATCGCAAAATTTGTCCAGGAAGTTGATGCCGGGACAGTTGGAAAGTATTGATGGGCGATCTCTGGATCATTTGTGGTCCCGCCGGAGCCGGTAAAAGCACCTACGGAAAGAAGCTTGCCGATGAGAAGGGGGCTTGTCTGCTGGACAGTGATACCGTTACCGAACCGGTGGTGCGTGCCGGGATGGTGCTGGGTGGCCTCGATCCCGACGACCGTGACTCTCAGGACTATCGGGCTGCTTTCCGGGACCCCGTTTACGACTGTCTTTTCGCAAGCGCGGCAGAGAATCTGCCTCACATCGATGTCATTCTTGTCGGGCCCTTCACCTCTGAAATTCGAAACCCCGGCTGGCGGGGCGAACTCTCAGAGCGGTTTCAAACCTCGGTTCGCGTGATCTTTGTGACTTGCGACGAAGTTGAACGAAAGCGGCGGATTGAGCTGCGAGGTAATCCGCGGGATCGTTTGAAGCTCGAAAATTGGGAGGGATATATCGCGCCAAGTCAGTCCATTCCACCGGCTTTCGAACACGAACATATTGTCAGTCAGTTTCTTAAGGCTTGATGCGCTTTGCCGTGGAGGCTAAGTCATCATAATGTGGGTTTGGTCAAAATTGTCTGCCGTAAAATGGACGGACGCCTGGGAGGAACGATTTTACGGGAATCCAAACTCAGTCATTAGCGAAATTAAAGGGGGGAAGACGGTCCGGGTGGAGGTCTATTGCGAAGACGAAAAAGAAGCGCTCGAGATTCAGGAGCAATTTGGAGGATCGGTTCGTGAGTTGAAATCCCGTAATTGGGTCGCGATGAGCGCTCCCAAAACAGAGCCCTTGATGATCCGGGATCGTTTCGTCATTTCGCAGGTTGAGGTGCCGGAAGGAACCTACCCTGACAAAATGGTGATCGTGGTTCCTCCGGAGATGGCTTTTGGAACTGGCGACCACCCGACAACTGCGACCTGTTTGAGATTGCTGGTGGACCACTCAACGGATATTCCCCCCGGCTGGACCTTTCTGGATCTGGGAACCGGAAGCGGAGTTTTGGCAATGGCAGGCAAGCTTCTGGGAGCGGGTGAGGTCAAGGCCTTCGATTTCGATGGCAAGGCCGTTGAGGTGGCGGCTTTGAATATGGAGCGAAACAACATCACTGATATTGAGATCTTTGAGGCTGATGTCTTCGAGTGGGAGAACTCGCAACGATTTCAAGTGGTGGCTGCAAACCTCTTTTCGACGGTCTTGATCGAAGCTCTTCCCTTAATAACGAAATGGATTGAAAGTAAGGGGCGCTTGATTTTATCGGGAATCCTTGCCGAGCAATGGCAGGAGGTCCTGGATACGGCCGAGAATTGTGGGTTCCAGCGGGTCTCGGACAAAACAATCGGAAAGTGGGTGACGGCGAGCTTTGACGCTTCGTGATGGGCTGAGTCGGGGCGTGGGGAAAAAAATCCACGGACAATACTCATTTGCCTTGCATGGACGGCGCCTCAGGTGCAGAAATCACCCGCTCCCCGGGGAGGAACGCGACGATCGCCACCATAGATGTTTTTCCCCGGTTCCGGGGTATTACTTATCTACATAACATCATGGAAAGTCTCTCAAATCGCGTAACTTCAGTGACTCCCTCGCTGACCCTCTCCGTTACCAATCAGGCCAAAGCACTTCGGGCCGCAGGTGAAGAAGTTTATGGACTTGCCGGTGGTGAGCCGGATTGTGACACCCCCGATTTCATCAAGCAGGCCTCCTACACTGCTCTTGCCGAAGGTAAAACTAAATACACTCCCGCCGCTGGTATTCCCGAGCTGCGTGAGGCGATCTCAAGCAAGCTTAGGACTCAAAATCAGGTCGACTACGAACCGAGCCAGATTTGCGTTACTTCCGGTGCCAAGCAAGCTTGCTTCAATGCCATTCTGGCGGTTGTCGAAGAAGGTGATGAGGTGATCATCCCTTCTCCATACTGGGTGAGCTACCCCGAAATGGTCAAATTGGCTGGCGGTGTCCCCGTCATGGTGGAGACCAAGGAGAGCAACAAATGGAAGATTACGGCCGACGAATTCGAGGAGGCCATGTCGCCTCGGACCAAGATGATCATCTTGAACACTCCGGGCAATCCGACTGGCTCGGTTTATAGCCGTGAGGAAATCGAGAGCATTGTCGAGGTCGCTTCCTACGAGGATATTATCATCCTTGCCGACGAAATTTATGAGCACTTGGTCTATGGCGAGGAGAAGCACGTCAGCGTGGCTTCCGTCAACGAGGACGCCTATAATCTCACCATCACCGTGAACGGATTCTCCAAGTCACACTCGATGACCGGCTGGCGTATTGGTTACACCGCTGCTCCCGAGGCAATCGCGAAGGCTCTCTCAACCATTCAGGGTCACACAAGTTCGAACGCAACCACCTTCGCCCAGTATGGTGCGCTTGCTGCTCTCACCGACGAGGCTTCAGCTCCGTTTATCGAAAATCTCCGTGGTGAATACGATGTGCGCCGCCAGTTCATGCTCGGCCGCCTAAATGCCATTCCGAACGTGAGTGTGGTTGAGCCAAAAGGAGCGTTCTACTTCTTTGTGAACTGCACTGATCTTGGTCTCAAGTCGGTGAATCTTTGTGACAAGCTTCTTACCCGTTACAAGGTGGCTGCCGTTCCCGGTGTTGCTTTCGGTCGCGATATGGGAGTGCGCATCAGCTATTGCACCACTTTGGATGTTCTTAACGAGGGGATCAGCCGTTTCGAGGAATTCTGTCGCTCTCACTAAGCCATCGGCTCATTCAATTTTCTAAGGGTGCGGGAAACCGCGCCCTTTTTTGGGCAGACTAATCCCCCAAAAAGGCCCGGGTATTCGCGGTGAAGACCTTCGGATCGGTCTTGCTGATTTTCGACAATTCGCGGGAGATTCTTGCGAGGTTGGCCGGATGATTGACTTTGTTAAATTCGAACTCCGGACAAGGGAGGGGCATGTCCGGAGCGTCGGTTTCAACAAGGACCCTTTCAAGCGGGAGGCACGCAAAGACTTCACGAGTTTTGGCTTTGCGGGGCTGAAGAAAGTAACCTGAAAACGAAAAGTAAGCCCCCAATCTGGCTGCTTCTCCCGCGATTTCCAGTGAGCCTCCAAATGAGTGGAGGAGAAAGCGGGGGAGTCGTGGGAAATTCCGAAGCTCGGACATTAAGGGGCCCCAGGCTCTCAAGCAATGAATGGTCGCGGGACGGTTCAGCGAAAGGGCAAGATTCATCTGCTCTCGGAAAACCTCGTGTTGCTCATCAAGGTTGGGTGATTCCATCCAACGATCCAGTCCACATTCTCCGAGTGAGGCATTCGGGAATTGATCGAGATAGCCTTGAAGAATCTTGAGCCAGCGGGATGAACGATCGCTGACCTTCCAGGGATGGAGTCCGAATGCCGGGCGAACGAAATCGGGGAATTGGCCGGCCAACCGGGCGACATCCGGCCAATCGGCTTCCGAGGTTCCATTCACCACGCAGCCGGTGATACCGGCAGTCTGCATGGCTTCGATGATCTCGCCTTGTTTGCCGAGAAATCGCGGATCTTGAAGGTGGTTATGGGCGTCAATCACGAGTGCTTGGCGATCAGATCGGCTGCCGCGATTGCGTAGTCGCTGTCGGTAGCACTTGGAATCGAAACCGTGGCAGAGGGTTCGGCATAAATCGAGTCCTCTGACCCGGGTTGCCGGTAGCAAAGATCATAGTGCTTCAAGAGAATTGACTCGAGAAAGACCGGCCAATCACGGGCATCAATGTGGCGGTGCCATTCGTCAACCTGCTCATGCCCGCGCAGTCTTCGCAAACCGTCCAGTGTGTCCTTGAGCGATTGGGGATTTAAGATGAAGTGTTCGTATTCGCGCGCAAGTAATTTACCCCGTTCGTGAAGGGGGAGGTCAATCAGGATGACTTTTCCTTCACTCAGTCGTTTCCACAAAGGCGGTGGGCATTGCAGGCGGCCAATGCGATTGGACTCGGCCTCGGTGAAAACAGGTCTCTCGGGATCGAACCTTTGGAATGCTTCCCAAAGTTGCGACTCAAAGCGCTTTTGACCTGGCTGCGGACTGTCGGGAGCATTGCCCAGGATTGATCCTTTGTGGTTGGCGAGTCCCTCGAGGTCCAGAATTTGGGCTCCCTGGCGATGCAGTTCATGAAGCAGGCGGGTTTTTCCGCATCCGGTCATTCCCCCGAGAATAATGAGCTCGGGTTTGCCGGCACCGATGAGTGGATCAAGATCGGAAATGAGGAATTTTCGCCAGGCCTTGTAGCCTCCTTCCAGGACGCGGGACCTCCAGCCGATGGCCCGGAAGATCAGGGCCATTGAGCTGGATCGCAGATTGCCTCGCCAGCAGTAGACGAGCGGGGCGAACGATCTGGCGGTTTCGGCGAGTGGTCCTTCGAGGTGACGGTGGATGTTTTTCGTGATCAAGGTCGCTCCGAGTCGCCGCGCCTTGTAAGGGTTAAGGGCGTGAAGAAGTCCAACTTCGTGACGTTCCCGATCATCTAAAACCGGCAGATTGATGGCACCGGGGATGTGATCGATCTCGAACTCGGCAGGTGAGCGAACGTCAATAATTTCCGTGAATTCGTTCAGGGAAAACGGAGGGGTGACGCGCTCGGGCAGTTCCATACAGATTAAGATTTCACCTCAACGACGAGGCTCACCTCAACCGCAACCCCGAGAGGCAAAGAGGAGCAGCCAACGGCAGTGCGGGAGTGCTTTCCAATTTCACCGAAGACTTCCACGAGAAGGTCGGAGGCCCCGTTGACTACCTGGGGATGGTCGGTGAAATCGGGTGCGGCATTCACAAAGCCGGAGACCGAAACAACGCGGGCCACCTGATCGAGTGAACCAAGTTCCGACTTGATGACCGCGAGGCGAGTAATGACGGCTAGCCGGGCGGCCTTGTTGGCGTCCTCGACACTGCATTGGGTCGGCACTTTGCCAAGATACTTCTCATCGCCCATTATAGGGAGTCCTCCGGAAATGTGGAGAAGGTTTCCGGAACGGCTGGCATTCAGATAAGAGCCAAGAGGAGTGGCGACTTCGGGGAGTTCGAGGCAAAGCGAGGCCAGCTTTTCTTCAGGAGTCATCGGATTCTTCGGTGGTAGGGGTTGGGTCTGGCTTTGTGTATTCGTTGGTGAAAAGTGCCACAAATTTACGCCCGTTTCGGGTGAGACTGGCCTTGCGACCGGTTCCGGTGAGACGTCCCCGGGTGTAGTATTCGTGTTTTGACCGGGTGGTGCGAACGAAGGTGATGGTAGCCTTCGTCACCTCGCGGTGGCTGGGGACAACGGAAAGTGGAATCCCTGAATCGGTGAAGGCGATTTCGAGGGACGGGCTCTCGGCGCTGTGATCGCCCTCCTTGAGCCAGGGATAGCGTTTGACGATTTCCAGCTCATCTTTTCGGGGAATTGCGACCTTGAAGTAAGGCGAGGCGCTCGCAAGGAATCCGGGCATTGTCACGTTGTTGCTGTCCTTGGTGGCGAGAAAGAGGGAGGCAACGTCCACTCCGATGAGGTTCCGTCCGTCGTAGATTCCGTGGGCTGTCTTCGCTCCGATCCAGTCGGCGAAATTTTCAGTTGAGAGCATGCAGAGTTCCAGGTGGAGGTGGGCCCGGGTGCGGTTGATTCCGGCTCCGGTGTATCCCATGATGGCGACCGGAAAGCCCCCAATCACTTTGTCTCCGACCGAGACATCCACTCGTGAAAGGTGGGCATAAAGGCTGAAAAAAGGGCCGCAGTCCCAGTCGTGTTTGATGACGAGATATTTACCGTAGCTGCTTCCCCCGGAGTTATTGTTGATGTGAACAACTTCGCCGTCCGCAATGGCGCGGACTTCATCGAGAGGGTTTCCGCTGCGATCCCGTTTCGTGGGCTTGATGTCGAGACCTTCGTGAAACTTCGTGGCGATCGGGCCCTCTTTTTCGGTGTCAATAATGGTACGAACAAAGCCGTATTGTCCGGCGGTCCAGTGTTGGGAGGCCTTGTCGCCGGAGTAGCGGAGGACATACATGTAGAAGTCCTCGGGCTTACCATCAAAAATGGCTCGGTTGTCAGTGGGGAGAACCAGCTTGAGCGGTTCGGCGGCTTTCAGGGCCAGAGGAAGGAGCAGGAGGATCTCGAGCAATTTCATCGTTAGTTATTTCGGCGGCGGTTCCGTTCTTTTTGAGCTTCAATTGCCGCCTTCTTGGCAGCTTTACGCTGTTCTTCGTGACCTTTGATTCGTTCTTTCCACTGCTTGGTGGTTTCCCCGGTGATGGGCATGGCGTATTCAAAACGGATGATCTCGACCTGTTTGATTCCGCGCCAAACGACGAGCCTTCCGTCGCGAATCGGCTTGTCGATGAAGACGGCGTCAACCGGGCGTCCGTTGAGCATGGCGACAAGCCACTTGTCTTGATTGCTGGTGGTGATGGCTGCGATTCGTCCGGCCGCGGCTTTATCAAAAGAGAAGGTTGCGCCGTAGGTGCCGTCCTCTGTCATGAAGTGTTTCAAGGAAACGATTTCCTTGGTGAAGGTGACCGGGCTTTTCCTGAAGAAGCGCTTTTTGTTCCCCATTGGAATGGGAAAAACCATTTTTGGCCCGTCCGAGACGTGTCCCTGCAGGTGAAAGGTGAGTTGATTTTTTTCAGGGCGTTTTCCCATCGCAAGAGCACTTGGCGTGACCATGACGAATGCAAGGAAGGATAGAATCAGGCGTCGGGTCATAGTGTGGGGCGTTTAGCTGTTGGGGCAAAATGGGTTGCTTTGTTTCTCCCGACCAATGCTGGTTCGGGGACCGTGGCCAGGCAAAACTGCCGTTTCGTCGGACAGACAGTAGAGGTTTTGTCGGATGGAGTCGAGGAGTTGCTCGTGATTCCCTCCGGGGAGGTCGGTGCGTCCAATGCTCCCGTTAAATAAGGCATCCCCGGCAAAAAGGAAGGATTCCGCGGGCAGGTAGAAGGAAATCGAGTCCGGAGAGTGCCCCGGCACATGGGTAATCTCGAAGGTGTGGTCGGCGATCTTATAGGTCGGTCCGGCTCCGATGACCTCGTCCACTTCAAAGGGGATTGCTTGCACCGGGAGGCCCATTTCCTGGAGTCGCTTTTCCATGATGATTTCTGGTGCGTAGTCCTGAAAGGCCACCACCTTGGCTCCGGCGTTCCTTAGTTTCGCGGCATCCTCGATGTGATCGAGGTGTTGGTGGGTGAGCAGTAGATGGGTGGGCGTAAGAGATTTTTGAGCCAAAAAATCGGCAATTTCAGCGGGAGCGTCGACGACGATGCAGGTGCCATCATCGTTTGCAAGAATATAGCCGTTGGTCTGGAAGACTCCACCGGTGTGGATGAGAAGGTTCATGAGCGAAGGGAGTTGATCGTGGGGGCGATGGCCTCGGTCGGGATGGTGCTGCAGGTGATGCCGTTGCCCGGGCGGTCGAGGAGGACGAAATTTCTTTTTCCGCCGGAGAATTTTTTATCCCGCATTAGTTTTTCGATGATGAGATCGGTCGAGATGTCGTCGCTGAGTTTGAGTGGAAGTTGGAAGTGAGTGAGAAGGTCGAGAATGCGCTGGCTGGCTTCGGGAGCGAGACCGGCATGCTTTTCCGAGAGCATCAGCGCGGCGCGGATCCCGAGCGAGATCGCTTCGCCATGAAGGAGGGCTCCATAAGGGACCGAGGCCTCGATGCCATGGCCAATGGTGTGGCCGAAGTTAAGGAGGGCGCGCGTTCCGGAGGTTTCCTGTTCGTCTTCTTCGACCACTCGGGCTTTGATGGCGACGTTGCGGGCGATCAATTCGCAGGGAACCATCTGATTCAGAGGATCGAGCGCTTCGAGGTCGGTAAACATCGCTTCATCACGAATGGCGGCATGTTTGATGACTTCGGCGAAGCCTTCCCTGAATTCGCGTCCGGGTAGGGTGAGGAGGGTATCCGGGTCGATGAGGACCAACCGGGGTTGGTGAAAAGCGCCAATGAGGTTTTTTCCCTCGGGTGCGTTGACACCGGTTTTCCCGCCGACCGCCGAGTCGACTTGCGAGACGATGGTGGTGGGGATTTGGACGAAGGGGACGCCGCGATAGAAAATGGAGGCGACAAAGCCCGCAAGATCTCCGGTAACACCTCCGCCAAGGGCTATGACGAATGAGGAGCGATTGTGCCCGGCCTGGATGAGTTCGCGGCTTAGGCTCTCAACCACCGTCAGCGATTTCGAGGCCTCGCCAGCAGGGAAGATGTGGGAAGATAAATTGTATCCCAGGTCAAGGAGCGAGGTTTTGACTTGTTCGAGAAAATGCGGGGCGACATTGCTGTCGGTGATGATGGCGGCCATTCCGCTGAGACCGGCGGCCTGAATGCGCGAGCCGCTTTCAGCGAGCAGACCGGGAGCAAGGAGGATGTCGTAAGACCGGGAACCTAGATTGACGTGAACGGTATTCATTGATGACGGGATCGGTGCCAGACGGAGGTGTCCGGTTTGAGCAAAACTTCGACGGGTAAGCCGCCAAGATTGTGTTGCGAAACAAGGTGCTTGAGAAGGGCGAGCGAGGCAAGCGAATCGTAAAGGGCATCGTGCCAGGTTTTCGAAGGTGCGTGCTCACCGAAATCGTTCAACCCCAGCGAAGTGCAGAGGTCGCCAAGAGAGTGGGATTTTTTATCCGGCCAGGCAGCGCGTGCGAGTTGGAGGGTATCGACCCAGGGTCCAAAGGAGTGGCCGGGGAAGGTACGAAGGAATCGTTTCTCGGTTCCGTGTCCATGGGCGACGATGGGGCCGCGACCCAGTTGCTTCTTCAGGACGGGCCACAGCGAGAGAAGGGAAGGGGCGTCGCGGAGATCCTCGGTGGTAATACCGTGAACTTTCCGGGCGGCCCAGGTGATGTCCTGATCACAATGCAGGAAGGAGACGAACGGGTCGTGGATGTCTTGTTCCGCGGACCAGGTTGCGAGCCCGATTTGGACTGGGGAATCGGTTTTTCCTTTGGCGGTGCCAGCGGACTCAAAATCGATGGCAGTGAAGATGGCGTCGCTAATCTTGATGGACGTTGTCTAGCTCAAGAGAGCTTTCTTGAGAAGCAGATGGTTTGGAATCTGTTGGCAGGAGCGGGGAGAGGATGATGTCTGAAGCAGACCGCCGGTTTTCTCGTCCGAAATTTTTCCGTTAAGAGTAGCATTTCGCTGAATGCCTTCGATATCATCCAGAACCGCGCCGAATTCAAAATCGTTGGTTTCCTGAAGTTGGCAAATAAGTGCCGGAGGAAGGCCAGATTTCATCTCCTGGTTCTGCGAGGGCGATTCCGTTTTGTAAATTGGTCGGGGTGGTCCGGGATTCCCCAACTTGTGCGTTGTTGGGATCGGCTAGGTCGGAAACCTGGATCTCCCTGGGTTGAAGATCAGAGGCCGTCCCCAGTTGAAATCCAAGTGATAAAAGAAGCAGAGAGTTTTTGAGCCTAGTCAAAAGGTCCAATCAGGTATCCTTATCTAGATCTGGAAACAAGAAAAAGGCCTCTCGGCGGTATAAACCCAACGGCATCATGAGAACGTGGTTGGTGGAGGGTCTTCTTGGGGCGCGG
The DNA here is from genome assembly GCA_030835305.1 of Verrucomicrobiota bacterium. Classification (GTDB taxonomy): domain Bacteria; phylum Verrucomicrobiota; class Verrucomicrobiia; order Verrucomicrobiales; family Akkermansiaceae; genus SW10. Next base: position 6,429 of record JAURPJ010000049.1, on the reverse strand, counting down.
CGTTTTCCGCTGAAATTACGATGCGATTTTTCCCTCATTTTTGAGAAGTTGCCGTATAAATCCCGTAACATGGTGGTGAAGATCGCGTGTATTGTATTGTTATCGATGGGGGTAGCCGCTGCGGTGGAGGATGCGGTGGACTTTCAACGTGATGTCCGGCCGATTCTTTCGGACAAGTGCTTCTTCTGCCATGGCACCGATCCCGAGACCCGTGAGGCGGATTTGCGATTGGATACGCCCGAGGGTGCTTATGAAAATCTGGGCGGGTATTCCGCGGTGGTCCCGGGCAAGGTCAAGGAGTCGGAACTTTTTCTGAGAATCACCAGTAACAAGAAAAAGGAAATGATGCCGCCTCCGGAGTCTCACAAGACCTTGAGCCCGAGGGAGATAGAAACGCTAAAAAAGTGGATCGAACAGGGCGCTGAGTATCAGGAGCACTGGGCATATGAGCCGATCAAAAAAGCGGACGCTCCGGCGGGGAAAGAGATTGATCATTTTGTGACTCGCAAGTGGGACGAGGCCGGAATTCAGGGGAGCAAGCCTGCCTCGCGGGAGGTTTTGTTGCGCCGACTTTCGTGGGATTTGCGCGGTATTCCGCCTTCAACGCAGGAGCGGGAAGAGTTTTTGAATGACAAGTCTCCCGATGCGTGGGGCAGCTTGGTGGATCGTTTTCTGGCCGATCCGAAATACGGCGAGCGTATGGCGGTGTGGTGGCTTGATCTGGTCCGATACGCCGACACCATTGGATACCACAGCGACAACGAGATGAAGGTCACTCCTTATCGCGACTATGTCGTCAATGCCTTCAACAAGAACAAGCCCTTCACTGATTTTACCATCGAGCAATTGGCGGGTGATCTGCTTCCCGATGCCACCCTGGAACAGAAGGTGGCCTCGGGCTACAATCGGCTTTTGCAAACCACCGAAGAAGGGGGAGCCCAGGAAAAGGAATACCGCGCGATTTATGCCGCTGACCGTGTGCGAAATATCTCGGAGGTGTGGCTAGGGTCGACGCTGGGATGTGCCCAGTGTCATGATCACAAATACGATCCATTTACCGCGCGTGATTTCTATTCGATGGCCGCCTTCTTCAGTGATATTCGCGAAAACGGGATCGGAAAGCGTCGGCCGAATCTCTTGGTTCCATCACCTGCGGAAGAGTCCCGAATTGCCGAACTCAAGAAAGCCATCGAGGATGGCCAGGTTGAGAAGCTTTTGAAGGGTGATCCTGCATTCCGTGCGAAGATTTCCACAGGCATGAAAGCGTGGCTCGCCGAAGCTGAGTTGGGACATTCGGTGTGGCGTCCGGTGACTTTTGGCGATTTCAAAACTCCTGAGGGAACGACTCTCAAGGTTCTGGATGACGGAACTGTTCTCGAAGGTGGAAAGATCGCGGCGACTGCGAGTTACTTACTGAAAGTGACCTCACCTGGAAAGGTTTCGGCGATCAAGCTCGATGCCCTTACCCATGAAAGTTTTCCCGTGAAAAATGGTTTCTCCCGGGGAAATGGAAATTTTGTCCTCACTGAGATTGAGATCAAGAAGGACGGGAAGAAGCTCAAGATCGTCTCCGTCAGAGCAGATGTGGAGCAGGATGGTTTTCCAGCCAGTGCTGCCTTCGATGGGAACCAAAAGACGGGTTGGGCCGTCGGAGCGCACATGCCGGAAGGGCTAAAGGGTACCCGCCGAGCCGCCTTCATTCTCGAAAAGCCAATTGAACTCAAAGGAAACGAGGCTTTGGATGTAACCCTGCATTATCAATCACAGCATGTGTCCCACAGTATCGCCCGATTTGCACTGTCGGTTACTGCTGCCGATCATGCCGGTTTGGAAGACCCACTGGGGCCATCAGCCGATGTGATCGAAGCATTCGCTGCTTCCAAACGGACACCCAAACAGAATGACCTCCTGAAAAACTACTATCTTTCTATCGCTCCCGAAATCGTCGCTCAAAAAGAGAAGCGTAGCTCAATGGAGGATGAGTTGAAGAAAATCGAAGGCGGGATGCGCAAGATGCTTGTTTCCGAGGCTTTGGATCAGCCACGGATGACCCGGATTCTGCCGCGGGGAAACTGGATGGATGATTCCGGGGAGGCGGTGCAACCCGCCGTTCCAAAGTTTCTACAAAAGGAGATGTGGAAAGTGGAGGGGCGGGCAAATCGGCTCGATCTCGCAAAGTGGATTTTGCATGAAGACAACCCGCTAACGGCGCGTTCGACGATGAACCGGGTGTGGCGTCTCTTTTTTGGCCGCGGGCTTTCACCGAACGTCACCGATTTGGGGGGACAGGGTGAGATGCCGACACATCCCAGGTTGCTCGATTGGTTGGCGTCTGATTTCCGGGACGGTGGTTGGGACTTGAAGCGGATGGTGAAGAAGATTGTCTCGAGTCAGACCTATCTCCAACGGTCCGAAGTGAATTCATTTTTACGTGAGAAAGACTCGGCCAATAACCTGCTGGCCCGTCAGGGCCGCTGGCGGGTCGAAGCGGAATTCGTCCGCGATGGAGCGCTCGAAATCGCCGGGCTCCTCAATGATGAAAAGATGGGAGGGTCTAGCGTGAAGCCCTATCAACCGGCAGGCTTTTGGCAGCATTTAAATTTCCCGAAGAAGACCTGGAAAGCGAGTGAAGGTGGTGATCTTTACCGCCGCTCGGTCTACACCTTCTGGTGTCGGACCTTTCCACATCCCTCCATGGTGGCCTTCGACGCCCCGAGTCGGGAGGAGTGCACGGCCGAGCGTCCGCGTTCCAATATTCCCCAACAGGCCCTCGCCATGTTGAACGATCCTATCTTTGTGGAAGCAGCCCGCGTTTTTGGAACGCGGATGGCGGAATACCAAGGAACTGTTCCTGAAAAAATGGCATGGGGGCTGACCGAGGCATTTTCACGGGAGGGGACCAGGGAAGAGTTGGATTTGTTGATGAAAGTCTATCAGTCGCAATTGAAGAAGTTTGAAAGCGATCCCGACGCGGCCACCGCTTTCCTTTCAACTGGAAAGTGGCCGTTGAAAACGAGTGTTCCTGCGCATGAAGCGGCAGCCTGGGGGCAGGTGGGGCGGGTAATTTTAAATGCTTACGAAACAACCTCACGATTCTAGGCGCCATGATTGATACCACAAACAGACGAACTTTTTTGAATCAAGCCACGGTGGGAATCGGGGCACTTGCCTTCCAGCGTCAACTCTTTGCTGAGGGGATTCCGGATGAGATCAAGATGGCGGGGAATCCCAAGGCCAAGCGGGTGATTTTCCTCTGCATGGCTGGTGGTCCATCACACCTGGAGACTCTCGATTACAAACCGACCCTCGCCAAGATGCACGGGCAGGCCATGCCCGAGTCGATCACCAAGGGACAACCGATCGCACAATTGCAAGGCAAGGCATTGAAATGCCTTGGCCCGCAGTGGGATTTCATCAAGCAGGGGAAGTCCGGCCAGGAGATTTCCTCGCAACTCCCGTTTATCGGGAAGATGGCTGATGACATCGCGATCATCCGATCGATGACGACCAAGCAAATCAATCACGACCCCGCGCACACTTTCATGAATTCCGGAACCCAGATTTCCGGTCGTCCCTGCATGGGTTCGTGGATTCAATATGGTCTCGGCAGCGAGACCAAAGACCTTCCGGGGTTTGTTGTCCTGACCTCCGTTGGTGGTGGTCAGAGTCAGCCGATTGCTTCGCGCCAATGGCACAGTGGATTCCTGCCAAGCAAGTATCAGGGCGTGCACTTTCACTCGAAAGGAGATCCGGTCCTATACGTTGGAAATCCAAAAGGAGTGGGCCGTGCGGGTCAACGTCAGGTCATCGACGCGGTCAACGGTTTGAATTCGATTCGAAACGGGCTCGTCGATGATCCGGAGATCGCAACCAAGATTTCCCAGTATGAAATGGCCTTCCGCATGCAGGCCAGTGTCCCTGAGCTGGTCGACCTGAAAGGGGAGTCCAAGGAGACTCTCGAGATGTATGGTGCGAAGCCCGGCGATGGTTCTTTTGCGAGCAATTGTCTGCTGGCTCGTCGCTTGGCCGAGCGAGGGGTTCGATTTATTCAACTTTACCACCGCGGTTGGGACCACCATGGAGGCGTTAAAAATGGCGTGGCGGGAACAGCCAAACTGGTTGATCGGGCGAGCTGGGCGCTCGTGCAGGATTTGAAGCAACGTGGTATGCTCGATGATACCTTGGTGATCTGGGGAGGGGAATTTGGACGTACCCCGATGTCACAGGGAGGTGGCAAGAATCCGGGGCGCGACCATCATATCAAAGGCTTCTCCCTCTGGATGGCCGGAGGTGGAATTAAAGGCGGTGTGACCCATGGTGCCACGGATGATTTCGGCTACAATGCGGTCGAGGATGTCGTCACAGTCCACGACTTACATGCCACGATGTTGCATCAACTCGGAATTGATCATCAAAAATTCACCTACAAATTTCAGGGGCTGGATATGCGACTGACTGGGGTAGAGCCCGGGGTGAAGGTCGTCAAGAATATCCTCGCTTAATATAAATAGGCCTTTTTTCAAACCTGCTTCATAGCGGCGGGCTGGAGTCAAAATCCGGGAAGGAAATGGTGAAGGGTGTTTCCCTGCCATCTTGGTGAAATGAAATCGCTTGCCTCGGGAATTTTCTGCTCCCCCGCGAAGTTCCTGATATTGAGCTTCGCTTATTGAGACCAACCAAGAGCTCTCCGGTTGTGGAGATTTGGGATCGTCGCGCAATTCTTCAAAAGGATAGTTGGCGTCAAAAGTGACATTGATGCGCCACTCGGATCCGGTCTCTTCGACGGAGCGGGGAAACTACTCGACGATGTGAGTAATCACCGCCGGGGTCATCACCGCAAAGGCCAGAATGCGACGGAGCAGGAAGGCGATTTTTGAAGTTCTCCTACTTGTGCGGAAGGCTCGTTCGGAGAACCTGGCAATCTGTTTGAGCGATCAGAGGTTCGGCATTTCTTGGCAGGATCAGAAAATCACCGGTTTTGAAAATCGTCCCAGCTTCCGAGCAGATCTGCCCCGAAATCACCGTGATAATGGAAAAGGCATCATTTTGAACCGTGAGCTCTTGAGACTCCGGAATGTTGTGACGGGTGACGAAAAAATACTCGCACGAAGCGAGCGTGTCGCCATCCGGCTGATCCATTCCCGGCTCTAAATCATCAAAGTCGATGGATGCCATCGATTCATCAATGTGCAGGTCTCTTGGGTCGCCATCGAGCCCAACGCGATTCCAATCAAAAACCCGGTAGGTTGTATCCGAATTTTGCTGAATCTCGTAAATGAGAAAGCCAGCGCCGATCGCATGAAGTCGTCCGGAGGGAATGAAGATCGATTCGCCCGCTCGCGGGCTGACGGCGTGGACTTGCTCTTCCACTGTTCCTTCGGCGAGGGACCGCTCGAACGTGTCGCGTGTGCAGCCATCCTTCAAGCCGATGTAGAGTTTGGCTCCGGGATCGCAATCGGCGATATACCACATCTCGGTTTTAGGGTCGCCTCCCAACTCGTCAGCGACTTCCGCGGGAGGGTGGACCTGGATGGAAAGGTCGTCGCGGGCGTCGAGAATCTTGATGAGAAGGGGGAAGCGGTCTCCGGTGAGGTCGTCTCCAAAGATCTCCTCCCGATGGTTGGTCCAGAGGTCGTGCAGCGATTTGCCGGCGAAGGGACCTGACGAAACGATGGATTGCTCGTCGGCGCGGTCACTCATTTCCCACGATTCCCCGTAGGGTTGATCGTCGGGGAGGTCCCGTTGATAGACCGTTTCAAGCGAGCGGCCTCCCCACACGCGAGTCATGTAGATTGGCGAGAATGCAATCGGTTCCATCGCTGGAAAATGCGCAGATGAGGCCATGCAGACAAGAAAACTGTGATGAGGGTGAATATTTAAGCAATCCAGACTATGCAGATCCCTTTAAGTTCCTTCTTGCCTGATCGGCCGTTCTTATGCGAAATTCGGTCTCACAGGGGAATTGTCTCTTCCCATTTAAGATCATGGCCAAGCAAAATAAGCCGAGGAAGCAGCACGCGGTGTTGAAGAAAGAGGGTGGTCAGGAGTTGATTGGGATTGGGCTGATCTTGGTTGGATTGCTGCTTTTCTGTTCTCTCATTCGGTTTACCACCGTTGATTTTGCTGACTGGAAGTTCCTCGGCAGCTTTGCTCCGGAAGGGGTGGAGTCGCGTGATACCCAGAATTTGATCGGGCCGGTAGGGGCTTTGATTGGCTTTGTGTTTATTGCTCTTTTTGGCGCGGCGGCCTACCTGCTGGCGGTTGGGACGATCTGGCTGGGCGTGGTGGTGGCCTGGTTTAAGAGTCGTCTTGGCCTGCACACCCTGATTGGCTTCGGCTCGCTGATGTTTGCCAGTGCCGCGCTGTTTAGCGTTCTTGGGATATTTGGAAGTGTTCACTTTGGCAACTGGCCCGGTGGCGCGATCGGTG
>JAURPJ010000048.1 GCA_030835305.1 Verrucomicrobiota bacterium | reverse complement strand
TCGGCCTGCCTCCGTCCGAAAACAGCGATAATGCCACCTTTCTTCGACGCGTCACCATCGACATCGCCGGGCGACTTCCCAGTATCGACGAGACCAATTCCTTCCTCTCCAACAACGCCCCCTACAAACGGGCGCGGAAAATCGAGCAGCTCCTCGCCTCGTCCGATCACGCCGACTACTTCGCCGGAAAGTGGGCCGCCATTCTTCGCAACAAACGCGCCAAACCCGAACATGCCCGCGGATCCGTCGCCTTCCACCAATGGCTTCGCGATGCCATCCACCGCAACCGCCCTTTCAACGAGATCGCCCGCGACTTCCTCACCGCCTCGGGGGAAACCGGCACCAATCCACCCGTCGTCTGGTATCGCACCGTTCGCGACAGCAAGGACCAACTCGAAAACGTCGCCCAAGTCTTCCTCGGCGTTCGCATGCAATGCGCCCAGTGCCATCACCATCCCTACGAAAAGTGGAGCGAGGACGACTACTACGGCCTGCAGGCCTTCTTCTCAAGAATCACCCGCAAACCCGGTCTCCAACCCGGAGAAGAAATTGTTCTTCACAATCGCGGTCAGGCCACTTCGAGAAACCCCCGCACCGGAAGAACGCTCAAACCCAAAAACCTAGGTGAAGAAGAACTCAGTATCCCTTCCCACGAAGATCCCCGCGAGCACCTCGCCGACTGGATGGTCGATCCCAAAAATCCCTTCTTCGCCAGGATGCTCGTAAACCGATACTGGAAACACTTTTTCGGGCGCGGACTCGTCGAACCCGAGGATGACCTGCGCGTCACCAACCCCGCCACTCATCCCGAGTTATTGGAAAAACTCGCCTCCGACTTTATCGCTAACGGATACGACCTCAAACACCTCATCCGCACCATCACCAGTTCCCGTACCTACCAATTATCCGCCATTCCCAACCAACACAACGCCCTCGACACCCAAAACTACTCCCGCTTCTATCCTCGACGACTTCCCGCCGAAATTCTCCTCGATGGCATTAACACCGTCACCGGCTCGAAGGAATCATTCGTGGGGCAACCCGCCGGCACCCGGGCGATCCAGCTACCCGATGATACCTTTTCCAAGTCCTCCTACTTCCTCTCCGTCTTCGGCCGTCCGGACATGAACAGCGCCTGCGAATGCGAACGAAGTGCCGACGTCAACCTCGCGCAAGCTCTTCACCTTGTGAACTCCAACAACATCCGCCTCAAGCTCTCCTCCGACCAATCACGACCCGCTCATCTCGCCAAACAAAAAGAGGCCAGACCCGAAAACCTCCTTACTCAACTTTACCTCCACGCGCTTTCGCGACCGCCCAGATCCGAAGAACTCGCCACTGCTCTCGATTATCTGCAGGAGAAAAAAAACCAGCCCCCACCGACACCCGCTCCCCTGAAAAAAGATGAACAGGCCAAACCCGTCGACCCTCTTCTCCTGCCCCGGCAAGCCTACGAAGATCTCATCTGGGCCCTCCTCAATACCAAGGAGTTTCTCTTCAACCACTGAAGCCATCACCGGTGTCACCTTTCCGCTTCTTCACCCCCTTTGCATTCTCGATTACGTGTTCGAGTATCCTGCACGCGCAGCTTCCCAACCCTGACCTCAAAACCATCTTTCCCCAGGGAATCCAGGCGGGCACCTCTGTCGAAGTTACGATCGGGGGAACCGAACTTGAGGAAACCACCAAGCTACGTTTCTCCCACCCCGGCCTGACCGCCGAACCCGTCACCATCCCCGCGAACGATTACCAACCGGTTAAAGCCAACTCCCTCCGCTATCGTATCACCGCTGCGCCAGACCTCCCCTCCGGCATCTATGAGATCTCCGCCCAAACCCGCCTGGGCCTAACCGCTCCCCGGGCCTTCGTGGTCAGTCACCTTCCCGAAAAACAACACGGGGCCAACCACTCTCCCGAAACCGCTGAAGACCTCCCCGTCGATTCCATCATCAATGGCCATGCCGACAACGCTGCCATCGACCACTACAAGCTCACCCTCGCTCAGGATCAAACCATCCACCTCCACTGTCAGGCTCAAGCCATCGATTCGCGCCTCGACCCCACCCTTGTCCTCCTCTCCCCCGATGGTGCCGAACTGGCCCGCGCCAACGATCGTTCTCCACTAGACCGTGACGCTGCACTCACTTTCAAAGCCCCCTCCGCCGGCACCTACCTCCTCAAAGTTCACGACTTTACCTTCAACGGCGGTGGCGAGCACCCATACCGCCTTCTTGCTTCCAACCAACCCATTCCCCGTCCTCCCGATGACTTCCTACCCAATCTGGATCCCAAAGACATCCCGCTCACTCTTTCCAAATACCCAACCCACCATTCCTTCGACGCCAAAAAAGACCACCCAATCTGGATCGAAATCTTCTCGGCCCGCCTTGGCAATCCTTCCGACTCCCTCCTGATTATCGAGCAAGTCACCACTGATCAAAACGGCACTCCGCAATACAAAGAGATCGCCGCCAACGATGACCTTCCTCTTCCCAACGGCGGTCGCTATTTCCCCCTCCGCACCGCCGACTCCGCCATTCGCTTCTACCCAATCGCCGACGGAAAATACCGCCTCACGATTCTCAATCAATTCAGTCACTCCGCCTTCGCCAATCTCCGCATTCGGCCTCTCACCTCCGGCTACCGGCTCATCGCCGCACCCTGGCATTCACACCAAAAAGACAAAAGCCTCCCCCGCCAAACAACTCTCATTCGTCAGGGCGGCACCGCCCGCCTTCGGCTCTTCGTCATCCGCGAATCCGGCCTCGACGAACCCATCAACCTCACCATCGACGACCTTCCTCCCGGCGTCGACTTCCACCCCAAAACCATCGCCCCACACGAGACCAGCACCACCCTCATCCTCACTTCAAAACCTGACACCCCGCCCGCCAACACCTTTCTCACCATCAAAGGCACCACCAACAGACGAGAAACCATTGCACAACCCGCAACCTCTTCATGGCATGTCGGAAACTGGGACGCCGAACGTCATCACACCCGCCTCGCCCAACTCCTTCCGCTCAGCATCACCCACGCTGAAAAAGCGCCCCTCGTTCTCACCCCCGCCACCACTTCCTTTACCCACAATACCGGAGAAACCCTCGAGATCCCCTTCACCCTCACCAAGAACGCAAAAATCAAAGGCGACATCACCGTCACTCTCACCAATTTCCCCCATACCAAACCACCTCAACTCAAAATCAAACCCGACGCCGCCGAAGGAAAATTCGTTCTCTCCCTCACACCTTCCAACGAATTCAAGATCGCCCCAAATCAAACCCACTCCTTCTCCCTTCAGGCCAACTTCACCCTCACTCACCAAAACAACCTCCCTGCCCTCGAACGCGCCAAGACCGACCTCAAACGACTCGAAGATCTCGAAAAATCCCTCAAGGCCGAATCCAAACCCATCCCTCCCGCTCTCACAAAAGCCAAAAAGAAAGCCGCCGACCATCTCCGCCAACAAAGCGAGCGATCCAAAGCACGCGACCTCACCCACTCGGTCCATTCACCGCTCCTCACTCTCACCATCGCGCCATGAGATTGCTCCTACTCGCATTCTTTCCCACCTTGCTTCAAGCCGCTCTCCCGGTGGCCGAGCTGCAACGAAACACCCAGGTCGACTTTGCAAAAGAGATTGTCCCCTTTCTCAAACAAAACTGCTTTGCCTGCCATAATGCCAAAAAGGCCAAAGCCGACCTCAACCTCGAATCTCCCCAGGAAATGATCGCCGGTGGCGACTCCGGTCCCTCCCTCGTTCCCGGCAAACCCGAGGAAAGCCTCGTCTTTACCTACGCCGCCCACCTCGAGGAAGACCCCATGCCCCCTGCGAAAAATAAGTCCAACGCCCGCAATCTCACACCCTCAGAGCTGGCTCTGCTAAAACTTTGGATCACCCAGGGCGCGCAAGGCTCGTCAGCCACCCTGTCCAGCCCCACCGAATGGTCCAACCTCGACGGGGTCCCATCCAGCTACGCCACCGCGATCACTCCCGAGGCCCGCTTTGCCGCCGTCTCCCGCGGAACCAGCCTCTTTGTCTACGACCTCCATCGCGGCAAGGTCGATGCCGAACTCATCGACCCCGCCCTCACCCACTCCGCCCATCGTGATTTCGTCCACACCCTCGCCTTCAATCAATATCAACTCCTCGCCTCCGGAGGCTACCGCACCCTCAAACTCTGGCAACGCCACCTCCCGCCCGGCAGCAAAACCGACACTCCCTTTCCCGAGATTCCGTCAATCGATCCAGCATCTCCCCCGGTTCCCCTTCAGGGACTCAAGGAGCCCATCACCACCCTCGTCCTTCATCAGGAAACCCAACGAATCGCTACCGGCCACCCCAACGGCCACACCCGGATCTGGCATGCCCAGGATGGCAAACTCCTCCTCGACATCAAAAACGACCCCGCGATTGTCCGCGAAACCAAACAGCTCCAATTCAAACGCGACCTTGCAAACAAAGTCTACGACCAAGCCAAAAGCAAACTAGCGAACGTCGAAAAACAATGGACCGACCTCTCCAATAAAACGAAGAGTGACGCCCAGGCCCTTGCGAAAGCCCAGACTGGCCTCAATCAAAAGGAGCACGCTCTCCAAATTCAACGGCAAGCTCTCGACTCCGCCCAAGCGTCAAAAAAAGCCTCGGCCGAGATCAAAAAAATCTCTGAAGCTCTTTCCAATCTTCGCAAGGACCGCGATACCGCCCGCACCCAACTTCGTGACGCACGTCACACCAGTCAGCTCACCCTCAAAGACGGCACCGTTGCCGCCAAAAACCTCCTCTCCATCCAGGCCCACGTCTCCGAAACCGAAGCCCGGTTCCTCGCCGCTGAAGAAGCCCTCAAAGCCCAGCAAACCAAAGCGGCGGCAACCAAGCTTCCGCCCATCAAAGCCCTTGCCTTTTCACCTGACGGCAACACTCTCGCCATCGCCAGCGAAACCGGCCCCCTCCGCCTTTGGAACGCCCACACCGGACAAGACCTGGACACCCTGAACACGCCAAACACCCCCACCGGTCTCACCTTTTCGAACGACACCACCCTCCTCGCCCGCCTTCCCGATAGCTCCGTTTTCACCTTCCCCACCACTCCCACCTGGAGCATCAAACGCCAATGGGGCGACCACCAAAAAGCCACCACCTTCCCCGACCGAGTTCTTGCCCTCGCCTTTCATCCGAACGGTCAGCGACTCGCCGCCGCCTCCGGCATCCCTTCCCGACAAGCCCTCATCCAACTGCTGTCCCTAGACAGCGACACACCCACCACCACTCTTCCCAAGGCACATCTCGACACCATCACCGCCCTCAGCTACTCGCCCGATGGCACACGCCTGGCTTCGGCCTCCACCGACCGCACCATCAAGATCCATCACCTCGATCCTCCCTCTCTCGAGCACACACTCGAGGGCCATAACCACCACATTCTCTCCCTCGACTGGAGTCCCGACAACTCCACCCTTGCGTCCGCCGGAGCCGACCGCCTCTACAAACTCTGGAACCCAGAAACCGGGAAGGAAACGAAGTCGCAGGGCGGCTTCCCCGGCGAACTGGCCACAATTTCCTTCCTCGGCCACAGTAACCAACTCCTCACCGCCTCCGCCCACGACCTCAAAGCGAAAAACCAAAACCTTCCCGGAATCGAGGACAGCATCCTCTCCGCCTCCTCAACTCCCGACGGTTCCCTTATCATCGCCGCCGGCGAATCGGGAACCCTCCGCATCTGGACCGCCCACGACCGAAAAATCGTCCACACCTTTCCAAAATAATCCGTCCTTAATCGACGACAGAGTTAATCTCCTGATCAAAATGCGGGAGTTAGCCCGGATACTTCATGAGTTAAGGGCAAAAAAGTCGCGTGGTTGTTGAATATTGTTAGTTTTGAGGTGCTTAGACCTATTGCCAAAAGAGATTGCGTTTAAAAGGTAGGGAGATTGCAAAAGGATTTGATCAGTGCTGGTTCAACTAGAAGTTCCCGGATCGAGTCACATAATTTATCGCTCAGAACCTCTCCTTGATTGCTGAGGAAGCCTGCCACAGGGCATTTGGCGAGCATCGCCGCGTCTCATAACCACGGATTTTACTTCTATCGAGATGACAGATTGACATGATCGGCGGATGATTCGCGCTTTTCTTGCCACTGCTTGCTTCAGTTTGCTCTCTCTGGCAAATGCCAGCGAGCCAAGCTGGAATCGAATCACGCTCCCTGTCAAAATAGATTCCGTTCCCACACACCTTTGGTTGCGTTGTTTTTTTCAAGTCCCGGATCGGCTGGTCAACTCGGCAGGAGATGAACGTGATCTGTGGCGAAGCTCAACGGTCTTCGCGATCTCGAATATTCCAGGACAGTTTGAGATTTTTTTAAATGGTCAAAGTATCATCAATTCTACCGGAGTGCCCTTTGGCAAAGAGCAGCGCTTTAAGGTTCCCAAAGGTGTTCTCGAAAAAACAAAGTTCAACAACCTGGTCATCCGGATTGGCAGTGAAGTCGACGGGGAGATGATGAGTTCATCTCCAGTTCTACTCGACTACTTCCACGAGTTGACTCTGGGAAGTGAATGGGAATCCACGACCACGAAGCCCACCGCAATCGAACTTCAACCCCGAGCTGAAAAGCCTCCCTTCGCCGCATACCCGGCAAGTCAGTTTAAACTCTCAAGCCGCCCTCTGGCCCGTACGATTGAACCCATTCGTGGAAAGCAGGTTCCACCTGGTGAAGACCTCGTCTTGTTGAATACCGATGATGATCTCGTCATCGACGCCTTGCTCAGCGAACCGGAAATCGCACAGCCCACTCACTTCAGTTTTGACACCCGGGGACGACTGTGGGTCGCCCAATATCGCCAGTATCCCTATCCCGCCGGACTCAGAATGATTGGGCGGGACCAATACTATCGCTCCAAGTATAATCGTATTCCTCCGGCTCCACCGAATCATGAACAAGGAGCCGATATCATTAGCGTTCATGAAGATCTCGATGGGGACGGCACCTACGAGACGAGCAAGAATATCCTGGAGGGATTGAATATGGCAAACTCCGTCGTCCATGGCTGGGGCGGCATTTGGGTCATGCACACTCCCTATCTTCTTTTTTACAGGGACGAAGACGATGACGACATTCCCGATGGAGATCCTGAAATTCGACTCGCCGGCTTCGGCCTCGAAGACACCCACAGTGTTGCCAACGGACTGACATGGGGACCGGATGGCTGGCTTTATGGGGGACAGGGAAGCACCACAACGAGCCGGGTGACTCGACCGGGTTTTGATGATGCACCCATCTACAACGAGGGCCCCATTGTTTGGCGCTACCACCCACTCAGTAAAGAATTCGAGGTCTTTGCAGATGGCGGAGGCAACACCTTCGGCCTTGGTTTTGATGCGGAGGGAAGGCTCTTTAGCGGGCACAATGGGGGCAATACCCGGGGCTTTCACTTTGTGCAAAATGGACAGTATCTCAAGCAGGGGAAAAACCCTGGAAAATTTGGCCCGCCCCCGAATCCCTTCTCATTTGGCGAGCTCTCAATGATGGCGACCACCAATCCCATTTCCCGCTTTTCCCATTTTGGAATTTGCGTGAATGCCACAGCCCTGCCGCCGCGGCTTCAGGGGCAACTTTTGAGTGTCGATCCCTTGCATCACTATCTCGTCTCCTCAACCCGGACCGCGACTGGCAGCAGCTTTAAAACCTCTGACACCGGATTTCCCCTTCGCAGCGATGACCTCACTTTCCGACCGGTCTATCTGGCCCATGCTCCATGCGGAGGTGTGATTTTGTCCGATTTCCGCGAACAATACATCGCCCACGGACAGAACTACCAAGGGCAAATCGATCCCGACAGCGGGCGGATTTATCGGCTTCGGGGAAAAGAGGCGTCCTTGATCAAGGATCGTAATTTGGAGACAAGATCCTCGCGGGAACTTATCGCGCTCCTCAGTCACGACAATCTTTGGCAGCGGCAAACCGCAGTTCGTTTGTTAGCCCAGAGGGCGGATTCAACACTTGTGCCTGAGATCAAAAATCTCCTCAAAGAGACGGGTTCTCACCCGGCCCTTGAAGCGCTTTGGGTCCTCCATCAGCTGGATAAACTAGATCCCGAGACCGCTCTTGGAACACTCGCTCACCCGGCGCCGATGGTTCGCGCCTGGACCATCAGACTCTCCGGTGACAAGAAACACCTTGGGCCGGAAATTTTCGAACAAATCAAGAAACGGGCCAATCGGGAGACAGCAGAAGTCCAATGCCAGATTCTCTCCACCGCATGTCGCCTGAAGCACGAGCAAAGTCTCGCTCTGGTCAGGGAAATCATCTGGCGTCCCGAGCACCTTCACGACCCTTTCATTCCCTTGATGGCCTGGCATGCCGTGGAAGCACATTGCGAAAACAACGCGGAAGCAGTGCTCGCCATGTTTGATGACGCCAGGCTTTGGTCATCTGCATTCTTTTTGAAACACATCGCCCCGCGCCTTATGAGACGGTTCGCGGAAGCAGGATCTCTTCGCAATTTCCTAGATTGCGCCCGCCTATTGGAGCTCGCGCCGAATGACGCTGGGCGAGCCGCCCTGATGAAGGGATTTGAAAAGGCTTTCGAGGGGAGAATGATCCCTCCCCTGCCGGATGAACTATCGAGCAAGTTGGACCATTCCTCTCTCTCCATGCGGATTCGAAGAGGCGATCCGCAAGCTCTCACTGAAGGTCTGACACTACTCTCCGACCCCAAGGCAAATCCGGCTGATCGACTTGCGGCCATCAGGGCTTTCGGAAGTCATCAAGGCGAAGCCAAAGTCAGGACAAAGCTTCTTGATCTCGCCACTTCGGAAACAAATATCGAATTCAGCCGGGCCGCGATCATTTCGCTCCAGAGATACGACGACGAGACCATCGGAGAATCACTTGTAAAATCCTACCCAAAGCTTTCCGCCACTCTGCAAGCCTCCATTCGTAATCTACTCGCCTCGCGCGCCATCTGGAGCAAGACCCTCCTGAAGAACATCGGCCCTGACACAATTCCACCCGATGACATTGATCAGGATCTCATCGCTCGAATCGCGCTTCACGGGGATGACACGGTCCATTCACTTCTCGCCAAATATCTTCCCGGTGAGGATAAAAAGACACCTTCTCTCCGAGAAGATGTTTTACGAAAAATTCTCGCAAATCGTCCCGGTGACCCATACGCGGGCGAGAGCATCTTTACCACACGATGCGCCAGCTGCCACAAACTCTTCTTTAAAGGTGGCAACGTCGGGCCGGATCTCACACGCTACCAACGGGACGATCTCGGAACCATGTTAGTGAGTATTTTGGACCCTAGTGCCGAGATCCGGGAGGGGTATGAAAACGTCGTAGTCACAACCACCGACAAGCAAATTTTAAGTGGCTTTCTTTCCGATGAAGACCAAAACAGCATCGTCATTCGGGGCTTCGATGGTGCCGACATCACGGTTTCACGAAAAGACATCAAGCTCATCAAGCCAGCGGGCCGCAGCCTCATGCCGGCCGGCCTCCTCAATGGACTCAACGACACCGAAATTCAAAATCTCTTCGCTTATCTTCGAATCTCCCAACCCATTACCAAATGAAAAAAATCCTCATTCTCTTCTACTCGCTACTGGGACTCTCATCCCTCCCCGCAAAAGACCCCATTCGTATCGGCATGATTGGACTGGATACCTCTCATGTCACAGCCTTCACCAAAATAATCAATGACCCTAAATCAAAGAGTCATGTTTCAGGAGCCAAAGTCGTTGCGGCCTTTAAAGGAGGAAGCCCTGACATCGAAACGAGTATTTCTAGAGTCGATGATTATACCAAGACCCTGAAAAAAGACTTCAGCGTTGAGATTTGTGAAACCATCGAAGACCTCTGCAGCAAGGTCGATGCAGTCATGATTGAAAGTGTCGACGGCCGGCCCCATCTCACAC
>JAURPJ010000047.1 GCA_030835305.1 Verrucomicrobiota bacterium | reverse complement strand
TGGATACTCCAAGCAACCACCATGGCATGGAACGCCCCGCCAAAAAGAAGCTCTCGGAAGTTCGACTGTTCTTTTTGGCGGCCCACCAGCCGATCCCCAAGCTGATCGCCAGTGAAACGGCAATCACGATCCAGTCCAATACCTCAATCATAGATCTTTCTATATCAGGTTCCGGCAAGAAGGTCGAAATCTACTTCACCTCTAGCATTATTTCATCCAGTCGGGAAAAACCAGGGAAAACGGAATCGTTGCATCCCTTGATGCTGACCTTAAAAATCGCGCTTCTTGCAGTTTAAAAATGACAATCTCTGTCTTCCTCAATCAGGCGAACCTTTTTCAATGATTCACTTTCTACACTGATCAAATTCCTCACTATTACTCGTATTGAGGCGATGGCTCAATCTACTGCAGCTCTTTTTCTGGCGCCCTTCCCCGGCCTGTTCCTTTTGGTAGCGGCTGACGATCAAGCAGAGAGAACAAAAAAGAATTGCCTTTGATTACCGCAGGCGAAAGAGATCTCCCCACCATCCTTTTAGCTCCTCACGGAGGTCGGGCAAAGGACTCGTCATCGACATTCACGGACAAGCCACTCTTCGGGAAACCATCATTCGCGGGACCCAGAACGGCAAAACTCTGAAACACCTGATCCGTAAATTTGGCAAGGAATCCCACCAAGGAAAAGTTAGTTTATTTGGCCAACTCCAAGAAAACGATTTCGAAATCAATCCCGTGCTTGACTCGAGCACACCGGAGCACCCGAAGTTCACCGGAGGCTACATCACCCGGACTTATGGAAGCATGAATGGTGGAATAGTGAACGCGATCCAAGTCGAATTGGGACGAAATCTTCGTCACCCCGAGAACACCAAAAAGAACGCGCAGCGTCTTTCCAAAGCCATCGTCGCTTTTGCAAAGGACTGCCTTCCCTCCATCGAAGAAACCAAAAAAAATTAAGATCGGAGTCTGCCTCGAGACTGCCTCAGGCCGAATTAATACCCGGCAGCGCTGCCATTCCAAAAAGAGTGTTCGGACAAGGTCGCCTCATTTGCTGCAGCCCACAATTTAAGCGACTCAAAGAACTTGCATCTATTGTTCAAAAGAACCTTCATGATGTCACTTCAAAATAAACTCTCTGGACTTTTTCTTCAAAAAAACGGTGCTTAGATGTTCGACATGGGCAACCAAAAAGGGATTCACGAACTTTACGATCAACTCGGAGACAGCGCTGCGGAACACATCTGGGGAGATGACTCCAGGGACTCCGTTTTCTCACGACGAGGATTCCTGACCCGCTCGGCTCTTGGTGCAATGGCGGCAGCGGTTGGCGGACGGATCATTTTTGGCGACAAATTCCCCGCTAATTTGATTCCAGCTGCGCTGGCCCAAACAACCGAACCTTTCCGCATCGCCGGTAAGGACGGGCTCACCATTCTCAATGACCGCCCTGTCAATGCCGAGACGCCCCCCCACTTGCTCGATGACGACATCACCCCCGGAAATCGGCTCTTCGTCCGAAACAACGGCCACCCGCCCGACCAAGACGCAATCGACCCAGCAACCTGGACCATCGAAATTACAGGCCCCGGAGTTGATAAGCCGAGCACTTTCACCATTACCCAACTAAAAGAGACATTCGAGAACGTCGAACTGCAGATCCTAATCGAATGTGGCGGAAATGGTCGCAGCGAATTCAGTCCCCCCGCTTCAGGAAACCAATGGACCACTGGAGCCGTTGGATGTCCCAAGTGGACCGGTGTCCGCATGCGTGATGTTTTGAAGGCATGCGGAGTGAACGACCAGGCTGTTTACACAGCTTACTACGGCAAGGACACCCACCTCTCGGGCGACAAAAAAAAGGATCCCATTTCGCGTGGAGTGCCCATTGCAAAGGCACTTGAAGATCACTCACTTATTGCCTGGGCCATGAACGATGAAGACATTCCCTGGATGAACGGGCACCCGCTCCGCCTCGTCACCGGCGGGTATCCGGCCTCAACCTCGGGCAAGTGGGTTCATCGCCTCGAAGTTCGCGATCAGATTCACGATGGAGCCAAGATGACCGGGTCTTCTTACCGTGTTCCCCGCTACCCCGTGGCACCCGGTACCCGGGTGCCCGAGGAAGACATGATGATTATCGAGTCCATGCCGGTGAAATCCCTCGTGACTTTCCCCAAATCCGGAGTTACCGCCGCCCTGGACAAACCTTTCTCATGCCGCGGACAGGCTTGGGCCGGAGAACTAGCCGTCCATGAAGTCCACACCTCCATCGACTTCGGCAGCACCTGGCAGAAGGCCACTTTGGAAAAAGCACCAAACCGGTTTTCTTGGCAACGTTGGAAGCAAGACGGGATCAAATTCCCCGAGAAGGGCTACTACGAAATTTGGGTACGGGCAACCGATGAAGATGGTAAGAGACAGCCCATGATCCTTCCCGGCTGGAATCCGAAAGGCTACCTGAATAACGCCTGTCACCGCATCGCCGTCCAAGCCGTCTAACCTTTTCATTTGTGATGAATCCAAAACGAAAAATCGGCCTGATGAGCACACGTCTCGTCGGCGCCATGATCCTCCTTTCGATCGGCAGCTCGACCGCCGACACCAAGGAAGCAGATAAGACCGCACCAAAGAAGATCGACGCTGCCAGCGGGATGATTGTTGACAAAAACTGGCAAACCGTTCGCGTAATGTGTTCATCCTGCCACTCCCAAAAACTATTCACCAACTACGGCGGCACCCGTGAAACCTGGGCGGGCTTGATTGATTGGATGCAGAAAAAACAAGGACTCTGGGAGTTTCCGCCCGCCATTGAAGATCAGATTCTCACTTATCTCTCGGACAACTACCCTCCCGGAGAAACCAGCCGAAGACGCGACCTACCAGCCCATCAACGCCCACCAAACCCATACACCAGCGAGGCTCGGGCCGAATTCGAAAAGAAGCTGAGAGAAGGCAAAATCAAGCCTCCGCTCATCGGACAAAAAAAAGACGGCGAAAAGTAAACTTCTCAAAGAGGAGTTGAGAACACAAACTGTGACACACGCAATCGCGGACAACATCACCAAGCAAAAAACTCCTCTCCATGAACAAACAGCTTCTCACTCTTTGCACTTTCCTGCCGTTGGCTGCATCCGCAGCCAAATTCTCTGTCACCTCCAGGCCCTTTGGCAGGGTCGACGGAAAACCGGTTGAACTTTACACCCTCGCCAACGAATCGGGAGCAAGCATCTCCATAACCAACTACGGTGGCACGGTAACCTCCATCGTAGTTCCGGACAAAACAGGCAAGATGGGTGATGTTGTTCTCGGTTTCGACACCGTCGCGGAGTATGTCGAAAAAAGCCCCTACTTTGGTTGCATCACCGGACGATACGCCAATCGTATTGCGAAAGGAAGCTTCACGCTTGATGGCAAGGAACACACCGTTGCCACTAACAATGATCCCAACCATCTCCACGGAGGGCTCAAGGGATTCGACAAACAAATTTGGAAGGTGAAAATCGGAAACAACACGGACAACCCTACCCTCACCCTGACCTACACCAGCCCCGATGGCGAAGAAGGTTACCCCGGAACTCTGACAAACTCGGTGTCCTACACCTGGACCCAGGACAATGCTTTGCGAATCCGCTACCGTTCCACCACCGACAAGCCGACCATTCTCAACCTCACCAATCACAGCTACTTCAATCTCGCCGGAGAAGGGAGCAAGACCAATCTCGATCACCGTATCAAGATCAACGCCAAACACTACACCCCCATTGATGAGACTTCCATCCCGACCGGCATTGCTCCCGTCGAAGGAACTCCTTTTGACTTCTCCAAACCCACTCGAATCGGCAAACGAATCGATGAGGACAACGAGCAACTCAAAAACGGAAAGGGATACGACCACAACTTTGTCCTTAAGAAAAAAGATGACGGGAAATTAATGACAGCAGCGATCGTCACCGAACCCACCAGCGGCCGGGTTCTTACGGTCAAAACAACCGAGCCCGGAATCCAGTTTTACACCGGGAATTTTCTCGATGACGTCAAAGGCAAAGGAGGCAAAACCTACGCCTATCGCTCTGCATTCTGCCTGGAGTCACAAACCTTCCCAGACTCTCCCAATCAAAAAGAATTCCCCTCACCGGTCCTCCGCCCCGGGGAAACCTACAATCAAGTCACGGTTTACCACTTCGGCATTAAGAAGTAATTCTTTCCGGGGTCGGTTCGATCTCCCCTGTCATCCAGCAATATCCACCACTCATCCGGCGTTTTTAGCTCATGCTTATTCGTGCTCTTTTTTTCCTGCTTCTTTCCCCCGCTCTTCTCGCCGGGGGACAGCAATACAAGATTCAGGTTCGTGCCTCCAAGATCGATCCAAAGGTGAAGTCCTATCCGAAAATTGGCTTCGTTCTCAAAGACGGCAAAGGCAAGCCACAGGATATCCAAAACGCGAGCGTTGACACTGCGGTCGCGCCAAAGGGACAACTCGCCATTTGGCTGATGGCCCCCAAACCGGAACTCTTCGACAGGTTGAATTCGTATGGCATTCATGCCATCCAAGTCCATTATGCCCGGCAATGGTTTTCAAAATGCTGCCAACAAAGGCCGGTTTCGAAGCACTGCCGCGGAAATATGCGACTCGAAGCCGCCACCGGCGAAGACCACAGTGACGAGGCTGACATTGCCGTTCGTGACAGCATCAAAGGGCGTGCGCTCAGCTTCGTGAAGTATCTTAATAAAGAAAACCCCAAAGGAAATTGGGGACAATTCCTGAACGAAAATAAAACCGATCTCGACTGGGAGAAAGTGATCCTGACCGGAGCTTCCCACGGCTCCACGACGGCCTCCCGACTGGCAAAGCATACCAAGGTTGCCCGCGTGGTTGCGTTCTGTGGCCCCCGGGACCAATACCAAGCGTGGCAGAGCCTTCCTTCAAAAACACCCGCGAACCGCTTCTTTGGATTCAGTCACGTCAAGGACATGGGGTGGGAGGAGTTCCACTACCAACGGTCGTGGGAAATGCTGGGACTTCACAAGTTCGGCCCCATCGTCGACATCGACAAAACCAACGCTCCTTATCGAAACACCCGGCGTCTCGTCACCGACTTCGACGTCAACAACGATGCCAATCGCGCCCATAGCTCGGTGACACCCGGAAGTCGCTCATTGAAGGGCCCTAGTGGCAGGTTTATGCACGAAGAGGTCTGGCGCTACCTCTTCACCCATCCCGTCGAAGCGGTCGGCACGCCCGTCCCTTCGACCAATGCCGCTAAAAAGATCAAACCGCAAAAGGTGAAATAAACCATTGCGCCGGAGGCGTGTTCAACGATCCTCTTCCCAACAAGATCATGCACGAAGAAGTCAGCCTTACCCGCGAAGTCGACGCGATCCAGATCCCGTCTGGAGACACCATCACCCTGCCCACTGGTACTCCGGTTGTTATCACCCAGACACTGGGGGGAACCTACACCGTGGCCACCTCGGCGGGTTTGGCTCGGATTTCTTCAAGTGATGCCGATGCTCTCGGAGTCGATCCTGACGAAAAGCATGAGAAGCAAGCGGAGGCTGATCGCCTCGCTGATGCCAGCCTTGAGGAACAGGTATGGCACCAAATGAAACAGGTTTTTGACCCAGAGATCCCGGTCGATATCGTAAACTTGGGATTGGTTTATGACTGCACTCTCTCGGAGTCCGATTCAGGAACGGACGTTGACGTCAAAATGACCCTCACCGCCCCCGGCTGCGGGATGGGCCCAGTCATCGCTGCTGATGCCCAGGCGCGGATCATGTCCCTTAGCGAAATCAACGAAGCACGTGTCGAACTCGTCTGGGATCCCCCTTGGAATCAGGACATGATTTCGGAAGAGGGTAAGATGAAGCTTGGAATGATGTAGCGCCTACTCGCCAAAGTTAAGACGAAGGGTTTCTTCCGACTGGAGGATCATGTCCAAAGCATATCGACAGGATTCATCAGTCACCTCCTCAAGCGCCAGAAGCTCCCTGGCCTCGCGGGAAAGTCTGACCAATGTCTCCTTGTGGCGGGACTCGGACGCGGCCCAGCGGGCAAAGCCTCCGAGGACAACCGCCGTTCTGAATCCGGCACTGGCCTCTTCTTCGATTCTATCCGAGCCGTAGATCGGCACATATCCATTCTCACCTTTATTGGTGGAACCAATCGGACCACCTTCCAGCGAGACCGAGAATGAGCCTAATTGCCCCTGGCTCTCTTTGACTTCCAATTCGTAAAGGAAGATTTGGGATGAATTAAACTTTCCGGAATTCGGAGCAACCGTTTGCTCCGCACCCATACCACCCACGAGTCGGGCACTTGCGACCCGCTCAGAATCAAAGACCAACTTGCAGGAAGGCGAAATCTCGCGTCCGTTTGGCGAGCGTAAACGAATCATCCAAAGTAACTTAGTACTATCCCACGGGCAGGCACCGCTTTCGAAGTAGCCTTCGAGCTCGCCCATTTCAAGCAGCGGCTCAAAGTCCACCATACCCAGATTCACCCAGTTCGCCACTTTGAACTGATCGCGCGCTGGCAAACGCCCGCTTTCGAGCAGCGCTCTCTCAACAAAAGATGGATCTGCTTTGGAAATCCCCAAAGGAACCGTCACTCCTTCATCAGACGAAATCTTGACCTCACCGGGAAGATTTTTGGATCCACCCGCGGGGGTTGCTCCATCCGGGGGTCCAGCACCACCATTGCTACCTGCCCCTTCACCAATCACCGTGCCGCCGGGCTGATCGACACCAAACTGAGACAGGGCCACAAAGCCGGTAACCACAACGGCAGCCACACCGGCAACCGCCAGAAACGACTGTCGGCGGGAACGCTTTCGGTGATCTAGCACGAGAACATCGGAATCCGGTCTCTGGCCAGCCTTGTGAATTTCCGCTATTCTTTTTTCACCAAGCGAGAGCGAGACCGTTCCAAGAGTGTCTGAAAGCAGCTCACTCAGGGAAGAGAGTGTCTTCTTTTCCCTAAGAAGATCCTCGTCGTTTTTCACAGCATGATCAACAGCGGCCGCTTCGACCTCGTTGAGTTCACCGAGAACAAAAGCCGTCAAAGCGGGATCATCGCGAGTTATTTTCATTATTCAGGCGGTTTGGGGGGTAAGATTTTGGACGAGATCGTCCGGCAAAAAGCTGCGAAGGCGTTTGAGTCCCGTATGGAGAAGGAAACCAACGTTACCGGAACTCAGGCCGGTCACTTCACTAATTTCCTCGTAACTGAGTCCTTGCTCAAATTTCAAGAGAATGACCTCCCGTTGATTTTCCGAAAGGCGATTGAGTGCCTCGTGAACCTGTCCGACCCTCTCCTCAAGATCAGCTCTCTCGGAAGGTGTCCTTCTTACCGAAGGCACGCGCGCCATCTGCTCTTCCTCCAGATTTGTAATACGACGCTCCTTGCGGATCACATCGAGAGCACGGTTTCGGCAGACTGTGAATAACCAAGCCTTTAGGCCACCTTTCACCTTATTGACATCCTGATGATAAAGGCGAACAAAGGTATCCTGTACTACATCCCTAGCTCGCTCCACATCATGTAGAAAGGTCGTCGCATAACCGATAAGCGGTGACTCAAACTCGTTGAGTGCCGCTTTCACAAAGTCTTCGCGAGTGGTGATCATTTCCTTAGTTCCTTCCGCCATTCAGGTGATTGATACCCCAACAACGTCCCATGTGCGACGTCTCTTAGAGAGAAAACTGTAAAGATCTCGACGAATTTCTCTTCGCATAAATTGGCTGGATTCCAACAACTAGATTACTTTTTTGAATTTCATCTTTTTTATTAACAAATGTTAAAAATTAATTTGACCGTTTTATCTTGATCAAGATAAGATCGCCTTCGTTATGAAGGCACTTCTCCTTACCTCTTCGCTTATTACAGCGCTCTCGTTGACAACTTTTGGACAGAATCATGCGAACCTCCGTTCTCAGATCTCAATCAAGGAGAAGCAACTCGCTGAAATTCAAAAAGAATTGCACGAACTTCGAGGCAAACTGAGTGCTCCTGTCGCTGGGAGCCACATTGTCAAACCCGGCGAAACCCTTCACTCGATAGCACAACGCCATCAGGTTTCCGTTTCCGATATCATGAAGTGGAACAAGATCACCGACCCCACCAAGCTGGGCATCGGCGAAGAAATTGTCGTTTCCGGATCGGAACCTTCTGTAATTACGACATTGTCCACAAACGAAAAGCCCGAGACCTGGCCGGTTAAAAGCACTGACTACATCATCGCCAAAGGTGATACCTTTTACTCGATCGCCCGTCGCCACAAGATGACTCTGGCCCAGCTTCGCGCACTCAATCCCAACGTCAGTACTCATCTGCTCTCCCCAGGAAAGAAACTTAGGGTTTACGGAAAGGCTCCGATTGCGTCCGGCACTCCAACACGTAAGGAAGTAGTCGTGATCAAGGAAGCCAAGACGCCGAAGGTTAAAGAGGCTCCCCAAACGCCGCCGGCTCGCGTGACAATTTCGAAGGAAACGACCAAGAAGCCGATTGAATTTGTGTCGATCACCGAAAATACGACTTCTGAGAAGCTTCCCGAGCCACCAGTAATCAAAGAGCTTGAAACGTCTTCATCCACGAAATCAATCATCCTCACTGAAGTCACCACCTTCGAAGCCTTCGCTTCCAAGCACGGCACCAACACCAAGCACCTCAATGCACTGAACGGCTGGAACCTCCCAAGTTCAACGGTTCTCGCAAGTGGTTCCGAGATCCTCGTGCCCAACTAGGACAAACCTTTACTTTCCGACTTTTTCTAAGGCAAAGGCAGGACGATGCCCGGTGAATTTCTCGGAATTTATCGGGCATCCATCGTTGAGGGGGGTCACTTCTTCCACGAAGCAACGACCTCTTGCTCGTTGCCATTTCGGTCGGCGTATTTCACAAGACCGTGCTCTAGGCCGTATTCGTAAACTTCTTTTGTCACCTTCACATCGTAGCAGCAATACTCGGCAATATTAAGCATGTGAACGGGATCACCGGTTTTTTTATAAAGCTGCCACCATTTCAAGGCATCAAGTCCATCGGCAGTCTTGCTGGCGTTGAGCGAGGCCTGCGCGACTGCATCCAGCTTGAGTCGGTGCCCGAGGATTTCCTCGATATCGAGCATCATGTCACAATTTATAGTTTGGGTCGCTAGATCGTAAATGGTATAGGCTTGGAGGACGGGATAATCAAATTGGACGTGGTTATATCCAACAACCAAATCTGCCTTGATGAGCTGTTCCACCAGATCTGCGACATTCTTTTCATCAAAAATATGATACTGCCCGGTCTCGGTGGAATAGGTCACACCGACAGACATTCCCATCTTATCCTTGTGGGCGGATCCTCCCACATCTCCAAAGCTCCGCTTGGTCTCAAGGTCAAAGTAAACGATTCCGGGCACGCCCTATTGATACGCAATCCCCCTCCTAGCGGCAAGAATCACTTCGAGCTTTCAGCCCTCAACGACTATCTCCTTCTTAGCAATTTCTCCTGGAGGCCTTGTTCGTCCTGCGCCAGAATCTCGGGAATATAAGGGAGTATATTGGCCACAATCAGGAGAACAAGGATCCCCCAAAACCAAGCGATTCTCTTATTAGTGAGCTCACCGCCTGTGACCTGAAATCCACTCTGCAGATCCCAAAGCATCCCCCCTTTCTTCCGCCCAAACCACAAGCTCATACAGAGACCGATCAACATCATCAGCGGGAGAAACATTCCCATTCCCAAAACCCATACCCTCATTGATCGAACAAAAGCCTGCCCGGTCGAAAGGCCTTGCCCCAGAACAGTCTCCACCCTCATTCCGAGAAGCCATTTCCCGGGAGTGCAGCCGATCGAGCTCACCATTGCCGCTTCCATAAGGATCACCGGCAGGATCGTGCCAATCACCAGCCACCCCGAGGAATCCACACTCCCCATCAGATTCACATCAAATCCGATAGACAGGAAGTGGAGAATCGATCTATAAATCAAGTAGTCCATCACACGGGCTCCCAGCCTTGGCCACGCTCGGAAAGGGGCGAGACGGACCTCAATGACCTCCGGCGCCGACTCTTCCAACTTTTCAAACTCACCGGCCAGAATCCCCACTTCCGAAGCCGGCAGCCAGCCTCCGGCCCCTTCGTGCCAGACGTGCGTGGCATCATTAATCTTTCCTTCGCGGATCATTTCGCGAACCTCGTAGTCCTCAAAAGGACCAGTTTTCTCCCCGTCTTGAATGATCCAAAGAACCATTGGTCTAGAGATTACGAAGTGATTTGGCGGGATCGCGGAAAGCTGCCATCAAGGCCGGGACCAGAGCGGCAATAAGGCACAGAATCACCGCCACTACGCAAATCACTCCAAGCTGACTGCCAATCGTCTCTGCCGGCAATTCACTCATCCCGTGGAATTCCGGCGGAAAAGGATCAATCCCGAATCCTCGAATCACCGTCATAATCCCCTCCCGGTAACGGATCGCCAGCAAGCCCAGGCCCAAGCCCAGAATCGCCCCACCAATTCCCACAATGAGTCCTTGGTAAACAAAAACCCGCACTATCTGCGAAGGCCGGGCCCCGAGGGCCTTCATTACGCCAATCTCCTGACGTTTCTGCACCGTCACTGTATACATCACCGCCATAATACTGAAGGCCGAGAGCAGGGTGATAAACGAAAGCGCAAAACTCATCATAATTTTCTCTGTCTTCACCAACTGAAAACGCTCCGCGTGGGTTTTCATCCAACTCCGCACAATCCAGTCACCCCCCAACTTACTTTGCAGCTTAATCGCAAACTCCTCAGCCTTGTATGGATCCTCGATCCGCAGACCAATCGATTCAACCTCTCCTCTAAGCCCTTTGAGTTCCATTCCAATCGTGATCGGAACAAAAAGGTCGGGCCCCTTGGACCTCTCGCTGTCGGCATAAACCCCCTGAATTTTTAACACTTTCGGAACAACAAAGTTCTCGATTTTCCGGAAAGCCTCGTTGTCGGCCTTTTCGAGATCAAGCTCACGAAGCTCTTTTAATTGTTCCAAGATCCCATCTTGGGTTCCTTCGTCGAAATAATCAAAGCCACCCTCCCGACGGTTCACAAAATCAAGCCGGTCCAAGATCTTCCGCACGATCTCCCGCTCCGTCGGACGCATCTCACAACCCTCGGTTTCAACATCTCCGTTCGGAGTCGAGACCACCATCGGCAGAAGCTCTTGAAAAGCCCGGTAACAGATCGTTACCTCCTGGCTTGAAGCCCGTTCCTCTATACCGGCTCTTTCGAAAATCCTCCTCATTCTCTCTTCAAAGCTCTCAAAAATTTCGGGATAGAGCTCCCATGCACGCTTTTTTGGAACATTGTAAACCGCCATGACCTCATCGAGGTTGCTCGCCGCAATGATCCGAATCTCATCACCCACCTTTAAACCAATCGCCTTGGCCAGCTGGCTCGAAATCACCACGTAGCGGTTAACATAGAGTTCCTCATTATCACCGGGTGGCAAATCGAGGGGTTCACCCGCGCCCTCAGCAGGACTCGGTGGCAGAGCATCAAGATCGCCACCCGGTGGAGCCGGCGGCGGAGCCAAATCCGGCGCCGCGCCAGCCGACTCACCCTGGGGAGGATTAAAATCGACCACGCTATCGGGGAAACTTTCCTTATCCAACATCTCTTCTAAAGCCTTAATCTGCCCTTCGTTTTCGGTGTTGAAGGCCCGAAAGTACGAAGGCCGTTGCCACGCGCGCGAATCCAGCAAGACGAATCCTTCCACCAAGGCAAAAGCCGACTCCACCTCGTCCTCCCTGGCCAACGAAAGCTCCATTTCTTCCCAGCCTGAAATCGTCCCGTAGCTTGACTGAATCGAAATATGCGGAGAATGCCCCAGCAAGGTGTCTTTCAAATTGCGCTCGAAACCATTGTGCACCGAAAGAACCACAATCAAAACCATCACCCCGAAGGCAACCCCCAGAAGGGAGATCAGGGTGATAATCGACACGAAAGTGCGTAAAGGATTCAAATACCTCAGCGCCAGGGTCCAACTAAACGATCTCAAGATGGGGGATCTCTAACGCTTCCCCAGCCGTGCCGCAACTCCACACTTCACACACCGCCTACTTCCCGCCAGACTTCGCCCCATGATTAAGTTTCTCCACACCCGCATTCGCGTCTCCAACCCCGCCGCTTCCATCGAGTTTTACGAAAAAGTCGGCTTTAAACTCGGGCAGCAAAAAAAATCGCCACAAGGCAACGAACTCGCTTTCATGCACCTTCCCAGCAACGATCACTTCCTCGAGCTCACCTACTCACCCGATTACAAGGTCGCGGTCCCTGAAGATCTCATGCACACCTGCGTTGGTGTTCTCAACATTATCAACTACTGCGGAGATCTCGAGGAACAGGGCATCGAAATCTGGCCTGACGGATGGCGCGAAAAATTCTCCTCCGGCGAGCGCAAAATGGCCTTCATCACTGATCCCGATGGCTACGAGGTCGAAATCCTCGAAATCGACTAACCAAAGCAACGGCCCGGGCCAATCCCCCCCTCGCTTTCCCATTTTAGCCCTCTCGCCCTTAGACTAGGAGTGCACCTCCTCATTGATAACTCCAACACCCGGACCAAGTTCGCCCTCGACCTCGACGGCAAACTTTCCGACTGGCGGGCGATCATTCCAACCTCTGCGCTTTCCGTAACAACCCTCCAAAACGCACTCCGGAGCCATGATTTCAAAAAAATCACCCTCTGCTCCGTTGTTCCCGATGCCGCGGCCCTGATGGCCGAATTCTTCGAGCAACCCATTCACTACATCTCGCATCTCTCCCGGATGCCCATCTCCATTGATTATCCCGACCCCTCCAAGATCGGGGCCGATCGCCTCGCCAACTCCTCCGCAGCCGTCCTCGAGCGCCCCGGCCCGGCCATTGTCATCGATTTCGGCACTGCCGTCACTTTTGACGTGATTTCCAAAGCCGGATCCTACCTCGGTGGCGTTATCGCCCCCGGAACGGCCTCTCTCCGCGATTATCTCCACCAAAAAACCGCCCTTCTGCCCGCCATTCAACTCCAGGAACCTCGCTCCGCCATCGGCCGCAGCACCGAAGAAGCGATGCAAGTCGGTGCCGTTATCGGCTACCGCGGCCTTATCCGTGAGATCCTTAACGAAATTTGCGCAGAGCTTGGCGGCGATCCCGCCATCCTGGCCACCGGAGGCGATGCCGAACTCATTGGCAAAGGAATCGAAGCCATCGACATCATCGACCAAGACTTGACGATGAAAGGAATTCAAGTCATCGGGACTTCGAACCATCAATTTTAATAAGAAAGAGCGTTCCTTGCTCGCCCCCTTCTTTTAGACTCCCCCAACCCTATGAGCGACCTTCCTTTGGCCATCGGCATCGACTTCGGCGGAACTTCGGTAAAAACCGGCGTTCTCTACCGTGGCAATCTCATCGAAGAAGCCCCCCGAATCGACACCCAGGAATTCGAAAGCGCCCACCCGCTCATCGAGCGCATCCACGAAACAATCAAGGAGCTCCGCGCCAAGCACCCCCGGGTCGAAGCCATCGGTGTCGGCATGCCCGGATTCGTCGATTTCCCCACTGGAATGGTACACAACCTCACCAATGTCAAAGGTTGGCAGAAAATCTATCTCAAGCGCGAACTCAACCAGCTTTCCAACCTTCCTGTCACCGTGGAGAACGACGCCAACTGCATGGCTTACGCCGAGTGGAAGCGTGGCTCCGGTCGCGGTATGAACCATCTCGTCGCTCTCACTCTTGGCACCGGAGTTGGTGGCGGCATCGTCGTCGACGGCCGTATGGTCCGTGGAGCCGACTTTGTCGCTGGAGAGCTTGGTCAAACCTCCATCGACTACCAGGGACTCGACGGGGCCTATGGCAACCGTGGATCACTTGAGGATTACGTTGGCAATCAACAAATCACCGACCTCGCCCACGCTGCCTACGCCGAAGCAGGAACCCCTAGAGAGAAGTCCGATTGCGAACCCGCCAATCTTTCCAAACTTGCCTCGCAAGGTGACGAAATCGCCCTCGGCATCTGGGACCAGGTTGCCAAAATGCTCTCCACTGCTCTCATGAATTGCTGCTGGCTCCTCAACCCCGAAGCCATCATCATCGGCGGCGGGGTGGCGAAAGCCGGAAGCCTGCTCTTCGAGCCGCTAGAGAAACATCTGCGCTCCCAACTCAGCCCCGCCTTCAAGGAGAACCTCCGTCTCCTCCCTGCCCGTTTTGGCAACGAAGCCGGCATGGTTGGCGCCGCCACCCTTGCCCTCGAAGAAGCCGGCTTCAATGTCGACGACTAATGGTAAGCTGGAAGAGCATCATTCCTCGATCTCCACCCAACTCCGGCACCCTCCGTACTTCTTCGCATAGGAAAAACGAATAGGATCCTCTAGCTTTTCGACCTCGACATAGGCCACATGAATACTTCCCGAAGCCATCCCCTGGCCCTCCCAGAAAAAGCGATCACGAATCGTCTCCTCGGTCCAAATATGCTGATCATCAAGCGCCGCCACCTGCTCCCAATCCGTCAGTGTCAGCGCCTTCGTCACCTTCACTTTTGAATTGATTACCACTTCCTCTCCAATCTCCCACTCCGGCTTCGCCACCACCCCAGGAATCTTCACATAATCCCCCTGTGCATGAAAATGCGTCGGGAATAAGACAAACTCCTCATGCGCAAAGGAAAAACCCTCGCGCCCCTCGTGAATCCCGCCCTTGCGAAGAATCAGCGACTGACGCCCCTCTTCGAGAGCCTGACAAACAACGTCCCATTCTTTGAAAGCAATCATGCTGCAAGCAAATCGATTTCCCATCGGATTGAAACCCTAAAGTCGATTGTGTCTTCCTTCTTTTACCGCTATTAATTCCGCCGTGGCGAGAGAAGAACATCGCGGGGAAAATTACGAAGTCTGTCTTCGCTGTGCCGAACCTAATCCCGAAGGTACCTCGAGATGCGAAAAATGCGGAGCGCCCCTTTACGATTCCGCCAGTACCCATCCCTGGGAGATGAGGACCGCGAATCATCACGCTTACTCCAAAGCAGCAAGTCCCAGCACCAAGCCCATTATCTTCTGGGGCGTCTAGCTTTACTTCGGGCCTTCCGCCATCGGGGCAATCTGGATCGTATGGGATCTCTGGCAGTCCTACCACGACTACGGGTGATTCTTCGAATTCACTTTTGAAACCTTTATGGGACTGGCCCTCCCGGTCGCCTACGGTATTCTTTTGGTTTGGGCTCTCTGGTCCGTCACCAAAGGCTACCTAGGCAAACGCCGCTAAAGGGTCCAGCCTCTCTCCGAACAGTTCCTGCGCCTTATCTCATCAATCGAACCGATCCAGCAGCCCCATTTCTTGGTTTATGGTTTAAAAATCTTTCATTTCAGTCTTTCTTCCCCCGTGGCCCACACAAAAAGCACACTCTTCTCTCTCGGAGATCTCACCCTCCGCGACGGCGGACGCATTCCATCGGCCCAACTTGCCTATGCCACCTGGGGCACTCTCAACGAGGATCGATCCAATGCCGTTCTCATCTTCCACGCCCTTTCCGGAACCCACCACGTTAGCGGAAATCACCCTGAACCGCCGGAAGGCTGCACTCTTTGGGCCGAAGAACTTCACGACGGCTGGTGGAACGAAATGGTTGGCCCAGGGAAGGCCATCGATACGGACCAATTCTTTGTCATCTGTGCCAACTATCTCGGTGGCTGCTACGGCTCAACCGGCCCCTCCAGCATCAATCCCGAAACCGGCAAACCCTTCGGTTCAACTTTTCCGCATCTCAACGTTGCCGATCTGGTCGACGCCCATCTCCCGCTTCTCGATCATCTCGGAATCATCAAGCTCCACTCCGTCGTGGGACCTTCAGTCGGCGGCCTCTGCACCCTGACCTTCGCAACGCGCCACCCCGAGAAAGTCAATCGCATCATCGCCATCGCCAGCGGATTTAAGACCACTGTTCTCAACCGCCTCATTCTCTTCGAGCAGATTCTCGCCATCGAGAATGACAAGCATTTTAACGGCGGCGACTACTACGACTCGGAATTCCCACGCATCGGCCTTGCGCTTGCCCGCATGATCTCGCACAAGACCTTCGTCCACCTCGATACCTTCGAGCGCCGTGCCCGGCGCGACCTCGTCCACGAAGAGGAAATGCTCTCCTGGTATCAGGTCCGCGATACCTTCCAGAGCTACATGCTCCACCAAGGGAAAAAATTTACTGAGCGCTTCGACGCCAACACCTATCTGCGTATCATTGACATGTGGTCACGCTACAACGCCGTCCTTCAAGGCGACGCGGACTCGCCTGAGGATCTCTTTACCCGCTGCAATGCCGCCGGTCATAAATTCCTCATCTTCTCCATCGACTCCGACTTCTGCTTCTACCCCGAAGAGCAGGCCGAAGTCGTCCAACATCTGGAAAAAGCAGAGGTGGACACCATCCACATCACTGTCCACTCCGCAAAAGGCCACGACTCTTTTCTGCTGGAGCCAGAGCTCTACACCCCCCACATCCGCGAACTGCTCGCCGACTAGTCCCCGCTCCCTTGTCAAAAGCGTCGGAATTGTGCTTTTCCTCCTGTCTCTGGCAAGCCCGTCGCGCGGACGCCACGCCCACAATACCCCATATGAAGAGCCTCATCATCAGTCTTCTCTTCCTCCCCGTGGCCACCTTCGCCAAGCCTTTCCAAATCCTCGTCATCGACCGTGAAAACAGCTGGCCCGTTCCCCTTGTCCAACTCACCACCACGCACAACTTTACTTTCATCACTGACAACGCGGGACTCATCGCCATCGATGCACCGGAGCTCATGAACCGCGAAACATGGTTCACCCTCACCAGCGATGGCTACCAACTCCCAGCCGATGGCTTCGGCCATCAAGGGTTCCGGGTCACCCCAACTCCTGGCGGGTCTCACCAAATTAAAGTCGACCGCACGATCATCGCCAAACGCCTCGGTCGCCTCACCGGAGCCGGTCTCTTCGCCGAAAGCCAAAAACTAGGCACACACCTCGACTGGCAGGAAAGCGGAATCTTTGGCTGCGACAGCATTCAAACAACCCTCCATCGCGGGAAGAAATTCTGGATCTGGGGCGACTCCAACCTCGCCCACTACCCGCTCGGGATCTTCGATATGACCAGCGCTACCACCAAGCTCCGGCCGCTCGGATCCTTTGAGCCTCCTCTCAAGCTTCCCCTCGATTATTTCCGCGCCTCCAACAAACGCCCCCGTCCCGTCGCCAAGCTCCCGGGCGAGGGACCCACCTGGCTCAATGGCTACCTAAGCCTCCCGGATCAACATGGCACCGCTCACCTCGTGGCAACCTACTCAAAAATCCGCAACTTCCTGGACGTCTATCAACTCGGCCTCTGCCACTGGAACGAAGATACCCAAAATTTCGAGTCTCTCAAAGTGCTCTGGACCCACCACTCCGATTTCCCAAACCCACCGCCCGCGCCCGAAGGCCACCCCAACATCCATACTGAGCCCGACGGTCAGAAATGGGCCTACTTCGGGGACCCCTTTCCCAGTCTTCGCGTCCCGGCCAAATTCGAAGCCTGGCAAGAACCCGCGCAATGGGAGCACCTCACTCCCCAAACCGAAGTCCCAACCGTTGAGGGCTTAAAAATCAAGCCTCACCGGGGCTCGATCTCCTGGAATACCTTCCGCAAAAAGTGGGTCACCGTCTTCACCGAGCTGGACGGAAATCCCTCGCCCCTCGGCGAACTTTGGTATGCCGAATCCCCAAACCCAAAAGGCCCATGGGGCCCTGCCGTCAAAATCCTAAGTCACAACGCTTATACTTTCTACAATCCCCGCATCCACCCGGACCTCACTCCAGAAGCAAGTCCCATCATCATCTTCGAAGGCACCTACACCACCTTCTTTTCAAAGTCCCCCAACAAAACCCCACGCTACGACTACAACCAGATCCTCTACCGACTGGACCTCAACGACCCCGCTCTCTCACCGGCATTCCTCCCAAAATAACCGACGCTCTCTCCCGAAAACCCCTCCACAAGGCCACTCAGACCCAGACACCACATTTGAGCAAAACAGCTTTCAAAGGGCAAATCTCGCCGCCCCCGCCATCATCATATAAACGTCCCTTCGGCTCACCTTCACCCGGGCCACCCACGCTGCCCAATCCGATTCCTCAAGCCGAACCAAGGTCTCACGCCCAATCATGGCTGGCAGCACCGTCCCAAATCGCATGCGCTTCCCGTTCAACGCTTCCGCATACCGATCCGCTTGATCCAACCCCGCCCGTGCTTCCTCAATCCACCTCTGCCGCTCCCGCATCAAATCCTCCTGCGTTCCCGCCCCCGGCAAATAACATCGCCCGTTTTCCCAATCCTCCGGCACATCCCTCAGGATATTAATCAATTGCAAACTTCGCCCATAAGCCCGCCCCCACCTCATCATTTCCTCCCGACCTGCCCGCGCAAAATTGCTCTCGGTCCCGAACCCGATCTCCGTCCAAAACTCCCCCACACATCCCGCCACCTGATAAGTATAGTTCCGTAATTCCTCATCTGATTCCAATCCCACCACTCCTGTTCCTTCAAACCGATCCAGATCCCACCGCTGCCCTCCCGTAATAATCCCCACCACCTTACGCACTGAGACCTGCTGCCACTCCGGCAGTTCCGCCAACGCCCCGACACATTCGTCCAGTCTCGACATCAAAACCTGCTCCCCCTCCGGAAGCCCTCCAACCTTCGGCATCTCAAAGTCCTTCCCCTCATTTACAAACTCCAAAAACTGCCCCAACAACTTCCGGCGTTGCTCCACCTCCAGCTCTCCTGCATCCGCAATCGTATCACTGGCCCGTGCCAGCAAATACCCCACGCTCGTTGGCGCCCGAAACCCCTCCGGCAAAAAACGCAGACTTAAATAAAAGGACCGGGAAACGTCCTTCAGAACCTTCGTCTCCAGATTTGATCTTACTGCCACGGCCCGACTTCTCCCAGTTCAGCGTTGAGAGTTCAATATTCAATGTTCACTCTTCGGCGAGTGCACCTCTACCTCCACATCCCCTTCTGCCACCGAATCTGCCCCTACTGCTCCTTCTACAAGCACACCCCGGGCAGAACCGATCTCGGTGGCTTTGTTGATGCCCTGCTCCAGGAAGCCAGACATCACGCTAATAAAGCTCTGCCGGAACTAAGAACCATCTACTTTGGCGGTGGCACTCCGTCCATGCTCTCACCGACCCACCTCACCCGTCTCTTCACCGGTTTAAGAGGGATCTTCGACTTCTCGGCCATTGAAGAAATCACCCTCGAGGCCAACCCCGCCACCTTCACCTCCCGCACCGCCCAACTCTATCAAAATCTCGGCGTCACCCGAGTTTCCCTCGGTGTCCAATCATTCCTCGGAAAACACCTCGAAACACTCGGCCGGGAGCACACGCCCATGCAGGCCATCACCTCCGTCCACCTACTCCGGGAGGCCACCGACCTTGAAGTCAATATCGACCTCATCTTCTCCGTCCCCGGCCAATCCCTCCTCGACTGGGAGGACACCCTGACACAGGCTCTGGCCCTCCAACCCGATCACCTCTCTGCCTACAATCTCACTTACGAAGAAGACACTGCCTTCTTCGAAAAGTTCCAAACTGGCGACTTTTCGGACGACCCTGACCTCAACGCCGAAATGTTCTCTCTTAGTCAAGAAATTCTCACCTCCGCAGGCTACGAACATTACGAGACTTCCAACTACGCCCTCCCCGGAAAACGCTCCCGCCACAACGAAGGCTATTGGGTCGGAAACGATTACCTCGGCCTCGGCCCCTCCGCTGTCTCCACCATCAAGCGCACCCGATCCCAAAACGTCTGCGACACCACCGCCTACCTCAAGCGCATTGCCTCGGTCGGCCACGCCCAAGACGATATTGAGATTCTCGACGACCAAGCGTGGCGCCTGGAACGCATCGCCCTCCAACTTCGAACCTCGGAGGGCCTTCCCCTTGAATTCCTTGCCCCGAACACAAGCCTCGCCTCCGTTCGCCACCTCGTCGAAGAAACCGCAACCCACCTTCGCCTCATCGGAGAAGGTCCGCTCCTTGTCGATTCGATCGCGGCGGAGTTGGCGTAATAAGCGCATTGCTCCGGACGATTGCTTCATATTCGATCTGGGCACCCCATCATGTGCAACTTCCATTTCCCAGGTGCGACTCGTATCCCCGACTTTCTCAAGTCCGCAAAAATAGAGGTCAATATGGCTTCCTGCCCTGAAAGAGACTCCAAACCAAATTGGTATCTTTCCAATCACCACTGCCTCTCTATCCTTTTTGCTCTTCCTGCTTCTCACAATCACCCCGGCTTTCGGCGCGATTGAATTCGAGACGCAGGTCAAACCCATACTCGAAAAGCGCTGCTTCAAGTGCCACGGTGACGAGGAGCAAAAGGGCGACCTTCGGCTTGATCTCCTCCCCACCAACCTCCTTAAGGACCGAGTGGCAACCGAAACCTGGCACGATGTCAGGGACGCCCTCAACCTTTCCGAGATGCCCCCCGGGAAGGAGCCACCCCTTCCGCCGGCGGAGCTCAACATCCTCACGTCTTGGATCACACAGGAAATCGATGCCGTCATCAAAGCCCGGACGAGCAGCGACGGACGGGTCGTCCTACGACGCCTCAACCGGACCGAGTATCAAAACACGATGCGTGACCTCCTTGGAATCGAGATGGACTACGCCAAAAACCTCCCCCCCGAAGCACTCTCCGAGGACGGCTTCCGCAACAATGGTGGGACTCTTCAGATGTCCGACCTCCAGCTGGAGTATTATCTCGAGGCCGCCCGCAAAGGACTCACAAAGGCAATCGTCACCGGTTCACGGCCCGAAGTCTTCGCAAAAGAGTTCACCAAAACGATCAAGGATAAAAACCGCGGCAGCCACATCCTCGACAAGGACCAGCAATTTGTCGTCAAGCTCATGGAATATCCCGAGGAAGGCGAAATTCTCATCCGGGCCAAGGTGAGGGCACAATTCGCGGAAGGTCGTGGCTACCCGCAACTTCGCGCCGCCATTGGCTATCGTGCCGATGTGCAGGCTCCACGCGGATTTTTGCCTCCCGTGGATATCTCCTCCGAGGATTGGCAGATCGTCGAATTCCGCACGCGCATCGAAAACTTCCCCCTGCCCAGCAAAACCCAAAGCAAATTCCCCGGCCTCCTCATCTGGCTCGACAACGCCTACGCCGAAGGCCGGGAAAAACCGCTCAAAGCACGCGGTAAGGGTAAAAAACAAAAAATCACCGTCGGC
Source organism: Verrucomicrobiota bacterium (assembly GCA_030835305.1). GTDB lineage: Bacteria > Verrucomicrobiota > Verrucomicrobiia > Verrucomicrobiales > Akkermansiaceae > SW10. The sequence continues at coordinate 4,949 of JAURPJ010000047.1, read as the reverse complement.
CCTCTGAACTACCCTCAAATCGAAGTCGCCTCAATGGAGTTCGCTGGTCCGATTTTCGACCAATGGCCACCCTACCACCACCAGGCCATCCTATTTCCCTCCAAACAACGCCCGGACGAGGAGGCCTATGCAAAGGCGGTTCTGCGAAATTTTATGAGCAAAGCCTTTCGTCGCCCGATCGAGGACAACGAAATCTCACCCTACTCTCGATTCTTTAGCGCCGCCCGCCCAAAAATGGCTTCGTTTGAAGAAGCAATCCGCGAGACGCTCACAATGGTCTTGATCTCCCCGGACTTTCTCTACCTCGTCGAACCCTCCGACTCGAAGAAACGTGCCCTCGGCGATTGGGAGTTGGCTTCCCGCCTTTCCTACTTTCTGTGGGGCAGCATGCCCGACACCCGCCTTTTTAGCCTGGCCAAAGAAGGAACCCTCAGCGACCCCGGGATTCTTAAGAAAGAAACCTCACGAATGATCTCCGACCAACGCTCGTGGCAATTCGTCGAACAATTCACCGACCAATGGCTCGATGTCGGCGCCCTCGAACGAGTCGCCATCAATCCAACCTACTATCCAAAATTCGACCCTGCCCTGAAGACTTCAATGCGTGGAGAAACCCTCCACTTCTTCGGCGAGCTCTTTCACAAGAATCTCAGCGCTCTTAATATTATCGATTCTGACTTCACCATGTTGGACGAATCACTCGGAAGACACTATGGCCTCACCGGGCCGAAGGGGAGCCGCTTCGAACGGGTCTCCTTGAAGGCCGACGACCACCGCGGCGGCATCCTCACCCACGGCAGCGTCCTCCTTGGAAACTCAACCGGCGAGGACTCTCATCCGGTCAAGCGAGCCGTCTGGATCCGCGAGCGACTTCTTGATGATCCCCCGTCCCCTCCTCCTCCCAATGTTCCCGACCTCGATTCGACCGATCCAAACTTCGCAAACCTTTCAATCCGGGATCAACTCGCCGAGCACCGCAAACAAGTCTCCTGCAACGAGTGTCACCGCGGAATCGACCCCTGGGGTATTCCTCTCGAAAACTTTGGTGCCGACGGTCTCTGGCGGAACCAGATTCTCCGTAAGAAAAACAACGGCAGGGGCATGACCAGGCTTCCGGTTTCGCCTCTATCGATTCTTCCCGATGGCAAAGATATCGAAGGGATTGCCGACCTTAAAAAGTATCTCCTCGAAAACCGTCGCGACCAATTCGCTCGCGCCTTCACGAGCAAACTCTTCACCTATGCCCTCGGGCGGCGCCTCGAGTTGGTTGATGAGGGTGAGGTTGACGATCTTACCGCAAGATTCATCAAGTCGGACTACCGGATCAAAGACTTGATTCATCTGGTCGTCGCCAGCAAAACATTCCAAAGTAAGTAAACCATGAGTCGTAAATCCTGGCACCTCCCCCGGCGAACCTTCCTGCAAGGCGTCGGAGCCTCCCTGTCCCTGCCCTTCCTCGAATGTATGGGCGCTAATATCCCCAAAGCCCCCAGACCAAAGCGCTTCTGCGCCATCTATTTCCCCTACGGAGTCAGCCTCCCCAAGAAAAGGAACGACGAGTCCAAGTGGCAATGGTTCCCCGATAAGGAAGGCCGTGATTTCCAGTTCAACGAGAGCCTGAAATGCCTCGAACCACTTCGGGAACAAGTTTCGATTCTGGGCGGACTTTCCCACCCCAACGGACGCAGAATCGGCGGGCACGACACTGCCGACATCTTCCTGACTGCCGCCGAACTTAAAGGCGGGCAGCTGAAGAACTCCGTTTCGCTCGACCAACTTCTCGCCGCCAAACTGGGCGACGATACCCGCTTTCGTTCACTCAGTCTCTCGGTCGATGGAGGAGTCGGCGAAGCCACCCGCTCCAGCACCTTGTCATTTAGCCGCAGCGGCCAGCCGGTGCCTGCCCTTCATCATCCCCGCCTCGTCTACAATCGCCTCTTTGGAAAAGAGGATAAGAGCATCCTCTCCAGACGGCAGGAGCTGGAAAACTCCGACCACATGCTCGATCTCGTCCTTGAACACTCCAAGTCTGTTCGTCGCAAACTCGGCAAAGAGGATCAGGACAAGTTTGACGAATATCTCCAATCGGTTCGCCAGATCGAAGAACGGGTGGAGCGTTCCGAAAAATGGCTCGACATTCCAAAACCCGAAGTGGAGGTGAGAGGCTTGCACCTGGATGCGGATGACAAGACGCCAGGCGAGCTCATCAAGACGATGCTGGACCTGATGTTCCTCGCCATCCAGACCGACTCGACTCGCTTCCTCACCTACCAGATGGGCAATATGAATGGCGCCACCTCCATCGCCACCAAGTTCCCCTCACTTCTGGGATTCGGAAAAAACCAGCACAGTCTTGCCCACGGATGGAACAAGCCCGGAGGAGCCGAGGCTCTCGGAAAATGGGATCGTTTCCGCGCCGAGCAACTCGCCTACTTCCTGCAACGTTTGCAAGACACCCGCGAAAACGAAGGCACTCTTCTCGACCACACCATGGTGCTCTATGGCAGCAGCAACAGCACCACCCACAACAATACAAACTATCCCCTAGTCTTAGCCGGTGGTGACAAACTGGGCCTCAAACACGGAGCCTATCATCGCTTCGGCTCCGATATTCCTCTTTCCAACCTCTTCGTCACGATGGCCAATCGCCTTGGCATGCCCGGCTTCAAATTCGTCGACAGCACCGGCGAGATGACCGAGCTCACGGCCTAACTAACTGCTAGCCCCAATCCTTCATATTCGCAGGCACGGGATAGTCCTCTGTCTCGACCGGATGAATTCCCCAGACCGCAGTGCTCGGAGGCTCCCGGTTTTCGAAGATCGATTGAATGATTCCCTCTTTCTTTCGAACACTTTGGCCGTAATCATCGAGTCACTCCTCCGGCCAAGTTCCTTCCTCAGCTTCTTCCAAAACCAGCTGCATCCATTCCTCGAGTAAATCTGCCCAATGCTCGCTCTGCTTTCCACTTTTGCGGATGCCATCAAAAGCTCGCAACTCAAAAGTAAATCATACGACGAATTAACGGCGACCGCTTTGGTTGAGATCCATGCAAGATCATCATATCGTGAATCAAGATGTCTCCCTCCGCCGGAAGTTCGACTACTCCGGAAACTTTCCATTCATTTTCTTTCGATAGTCTCTCGATATCGACAAGACTGTGTTGGATTTCCGGGACATTGCACAAACAACAGTCCCCTTTCGGCGCGACACCCGGATAATTCCCCAATTCACATATGGATATCCTCTCTAAGGAGGAGCTCCTTGGTGCCACTCGATTACCGTTTGCAGATAGTGTTACATTGTAAATAATGTCCATTTGCGAGGGAGCAGTCCCGAAACCCAGAAGATCCTTTATGCCAGGCATGCCAGCAGCTCCACGACGCTTTTTGTTTTTAACTAATCATTTTTGAGTCCACAGATTCTACAATCTGCATGCCGTGGGGGACTGTTCACTAGGACGCTATCGTGAGGTCGATCCTAATTTAATTCCCGAAAAATTCCGAAGTTCAATGGATGAAAAACCAAGGGACAAATTTCATTCTTCAACGATATTGCACGGTGACGATTCACGAAGCTGCATACCACGGTTCGCTTATCGCTGATGCCTTAGCGATGCCAGTGCACTGGTATTATAATCGGGAAGCGATGGATCGGGATTATCCAATTCTCAATCGTTATCTGCCACCGCTCAAGCATCACCCCGACAGCATCCTATGGAGATCGGAATACAAGGCTCTGAACGAGAAGAGCGAAATTCTTCACGATCAGGCTCGCTTCTGGGGGCAACGAGACGTGCATTATCACCGAAACCTCCGGGCGGGAGAAAACACGGTGAACCTCAAACTGGCCCAAGCCCTTCACGCTGAAGTTTCTCAAGGAAGCAACTACGATCCCTTGGACTGGATCGAGCGCTACATTGAACTCATGCTCACCCCTGGCTGGCATCGCGATACCTACCTCGAGGAATACCACCGCTCCTTCTTTACCCGCTACGCCCAAGGCAAAAATGTGCTCAAATGCGGCATATCCGACGAACACATCGGAGGCCTCGCAACAGTCCCCGCCCTGCTTGCGGCGCTGCCCGAGGGCGATCATCGCCAGACCGTCAAGACCCACATCACTCTCACCCATCGGCACTCCAATGTGCTGCGGGCGGGCGATTGCCTGACCCGTCTTCTCCAATTTATCTCTGATGGCACCCCCCTTCGCGAAGCTCTCATGAATCAGGCCGGCGATTGGCTCTCCACCCGTAAGGCCAACGATTGGTCCCGTCAACCCGACCGGGTCATCATCGGCCAACGGCTCAGCCCCGCCTGCTACATCGATCAATCGTTCCCGGCCTCGCTTTACCTCGCCTGGAAATATCACGACGACTTCACCGGAGCAGTGATTGCAAATGCCAAAGTTGGCGGCGACAGTTGTCATCGCGGCACTGTTGTTGGATCGTTGGTGGCAGCCGAGATCCTCCGCTCTACCGAAAAATTCGATCTCAATCCCTTTCCTGCTGATTAAGAAGTTGCCGGCTTGTAACTCTTCTCATCTCCCGCCGATTCTCACGAAACTTGCCGGCATGTTTCGTGATCCGACCATTGACCCGCTTCCGCCACATCCGAAAACTCCTCGCTTTCAAATTCGCCCTCATCACCTTGATCACCTCCGCCTCGGTCAAGCCGGTTTGCTTCTGAATCTCCTCAAAGGTCGTGCGATCCTCCCACGCCATTCGGATCACTCTATTCCTTAATTGTTCATTCACCCTTCATTCATCAACCTCAACTCTGAAAACGCAAGTCGTGATGATCCCTGACAAAATGTGCCAGACCTGCGGACGAGCCATCGAGTGGCGTAAGAAGTGGGAAACCTGCTGGGATGACATCCACTATTGTTCGACCCGTTGCCGTAAATCCAAGCCTGGCCCGGTCGACCGGAAACTCGAAAACGCCATTCTGCA
>JAURPJ010000003.1 GCA_030835305.1 Verrucomicrobiota bacterium | reverse complement strand
GGAACGGCGTCGTCTGATTCCAGTTTGGAAATGACAAGCATATCCTCGACGATGCGGTTGATGCGGACAACGTGTCGATCCATGGTTTCGAGCATCCTGCGCGCGAGGTCCTTGTTATCCAGCCCTCCATCCTCGGTGAGGTTTTCGAGGTAACCCGAGATGATGGAGAGGGGGGTGCGCAACTCATGTGAGGCATTGGCTACAAAGTCCTGCCTCACCTGGTCTGCGTGGACGCTGGCTGTGATATCTCTCATCATGAGCTGAATTTCGCGGGTGTTGCTCTGAAGTGAGAGTGGGCGAAGATCAATCTCCCAGTGGGAATCCTTGTCGCGGGCGCGGGAGGAGAAAACCGAGTTGGGCGGGAATCGCAAAATTTCCCGATGTGGCTCGGGCTTGGCAAGGGATTCGGAAAGCAGCGAGGTGATAGATGAATCGAGAAACACCTGCCGGATGCTGCGGTTGTGGATTTCACGGGTCCCGAAGATTTGTCTGGCAGGTGAATTGACCCGGTTGAGGATTCCTTCTTGATTGATTGAGAAGAAGGGGTAGGGGAGTGCATCGAGAAGATGTTGGAGTTCCCGGTCATGAGCTTTGGCCTGCTTCTGTTCATTCCGGTTTGAGTCGTCCTTGAGTTTGCCCAATTCGATCGCTGAATCTTGCAATCTCTTCCGTGACCGGAGTAAGAGGAAGGCCAGAACAAGTGCACAGCTAAAGGCGAAGTAAGTCATTCGATTTCGCGAACTCGATAGCCGACTCCGCGGACAGTTTCAATGAGCGAACTTTCGTCGCCCAACTTCTGGCGCAGTCTTTTCATATGGGTATCGAGAGTCCGGCTGTGAACGTCATCACTATATCCCCAGACGACCTTAAGAAGATCATTGCGATCCTGCGCCTGGCCGGGACGTTGGCAGAGGAACAAAAGCAATTTAAATTCGGTTGAGGTCAGAGAGATGGGCTCCTCGTTGAGATAGAATGCGAGATTGTTTTTATCGAAACGGAAGGGGCCTAAAGAAAAAATGACGGAGCCCGGGGTGGCACGGTTTCTTTTGAGAATCGCCTGGGCTCTCAAAATGAGTTCTTTCGGGCTGAAAGGTTTGGTGAGGTAATCATCTGCTCCCAACTCGAGGCCCTTGATACGATCGTCGATCTGACTCTTGGCAGTGAGCATCAAGACCGGAATGGAATGCGAGCGGGTGTCCCTTTGCATCTCCTTGAGAATCTGGTAGCCGTCCATGCCGGGAAGCATGAGGTCGAGGATGACCAGATTGGGTTGATCTTTGAGGATTTTTTCCAGCACTTCGCGTCCGTCGTGGACGATGTCCACCGAATATCCGGCCCTCTCAAGGTTGAACGAGACAAGCTGGGCGATGTCGATTTCATCTTCGACGATCAGGATGTGTTCCATTTCGTAAAATTAAGCCCAGATCGGAGCTAAATCAAAGCCTCCAAGTTGTGACGTTTCCGTCACGGCTTCGATGTACGATTGAAGGTTGAGACAGCAATTATGACATTTTCTTCCGTGTAATGTGCTGCGAATTCGTCAAACTCCGGGAACATGAGCGCAGCAGCAGATCAAAAAAAAGACACCCGCGCTGGGAATTACTTTATTTCAAACTATCCACCATTTTCTTTTTGGTCGGATGACCAGAACGAGCAGGTTGAAGAAGTCTACAATCAACCGGCGAAGGAGGGTGTTCCTCTTGGGCTCTACCACCACATTCCATTTTGTCGTAAAAGGTGCCATTTCTGCTACTTCAGGGTCTACACCGACAAGAGTGCTGACGATATCAAGAACTATCTGGACTCGACGGTAACCGAACTCGAGATGATGGCGCGCAAGCCCCTTATCGAAGGGCGCAAGCCTCACTTCGTCTACTTTGGAGGCGGAACTCCGTCGTATTTGTCCGCCAAACAACTGGCTCATCTGACCGATCGAATGAAGTCCATTCTTTCCTGGGATGCTGCCGAGGAAGTGGCTTTTGAGTGCGAACCAGGAACCCTCAACCCGGGAAAACTTGCGGCTATCAAGGATATTGGGGTGACGCGTCTTAGCCTCGGAATTGAAAATTTTGACGACCACATTCTGGAGATCAACGGTCGGGCCCACCGATCCAAGGAAGTGGGGCGCGCCTATGAGCGGGCCCTGGCGGAAGGATTTGACCAGATCAACATCGATCTCATCGCCGGAATGATTGAGGAGACCGAAGAGAACTGGCAGCGTAATATTGAGAAGACCATCGAGCTTGCTCCCGACAGTGTCACAATTTACCAGATGGAGATCCCGTATAACACGACCATCTATCGTGAAATGAAGGACACCGGAAAACTGGTGGCTCCGGTTGCTGATTGGCAGACCAAACGCCGCTGGGTGAAAGAGGCTTTTGCCGCCCTCGAAAGCGCGGGCTACAGCGTGGGTTCGGGTTACACCGCCGTTAAGGATCCCTCCAAGAGTAAATTCATCTATCGTGATGCGCTTTGGGGCGGGGCCGACCTACTGGGATTGGGGGTAGCTTCGTTCTCTCATGCGTCCGGGGTTCACTATCAAAACCTTACCGAGATTGATGACTACACTGCAGCAATAGAGTCCGGCAAAATGCCAACCAAGCGAAGTTTTCGAACCACCGAAGAACAGCGGATGATCCGCGAATTCATCCTTCGGATGAAGCTTGGTAGGGTCGACGCCGGTCATTTTGATTCCAAGTATGGAGTCGATGTTTTGAGTCGGTGGGAAAACGAATTGAATGACCTGACCGAGGAAGGTCTTTTGAACGTGGAGGGCAAGGAGGTTGTGCTTGAGCGGGATGGGTTGCTTTGTGTTGACAATATTCTCCACGACTTTTTCCTTCCCGAGCACCGTACCGATAAACTGGTCTAGCCGATGGAAGGGACAGGGGAGATTCGGGATTTGTTGGTCTGCGAGCATCTTCGCGACCTCACTTTCTCGTGGGCGGAGCCTGATGAGGTGGAGCAACCCTACCGGGATCTTCTTTGCCATGACCATGACATGACCTCAACCTTGTCACGCTTTCACGGTGGCGAGGTTGAACTTCAAATCTTTAACGAAGGTCGCGATGCGGAGTGCTATTTCCGGGAGGTTCTGCTGAAGGTTGGGGCAAAGCCGGTCGAATACGGAATGATTCGCATTTTTCTGGAAAATTTCCCCGAAGAACTCGGCGCTGCCATCACCGGGGGGCGCAAGCCGCTGGGGACTATTCTAAACGAAAGCGGTCTGAAGTATTTTAGCCGTCCGGCAGGCTTCCTCAAGATCCCGGGCAAGAGCTTTCAGCCCGATTTTTTCCCGTCATCTGGTGGCGGATTTCTATTTGGGCGTTACAATGAATTGTTTGGGGCGGGGGAAGAAGTTCTCGCCCGAATCATCGAAATTCTACCACAGGAAAAATCATGATCACAAATTTGTCATATGACTGCGACGTTCTCATCATCGGAGCCGGTCCTGCCGGATGCTCGGCCGCCACAATTCTGGCGGAGGAGAAAGGGCGCAAGGTGATCGTTCTCGAGAAGGAGCACTTTCCTCGTTACCACGTCGGTGAGTCTTTAATCCCTCATTGCTGGGATACCCTGAATCGTCTTGGGATGACGGAACGCCTTAATGAGAAGGGGTTTCAAATCAAACAAAGTGTTCAATTTGTAAGTCCTGACGGGGAACTTTCCGCTCCGTTCTATTTTTCAAAACACACCGATCATCCCCGGGCGAGGACCTGGCAGGTCGATCGTGAAACTTTCGACACCATGATGATGGAGCGCGCCCGCGAAGCGGGAGCGGACGTCAGGGAAGGGATCAAGGTGCTGGATTTCATCGAGCAGGACGGTGTGATTGTCGGGGTGAGGGCCGAGGACGAAGCTGGAAAACGTTTTGAGTTGCGGGCTCCTGTGACAATGGACGCGTCAGGCCGGGATGCACTTTTCCAACGGAAAAAGAAGTGGCGCAAGCGGGACCCCAAGCTGAACAAAATCGCGATTTGGACCCTCTACAAAGGAGCGAAGCGCGATCCGGGTGTGGACGAGGGGGCGACCACGATCGCTTACGTAAAGGAGAAGGGCTGGTTTTGGAATATCCCTCTCAAGGATGATATCGTGAGCACCGGTATCGTAGCGGAGCGCGACTATCTTTATCGGGACGGTCGTGATCTCGCCGAGATTTACGAGCGGGAGATCAGAGAGAACAAGTGGGTTGAGGAACATCTTTCGGAAGGTGAGCAATTTGGCGAATACTGGGTGACCGGGGAGTATTCCTACCGGGCCGAGAATTGCGCCACGGACGGATTGGTTCTCATCGGGGATGCCTTTGCCTTTCTTGACCCCGTTTTTTCGTCAGGAGTTTACCTGGCCCTCACGACGGGATCTCTGGGAGCCGATGCAGTTGAAAAGGCTCTTGTGGAAGGCGACACCAGCGGTCAGCAGTTTGCTGATTATGGCGAGAGGGTTTGCCAGGGAATCGAGTGGATGAGAAAGCTGGTCTATGCGTTTTACGACGAGGATTTCAGTTTTAAGGACGTTGTGATGAAATATGCTGAAGTCAGGCGTGACCTCACCAATTGCCTGATTGGCGACTTGATCGACAAAGACTACACCGAGCTCTTTGATCGCGTTGCCGAATTTGCAGAACTGCCTTCTGAATTGCCTCATGGCAAGGTCGCCAAGAGCGTAGCCCCGGCATAATTTTGAAAATCACGATTCTCACCGCAGGCACCGGCAGTTACTACTGCGGGGCGTGCATGCGTGACAATGCCCTGGCCCGGGAGTTTATTTCGATGGGGCATGAGGCGCATTTGGTCCCGATGTACCTGCCGCTCCAGCTCGACGAAAACCGGGTGGACAAGTCGACCCCGGTTTTTTTTGGTGGGATCAATGTTTACCTTCAGCAGAAGTATGGGATCTTTCGTAAATTGCCTCGATGGGTGGACCGGCTGTTCAATGGCCGGAGGTTATTGCGGGCGGTGGCGAAACGAAGTCATCTGACATCGGCGAAGGAACAAGGTGAATTGACCTGCCTCATGCTTCGTTTAGAGGAAAGTCATCTCGGCAAGGAGGTTGATAAGTTGGTAGAGTGGCTTGAGCGGGACGGAAAGCCAGATGTTATCATCCTCTCGAATGCGCTTCTGGCGGGATTAATTGGGGAACTTTCAAGACGGCTGGAGGTGCCGGTGGTTTGCACCTTTCAAGGGGAGGACTCATTTTTAGACGGCCTTCCCAACCCCTGGTGCGACACAGCCTGGAAGGAAATGGCGCTGCGGGTTCGGGATGCTGACGCGCTCTTTTCACCGAGCCAGTTCTATGCCAAGGTAATGGAAGAGCGATTGGGGCTTGAGGCCGATTCCATTGAGGTGATCCCGAATGGGGTCGATCTTTCCGGGTATGAGGTGAAGGGAAAGTGCGAAGGGAAGCGAATTGGCTTCCTTGCCCGAATGTGCCATTCCAAAGGACTCGGGCTACTTGTTGATGCCTTTATTCGTTTGAATGATCCGTCACTCGAATTGGCCATCGCCGGAACGATGGGTGGGGGTGACGATGTTTATGTTACAGGCCTAAAAGCGAAACTAAAGAAGGCCGGTCTGAATGGCTGTGTGAAATGGTTTCCGGATTTGGATCGGGAAGCGAAGGTCGACTTTCTTCGGAGCCTCTCTGTTTTCTCCGTACCGGTGACTTACCCCGAGGCATTTGGCCTTTATTTGGTAGAGGCCATGGCTTGCGGTGTTCCAGTGGTGATGCCAGACGCTTCCGCATTTCCTGAGATTGTTGACCAAGCGGGTTGCGGAGTTTTGGTTGCACGTGATTCCGTGGACGATCTGGCTCGCGGGATCCAAGAGTTGCTTGATGATCCCGACCGGGAACTCATTGGAAAAAAGGGTCGGCGTGCTGTGGAGGAGCGCTATCATGTCGGGGCAATGGCAGCAAATTTTGAAAAGGTTTTTGGAAAGGTGGTTCGGAAATGAACGGGGTGTTCGAATGGTCACGTTTGGTTGAGTTTTATGAAACTGATCTTGCGGGAATCACACATTTTTCCAACTTCTATCGATGGATGGAGTCTGCCGAGCATGCATTTCTTCGCGACCGCGGGATTGTTCTCCATCAGGAGGGTATTGGTTGGCCGCGAGTGAATGCGAGCGCTGATTTCAGGAAGCCAATCAAGTTTGGAGATTGGGTGAGGGTGACTGTTTCAATTGCTGAACTGAAAACCCGGTCGGTTCGTTATTCGTTCGAATTTCGAGTCAACAAGAGCGATGAAATTCATGCGACTGGTGAGATGATTTCGGTTTGTGTCGATTTAGGGACGATGAAGGCGATTGAAATTCCGGCCGGAATCCGAGGTTTGCTGGAGTGAAATTGATCGCCGCTGAATTTCGCGGTGGTCAGATGGGGAAGTTCGGCGATACTGGCAACAGCTGAGAGAATCATGGCGGCAAAGAAAAATATGAATTGGTTAGGATTTGCACTGATGACGGTGGCCTTTTGGGGGCTTTACGGGGTGTTTCTTCATAAGGGAGCAATGGGAATGAAAGATCCGGAGTTTGGCCGTTACAAGGCCTTCCTGGTCGTGGGCATTGCTTACTTTTTGGTGGCGGTGATTGCCCCGTTGATATTGCTCAAGGCCTCGGGATCGAATCTCAAATTTACCGGAGTGGGATTCAAATGGTCGCTGATTGCGGGCACGGTGGGGGCGATTGGAGCCTTGGGAGTGCTCTTGGCTTTTGGTGCCAAAGGGCAACCTGCTGCGGTAATGTCCATTATCTTTGCTGGCGCACCGATTGTGAATGCGGTGGTTGCGCTCTGGATGCACCCGCCGGAGGGCGGAATGGGGGGGATTCGCTGGCAGTTTTATGCCGGGATTGGTTTGGCTGCGCTGGGCGGATTTTTGGTGACCAAATACAAGCCGGATCCACCGAAGAAGCCGGTTGCCGAAAAGGTTGCTGATTAACGGCTCCCGGGAAAACGGGGACCTCCACCTCCATAGATGGGCACGGCGAAATCAAATTCTGGTCCGCCGTGACGTGGGTCCGCTGACGCCCCAAGTTCTTCTTCAAGGAGCTTGCGATACTTGGTGGCTATCTTGGGCATTTGCTGGGCGAGGTCATTTAGTTGGTCTGGATCATTGCCGAGGTCGTAGAGTTCCTCACCCGGTCTCTTGGCGAAACTCCATTGGTAAAATTTTGACCCCGGCCCCAGGTTCACAATGACGGACTTGGTGGGCCCGTTGTCGGTGTCGCCATACCAGGTGTTTTTAATTGTCGCTTTTTGCCAATTGGGAGTGCCATTCGGCCACAGTTTTGGTGAGTAGTTGCGAATGTAGAGGAATTCATGATCGCGGTATGATCGTGAGGGATAACCCTCCATGCTGGGGGTCTCCTGGCTGGGAACATGCCGCTCCTTGCCGGTAAGGATGAATTTCCGCAGTTCACCTTCGCCGGTTAGCGCGGGAAGGAGACTTTTGCCGGTCATCTTGGCGGGAACCTTCACGCTGGCTGCTTGAAGAAAGGTTGGCGCGAGGTCGGTGAGGGAGACGAAGTCCTGAAATTCCTGTCCCTTTTTGATCTTTCGGCCCCATCTGATCGCGAGTGGAACGCGGGTGCCGGAATCGTAGAGATTGGATTTGCATCGTGGAAAGGGCATGCCGTGATCTCCGGTGACCACGATGATGGTGTTTTCAAGCTCGCCCATCGATTCGAGTCGGGCGATCGCTTTGGCAACATCGGAGTCGAATCGCTGAACTTCGAAATAGTAGTCGGCAACATCGCTGCGGACCTCGGGGTCGTCGGGAAAAAACGAGAAGAGCTTGATTTTGGACAGGTCCATGCCGGATTGCTTTCCTGAGCCTTTTTTGTATCCCCGGTGGGGATCGGAGGCCCCGAGCCAAAAACAAAACGGGGTGTCTTTGGTGGAGCGGTCGGCGAGGAATTCGGCGAAGCCTTTGCGGTAGACTTTGCCGGCGGGATGCCCGGAAAGAAATTTCCCCTGAAGCTTTCCGGGGCCAAATGATTTACGCCAGGACCCGGTGTGATAGCCTGACTTTTTCAGGAGCCTTGAGTAGGTTTCGACCTCCTGGGGAAGGGTGCCATACAGGTTGGCGCCGCCTTTTAATCGCCAGTGCCATTGTCCGGTCATGATAGAATTCCGGCAGGGAGTGCAGGAAGGAGATGAAACGTAGGCATTGTGAAATAGGGCGCCTTCGCGGGCGATCCGGTCGAAGGCTGGTGTCTGAACCACCTCATCATTTCCGTAAATGGAGGCGTGGGGTGCGCCCCAATCATCAGCAATACAGAAGAGAATGTTTGGCCGCTTTTCTGCCTGGAGTTGTGAGGCGGCCAAAACAAAAAGAAGCAATCGGATGATCATAGTGATCAGCCTGATTACTTCCCAAAGCTTTGCCAAGACGAAGAATTACGAGACGACGACGGGCATCGTGTCGGCACTGGTCAAAATCCCGATCTCGGAAACAATGTTGGCTCCATTCGCATAGAGAACATCCCGGGCCTCGGAGAGATCTTTCGGATTAACCGCGATGAGAAGCCCGCCGGAAGTTTGCGCATCGGCGAGAAGAACCTGAATCTCCTCCGGTAAATCGTTGGAAAAGGAGGTGAATTCCCTCGCAAGTCTGAGATTTTCACGACTTCCTCCGGGAACACATCCCTGTTTGATGAACTCGAAGACCTTGGGATCGATCGCGGGAACTGCCGCGGATTCAAGGCGGGCTGTCACGCCTGACTCACGGCAGAGATGGCTCAGGTGGCCAAGAAGGCCGAATCCGGTCACATCGGTGCCGGCCTTGGTTAGGCCGACTGCCGCGATCGCGGAACCCGGGGTATTGAGCGTTGCCATTTGCTTTGAGGCTTTTTCCTCAAGCTCGGGTGAACAAGCACCGCGTTTGATCGCGGTTGAAATGATTCCCGTTCCCAGTGGCTTGGTGAGTAGAAGGTGGTCTCCGGCATGTGCACCGGCGTTCGAGATCACGCGATGGGGGTTGACTAATCCAGTTACCGAGAGTCCGTAGAGCGGTTCCGGGTTCTGCACGGTATGACCACCTGCGAGCGAGCATTGGGCTTCGGAAACCTTGTCAGCACCTCCTCTGAGGATCTGATTGATGGTATCAAGATCGAGCTCATCGGTGGGCACTGCGACAATGTTCATAGCAGTGATTGGTCTTCCTCCCATGGCATAGACATCTGAGAGGGAATTGGCCGCTGCAATTTGCCCGAAAAGGTAGGGATCATCGACAATAGGGGTGAAAAAATCCAGAGTCTGCACGAGTGCCAATTCATCGGAGACGCGGTAAACAGCAGCATCGTCTGAACTGGCGGAGCCGATCAGAAGGTTTGGATCTGAAATATTACTGAGTCCACGCAAAACTTGCGTAAGTTCGGCTTGCCCGAGCTTGGAAGCTCATCCTCCGCACGAGGCAAGTTCTGTCAGGCGTTTAATGTCTTCACGGCTCATGGTGGTAGCCTAGCCGATAATCGCTATTTGAAAACCCTTTCCCTTTTGCAATGGTTGTTTATCAATACGATACATTTGAATGATGGCTCCCAAATCAAACCCCTACAAGATTGACGGCTTGAAGCGACGAAACTCAAAACCGATCCCATGGCTGGCGTTGTTTTTTGCCGTGTCGGCCTTGATTCTTGGGATCACCATTTTGACCCCGATTCCAGAAAAGATCCGCAGGCGGCTTGGGTTGGCCGGCGGAAACAAGCCATCGAAGCAGGTTAAGACGCCTGAGCCCGAAGTGATTTACAAGGATCGTGTCGTTGAGAAGGAGATCAAGGTACGGCCTCCGTATTATGAGGTGAAAAGTGGAATCGATGTCTCCAAAACATCGCGGGGGTTCGATTACAAGTATGAGGTTCGGGAAAAGGCGGGACGATTGGCTTCGGATGAAAAAGAAAAGGATGGGACTTATGAAGCATCGCTCACTTTTTCGGTCGTTCGGCCGGAAGCGGCCAAGCGATTCGATGAGTTGGTGAAGCAAAACCCGGATTTGCCCAAGATCCTGCCGGGGCTTGAGATTCTGATGGAAAAACTGAGAGTCTCGCCATTTTTCAAAAGTCTCTACGACAATAAGAAATCCCGCTTGAAACTTTACGCCAATCGATTCGACCGCGTTCTCACAAAGCACAATTACTTCGATTGCCAGACGATGTTGGAGCTGGAGCATCCTCAGTCGAAGCGAAAGGTCTTTCTTTTTCAGGCGGATATGGATGTCGTTTCCGATGGCTCGGATGGCGACCGGCTTCCAACCATGCCAGACAAGATTGTGAATTCGGCCTATTACCAGCCCTTCACGAGTTATGGATGGAAAAAGACTGGGACGGTAGAAAATCCCATGATATCCGGTTGGCGAAAGATGCTGACTGATGCGAAGGCCAAGGGCGATTCCAGCGAAGTGAAGCGTCTCACTGATGGCATTGAAGATCTAAAACGCAGGAGCTTCTTGATCGCGGAATATGATCCCTTCATCGTGATTCCGGTCTACATCCTGCAAGACCGGGAAAGCGCCTGGGGGCCAAATGTGGGGGATTACGTTGCCGTCATTCATGGTAAAAAAGTTTATCCGGCAATCGTGGGTGATGGAGGGCCGAGTTTCAAGCTTGGAGAGGCAAGCTTGCGGATGGCGAAAGAGCTGAATCCAAGGTCTTCTCCGTATGGTCGTCCGGTGTCCGGTCTCAATGTCACCTATATCGTTTTTCCCCGGACATCCGGGACGTGGCAGGCTCCGGATTATTCATCCTGGCGAACCGAGTGTGCCAGATTGCTGGATGAGATTGGTGGACTGGGTGAAGGGTATCAACTCCACGAGTGGAGCAACACTCTTCCGGAAGTGAACAGCGAAGAGGAGTAGATTCCAGGGGCTCTAATTATCATCAGCTTCATCTCGGAGTTTGGTGACAACGGAATCAATTTCTAAAGTTGGAAGAGCAAGGGAGCGGTGTCTCATCGCTCTGGCGATATTGATGCCAACAACATCGCCTTCGAGATTGACCAAGGGTGTTCCTGTCAAGCGGGGAGATAGAGGCTGGTCATGGTAAAGAACATACGGGAAGTCATCGCGCCGTATGCTCAGCCCCCCGCCACGCGCGCTAAGCGAGCTGAGTCTGCCGTCTCGTTGGGAGGCTTGTCGGTCGAAGGATCCTGCGGCAGTAGCCGAGCGAATATCGAGGATGGGCTTGAGTTTCACCTCTTCTTTTCCTCGCTTTACGAGAAGTTCAACTTTCTCACCAGGTGAGCGTTTCGTGAGCAGCTCTGCCAGAGCCTCAATGCTTGAGACGGGGGTGCCTTCAAATTCGATGATCTCGTCTCCTTCCAAAATCCCAATCTTGTCAGCAGGGCTTCCAAGTTCAATGCTTTCAATGAGAGGTGCGGAGGATTCCGCAGAGAAGGTGACTCCCAAATAGGCGGATGGTTTTTCGGAAGTGTGATTGAGTTCGTAGCCCTTCTTTGGCGCATCGCGTCCAGGTTGCGTGACCACGCCGGTCAGGAGGCCCCGACCTCCCGGTGTCACGAGAAGTTGTCCGACCTTGGGTTCTTTTGGCTCCCATCTCACCGGAATCAATCCTGTGGCATTGACACTGATCAGCGCCAGGTCTGTTTCCTCATCAACGGCCATGATCGTCACCGGGTAGTCCTGACCATCCACGCTTAAGGTAAGATCTTCGACCTCTTCGATTTCGGAAGCCTTGGTGAGCATTTGGCCGACTTCGTGAATCACAGTCGCCGAAACCAAAAACTTTCCTCGACCATCTTTAATTGGAACGACAGATTTTTCGTACTTTTCCCGAATGAATTCCAAGGCCCCCATGAAGTCTTTCGCCGGAACCCTTGCAGGGCCGTTGTCGCCGTCACTTGGCTCGATGACGATCATGTCAATCACGCCGGCCACCGGTTGGGGGAAGTGTTTCCGGGCGGTTACTTCGACTGGCTTGAGCTCCGCTGTTTTTCCGCTGTTTGTGGTCAGGGAAACTATGCCGCCTTTCCGCAGAATGAGAGCAAGATCCGTGGTGCTTGTTATCCATTCACCATTAACTTCTGTAATGGTGTCACCGGCCACGAGTTCGCTTTCGGCTGCTGGGCTGCCGGGAACGATGGACGTGATTCGTGGAACCGTGGCTTCCAGTTGAAAACCATATTGCGGTGACTTGGGAGCTTCGGGATCCGGTTCCCAGCGGTCCAGGAATTTCTGCATGTGGTGGGGATCCAAGAGACGTGGACGTCTAAGCAGGGCCATGGCCTCCGGGTCGTTTTCAGCATTCTTGGGGAGTGCCTTTTCAAAACGGTCTCGAAGCTCGGCATAGGGTTCGTTGAAGAGATCAGCGGGTTCTTGTTGAACCTGCATGGAACGACCAAATGCTTCGCCGGCCATAAGTTCGTCCCAACGCGCCACGATGGAAGGGAGTGGGACGTGTCTGTTGATCCGCCACGACCCACTGATGTTGCTGTTTATCCCGATGACCTCGCCTTTGAGATTGTAAAGAGGGCCTCCGGAGTCGCCCGAAATCACCATTGCCGAAGTGGTAATGGCGTCGTTGAAGCCGCTTTGTATCCCGGCTTCGCTGATTCGGCCTAGTCTCACCGGGGCCGGACGTCCAACGACAGGTCCACCCGGGTGGCCGGTCGCGATGACCCAATCTCCGATCTTGTAAGTCTTGGTTTCGACATAAGGTCGGCAGGGGAAGGGGCCGGGTGCGTTGATCTGTAAGAGTGCACCGTCGGTTTCGTGATCAACTCCCAGACTTGTCGCAGGAAGCTCCCGCCCGTCGGATAGCAGCACTTTCATTTGTTTGAAGGGTTCGTTCGTGACGTGGGCTGCCGTGATCACCAATCCTTGCGGGCTCACGATCACTCCGGAACCGGAGCCGCCATCAAGCATAATCGCGACGGTTGCGTCCACCAGGTCAGGAGCAAGCCTCCGAACGGTCCGGTCCAATTCCTCCGGGGTTTGGGAAAAAACAAGCCCAGTGAGGCAGAGGAAGAAAATTAAGGATTTCATTGGGTCTAAAATGGGAGGGTTTCTGCGAGCATACGGTCAATGGCGGCACGGATGTCTCTGGGCGTCAGAGCGACCGTCCGGGCCGGAGAGATTGCGGCAATGTTGAGTCCCAGGGCTCGTCCATTCAGATCAAAGATTGGAGAGCCGCAATCCCACGCGTTGATCGGGATGGTGTGAACAATGACATCAGGGAAAGGAGCCCGCCTAATACTCGGAACCATGGAGATGCCGCCTGAAATCTCGAACCCGGTGGCAGGTGGAATGATCAAAGGGGAGACAAGCTCGAGCTTGAGAGTCTTGCTCGCGCCTCCACGCTCAATCTCGGCGGTCACCTTCTCACCAACCTCGCAGCGGTCCAAAAAGGCTGTCAGTTCAATTCTCGTTTGGATCGGACGGTCGTTGAGTTTTTTAATGAGATCATCGGGTGAGAGTCCGGACTCGAAAGCCGGTGTTTCGGGCTTGATCGCGGCGATTCTCAACCCTGACTCAAGCTGCTCGGTGGTGACGCCAAGGCTGGTGACCTGGCTCGTTGCATGTACGGAAGGGAGGCCTTGTTTAAGGATGTGACTGAAAACCCCGACGTAGGAACTCGCTTCAGCCACCATTTCATCAGTTGATTCCTGAAGCAAAATCGGTGAGGCGACAATTGCTCCCGCAGCGGGTAGTTCATCGCGCCATCGGACGACGGGCATTCCCGTTTCCTTAATGCCAACCAAAGCGAGGTCGGTTTCCTCATCGGTTGAGAGAAGCACAGCGGGATAGGTGTTGCCATTGTAGCGAACCACGAGGGATGGACCGAGATCACTTGCCTTGGTGATAATGAGTCCCTCCGATCGAATGATGGTCCCAATCACCGAGTGGGTCGCTTGGGCGCCTTCGTTCGAGACTAAAACGCATGGCGGTGGATTGGGGTGGGATTTTTGAAGGAATTGTTGTCTGGCCTGGGTGACGGGTGAAACACTTATTTCCCGTGCTTCTTTCTTGGTGGCTTCCGGGGCGAGTGGGAGGTCGGCGAGCTCTGAAACAGTTTCATCGGCGAGGATGCCATCGAGCATCGGAAGATCGGCAATCAACCACGGAATCATGAGCGCCGGGGTGTTGGTTTTGCGGGCTTTCAAGGTGGTGCCGATCAAAGCCCCAGAAAGATCAAAAACGGGGGCGCCACGCGGGTGAAAGACGCCATCGAGCCGCATTGCCTTTGCTTCCTCCGGTGGAGTGAATTCGAGATGATCCACAAAGAGACTGGGAGGTTCGCTGACGGAAGCAATGGGCGCTGTTGTCGGCACGATCACGGTGTGATCGATGACCTTTGCGACTCTGACGGGAACGAGGTCCGGCATCGGCTCTTTGATCTTGAGCAGCGAAACGAAGCGTTTTTTGTTTTCAGCAACCGTGGTGAGTTCGATGCGAGAGCCATCGGGAAGATAAAGAAGATAGGGAGCATCCTCGCCGTCGATGCTGGGGAGAAAAGGCGCCAAGAGGTGGCCGTCCTTGCTGATCACGACAGCCGGTCTGGTGTCAGGTAGCCCGAGCCGCCCAACGATGAACATTTGTCGTGAGAGTTTTTCTGCTAATTCAGTGGTGCTCTTCTGCACAAAAGATTCGTCTCTCGTGGTCCAGGTGACAGTTTGCGCGTGAAGGAATGAGGCCAGTGCGGCAGTGATGAGAATGGATTTCATTTACCAGACTTGTTGAAGTTGATTAACGGGGAGCCAGAAGCTGCTTTCGGAAGATTTTACGAGCGCGTGGGTTTCATTCACCTCGGCAACGTGAACGATTTGTCCGGCGCGGAGAGCAGGGTAATTCCAGTTGGGAGTGCCGGCCTTTGGTTCACGGGGAAGCTCATCGGCGATGATCATGTATTGGTCCGAGGCGTAATGCTGGCTCTGGCGCCAGGCTGCAGTGCCGAGTAAGGATAGAGTAATGGCCCCGAGGGCGAAGCCCGGCCAGCGGGGCAGGGAAGCAAATTTTCGGACCCCAAAATACAGGAAAGTGAGCACCCAAACCACAGCCGCCACGACAACCCATTGATCAGGCCGAAGATCGAGAAAGCGGTTTCGGGCAACTGTCAGATCACCCTGGCGCTCCCGGATGTCACTCATTAAGTCGCGCGCGTCCTGGTCCATTGGATCGAGTAAAAGCGCGGTGTGACAGGAGGCACGGGCTCGTGCCGGATCGTTGGCGGAAAGGTGGGCCTGCGCGAGATTGTAGTGGAGTGATGCGCGGTCGGGACTCTCCTTGATGAGCTCCTCGTAGATGCTAATTGTCTTGGTGAAGTTGGCGTCTTCAAAAGCTTGATTGGCTTCCTGCAAAGTCGCTCCCTTGAGGGAGGTAAGGGTGATCAGGAATAGAAGGGAGATTTTGGCGAGCTGGCGTCCCAAGGCCACGAAATCAAACGGTTTCTCCAGACTTGAAAACGAAGCCTCGGCGTGGGTCTCCAGGCTTTTGGCAAGCTCCGGATTATCGAGGGCGTTGGCAATCTCACGGACGGTTGCTCCAGGGGGGAGCCGAAGTTTGTGCCTGAGAATGGGCAGTAAATCGTTGTCGATGTTCTCTGCTGTTCCCTTTCCTGATTGGAAGTCCGCAACCAATCTTTTGAAAGTCCTTTCACGTCTTTTCTGTTCGGGATCGCGTGCATCCAGCCGCTTCTTCGCCAAGCCGAAAAGAAAAGGCAGAAAGGGGGCGAGAGCGAAAGCTCCAAAGGTAGCGACCGGGAGATTGAGTAAAACCGGCCGCGTGGTGACACTGCCTGCATCGGATCGGGGTGTCATTGAAGCGGTGACGTCGCTGGCTCCCGGGAGGTTCAAAGTGGGCGTTATTTCGTGGAATCGCCATTGATCAGCAACGGTGTCAAAGGAGGCCAGAGTGATTGCGGGGAGCGTTCCTACTTTGCCTGTCGGAAGGAGAGTCTGGGTGAAATTGGCCTCCCAGAAATCGTAGTTGCTGGCAACCTTCGGGTAGAGTTCGCTTTCCACTGAAGGGAAACCTTCGGTGGAGAAATCAAAATCGTTCCGCAAGTTCGGGTTTCCCTGCCCGGTGATCGAGATGTCGATAATGAACGGTCGCGAAGGCTCGGGTTGGAGAGGGCGGTAATCGACAACAAATTCCCAGTCTCCCACAAGGCCGGAATTGACAGCCTGATTGTTGGGAATCGGGGGGATTGGGAGCACCTCGATTTCAAACGGAATGACATGGGTGCGATGTCTGGAGCGAATCCGGGAGGTTCCCAGGGTTGCGCTCAGGTTTCCGGTCGATTTGCCAACCTTGGTGAAATACAAGCGGGCCTTGTAAAAACGAAGGTGGTAGTCAATTCCTTTGATCTCCTGGGTCATCTCGCTGTAGTTCTCGGGGCTGCCATAGCGACTGAAGAACCCGCCCTGGGAATAGGTGTAAAAGTAATCGCTTGGAACCGGTTTGCGTCCGGAGTAGCGCAGGTATTGGTGCCATTGTGCACCCTCAACCTTATTCGAGGGTTGTGAAAAATAGGGGCCTCCGCGGAAGCTGGTGTCATTATTTTCCACCAGTTCAATAAACTGAACTTCGACGGCTTCTCCCAAATGAACCTGCTTTGGAATCTGAGCGCTCCCGTTCCAAAGAACCTCCAGGCGGGTGTCGGTTTTAGAGGCGGTATTTTCTTCGACTCTGATCTCCCCAATCCGGATGAAGAATTCCTTATTTTCAAGTACGATGGGGACCGGAGGAAATTCGATCAAGCCGGGCGAGGTTGCGATGAAGGAGATCCGGTTGTCGGTCTGCATATTCCCGTAAGGATCATTGTTAAGGCGGATGCTGGAGTAGCCAAGCCACGTGATCTTTGGGTGTTTGGGAAGCTCGCCCAGTTCCATCTCAGCTTTTGTGACGATGCTGATGTATTCAATCCGGTCCTCGGCGATCACATCGAGTGGTCGGGAAACGCGATAATCCTGAGCTGGCGAAACCATGGACGAAAGAACGCTTAGGATGAGAACGAGTCTGAACATGTTGACCTCGAAAGTTAGTGGCTCTTGCTACGGGGAACCCTCCTGCCGTTCCGGAGATAGTCGCGTTGTTGTTGTCTCAGGAGGCGCGAACGTAAATCACCGCCTTCTTTTTCGGCCCTTTTGAGATCGTTGTCGTCGGGCTCTCCTCGTCCTTTTCCGTCATCCTCGCCTTCTTCTCCGGAACCTGATTCGTCTCCTTCGGGTCGATCACCTTGCGGGTTTTCTTGTTCCCCTTGACGACCGCCTTCGCCCCCTTCAGATTCACCTTCGCCCTCCTGAGGTTCGCCTTCGCCTTCTCCCTGGGATGGTTGGGGCTGTTGTTGTTGTTGGGGATCGATGAGGTGGTCGAGGGCGTCCTGAATGTGCCGGGCTGCCTTCTCGAGTTGGCGTTCGCGATGGGGGGAGGGCGCTAGAACGATGTCTTCTTCAGCGAGACGGTAATCTTTCAAAGCGTCTTCCGGAAGTATGGTCGGTGACTCTTCGATTGCTTCGGCTTTTGTGATAAGATTTTGAATGGAGGTCGCGGAGGCTTCGATGGCCTTCTTGTTTATTTCGGTGAGAGTGTTGATCTCACGTTCGAGGCTCTTCACGAAACGCTTTTCCTGTTCAAGAGCACTCTGGGTATTGTTGATCGCCGCCTGGAAGGCCTCGAGGAAATCAAGATAGGCCTGCACGCGTGACATGTTTTTGTAAACGAGGGCAAGGTTGTCGCTCAGTTCCTCGTCACCTGGTTTGAGCGGCGCGGCGCTCTTGTAAATATCGAGAGCTTTTTTGAACGAACTCTTGGCGCGCTTGAGGAGCTTGACCGGATCGGAACGCTCCTGAACCGCCATCATCATGATCTCCTGCTCGGATTTTGGGAAGCGGACCTGGCCTCTGCGATGATGAAGAAGGCCGCGCTTGTGAAGAGCGGCGAATTTCAAATCGTTGCGGAGATCAGGCGCGGCATCGGCTGCCTTGCTGTAAAGGTCGAGCAGAAGTTTAAAGCGGTCGTCGGAGTTGAGGGTGAGTTCGGGCTCTGCCTTTTCGAGTTCTAGGGCCTTGTTGTAGTAGCGAATACTCCTTTGGATTTCAGTAAGGGCGGGGTCTTCGAGACTTTTGCGAATTTCCTCGGGAAGGAACTCGGTTGAAGCAGCGGTGTCGGCGGCAGCAACTTCGCCTTTTAGGATTGCATCGGCGCGTTCGACCCAAGAGCTGGGTCCTTTGGGATCGTGAGTCAGCATTCCCAACGGGTTTTTATCCGAATTCAAGAAGACGGCCATGGGAAACGTCTCCACCCCGAGTTCTTGCATGAGCATACGGCGAGCGCGCCGTTCCACGTCGGTGAGACCAACCCGTGGCAGATCGATAAGCGTCCAGGCAACCTTTGTCTCCGCCCACCTTTTAAAGATTTGGTGGGTAAGAATCTCCTGTTCAAAGGTGATTGACAGTTTTGACCAATCCGATCCGGTGAAGATGACCATGACCGGGAGCTCTTCTTCTTTGGCAATTTCAAGAGCCTCATCGTAGGAATCGACCTCCTCGCCGGGAAGGCTCGGGGCGAGGCAAAGAAAAAAGGCAATTGCAGTGGTCAGCGGATACCAGTTTTTGGTTCGGAGGGGGAGCAAGACGTGGATCATAAGACAGATGAGGGCTAGGGCAAGTGGCCAGGCGAAGATATCCTGGGGGCGGTCA
Organism: Verrucomicrobiota bacterium; assembly: GCA_030835305.1. GTDB lineage: Bacteria > Verrucomicrobiota > Verrucomicrobiia > Verrucomicrobiales > Akkermansiaceae > SW10. The sequence goes on along the minus strand of JAURPJ010000003.1, from coordinate 5,909 downwards.
TAAAGTTCTCCCGCGATGTTTTCTCCATTCAGTTCAATGGTGTCGACTCGGGTGTTGAGTTTGGCAATTTGAGCATCCACTTCCTTTGGTGACGAGCTAAGGAAAAGTCCGTTCGTTGCCTCGGAGAGTTGCTTGAGCGTGTTGTGATTCGCTTGCGTGGACAACTCTGACTGGGGCACGTTGGCCGGCACTCCGTCTTTTCCAAAGGCAACCGAGATGATGGGAACTTTCGAATTCTTGAGTTGCCCGAGAACCGTTTTGGGATCTCCTCCGGTAACGTTGTCTCCGTCGGAAAGGACAATGATGGCCGAGCCCGGAGGGGGTTGCTCGGTGAGGAGATTTTGCGCTTCCTCGAGAGCCGCAGTGATGTCGGTGCCAGGAACAAGGAAATCGCCGGGTTGGATCTGGTTCACCCGCTTGAGGAGAGTGGCGCGACTCCGGGTTACGGGGGTTTCGATGAAAGTCTCGCCGGCAAATGAGATGAGGCCAATGCGGTCAGTGGGTCGGGTGTTGATGAATTCGCGCAAGAGAAGCTTAGCTGCGTCGTTTCGACTGATTCCTTCCGCGTCTGTGGCGGTCATGGAGGTGGAGATGTCGAAGAGAACAACCAGGTTTTTGGAAGGCCTCTTGAACTCGGTTCTAACGAAACCGCTGATAGGGCGAAGCGCGGCGATCCCGGCAAGCAGGAGAGCCATTAGGAGCGCGATGCCAAGGATTCGCCGACGGATCGGAGAGGCATTTGACTTCAGATGACATTGTCCCGAGTTTTGGGTGAGGAGGCCAATGACTTTCTTTCGTTGGTGATAAGACCAGGCGGCGACTGCAATCGCGATAATGACGATTGGCAGAACCCAGTAGAGATTATTGAGAGCGAGGAATTCCATCTTTATTTTGAAGCTCAGGAGATTTCGCGAAGAAGGGTGTGTCGGAGGAAAAAGGAGAGGTAGACGGAGGCAATTCCCCCTATCAAAAGGTTTGGGTAAAGATCGCGTTGGTAGATGAGGGCGGGCCGTTGTTTCGATGTCTTCTCGAGGGAATCGATGGTGTCCATCACCTCTTCGAACCCCTTGTTATCCTTGGCCCGAAAAAAACGGCCACCTGTGATGGATGCGATTTTTTCGAGGTTGCGCGTGTCAAAACGAATAGTCGCGCCCATGCGGGAAAGAGGTCCCAAGAGGAAGGGATCGTCACTTCCAATTCCGACGGTGTGAATGGTGATGTCCTGTTTCTTGGCCTCTTCGGCAGCGGTGACCGGAGTGTAAACCGGGTCGGGGACGGTGTGATCGCCGTCGGTAATAAGAACGATGGTGCGTTTGGTTTCCGTGTAGTCCTTTAAGGCGATGATGCCCTGGCTGATTCCTCCTGCGATATTGGTGCCTCGTTCACTTTGGGAAAGGAGGGAGTTTTCGAGTTGTTTGACGTAGCCGATGAGGTGGTCGTGATCGATGGTCGGGTCAACGGCGAGGTTGCCGAGGTGACCGAAGATGACGAGTCCGATGCGATCGCCGGACCGGCGTGAGACAAAGCGGTTGATTTGATCTTTCGCGACCCCGAGGCGATCCTTAATTCGCCCTTCGGCAATGCCTTTCCTGACCTTGACGTCATCCATGCCGGACGGTGGGTCGAAAGCGTCCATGCTGTTTGAGTAATCGAGCACTAGCATGATGTCGGTTCCCTCCTTTGTGACGGGAACAATCTCCATATCCGACTGGGGCCGGGCCAGCGCTAAAATGAAGGCTGCGGCGGCGAGAACCTCCAAAAAGAGCAGGAGGTGACGGGGCGCTAAATACTTGCGCGGCGCGGTGTTGGTATAGTGCTTTGTCGAGGACACCGCGATCGAGGCGGGAACGCTGATCCAACGCCAAACAAGCCCCCCGGTGAGAGGGATGAGGAGCCACAGGAAGTGGGGATAGGCAAAGGTAATATCAAACATCGGGGGCAATCAGTCGGCATACTCTGTTATGTCGTCGGAAAAGCGAAGTTGAGCAGGTGATTTACTCAAATTTCGCAACCGGTCGAAACTAACATCGTCCGCCAAAAGAGCGACCGTGCTTTTCGAAAAAAATCGAGGCTTAAATCGGCTTGTTTCCTTGTCTCTTAGGCCAAGAGGTTCTCGGAGTGGTGGGGGAGCCCAAAGTAGGCTTCGGCATTATGGTAGCAGATATTTCCAATCATGTTGCTGATGAGCCGTTCGTCGTTTGGCAACTTTCCGTCTTCCACGTCTTGTCCCACGATGTTGCAGAGCAAACGCCGGAAGTATTCGTGCCTTGGGAACGAGAGGAAGGACCGTGAATCGGTGAGCATCCCGACGAAATGGGAAAGTAAGCCGATTGCCGAGAGGGTGTTGATTTGGGACTCCATTCCCTGAAGAGTGTCGTTAAACCACCAGCCGGAGCCGAATTGGACTTTGCCACGGATGGGTGCCTCCTGAAAGGATCCGCAAGCGGCGGCAAGGATGGCGTTGTCGCGAGGATTGAGGTTATAGATGATGGTTTTTGGCAGCTTGTTGAGTTCGCACAGGGAATCAAGGAAGGAGAGGAGGGTCTCGCCCTGGGGCCAGTCGCCGATGGTGTCGAATCCGGAATCAGGACCGAGTTTCTCATAGAGGCGGGTATTGGGATTCCGTTTTGGCCCGAGGTGGAGCTGCATCGTCCAATCCTTTTCGGCGACCCATTGTCCGACATAATACATGATTAGTGCGCCGAAGGCGTCGGTCTCTTCAGGAGTTGCGGCGTCGCCTTCACGGACGTTTGCGAGAATTCGGTCCGCCTCGCTTTCGTGGCATGGATTTGCGAGAGCGTAGCGCATCCCGTGATCGGTCAAGCGGCAGCCTTTTTCGTGGAAGTAATCCTGCCGTGCTTTTAATGCTGTGAGTAGATCACTAAAGGTCGTGATGTTCTCCCCAAGCTGGTCGAGCCACGGAGTCAGAAGCGAAGGACGGTCTACGAAGAAGGCCTTATCGGGCCGGAAAGTGGGATAAACCTTGGTGGGGCACTCGGATGCGTTGGCGGCTTCGTGGTGGAAGAGGTTGTCGGTGGGGTCGTCGGTGGTGCCGACCGCGTCGACGCGGAATTTGCGGAGGAGTTCGCGGGCAGAAAAGTCTTTGTCCTTTAGGCGCTCGTTACAAGCCTCCCAGATTTTGTCTGCTGTTTCCGGGCTCAATAGCGTATCGATGCCAAAGCAGCGACGGAGCTCGAGGTGGGTCCAGTCGTAGAGTGGGTTGCGAAGGCTGTTTGGGATAGTGTCGGCCCAGGCGAGAAACTTTTCCTTGGGGGAGGCGTCTCCGGTAATGTGGGATTCCGGTATGCCATTGGCTCGCATAGCCCGCCACTTGTAGTGGTCGTGCCCAAGCCATAGATCAGTGATGTTATCCCAACGTTGGTCGTTGGCGACCTCCTCGGGAGGGAGGTGGGTGTGATAGTCAATGATTGGCAGATCCTTCGCCGTATCGTGAAAAAGCTTGCGAGCCGTCTCGGAGAAGAGAAGAAAATCGTCATCAAGGTATGTTCTAGCCACAGGGGGAGGCTAGGACATGAGGCAAGCCAAGGCCAAGAGAGAATTACTTGATGAGGCGGTTTTCTAATGCAGGTCGTGCCGCTCCGCCTTTTGCGAGGTAGCGTTGATAGAATTTCCGGGCCTCGTCCTTCTGGCCTTTCCGTAAGGAAATGATCGCCAGGTTGATGTAGGGTTCAATGAGGTTGGGATCCTGGGTGATGGCCTCCTGGAAGTGGAATTGAGCATCGTCAAAGCGGTTTGTTTTTCCGGCAATGTTGCCAAGAAAAATGTGAGCCACCGCATTTTGAGGTTCGAAGGAAAGCGAGCGTCGGAGTTCCTGTTCCGCTTCTTCAAAGAGTTCGACCCGATAGAGGGAGTCTCCGAGCATCAAGTGGGCGAAGGGGATTTTACGGTCACCGGCCACCAGGATGGATTGGCGAAACTGCCCGGAAGCGGCCACGGGATCGCTAAGGCGGAGGTGGACAATACCAAGGTTGATCATGGCCTCCCAAGCGCCCGGATCTTGGTCTACGATCAGTTCCAGTGCCCCCCGGGAGGCCTGGAAATCCCCTTTGGCGAATAGGCGTCGGGCGACCGTATTCAGATTCTTATTGGCGGCTCTGAGTTGCGAGGTTCCGGCGGCGAGTTCTTCGGGACTTGGAGTGATATTGCTATCGAGACTTGGGCTGAGCGGGCTCGTTTTTTCGATCAACTCCATTTCTTCAATGGTCAGCTCCATCTTTTTATCTCCGTTGATTCGAGCCAGGGCATCTTTCCAAATTTGATTGGTTTCGCCCAATTTTTCGCCCTGTTTCAGGAGGAGTTCTGCGGCGCCTTGCTGGGCCTGTATCTTGGCTTTGAGTTTATCGATCACCCCTCGAAGAAGTGCTACTTCCTCCTTGCCGCGCCTGTTAAGCGTTCCTCCGTTTAGCTGGGCGAGAAGGTCCTCTTCGGCCTGCTTGAGACGTTTTCTAAGGCGCTCCGTGAGCAATTTGCTCTGCATGTCGCTTTTCTGAAGGTTTTGAATCTTGGCCTTGGCGACCACAAGGGCTTGTTTAGCCAAGAGGATTTTGTCTTTCGAGGCATTGGCGTCTTGCTGGACAAGTTCGAGGTTGGCTTTGGCCTCATTGAGTTCTTTGTTGAGGCTAACGTTTTGCGTGATGAGCTTTTGAATCCGGTCCGCTTCGTCCATTTTCAAGAGCCCTCTCAGTTGGTCGCGTTCCTCGATCAAGCCATTCCGCTCCTGCCGGAGTTCGGCCACCATTTTCTCCGATTGGGTGAGCCGTGCTTCAAGTTCGGTTTTAACCCGGTTTGACTCGGTGATAAGTCGGTCCTTTTCCTTAATGGTTTCTCTCAGCGCGTCTATCTGGTCCTGCTGACCTTCGACAACCCGGCCGTTGATTTTGGTTTGTTTGGCAATAACCGCTTTGAGGCGTTCTTCTTCTTTTCGGGCGGCGTTGAGGGCCTTTTGAGTCACTTCAAGGCGCTGCAGCGTGAGTTGCTGATCTGCCAGCGCCTTGTCGCGGGCTGCTGCCATGGCATCGCGCTCCTGACGGAGTTGCTCGATCTGTTGGTTCAGCTCGGCCACTTGATTTCTGAGTGGAGAGGCTGCGAGCCTTGAAAGTTGGTTTTGAAGCTCGCCAATCTCCTGACGGATTTTCGCGCTTGCGGCATCTCGAGGATTGACCCTTCGACGAAGTTCGGCATTGAGGCTGTTGATCTCCGCCTGCAGGTCGCGGATCGTTTTGGTGGCGGTGCCGGTTGGGTCAACTTTTCCCGGGATGGTCAGTCTTGGTTTTTCTTCGCCGGGGACTTCCAGAAACGGGGTTTTTCCGGCATCCTGTCGTTTTTTTTGCTGGGCCAGAGCTTTCGCGTGGATGCGCTCCAATGCCTCGGTGGTGGACTTGGTCCGCCACTTGAGTCCCTCCTTCTGTTTGAAGTCGGGATGATTGATCGTGATGAGATCAAAGAACGATCGAGCCTTGCGGTATTTGGTAAAGGATTCGACGAATTCTTCTTTCTTCTCGAGTTCCTCGGCCTGCTTGACAAGGGACCAAGCTTGATAGTAGAGGCCGCCGGGGTCGAGTTTGGCGAGCTCTTCTGGTGTTTGTGCCCATGCTGGCGCGATGAACAGGGTCACAATAACGAGCCCGATGAAATGACGTAGGTGTGTCATAAGGTGCAGACGATATCAAAGGGGTGCTCGGTGTAAAAGGGCGGATTTCGACCAGAATTGAGGAGATTTCGTCTTTCGGACATCATGGTGTTGACAGCTGTTGGTAGGGATATTACCAAGTCTCCCGAGGGCGGAGTAGCCAAGTGGTAAGGCGCGGGTTTGCAAAACCTGTATTCGCGAGTTCGATTCTCGCCTCCGCCTCCAAGCTCTCTCGAAACCTCGCTTGATTCATTTCAGG
>JAURPJ010000046.1 GCA_030835305.1 Verrucomicrobiota bacterium | reverse complement strand
CTCCAGCTCTTGTTTTCACGAACGGACTGCCGCGTCCAATTAATAAGAGGAGTATTGGAACTAAAATATCCTCCTTGCAACTTAACCTCGTTCAGTCGCAAGTGATCACAAAACCAATTGTTCATGTGGCTCTGGTAGCCCCTCGATCGATAGAGACGATCGACAAGACGGATTCGCTTGTCCTCGGCGGAGTCGTTCGTGAATTCTTTGATCTCGTCCAAGGTCGGGATGCGCCCGGTGGCCACCAGTGAGGTGCGCCGCAGAAAGGTAAAATCATCAACCGGCGCGGACATGGTTTTACCCGACTTTTCAAGAAGAGAGTCGATGAGCCCGTCAAGATGCGCAGCCTCTTTACTCATCCTGTCCCGGGTCACCTCCGCAGCAATCAGCACGGGACCGCCAAGTAGAACTCCGGCAGCCCCAAGTTTTATTACAGACAGAAAACGAACCATACTATGGCACTACGCGGAACGTTAAGCCGAATTTTCAAGATTTGCCACCCCTTTCAGAACCGCCCTTAAACGCACCCATAAATGACATCGCACCTCGCCGGATCCCCGATTAGCTTAACCTCCATGAAAGAGCGCTTCCTGACGATTCTCCTCCTTGGGGGAAGCATCAGCTTGGCCATCGAACCCCATCCAGACGCGGTAGCCAACTCCCACGCGCCGGGCGAGGTCGATGTCGAAGCCAACGTGAAATTTATCGTCGCAGACCCTAAAACCCTTCCTGGAATTGTCCTCGATGAAACCGATGCTATTCTTAACGGCAGGTGGCAATATTCCACCCACACCCCGCCCTACGTCGGTATTGGCTACCTTCACGATCAAAAATCGGACAAGGGCAACAAGTCGGCAACCTGGACACCCGATCTTCCGAATCCCGGCCATTACGAAATCAGGATCTCGCATTGTTATAATTCCAAACGATCGACCACCACTCCCATCACGATCGTCCATGCCACCGGTAAAACAACAATCCGAATCAACCAGCAGAAGGTTCCCAAACATGGAAGACTTTTTCGCTCGCTGGGAGTCTTTGAATTCAAGAGAGGAAAGACCGGATCCGTGACAATCTCAAATGAAGGAACAGATGGGAAATACGTGATTGTCGATGCCATTCAATTTCTCCCTCAAACAAAGAAAGACTGATTCACCGCCGTGCCCCTCGAACAACTGAGCTTCAGTCCCAAACCTGGTCAAATCCCGGCTGGTGTGACCGCCATGATCGCCGAAGCCGGTCAGAGATGCGACGCCTTCTTTGACGCGGGCCTCGACAGACGCTACCCGCGCTATCTCCCCAGCAATCCCGAAAAAGTCTACGCCGCCATCGCCACGCTCAAGGACTCCGGTCTGCTTCGCGGGAACGTTTTCTGCGAGTGGGGCAGTGGCTTTGGCATCGCCACTTGCATGGCCTCTCTCATCGGCTTCGAAGCCTTTGGGATTGAAGTCGAAGACGGCCTGGTCGAACTCTCAACCCAACTGGCCCAAGACCTCAATATCCCTGTCGAAATTCTCTGCACCAGCTACCTCCCCGAGGGCTATGAAGAATGCGAAGGCATCGGTGGCAAAGATCTTCTCCCTCCCCGGGCCACCACATCAGGGGGCGCAAACATCGACATCACTCCCGTTTACGACGGCCTCGATCCCGATGATGTCGATCTCTTCTTCGTCTACCCATGGCCGGGCCAGGAGGAATTTATGATGGACCTCTTCGACGAAGTCGCCAGCGAAGACGCCATCCTCCTCATCTACCACGCCGACGCCTCGACTACTACCTACCGCCGGAGTTTTGACGGCTAGGCACCTCGGACCGCCATTCATCACCAACGGATCGCACCACTGCCGGAACACCCGTTAAACGGAGCCTCGCCTTCGATCGCATATTGAAAGAGCTCTCAGCACTCGGCCCATCTCAAATCATCGCCATTCGATCCACCCTGCACCAACTCGGGGCAAATCACGAACTTCAGAAACTGTTTGACTACGCTTGGGCTTCAAAATCCCCCGACTTGGCACTCGCTTTTCTCGATCAGACTCCAGACGAACAGCGACAAAACATCCTCGCAAACATGCTTCCGGGGCTTGCCAGTAGCGATCTCGATACAGCCATCAGGCTCTTCGAGAGCCTTGGCCAGATGGACCATCTCAAAACCCCGTCACCGTGGGCGAAACCTTCAGGATATGCCCGTCTCGGGCGATCGCGACCAACCCATTAACGGATTCGTCAGCGCCCTCGCCGGACAGGACCCCAAAACCGCAGTCACTTGGGCTGCCGAAATCAATCAATCCGGCCTTCGCGAAGCTGCCATGATCCGGGCAGGCAAGCGCTACTTTCATCAAAACCCTGCTGCTGCAAACGATTGGTTCGCTTCCAGCGGGCTTCCACCAAGCGTCCTGAGTGTGATGAAGCCCTCCGAGTGATAAAGCAGAACCGCTCTTATTGAACGGCCCTTGATCATATAATAGATCCTTCAATCTTCACGCGAAGGCTCCCCCACAGTCATCGTTACTGTTAATGCGAAGAAGCACACTCGGAGCAGGTTGTTTCCAACCTTCCTGGTTGCTCTTACTGCGCTCTACATTATAAATACTCCCAACATGACGCGTGTCATCATCCTGTTCTGCCTCGCTTTAGCATCACTTACCTTAGCGCAAGAGGTAAATTTCAACCGCGACATCCGGCCCATCCTCTCGAACAAGTGCTTCTTCTGTCACGGCCCCGACGAAAAAAAACGAGAAGCCAATCTCCGGCTCGACACCCGGGAAGGCGCCCTCGAAGACCATGACGGATTCTTCGCCATCGTCCCCGGAAAACCAGACGATAGCGAGCTCATCTACCGTGTCACCGAGGCCACTGGTGACGAAGCGATGCCGCCGCCCCACTCCAAGAAAGGCAGCCTCACCAATTCCGAAGTCGCCCTCTTCCGTCGCTGGATCGAGCAGGGCGCTCCCTATCAGGGGCATTGGTCCTTCGAGCCGCTCGCAGAAGCCACCCCACCCGCTTCCTGGAAAGGGAACCCCATCGACTACTTCATCAACGCCTCGCTTTCAAAACTCGACGTCACCCCCTCGCCAACAGCAGACCGCGCCACTCTCATTCGACGGATCTCTCTTGACCTCACCGGCCTCCTTCCCACTCCTGAAGAAACCAAAGCTTTCGTAAACGACAATAGCTCCGACGCTTGGGAACGGCTCGTGGATCGCCTCCTCGCCAGCCCGCACTACGGCGAACGCTGGGGACGCCACTGGCTCGACCAGGCCCGCTACGCCGACTCACACGGCTACTCCGTCGATAGCGGCCGCGACATGTGGCCCTATCGTGACTGGGTCATTAAGGCCCTCAACGATGACCTGCCCTTCGATCAATTTACCATCGAACAACTCGCCGGCGACCTCCTTCCCAATCGCACCAAGTCCCAGCTCATCGCCTCAGCGTTCCACCGCAATACTCTCATCAACCAGGAAGGAGGTTCTGATCGCGAACAGTTCCGCGTCGAATCTGTTATCGACCGCGTCAACACCACCGGCGCGGTCTGGCTGGGACTCACCGTCGGCTGCGCCCAGTGCCACACCCACAAGTTCGACCCCATCACGCACCGCGAATACTTCGAACTCTACGCCTTTTTCAACAATACCGAAGATGCCAACAACACCGGCCCCACCGTGAAGGTGGAGCAATTTGAAATCCTCAACAATGCCCCCAAACCTCCCGATCCTCCCAAACCCGGGTCGAACCAACCCGCCAAGTGGCTTCCCGTAAAATACGAAAATCATCGTACTTCTTCCGGATCTCCCCTGGAGCTCCTGAGGGACAACTCTCTCCTCGTCAGCAAATCCGCCAAGCCGAAGGACAGTTACGTGCTCACCATCTCCACCAAACTTGAAACCGTGGCCGCCGTTCGTCTTCGCGTCCTCCCCGACAAATCCCTCCCTGAAAACGGCCCCGGCACCGCCGGTAACGGCAACTTTGTCCTCACTGGTCTGAACGTGACCATCGACGGAAAACCGATCCGCCTCACAACCGCCTTCGCCGATCACGAACAACCCGGCTTCCCGGCCTCCGCAATCATAAACCGGGACAAAAATTCCGGCTGGGCCATCAACACCGGCCGGGGCCAGAAGGCCAAAATGAATGCCGAACACGCGGTCACCCTCCTTTTTGAGAAACCCATCGCGACCAAGGGCAAGCCCCTCACCATTCGCATGGAGCACATGCTCAACGACAACTACCTCGTCGGCCGCTTTGCTCTCGATCTCTCCGCCACCGCTCCTCCTATCCCAAAAGGCAAGGCTCCCGGCCAGGCCACCCCCCGCACCGGAAAGCTCATGGTGATGCGTGAGCTCGCCAAACCGCGCCCGACCTACATCCTCACCCGCGGCGACTTCACCCGCCCCGATAAGGAAGTCGGCGAACTCTCCCCAGGAGTTCTTTCCAAGGTCAAACCCGCCCTTCCCGAGCCCACCTCACGCCGCAACCGTCTCGACCTCGCCAAATGGCTCATCGACCCCGCCAATCCCCTCACGCCGCGCGTCACCGTCAATCGCACCTGGATGCGCTACTTCGGACGTGGTCTCGTCGAAACCGAAGAAGACTTTGGCACCCAGGGGTCTCCTTCCACCCATCCCGATCTCCTCGATTACCTCGGACGACGTTTCATCGAAGATGGCTGGTCGATGAAGAAACTCCATCGGCTGATCGTCACCAGCGAAACCTACCGCCGCTCTTCAAAAGCCCGCCCCGATCTCGCCGACCTCGATCCCCGGAATCTCCTCCTCGCCCGCCAAAGCCGCCTTCGTCTCGATGCCGAAATTATCCGCGACGCAGCCCTCAGCGCCAGCGGACTCTTCACCCCCGTGATCGGCGGCCCCGGCGTCTTCCCGCCCCAACCCGATGGCATTTATGCCTTCACCCAGAACCGCAAAAGCTGGCGCACCAGTTCCGGACCCGATCGATATCGCCGGGCCATGTACACCTTCTTCTACCGCAGCGCACCCTACCCGCTTCTTTCAACCTTCGACGTTCCGGACTTCCAAACCGTCTGCACCCACCGCGTTCGCTCCAACACTCCTCTGCAAGCCCTCACCATCGCGAATGACCCTGCTTTCCTCGAGATCGCGCAAGGACTTGCCGCCCGCCTTCTTCGCGATCAACCCGAAGGCCTTGAACCCAAAATTCGCCATGCCTTCCAACTCGCCCTGTGTCGCGAACCCAGCATGGAGGAACTCTCCATTCTCACCAGTTACGTCCGTCAACAAGTTGATGATTTCTCCACAGATAAAGCCGCCGCCACCGCTCTTCTCTCCGACGACCTTCTCTCTTCCCAAGTCCCGCCCGCCGAAGCCGCCGCCATCGTCGGTCTCGCCCGCGCCATCCTCAACACCGACAACTTCATCACCCGCGAGTAAGCCCATGAACGACTTCGAACAACGATGGCTCGCCGAGCGCACCCGACGCCACTTCTTCCGCGACTGCGGCGTCGGACTCGGCACGATCGCCATTAACTCCATGATCGGCCAACTGCAAGCCGGACACCTTCCCGTCATCGACCCGTCGAAGCCAATGAGCGCCCGCAAGCCTCCCCTTCCGGCGAAGGCCAAGAACGTCATCTTCCTCCACATGGCCGGCGCGCCGAGCCAACTCGAACTCTTCGAAGACAAACCCAAGCTCCGCGAATACCACGGCAAGACTCCGCCCAAGAGCCTCATGGAAGGCAAGCGTTTCGCCTTCCTCAAAGGCAACGAAACCCTCCTCGGCAGCCAGCGGAAATTCGCACGCTACGGAGACTGCGGCATGTCGATCAGCGAACTCTTTCCGCATCACCGCAAAATCGTCGATGAAGTGGTCTGGCTTCGCGGCATGACGACCGACGTCTTCAATCACGGCCCCGCCAAGCTATTCATGAACACCGGTTTTCAGGCTCCCGGCCGCCCCAGCATGGGCTCTTGGATCACCTACGGTCTCGGCAGCGAATCCGAAAACCTCCCCGGTTTCGTCGTCCTGCAAAGCGGACCGCGGGGGCCGCGCGCGGGCAATTCCCTCTGGGCCAGCGGTTTTCTCCCGACCTCATTCCAAGGTGTCCCCTTCCGGGGCAAAGGCGATGCCATCCTCCACCTTCGCAGCCCCAAAGGCATCACCCGCCAACGCGAGCGAAGCTTCTACGACACCGTCGGCGCCCTCAATCAAGCCCGCCTCAAGGAAACCGGCGACCCCGAAATTCTCACCCGTCTCAACGCCTATGAAATGGCCTACCGCATGCAAACCAGCGCCCCCGAGCTCATGGATCTCTCCGGAGAATCCAAGCCTACCCTCGACAGCTACGGCGTTAAGCCCGGCGAGTCCTCATTCGCCTCCAACTGCCTCCTCGCCCGTCGCCTCATCGAACGCGGCTCCCGCTTTGTGCAACTCTATCACACCAACTGGGACAGCCACGGTGGACCCGGCGAAAACCTCAACAAGGACTTCGAAAAGGTCTGCAAAGATGTGGATCAAGCCAGCGCCGCCCTTGTCCTCGATCTCAAAGAGCGGGGAATGTTGGAAGACACCCTTGTCATTTGGGGCGGGGAATTCGGCCGCACTCCGATGGGCGAAAACCGCAAGACCGTCGGCCGCGATCACCACATCGACGCCTTCACGATGTGGATGGCCGGTGCCGGATTAAAGAAAGGCTACATCCACGGCCAAAGTGACGAGCTCGGCTTCGGCGTCATAGATGGAAAAGTCCATGTCCACGATCTCCACGCCACCCTCCTCCATCTTCTTGGCTTCGATCACGAACAACTCACCTACCGCTTCCAGGGCAGGGACTTCCGCCTCACCGACGTCCACGGAAAAATCGTGAAGGAGATCTTAGCGTAGCCAAGAGCACCCGCTTTTGGACGATTCCAATCAGTCGATTCAAAATCGCTCACCACAACCTCTCGCCCTTCCTGACTTTCGTAGCTTCCTAAGCTCTTCTCACATTCTTGCACCACACAATAAATGTTCTTATGAACACTTATTGTGTCTTCCGTCTACCAGCCACGACGCCCCCGCGCATCGCCCCTCTGGCAACTCGTCCACCACGGATGGAACGACTTCCTCGCAGACTACGAAAAACAACACCGCAAATCCCTCGGCCCACTCCCGTCCTCCGCCGTCACCACTGTCCAGTCTTTTCTCCGCTGCGGCGACCTCGCCTCCGGCTTCACCCGGCTCCAATGTCCCGACTGTGGCCACGAACGCCTCCTCGCTTTCACCTGCAAAGGCCGCCACTTCTGCCCCTCCTGCCACCAACGCCGCGTCCGCTCCACCAGCGAGTGGATTGCCACCTCCGTCTGCCACGAAGTTCCCCACCGCCAGTTCGTCTTCACCATCCCAAAAGTCCTGCGCGTCATCTTCCGAAAACGCCGCAAGCTCCTCACCATACTCTTTCATACCGCCGTCGAAAGCCTTCAAGACGCCTTCCGCACCCGACTCAACCTCCCCCAAGGCCGCATCGGAGCCATCGCCGCCCTCCACACCTTCGGCGACTACCTCATCTTCCACCCTCACCTCCACCTTCTCGCTGCCGACGGACTCTTCACCCCCGATGGCCGCTTCCACTGCATGCCCGCCGACGACCTCGCGCCCACCATCGAACTTTTCCGCCACCACTTTCTCCACGCCCTCCGCGACGCCAAACTCATCAGTCCAAAAAAGCTCACCAACCTCCTCGCCTGGAAACACTCCGGCTTCAGCATCCACCACGGCGGCGAACAAGCCGTCCCCGCCCACGATGCTGCCGGTCGCAAACGCTTGGCCGAATATTTGCTCCGCCATCCATTCTCTCTGCAGAAAATCACTTGGAACGCCACCACCAAAACCGTCATCTACCGCTCCAAACGCCACCACACCACCAAGCGCAACTTCGAGATCTTCAAAGCCCCCGACTTCATCGCCGCTGCTCTGCTTCATCTCCCGCCCAAAGGCCAGCAAACCGTTCGCTACTACGGCCTCTACTCCAACAAATCGCGCGGGCAAACCTCCCCCATTCCCGACCGCATCATCCGGCCCTCCCAACCCGAGACTCCCCCCACCAAAACACCTCCCGCCCAGATGCTCCTCATTCCCGCACCACCCAAATGTCGGGCGCGCGACATGCGCCCCCTCTGGCGCGACCTTATTCTCAAAGTTTGGGGCGGTGATCCCCTCCAGTGTCCCTGTTGCCCAGGCACCATGAAGCGCGTCCGCACCTTTCTCCGCCCTGAGGAGATCCAATTCTTCCTCAGCCTCCACGGCCTTTGGGAAGGAGTCATCACCCTCCCAAGACCCCCTCCGCCACCCTTCGACATCGACACAATGGAGCCAGTCGAGCCCCTGTGGCAGGCCATTAAAGAATGGATCCCTGATGACGATCCAGATCTCAATTGGTTCAACCAAGAACGCCAGCCAAAAGGCGCCGAGCCCGAAAGCTACGACCAAAGTCCCACCTGGCAGCCCGTAGAAGTTCCTCTCGGTGACGGCCGCATCCTCGTCCTGGACGACTCCTGAGAGTTGAGGGCTCCAGAAGCCACCCCATAAACCGCTGCCAAAAAGTATCTTGGCAGTGCGGGACGGGTAGGTACGCTCTCTTCAAAAGGAGAAAGGCGAGAGATTCCGCATAAACTCTTCGCACAGCCCAAAACGACCGATGGATGTCCCCATCCGACGCAACTCACCCCTCAAGATCCGGCCTTCAGAACACCTTTCAGCCCCTCTTTCCCCCGCAACCCCCTTTCTCCCCCATGTATGACGCCAAACCCCTGTTTCCACGACCCTTCCGCCAAAAGCAAATTCCTAGAAGCCATCTCATAAATAGGCTGGTACTATTCACAAGGTTACTCACAGTGGGTGGATGGACCTCACTGATGAACAATGGAATGCCGTCTCAAAACACCTTCCCGATGACCCTGTT
>JAURPJ010000045.1 GCA_030835305.1 Verrucomicrobiota bacterium | reverse complement strand
TGATCGGCAAGTGTGTCTAAAAAGATGTCGTAGTTCGTTTGATGAAAGGCAGTGACCAATTCAATGAGTCGGGTTAGGCCCACTGCGTGAAAAAGGAAAGTCACCATGTCGATGAGCGACTTATTCCGGCTTCCTTGTTTTGGAGTGAATATCCGCGAGATGTAGCGATCATAGAACTTTGAAAGCTTAACGTCTTTGGCTAGCTTCTCACGGGCAATTCTCGCTTCCTTGTCCCTTTCTAGGAGGCTTTTTGGGGTATGGTATATAGAAGGATCAGAAGATATAGAGTTTACAGAATTTGCAGACAAAGGAGGAGGGGGAAGAGGGGTATTCACCTCCGGGCTATTCCAACTCGCTGGCCAATTAATCTCCTTAAAGTCAATCGACAAAGGATGAGCATCGACTAGCACCTTGTAGGAAACCCCGTCAGGATGAAGGCCACTGATGATGGTATAGCCTCCGCTTGATCTCCACTCACCCAAGGGATCTTCACCTCGCTTTAGTTTTTTCGTCCTTGGGTAATCACCTGTAATCTTCAGCCAAATATTACAACCTCGTTTACCTGCGGTGGTGAGAGAAGCTTCGAGGCTTGGATTGATAGCGATGAACTCGACCAGTGCAGAGTCATCATCGAAGTCGATTGAGCAGATTCCTTTCGATTGAGGACCAAGGCAAACGGCGATGGCTGGAGCTGCTGCAAGTCGCCGCTGATAGGTTTCAGCTTGAGTCTTCTTGTAGTCGAGCTTGGACCATCCTTTGACGGCAGAAGCTTTCTTGCCTTCCTTGATTGGGATAAGAACTGCATCGACTTTGAGGAGGTTTAGAATCTCTCCTCCCGATAGTTTTCCGCTCCTTATCGGTGAGTGAGCAGCAGCGCATCTAGCATCAAAACTTGGAATACCTATTTTTGATTTGCTCATGGCAAATTTGCTCCTTCCCATGCTGAGTTGAGCTTTTCCCGGTTTGCTGGTTGCCAAATAATGTCATTGAAGGCTTCCCGCTCGGCTTGCTCGATCACTCTCATACGCTCAATCATTTCAGTATCAATCATCCCTTCAATGTGGCTAACCACTAGCTGGCGGAGCTGATCGGGACGCAAAACATCAAGCTCAACAGCCTTGTCGATTGCATCCCCTCTCATCCCTCCTTTGGGGGGACGGGTGGGCAAACTCCAAAGATCAATCTGCTCTCGGGTAACACCTGCTCGAATCAACTCTACTTCAGCGTCGTGATCCTGAAGTAAATTGCGCTGAATCACCCTGGGTATATCAAGTCCGACTTCGTCATAGTCTCCCAGATAAATGATCGTTGGTTTGCGCCCTGTTTCGGAAGCTCTCTTGAAGGTTTCGGCAGCATCGTGGAGCGATGAGATCGAGGCATCACCCCGAGTTACAAATGTCTTCAGATTCCAATCTGAGGCGATCGGAGTGATGATGGATGCGACAGCATCTTTCTCTACCCAAATTTCAACGTAACGATCCGTGCCTTGCCAGAGGTTTAAACGGTATTGCTGACGTGCTAGAAGGATCATTCCTTCTGTCGCATTGGAGTAACCTTCAAACCCATAGTGCCATCGAGTCCCATCAATAAAGGAGGACATTGAAATCTGGCCCGATCGCCTCCATTTTGTCAGGAGGGAACGTAAATTATTGTAAGCCTTTTCGGTTTTATCAATGGCGCCAAAGTCATTTGCTAGCCTGTAAAATAGGTGCCGGATAGTGATCCTCTCATTATATTCACCTAGGCAATTAATTGAGGATTGGAGGAGGTGTAAGAGTTCCGCCTTGGTTCTTCGCTTCCTTTTCGTGGCAATCGGAAGAGAGGCTTTGGGATTATTCATGGCAAGTTCGCTTGCCGTTGAGAGAGATTTTGATACCTTAAAAATGTTCAACTTTACGAAAGGCTCCATCCTCAACGGTGGGGCTTTTCTGTTAGTGATTGGCGGTTTCTATTTCTAGGGCCTTGAGGACATCCGGCAGGGAATAGCGCACGCAACGCTTCCCGAGTCGATGGCAAGGAATGCGACCTTCCTCGCTCCAATATCCAACCTGCCGCATGGACACCGAAAGGGCATTTGCGACATCTCCAGCCTTCACCAAAATGGGCGAAGACTCCTGCTTGTTGATATGGTTTTTTGAATCCATGAGCGGAGCTTGCCGCTCATTTCAGAAACCTTCCTTGGCATTAAACTAGGGTAAAATGCCAACCTTAAAACACGTCCCTAGTCGAGGCCATCAAGCCCAACCTTTTCTCTTAATCGGTTCCATGCCTTCCCATCAATTTTGGCCGGCATTCCTTTGAATTTTTCGGGCCAAGATAGGACATAATCCGTTAACTCAGACTTAGTAGGCGGCCTTCCTGCATCTTTGATGAATTCAGCGCACGCACGCAAAATGTTAGATTCGCGGGGTGGAGATTCATCAAGGCTTTCCTTGGCCCTAATAATCGAGGCGAACATTTTTTTGCAGTCATCAACCCCAAGGCTCCTTATCAGACGAATGAGCCATGCGCCGTTCTGTGATAGGGTCTCCTTACTTGGCTCCTCGCTGGCGATTAAATCAAAGAGTCCGCCAAGCATAAATCCCTCGTCGTCATGCGGGTCGGCGTGCCTTCGGATTGAATCACCGAACAAACTACCCCCGCTCTCACCATCGGGTGGCAATAATTTTACAATCTTCTTGGTTTTCTTTGGGCGGCTCATGCTGCGGAAATAGTTTGAGGCTTCTTGGTGCCCTTGGGGACGATTGAAAAATAAGAGAGAGCATCCTTCTTGCTCGCACGGCCCGCGTAATGCTCTCTAAGCGTGCTTTCTCCTTCAGTGTGCCCAAACTCGAAAAGGAGGGTTTGGAGTTCCATCCCGGCGGCTATCGCGTAGGTGGCGTGACTATGACGAAGCGCGTTCTGAGGCCATGGAATCGATGCCTTAGAAAGTGGCTTTATTCCTTTTGGAATGAACCCTGGAGCTACCCAAGTTTCAAATCCGGCAAGGTGCTTCACTGCTCGGCTAACCCGTTGCCAGTTTGGGCAGGGCTTGAATGGGTGCTTCTTGAGCCATGCTGCAAGTGTGGGGCTGGGGTTGATATGACGGCGCCTTCCTTTTTTCGTCACTTCCTCGCCCAGTTCTATCCCTGCTTCGGTGAAATTGGCCGCTTTAAGCTTGGTGACTTCCTCGGCGCGTATCCCTGCAAAAAGTTGGACTGCAAAAAGAGGAACTGCTTGCGGGAAAAACTTTTCGGCGGCTTCTAGGAGGCGGGATGCTTCGGCAGGTTTCAAGATTCCGATTGTTCCTTCCTTCTTTTGCTTCGGTGTCTTCACCTTCTTTATCACCTCGGCCTCACACAATCCTTCGTCGGCGGCCCAAAGCCAGAACACCCGCGCATTGCGTAGGTTTGCGGCAGCGGTAGGGGGGCGGGTTCCCGGCGGTGCTATAACCTTTTGGAGTTGGTCCTTTGTAATCTCGGAAAGGTGCTTGGCTCCGAATGCAGCGGTTAGCTTTCTGGCTGCGCTCCGGTAGCCTTCCAAGGTCTTTGGTCTGACTTCCTGCTCGCGGATCGCCAGCCATTCTCTGCAAGCTTGGTCGGTTGGGCGGCTGGCGTGTCTCCGCTGCATTTCCTCCGCGTAAAATTTCGCGGCCTCGGTCAAGGTAGCGTCCCAAGGTTTGAGGAGATCGGCAGCTTTCACGGCATCGCTTGCCAAGGATGGCGGGAGAGCTTCGGCATTGCTCCCATGCTCCATGAATTGCGAGAGCAGGTTGCTTGCGTGAGCTTTCGCCTTGTCTCTGGTATTAAAGTAGGCGCGTTCCCGCTTGCCGCTGGCTGACACGCTGGCCGGGGTGTTGACGAGCCACCCTTTGGAGGTCTTCTTGTAGTTGAAACTTGGCTTTCTTGGCATGGGCAAATGGTGCCTCTATCGCCCCTAAAAGTCGAGAAATAACGGAAATGTTGGAAAGTAGTCCGCTTCAACCCCCTAAAGTAAAGGAAAACAATAAAAGGCAACCTGATTGTGATTCAGGTTGTCGCGGGTTCGAGTCCCGTCGGTCGCCCCACTTCTTTTTTTCAAATGCCGCTTTTCTTGCGGGGAAAGCGGCATTTGCTTTTTGTCCTCCAGCGCACTTGATATCCTGGTCTGCTCCCGCTTGACTCGCGACTACATGAGCGAAACAGCACATCCGGCCCTGTCTCAAATCGTAGGCGGCACTTCCAAGGTGATTTCTGATAAGGAACTCGATGAAAAACTCAAAGAGGGACGTCCTTTGCGAATCAAATTCGGAGTTGATCCCACTGCTCCGGATATTCACCTGGGACATACGGTACCGCTCGAAAAACTGCGTCAGTTTCAAGAAATGGGTCATCAGGCTGTTCTTCTGATCGGTGACTTTACTGCCACTGTGGGAGACCCAACCGGGCGAAGCATCGCGCGTCCGCCGCTTACGCGCGAGGAGGTTCTCATAAATGCTGAAACCTATACCGATCAAGCTTTCAAGGTCCTCGATCGCGGGAAGACTGAAATCATTTTTAATGGCGATTGGTTTCGGAAAATGACTTACGAGGATGTTCTTAAGCTGAACGCCCGCGTCACTCTCCAGCAAATGCTTCAGCGTGAGGACTTCAAGGAGCGGGTTTCCAGGGGAACCGAGGTGAGACTACACGAGATCCAATACCCAATCATGCAGGGGTGGGATTCGGTCGAACTCCGGGCTGATGTCGAAATCGGGGGAACCGACCAGCTTTTCAACATGCTCGTGGGCCGCGACCTCCAGAAGGAAGAAGGACAACCCCAGCAGTCTGTCATTTGCATGCCTCTTCTCGAAGGCTTGGATGGGGTCAAAAAGATGTCTAAAAGTGCCCACAACTACGTGGGCGTTAGTGAGGCCCCCAACGAAATGTTTGGGAAGCTTATGAGTATCAGCGATGATCTCATGGCCCGCTACTACCTCCTGCTTCTCGGGGACGTGCGTGACGAGTCCATTCATCCTATGGAGGCCAAGAAGGAACTGGCCCGACGTCTCGTAGCCCGTTATCACAGCGAAGCGGAGGGGAAAGGGGCCAGCGAGGACTGGGAGACTCGCTTTTCCAAGCGCGATCTCAATGCTGCCGAACTTCCCACAATGTCTACTTCGGACTTGAGCGGCAACGTTTTGCAAGTTGTAAGCCAGATCTTCAAGCAGGTTTTTAACCTTGAAAAATCGAACGGCGAACTACGAAAGCAATTCATTACAACCGGCGCGGTCCAGCTTGATGGTGAAAAGCTCACCGACCCGATGGCGGAATTTAAAGCGGATTCGGGACAAATCCTCCGGCTCAGCAAGAAGCAGAGCGTTCGTTTGGTTTAAACCAAATCATGGTTTTGCGACGTTTTCATATTCAGGAAATGCCACTGGCCCAATTGAAGGCCGTGGGCTAGTTTCACGAGCAGAAATTCTATGACTGATTTTTTATACGGAGTCTTGCTCGTGATCATCGTGATCGGGCTGTTCAATATCATGATATTTGTCCACGAGTTGGGGCATTTCCTCGCGGCTCGGTGGCGAGGACTGCAGGTGGATCGATTTCAGATCTGGTTTGGCAGGCCAATTTGGAAGAAAACGATTAATGGAGTCCAGTACGGTCTGGGCTGGATTCCGGCTGGTGGTTTTGTCGCGCTTCCGCAGATGGCGGCGATGGAATCGATTGAGGGAGAGAATCTCGAGAAGGACAAGCTTCCTCCGGTTTCTCCTCTCGACAAAATTATCGTGGCTTTCGCGGGCCCGCTTTTCAGCCTGATGCTTGCCATTGTTGCCGGATTTTTGGTCTGGGGAATGGGCAAACCGCAGGACTCGATCAAATCGAATGTGGTGGGTGGTGTCGTTCAAGAGAGCCCGGCAGAGGGGATTTTAGTGCCTGGTGACAAGATTCTAAAGGTCGATGGCGAGCCTGTTGACTGGTATGTCGGAAAGGTCTTTGACGATATACGAACCCGAATCATGCTGACCAAGGGAGAGACCATCGATTTTGAGATCGAGCGCGATGGCAAGGTCATGGTGGTGACCACAGAATTCGATATCCCCGAGACTGGTATTTTCCAGAGACGAGCTCTTCCTGATCCCGGGATTACCGCTCCGGGACCTGCGGTGGTTGGTAAACTCGTGGGGGAAGTTGGAAAGGGGCCTGCTGAACGGGCCGGATTGCAGGAGGGTGACCAGATTTTGAAGGTCGACGGTCAGGAGGTCTTTGGAACTTATCATGTTGGCATGTTGATGAGGGAAAACGATTACCAAACTTCAAGATTCACGGTAAAACGAGGAGATGAGACGATCGACGTCCAACTAACTCCTCTCAAACCCAAGGGTGATGCATACAAGAATCCCATGATTGGAGTCAGCTGGGATTTCCGGGCCGGTGTCGTCACCGAGATAACACACCCCAAGCCCTGGGAGCAGGTCCGCGATAGCCTCCGCACAATGTGGATGACGATTAAGATTATTAGCGCTCCCGACTCGAATATCGGTCCAGACCAACTGGCGGGTCCAGTGGGCATCGCCCGCACCAAGTTTTTGCTATTGCAGGAAGAGCACGGTTGGCTTCGAGTCCTCGCATTCTTTGTCTTGTTTAACGTAAATCTTGCGGTGCTCAATATGTTGCCACTTCCAGTTCTGGACGGTGGCCACATCGTTATGGCGATCTTGGAATGGACTCGCGGGAAACCTCTTCCTGCTCGTTTTCTTGAGGTAATCCAGGCTGGTTTTGCCCTCCTTTTAATGGGCTTTATGCTCTATATCACAACAAAGGATCTTGGAGATATCTTTACCGGAGGATCCAAAGCGCCCCAGTTGGAGTGGCCGGAAGAGGCAAATTCTGGGTAGACTTGCAGGCCCGTGGTAAAGGTGACTAAGCTACGACATCCATGAAACCTTCAAAACCTTCGGTCAATGTCGCAAGGGTGATTTATATCATCCTCTGTTTGCTGGCTGGCTTTGCGGTCGTTCTTGGTGCCCCCAAGGTTCCTCTTTGGGTCGGGCTTTTTGGCGGAATGATGGTCTCAATCTTTTTCATTCTGATGGAGAGCTCGATGCGCAATTTTACCTTACGTGGATTTTCGACCGCTACCTTTGGCATTGGCGTGGGCCTCTTGTGCGCCTTTCTGCTGAACCGGGCCCAAATCCCGGAACTAATTCAGATTGCTGCATCAGGGATCGAAATCGAAGGGGTGGCCGAAGCTTTGGCTCTGGCATTTAATGTCGCTTCCTATGCAAGCTTTGCCTTTCTGGGCGCCGT
The DNA here is from genome assembly GCA_030835305.1 of Verrucomicrobiota bacterium. GTDB lineage: Bacteria > Verrucomicrobiota > Verrucomicrobiia > Verrucomicrobiales > Akkermansiaceae > SW10. The sequence continues at coordinate 3,370 of JAURPJ010000045.1, read as the reverse complement.
GCTGGCTCTGCGGAGCGATCAGGAAGAGTTTTCCTTCATCATTCCCTACGTTCGGTTTCGGCAGGATGCCGCGTCCGGCCAGCTTCTCATTCTCGATGCTGAAGTCATTATGGATGGCCGCCTGCCATCACTGATGGCGGCCGGCTTCCTCACTGGGCGGGTTTTGGTGCCTCAATTTGTGCTGGATGAATTGCAGGTCATGGCCAATTCCCCGGCAGCGGCCAAACGTCAGCGCGGCCAGCGCGGCCTCGAAATTCTCAGTGAGCTCCAAAAGAATCCGGCTGTTCCGATTTCTATCCAGGACTCCCGGGGCATGGCAGAGGACGAATCATTCCAGGGGCGGCTGGTTCAGACCGCAAAATTGCTCTCGGCTCGCCTCATCACCACCGATGAGAATTTGACAAAGGTCGCCCACCTTCAGGGGGCGGACATCATTAATCTCAATGACCTTTCTGATGCCCTAAAACCCTCGGTCGTCGTTGGCGAATCCGTTCGCCTTGCCTTGGTTCGCGCTGGAAAAGATGATCACCAGGCAGTCGGCTACATGCCGGACGGAACGATGATTGTTGTCAACCATGCCATTAACAAGGTTGGAACCTCACAGGATGTTACCGTGATCAGTACACTCCAAACGAGTGCCGGGCAGATGGTTTTCGCCGAACTAAACAGTAACGAAGAATCCTAGAATGTCGGAGGTCAAGGCGATCTCGGTCACGCAGCTGGCCCGGCGGATTCGAAATCTCCTCGAGATTGAAATTGGAGAGGTCCGGGTAGAGGGCGAAATCAGCAATCTTCGCAAACAGGGGAGCGGACACTGGTATTTTTCGCTGAAGGATCAGTCAGCGCAAATTTCCTGTGCGATGTTTGGCGCGCGCCGGCGTGTCGGGAGCGAAGTGATTGAAGATGGAGCCAAGGTTCAGCTCTTTGGTGAAGCCAGCTTTTACGAGGCTCGTGGCAGCACCCAGTTGATCGTTAAGAAAGCGCAAGCAGTCGGAGTGGGTGATCTTCAAGCACGGTTTGAGGCTTTAAAAAAGAAGCTGGATCGCGAGGGTTTATTCTCGCGGGAATTTAAACGTCCACTGCCCGGTTTTCCCAAGGTGGTGGGGATCGTCACGTCGGCAACCGGAGCGGCCTTGCAGGATATGAAAAATGTCCTGACCCGTCGTGCCCCTTGGCTGACGGTTGTTCTTTTCCATGCTGCCGTTCAGGGCAAAGGGGCGGAGCGGGGCATTGCCCGTGCGATTCGTCAGGCCGGGCAGATTTGTGGCGATGATATTCCACAGCCCGAAGTCTTAATTGTGGGGCGAGGCGGGGGATCTCTGGAAGATCTCTGGAATTTCAATGAGGAGGTGGTCGCCCGGGCGATTGCGAATTGTCCCATCCCGGTCATCAGTGCGGTGGGGCACGAAATCGATTTCACCATCGCGGACTTTGTGGCTGATTTGAGGGCTCCAACGCCTAGTGCTGCGGCGGAGTTGGTGGTTCCTGACCAGGCGGAACTCCGTGCCCGTTTGACGAATTTGCAGGCTCGCCTCAAGCGGGTGGTTGAGGGCCGCCTGGACCGTCTTTCTGATCAACTCGACTTCTGTGAACGAAGCATTTTCAGCCAATCCCCCGACAGGAAGTTGCAGCATCAAGTCTTTCGCGTGGAAGGCTTAAGAAGGGAGTTTGGCAGCGCGGTTGAGAATTCGTTGAGAGAGCGGGAGCGGGTGATCGAGAATTATCAGGCTAACTGGGATCGTTATCATCCACGCGAAATGTTAAAGAGACGTGATGAAACAATTACACAACTCCGCAATGGATTCCTGCTTGCTTCCACGCATGCCCTGGAGGTCCGAGAACATCGGCTGAAAAATCTTTCGTCTCTGCTTCAGGCCCTGGGCCCCGGAAGTATTCTCAAACGAGGATTCTCGGTTACCTACGAGGCCAACGGAGAGATCGTAAAGTCGGTCGAGGACGTAGCACCGGGCGATGAGTTGAGAACCCAGGTTGCCGATGGCACCATCAAGAGTGTGGTTCCGGATTGATTCCTAAAATGGAATGTCGTCGTCACTTGGATCGGGCTCGCTGTCAAAGCTGCTGTCGAACGAACTGGGTGGAGGATCGCCCGGTGCGCTTCCTTGATCTCCGCCACCACTGCCTGAATTCGAGATCTTCCATGCATTCAAATCGACGTAGTAGTTTCCGTTATACTCCCGACCGCGGACATCAAAGGTTACGGTGAGTTCATCGCCAACGCTCACTGAGTCAAGCATACCGATCTTGTCCTTGAGCGCTCCAAATTTAATGAGTTGGGGATATTTTCCGTCCGGAACTTCCATGACGAATTCGCGTTTGGAGAATCCGCTCGCGAAAGTCTGGATGTCCTGAAGAACCTTTAAAGTGCCGGTGAGTTCAAATGAGTTTGCCATGTCGTTATTGATGATTAAGTGATTATCTAAAGTGTCGCCTGATCACAAATTCCTTCTGCTCCCAAATCAATTCCGAGTTGGGAAAAAGGTTTTCGTATTGAGGGAAAAAGGTATCGCCCTCGTAGCAATCAGGCACGTGGGTGATGATGATGTCGTTGAGGATTGGTAGAAAAAATCGATAGATTTGTTCTCCTCCGATAATGAAAACCTGTCGGTCGATCAGCGGGAATTCGTTGAGTTCCTTGGGGTGGTGAATCGTCTCGACGCCATTATAATGCCAGGCCGGGTCGCGGGTGATGACGATATTCTGTCGCTTCGGAAGAGGTCGGCCAATCGAGTCGAAAGTCTTTCGTCCCATCACGATGGGATGACCGGAGGTGTGTTGCCTGAAGAACTTCAAGTCGTCCGGAAGATTCCAGGGAAGATCTCCGTCTTTCCCGATAATGCGTTCGGGAGTCATGGCAACAATGGCTGTTAAAGTCATACGGCGACGCTTGCTTTGATGTGGGGGTGAGCCTGATAGCCAACCAACTCAAAGTCATCGAAACTGAATTGATCGATTTCGGTTACCTCAGGGTTGATTTCCATCTTTGGAAGCGGTAGTGGATCCCGGGTAAGTTGAAGCTTGGCCTGTTCGAGGTGGTTAGAGTAGAGATGAAGGTCACCGAAGGTGTGGACGAATTCCCTCGGTTCATATCCGCACACCTGGGCCACCATCATGGTTAGGAGAGCATAGGAGGCGATGTTAAAAGGCACTCCCAGAAAAAGATCCGCGCTGCGCTGGTAGAGTTGGCAGCTCAGGCCTGGGCGTTCTGAATCCGGGTTGTGAACGTAAAATTGAAAGAGAAGGTGGCAGGGAGGGAGTGCCATTTCGTCGACCTTACCAACGTTCCAGGCCGAGACAAGGTGGCGTCGTGAGGTGGGATTATTTTTTAAACCATTGATAAGGTTGCTGATTT
>JAURPJ010000044.1 GCA_030835305.1 Verrucomicrobiota bacterium | reverse complement strand
TGCGTCGGCCATCAGGAAGTTCCTCGCCCCGGCCGAGTTCGACCCGGAAGAGGAAGTCAGGTGAGAGGAGAATGGAGGTGATGCTACCCTCAAGTCCGTGCGAGAGTCCCCCGGTTTCAAGGTTGGGTGCCAGCACCCCACCGACCCAGCGGTTGGTTTGGGCTTCGGTGGGCTTGCGCTTGGTGAAAAATTCAAAGAGGAAGGTGAAGATGTCTGCCATTTGCTTTCGGGTCGGACTGCCCTTGATGGCGAGGAAGTTCTGAATGGCCCTTTGTTTGGGGCCGGAGAAGGTGGGGACAAAATCCTCGGCATTGCCGTGCCTGGGCGGTGTCGAGGCCTTGCCTCTGACCATGGCGGAGGCCACGCGTTTGGCGTTGGTCTTCATGGTGAGAATGGTGGCTTCATCGGCGTAGAGGCTGGCGTAGTCGTGAAAACCGGTTTCGTTCTTTTTCATCGGGACGACGAAGTCGAAGCCGAGTTCAAAGTCTTTCATGAGGCGTTGATAAGTGTCTCCACTGATTCGCCAAACTCGAGCTTTGGTAAAGGGTGGGCCTTGATGTTTACCACTAAAAAGGGAGTCGTGATCAACCCGGTTGGCGTAGCGGGGAAGTTCCAGTTCCCAGTCGCTTTTGCCGAGCTGGTAGGATTTGAGGAGGCCACTGAGGGCGAGTTCAAAAGCGACCTGGTCTTTCTCATTGGGCTGTTCTTTTTTTGGAGGAGGCATTTCTCCGGTGTTGACCATCTCGTGGATGCTCAGCCAGCGCTTGCTGTCGGCCGGGTCGAAGGGCTGGTCGATGAGGTCGTGGAGTTGGAATTTTCCCTTGGGTCTGGTTTCTCCGTGACAGTCGACGCAGTGGGTGTCTAGGAAGTCAGAGAAAACGGCATGGGCAGCTTCCAGGTCGGCACCGCTTGGGTTTTCGGCGGTCGCAGGTGTTCCTTGATCCTGTCCCCACACCGAAGGAGGTAGAGATGCCCCGGCGATGACCAGAAGAAAAATCGCAACAACGGGACGTCGGGCAATCAATGGGATTAGACCATCCATTCGTTCAGAGGAATGTGTTGATTGATGTGATCGGCGGCTTCGAGGTCGAGGTCCCCAAATTGTTTCCTTTGGTCTCCGGCGGCATGCAAGAGCGACAGGTAAAAATTCCCAATGGTCTGGTGACCATGATTATTGTGGCCCGGGTATTGTAAATAACGTCCGGTTTTGAAAGTGCCACCGGCATCGCCAAGGACAGTCATGGGCCAGAGGTAATAGGGACTGTGGTGGCGGTCGCCGTGGTCAGAGAAGTAGATGATGGCGGTGTTGTCGGCCATGGTGCCATCACCTTCCGGGACGGCTTTGAGCTTTGTCCAGAGCTTGGCGATTTGCTGCATGTGAAAGTCCATGAGGACCCGGCGGGTGGCAAATTCACCGACGGGTGCTCCTTCTTTGAAAACTCCACCGGTGCCGGGGTTCGCGGTTGTGCCGTCCTGATGACCTTGAATCATGTGTCCGATGTGATGGACTGTTTTGCTTCCCAGTCCCAGACCGGAGAGCCGCATTCCGAGATGTTCGCAGCGGATGGTGCATACGTTGGTGAGTCCTGCGATAAGGGAGGAGGCGGAGAGATCGAAATGAGCCTTGAGGCGTTCGATTTCGATCTCGCTGGTGAAATGTTCCTTCAGTTCCGGAGCAGCGGCTTCGAGCTGCCTCGACATGTTTTTGAGTCTGGCCTGTCGTTCGCGCAGGGTTTCGAAGCCATGCAGGTAATGGCCCATCTTTTCCTTCTCGCCGGAGGAGAGTCGTTTTTGGTAGCGCTTCACATCATCGATCATGAAGTCGAGCATATTACGCTCCAGATCGATGGCGGTTTTTGCAGAACCGGTGGTGGCGATGGTGCCGAAGAGGTCGGTGTAGGCGAGCATTGGGTCGGCATAATAAGAGAGGGCTTTGCGCGGACCCGAGGCAGAGAGATTGGGGTAGGTCACCGATTTGCCAAACTGATCCATGGTGAGGCCGATGTGCGGGACGACTCCGCCGAGACGTTTGGCAAGGGCCCAGTCGATGGTTTCAGCGCGCGGGAAACGTTTGCCATTGTAGGCTCCGAGGGCGCCGAAGCCGGCCTCGTGGTCACCGGCCATCATGCGGCCGCTAAGGCCCTGGATGAGGGTGAGTTTTTCTTTGCAGGGTTCCAGGGCAGCCATGCCGGGTGCCAGTTTTGTGTTCCGGAGTGGGTAGTCGATCCAGCTTGTGAGTTCTCTTGCGTGGGGGCGCTCTTTGAGGGGGGCGACACCCTCGGGTTGAATTTCGTTGGTAAGAACTCCGTTCGAGCGAAGAACAAAAACAAAGCGTTTGGGGAGCTTGGCCGGGTTTCCGTTGGCCGCAGTTTCGGCTCTGAGCTGGGAAAGGAAGGGAGTGAGAGAACAGGCTCCCGCTCCCAGTCCAAGGGTTTTGATAATCTGTCTGCGAATGATCATGGAGATGGCGGACTCTCGGGATAAAGGGCCGTTTTTAGGATCCAGGTCAATGATAATGGTAGGTTGAAATCCCTGATCTATAGACGAACGGTGATGTCTTATGCCGATTCGACAAGTTCTCCTGCTTGATATTTTTAGGGCAGATCTTGTCGAAACATCGGTGTTTAAACCCATGTTGCCTTCGGCAATGGTTCTCGCCCTGTCCGCTCCTTTATTTGAGGGCACAAAAAAGCTCTCCAGTGAAGGAGAGTTTGGTGAAATGGCAAAACACTTTGGGAAAAAGTGGCGGAGCGGACGGGACTCGAACCCGCGACCTCCGGCGTGACAGGCCGGCGCTCTAACCAACTGAGCTACCGCTCCGCATTGCCGGCTAGGACGGGCGGAACCTAGGATGACCGACGGGTAGGAACAAGAACTAATTTACCCGTTTTGACATTTTTTTCGCTTAGGAAAGTTCGGTCACGGCAGCCTCCAATGAGGCGGCATCTTCGATGGAAATAATGCGGGCTTCCTTGTCGATTCGGGACATGAATCCGGCGAGAACCTTGCCGGGCCCAAGCTCGATGAAAAGGTCGTGACCCTGCTCGCGGAGGAGGCGGATGGATTCGATCCAGCGGACCGATCCAGTGACCTGGTCTCTGAGGGATGAGCGGATGGCCTCGGGGCCGACGGCCGGGGCGGCGAGGAAATTGGAAACGACGGGGATTTTTGGCTCGGTGAATTCGGTGGCGCCGAGGGCCTCTCCGAGTTGGTCCTGGGCTCCGGCCATGAGTCGGGAGTGGTAGGCTCCGGCGACTTGCAATTTTTTCCCCATGCGGAGTCCGTATTCCTTAGCTTTGGATACCGCGGCGTCGATTCCTTCTTCCTTTCCGGAGAGCACCGTCTGGCCGGGGCAGTTGAGGTTGGCGACGTCGACATCGCAATCGGCGGCGAGGCGGGCCACATCTTCGTCGGAGCCTCCGATCATGGCGGCCATGGCGCCGGGATTGGCTTCGCAGGCTTCGTCCATGAGTTCGCCGCGGCGGGCGACAAGTTTGAGCCCTTCTTCAAAGGTGAAGGTGCCGGCGGCGCAATGTGCGGTCATTTCCCCGAGGGAAAGTCCGGCCGCCGCGACGGGCTCAAGCGAGGGGGCTTTTTCACGAAGGATTTTGATAAGAGCAAGCCCGTGCAGGAAAAGGGCAGGTTGGCAATTTCCGGTCCGAGTGAGGTCCTCAGTTGGGCCGTTGAACATGACATCTGTTAAGGAACGGCTTAGGATCAAGTCCGCTTTTTTGAAAAGCGCTTTGGCGGAAGGATAGGCTTCGACGAGATCTTGGCCCATGCCCACTTTCTGGGCACCTTGTCCGGAGAAGAGAAGAACTGCTTTGCTCATGAGGGCGCGAGCTAAGCCTCTCCATGCAGGGGGAGCAAGTCACTTAGCTCACGAACTTTCCGTGTGAGAAGATTTGAGGTGTCCGTCATGAGGGTCTCAAGCGGGAGGTCGAAGTCGGTGAGAGCTCCGCATTGTTCGAAGAGGCCGGATTGACGGACTTCATCTGAAATATGTCCGGCAATGGCGATGACGGGGGTGCCAAGATCGCTGGCGAGTCGAGCGATACTCACGGGGCCTTTTCCGGAGAGCGACTGAGCGTCTAGTGATCCTTCTCCCGTGATGACAAGGTCGGCTTGCTCGATCCGGGCGGGGAGATCAAGGGCTTTTGAGACGAGGTCAAAGCCGGGGTGAAGTTCGGCTCCGAGGAAATGCATCATGCCAAACCCCAGTCCGCCGGCAGCTCCGGCTCCGGGCCTTTCGGCGAGGTCCCGGGCTCCGGTGATTTTGATGAGATGGGCGAGAAATGCCTCGAGAATTTCTTGTTGGGCTACGGTCGCTCCTTTTTGCGGGCCGAAGATGGCGGTGGCGCCGTTGGGTCCGAGAACGGGGTTATCAACGTCGCAGGCAACATCGACGGGTGGGAGTTCGATGAGCTGGTCGCGGTCGATGGTGGCGAGCTTGTCTAATCCGGCGGGGCAGGGGGAGAGCGGTTCCTCCTCGGAATCAAGGAGGAGGGCGCCCAGGGCATCGGCCATTCCAACGCCACCGTCGTTGGTGGCGGAGCCGCCGATGCCGATGAGAATGTGCTCGACGTCTCTTTGTCCGGCGGCGTGTCGGATCATGAGCCCGGTGCCGTAGGTAGAGGATCGCAGAATATCGCGATCCGCTTCCTGGATGAGTTCGAAGCCCGAGGCGGAGGCCATTTCCATGACTGCGAGACCGGTGTCGGTGATGGCGTAGCGGGCTTTGAGGGGCCGATGAAGGGCGTCGACGGTATCGCATTCCACCCACCGCCCGCCGAGAGCCGCGAGCATAGTGGAGGTAAAACCTTCCCCACCGTCGGCAATGGGGCAGAGGTCAAATTCACAGCTGGAAGGGAGTCCTTTCCGCAACGCTTGCGCGACTTCGAGGGCGGGGAGGGATCCTTTAAATTTATCGTTGGCAATGAGGATGCGCATGTTGCCAATGAAGCAGAACCGAGGCCAAACCTCTAGCTGACAAAGCGGATACAGAGAGGGTAGCGGTAAGAGACTCCTTCATTCGATTTTACGGCTGCAATAATGGTGACGATGATCCAGAAGATGCCGAGCCCTGCCAAAAGGACGAATCCGATAAAGACAAGGCAGAGAACGAGTGCGATCAGCCCGTAGAGCGTGCAGGAGATATTAAAGTTGAGAGCTTCCTTGGCCTGCTCTCCGCCGAAGCGATATTCATCTTTTTTGATCAGGAACATCACCAAGGGTGCGAGGATGTTTCCAAATGGGATTCCCACGCATGCTGAGAATGCCGAGAGATGGGCGAACATGCCCCACTGGCGTTCGGCATTGGGAATGCCGGAGGGGTGGGAAGGTGGGAGCTGGTTTTGAGGTTGAAGATGATTCATGGGGGAAATGCTAAAGTCTCGGTCGAGCCTGCCCATTATAAAAGATTCCGATAATTCTCACCGCAAGTCTGAAAGGCAATTTGCTAGCCGTCAGATTCCAGTTGTGTCAACCTAAGCTCATGTCAGACGAACTTACACGCATGAGTCTTTTGTGGGAGACCATTCAGAGAGAGGAGGAATACCCTATTTTTCGACTGACCTACCTGAGTAAACCCACCAAACTATTTACCGATGAAGATTTCGATGATATCGAGAGCAAATCGGTTGAAGCCAATAATGCCAGAGATGTGACGGGACTTTTGGTGGTGAACGAGGACCGCATTCTCCAGATTCTTGAAGGGCGCCAGGATTCGGTTCGCGAACTTTATGAAAAGATCGAACGGGATAGCCGTCACACGGTGATCAAGTTGGTCTGTGCGGTGGAGGACGAGGTGCGGCTCTTGCTGACTTGGAACATGGTGGTGCGAGGCTTGAATGGGACGCCACCTGATCTCCTGAAGCAATTTTCACAAGTCTATGACGAGTTTTTGCACGCGGATGGAGAGACTGAAATCTCCATAGACCAGGTAGAGCTTTTTAAGGAGCTTGCTATTTTTGGAGGCCTGCCGAAAACGGTTTGATCGGATGAACTGCCAGCAATTTTCTTTTGGCGCGAGGGCTTTGAAGGCGCCTTTGGGCCGGAAAGGAGGTATAAGTAATTCGCCGGCAAGGCGGTCGCCGTGGGCCCCAAGTTCATGGTGGCGATCTTCAACGTCACCACCAGCAAGCTCCGTAGCCCACTTCCGGAATTCGGCTCAGAAAGGGACCGAATCTTTGCTCACTTGCTCGATCAGCCTTATCGATCAGGTATGAGATCATCAAATCCCGCCCGGAAGAAAAGTTCCGGGATTTTCAGGTGCCTTATCTTCGAGGCGCCTTTCGGGCCGAGAGCAAAGACGACGTTCCGGAAGGATCAATTGATTAGTTCTGGCTGCCGCCGCACCCGAAGTCCCGGGGAATGAGAAGGGCGTTGATTTTCCCGTGGTTGGAGAGTTCCCCCCAATGACCGATGTCAAAATCGATCACGATGATTCCAGAGGTCGGAAGGTTCTCGAGATAATCCCTGGTCAGACGATGGCAGAGATCAGTCCAAGTGGGATTGTGGCCCACCAGCATGACGGACGAGAGGCTGTCATCCAGCTTGCTCGCGAATTACACTACTCTGCCGGGAGACGTTCCGTAGAACGAATCGACAAACTCGATCTGCTCTGTTGGAAAGCCAAGGGCTTCGGCAAGGAGAGTCGAAGTCATACGGGTTCGCACCGAGGAGCTTGCGTAGACGGCTTCGGGGATGAAGCCGCGCTCCTTAAGGGCTCCTTCCATGATGGGTGCAGCTTTTCTCCCGCGCTTGTTCAACGGGCGGTCAATGTCACGCAGCTCGGGAAATTTCCAGGAAGACTTGGCGTGGCGGGATAGGATCAGTCGTTTCATTTTTGGGGGAAGCCGTCGTCGATGTGTCCCTTGTGTGTGGGGGTATTGCGTTTTCCGGCATCCAGTTCGGCCTCGCGCCGGAGGAGGAAAGTGCTGGAAATTTTTTGAGCTTTCTCGCGATCCTTTTCGTCGTAGTCCCAGAATTCCTGAATGACTTGCTCTGCTTTGGGAAAGTGTGAGCCGTCATCGCCCACGCGCTTCCGTGTTTCGGCCAGCTGCTTTTTTAAGTCGGCAACGAGTGCGGCATTGGCCGGGTCGTTGTAGAGATTGATCGTTTCGTATGGATCGTTGATGAGGTCATAAAGTTCCCAGCCAGGAGGCGTTTGATATCCCCCGTCATAGTTGCAGCCATAGAAGTAGATGAGCTTGTGGGTCTTGGTCCGGATGCCGACGTGGGCTGGATTGTCATGGTGGACCATGTGCATCCAATAGCGGTAATAGGCGGTTTTTTTCCAGCTCTCGGGTTCTTTTCCGGTTTCGAGATGCTTCTTGAAGGACCGGCCCTGCATGGAGGAGGGGGGGGTGATTCCGGCCATATCGAGCATGGTGGGGCCGAAGTCGACGTTCTCGACGCAACTGTCAATGACGGTGCCGGCCTTGATGGATTGTGGGTGGCGAATGAGGAGGGGCATCCTCTGGGATTCTTCGTACATCCAACGCTTGTCCTGAAAGTCGTGCTCTCCGAGCATAAAGCCCTGA
>JAURPJ010000043.1 GCA_030835305.1 Verrucomicrobiota bacterium | reverse complement strand
TCCTTGCTCAATGAAAAGGAGGTTTCGGAAACCATCGCGGCGGGCCAATGGCGTTTGGTTGATCCCGCTTCGGTAAGTGCGGATGAGCTCATTTTGAAACTAGACTGCTGGTCACCGATTGGGCGTGAGTGGGTTGCCAAGCATCTCGCCACCAAAGAAGGGAACTTTAGTCCTCGTCTGATCGAATTGCTGAGGAGTGAAAAAGCAGAAGCGCGCGCCGGAGCTTGTGCCGCGTTGGGATACCAGGGAGAGAAGGCTGGTGCGGCCGTGGAGCTTCTTGCGAAAGCACTCACGGACGAGCCGATTGTTTCCATTCCGGCAAGCTATGCTCTCGCCCGGATCAGCAAGCCGGCGGCCAGGGTCATGCCAGAAATTCTTCGGGCGATTTTGGATCGGAACGAAGGTGGTGAGATGCGTCCCATCCATCAGGCAATGGCCTTTGGTTTGGGATACAATGCCGGCCGTATTGCGCCGCTTTACTTCGACGGCCTTCTTCCAGGTCTGGCTGAAGAAGGGAATCCTTTGGAAGGGGTCGATCGTAAGTTGCTGCACCCGGCGTTGGCGAAGTTGCTCAAGGATCCCAGTGGACGAACCCGTGGGGGAGCGGCTTATGCGTTTACCCACTTCACGCGCGAGGATCTCGCTGCGATGGCCCAGGAGGTTTATGATGCCATCACTAAGCCCGCACCGCACTATCGCATGTTCAGCGACGACGCTCGTCAGCAGGCCCTTAGTCTCTTTTTGAAATACCGCATCGCGCAAGGAATTCCCTTGGCAATTGATTCCCTGGACCTCAAGGATTGGGGTTCCGGGATGCGTCTTCCCCATCGTTGGGAAACATTGAAGGGTTATGGGGGAAGTGCGAAACCCTACCTGCCCCGGTTACGGGCCTTACGTAAGAATTTTAAGGAAGGAAGTGAAAACCGGAAATCGCTGGAAGAGGTAATCGCAACGATCGAGAAGGATGAGAATGCTGCTGCGCTGGTCAGTCTGCACACCCTCGTCGATGAGCAATTGGCCCGCGACCTTGCCTTGTTCGAAAGCGAAGAGCTGGAAGCAACAGCCTGCCGGTCTTTGATCAAAGAGAGTGCTGATCAGCCATTCTATCAAGCCGCTTGCCTGCGTCGTCTGGTGTCCCTTGAAGGGGAGAGGGCCCGTAGAGATGTCGAGAAGGCCTTGAAGTCGGAAAACGGGATTTTCCGGGCGGCAGCTGAAAAGCTCGATGCTGAAAAGTAGGCGAAGAGTGGACAGCCTCTTAGGCGAGGATTTCTTTGATCACTCCGCCGTGCACGTCGGTGAGGCGACGTTCGATTCCATTGTGATAGAAGCTCAGGCGTTCGTGATCGAGGCCCAGAATGTGGAGAATGGTGGCGTAGAAATCGTAAACGCTGGTCACTCCTTCCACAGCTTTATGGCTGAATTCATCCGTCGCTCCGTAACTGAACGGGGCTTTTACGCCGGCTCCGGCCAGCCAGGCGGTGAAGCCATCGGGGTTGTGATCCCGTCCGCTGGCACCTTTTTGGAAGGTTGGCATCCGGCCAAATTCGGAACAGAAAACGACAAGGGTGTCTTCGAGGAGGCCCCGGGATTTGAGGTCTTTTAGAAGCGCCGCGGTTGGCTGATCGAGGACCGGCCCATGAATGTCATATTGCTCTTTAATTTTCTTGTGGCCATCCCAGTTGCTCACTCCCTCCCCGCCGGTTTGATAGGCGCCGCTGAACAGTTGCACAAATCGCACGCCCCGCTCAATCAGACGCCGCGCCAAGATACAATTGCGCCCGTAGGCGGCGCGGAGATCCAGGATTTTATTGCCTGATTCGTCGGCTCCATATTCCCGGAGAATGTAATCTGGCTCGCTGTTTAAGTCGGTTATCTCGGGGATGCTGAGCTGCATGCGCGCGGCCAATTCGTAGCTCGCGATTCGTGCCGCCAGCTGAGAGTCCCCGACGTGATTTTGAAGATGACGATGGTTCTGTCGTTGAAGAAATGCCCGGGTCGCAGCGTCTGTGGTTCCGGTGATCCCGTTTGGGATGGAGAGATTTCGCACCGGTTTGGCCGCATTGAAGCTGGTGCCCTGGAAGGCTGCCGGCAGGAAGCCCGGCCCCCAGCAGTTCACACTTGATTGGGGGGTCCCGCGGACGTCCGGAATGGCGACGTAGGCCGGTAAATCATCTGCTTCGCTGCCGAGGGCATAAGTTGTCCAGGCGCCGGCGCTTGGAAAACCATCCAGTGTGAATCCGGTGCACATGAAGTTCTCACCTGGTCCGTGGGTATTGGTCTTACCGGTCATGCCGTGGAGAAAGCACATCTCGTCCGCAAGATTTCCAAGCCTGGGGAGAAGGTCCGTGACCATCTTGCCACTTTGCCCGCGCGGTTTGAATTCCCACGGGCTCTTCATTAAGTTCCCCTGCTGTCCCTGGAAGGTGATGAGTTTGTCACCGCCCGGCATGGGCTGGCCGTGACGTTTGATGAGTTCCGGCTTAAAGTCCCAAGTGTCGACCTGACTGATCGCTCCGGAGCAAAAGATCATCAGAACCTGCTTGGCTCTTGGCTCGGTATGGGGAATGCGGGGAGCATGGGGGTAGGCAGGGTCAATCGAAGGCCGGATGGGCATTTTGCCCGCCGCACTTTCCCGGAGCCTTCCGGCTCCAAGAAGTCCTTCCCGGCCCAAAAGAGATGCCAGAGCCACTCCGCCCAGTCCACTCACGGAATGCGAGAGGAAATTGCGGCGGTCGAGAAGGTGACGGGGATCAATCATTTAGAAAATAAAGAGGAATTCACTGGTGTTCAGCATGGCGCGGCAGAAGGAAACAAGGCCATGTTCACCGATAAACGTTTCGGAGTCTGCCAGTTCCTCGGCGGTCGCGGGCCGGTTATAGAGTAGTTCGAAACCACTTGCTACGGGAGATTGCGTACCTTTGAGACGTTCCGCCAGTTTTTCCGCCTGTTGCATCGTAAAGCGGCTATTGAAAAGATTGAGAGCCTGCAGGGGCGTGGTTGAACGATTACGGGTCGGAACGACCTGATTGCCATCCGGGCAGTCAAAGGCCCCAAAGACGGCATCCTGCTCTTGTCGGATTTTGAAGAGGTAGATCATGCGACGCCACTCCGCCGGACCGGTTTCCTCTTTGGGGTGATAATGAACCACGTTCTCGCGATCGACTTCAAAGAGGTGAAATCCCGGCCCTCCCATTTTCAAGTCCAGGGTGCCAGCGGCTGCGAGCATGCTATCTCGAATGGCTCCGGCTTCGAGACGACGCGGGGGGAATCTCCACAGGTATCGGCTGGTGGCATCGATGCGGGCGGCCGTGGAATTGGGTTGGCTTGACCGCTGGAAGGCCTCCGAGTTTAGCAGAAGGCGCAGGGTGTGTTTCATCGACCATCCGTGTGCCATGAAGTCGGACGCCAGCCAGTCCAAGAGCCCGGGGTGGGTCGGCAGGGTTCCGTTTGTCCCAAAATCGCTGGGAGTGTCCACGATCCCGATTCCAAAAACGAACTGCCAAAGACGGTTCACCGCCACCCGTGCGGTTAGTGGATTTTCTTTGCGGGTGATCCAATCGGCGAGCGCCAGTCGACGCGCTTGTTCGGGCGTGTCCATGGCAAGATCGAGAGACCCGATCACCTTCAAGGCATCCGGTGGCACTTCCTCCCGTTTCGCCATTGGGTCACCCCGGTGCAGGCGATGGGTTGCGCCGGGTTTGGAGAAATTTGCCACCCAGGCTTTCACGCCGTTTTGGAGTTTGGCGATGCGTGATTGGGTGTTCTCGATGCTAGCGATGAGCTTGCGGGCTTGATTGGCTTCCTGCTCGCCAAGCTTGCTGAGAAAGGCGTTCGGGTTGGCTTTCTCGTCGAAGGGGGAGCGGTCCTCGGAGCTTGCCGCGAGGTCCCAGTGATCTCCATCAACCGATAATTCGATCAGGTAATCAACTGCGATCCGGTCGACGAAGCGGCCGTCCTGGTCTCTGGACCATTCGATTCGCTCGACCGGTGACACTTTGGCAAACTCGATTTGGACCCAGCCTTTGCCGGGCCGGTTGGAAATCCAGCTCGAATTGTTTCCCGTTTTGCCGTCATTAAGGTGAGCCAGTTGATGAATGGGGTAGCCTTGCAGATCGCCTGACGAGGTCGCAATGGCCCCGGATTTTGCGAGGGCGACATTCTCTCCACCGCGGGCAAAGACAGCGAGTTCATCGAGGCAGGGTTCGGAGCTGTTGGTGCGCCTGATGGTAAATCGGACAAATTTTGCGGGTGTGGCTTCGAAGGCTTCCGTGTTCATCCGGGCGTTCACCGGAGGACGTCGCTGTGGAATGTCTCCTTCTTTGTTCGCTGCGATCGCTTTCAGTTTTTTCAGTTCATTCCTCGCGGTAATCAACGACTTATGTAAAGTGGCCAGCTGTTTTTCGCTTTCCGGGGTGACCTGCTTCGTGACCGGTCTTTCACCAAATTTCACGCCCGCGAAAACCGCCTGCATTGAATAGTAGTCCTGCTGGCTGATCGGATCGAACTTATGATCGTGACAGCGTGCGCAGCCGATGGTCATTCCAAGAAAGGCGGTGCCGGTGGTGTTGATCATGTCCGCCAACTCATCTTGCCGCTGCATTAAAGTGAGGTTCGGGTCCGGGCTTTTGACGATGTCGTAGGGTCCGGCCACGAGGAACCCGGTTCCGATGTCAGCTCCCAGGGCATCTCCCGCGAGATGCTCCTTGATGAACTGATCGTAGGGTTTGTCTTGGTTGAAGGATTCGATTACGTAGTCGCGGAAGCGCCACGCGTTGGGACGTTCCCGGTTGGTCTCGAAGCCATTACTCTCGGCAAAGCGGGTGAGATCGAGCCAGTGCCGTGCCATTCGTTCTCCGTAATGGGGGCTGGCTAAAACGCGATCCACAAGTTCTTCCCATGCCTTGGGAGATTCGTCATTGATAAAACGCTCCACCTCCTCCGGTGATGGCGGGAGCCCCAACATCACCAGAAAGAGCCGACGAATAAGGGTGGCACGGTCGGCGCGATCGGACGGTCTCAAATTTTTGCCGGCCAGTGCTTCCTTCAGAAAGGCATCGATTCCGGCATGACTGTGCTCAGAGGCCAGCGGCTGGAATGACCAATGATCGGTGGTCAGTGAAATTCCCTTCTCCCTGGCACCAGCGATTCCACTGAAAAACAGTGAGGAAGAAATCAGAATCAGAAGTGGTCGTTTTAGGCGGGAAGGAGTTTTCAACGGCGAATGAGGCAGAGTAACCATGAATTTAACGTAGGCGAAACTCTAAATCTTCCCTGGTTATGGATGCCACGGTCCAAAGGCCGGCAGTCGGGATGGCGATCCTTGGCTTCCCTGAGAGATCATGATGCCTTCCCCCGTAAATTGATCCGGTATGGGAAATTTTGCTCTCTCGCTTGTTTTTGCGGTCGCTTTTTCGGCCCCGCTTGCAGCATTTGAGGAAAAGGTCCGTCCGATTTTGGAAAGCTCTTGCCTGAAGTGTCACGGTGGTGAGAAAGTGAAGGGTAAGGTCGACTTCTCCAGAATCCTGACGGAGAAGGATGCCGATGCCAATTTCGAGCTTTGGGGAACGGTGGTTGAGGTCATCGAAGCCGGAGAGATGCCTCCGGAAGATGAAACGCCACTCAGTGAGGCTGACCAAAAAACGATCATCACCTGGTACCAGGAACGTTCACTGGCGAGTATCGAGGCGGAGGCGTCTGTCTTCAAACCGCGTCGCCTTTCGGGACCCGAATATCGCAATACCCTGCGCTCGCTCTTTGGATTTGATCTCGAAGTCGCGGTGGCCAAGGCCGAGCAAACCGTAGTGAGCGACTCATCGCTGGTGCTCAAACTACTTCCCACCGATCCGCCCGGTGAGAGCGGGTTTATCAATGATACGCATCGCGCGCGCCTATCTCCAAACATCTGGGATCAGTACCTTCATCTGGGTAATGCGGCACTTGAGAAGCTCTTTGCAAAAAGCAGCAGGAAGCAGCTCAGCGAGCTGATGGGTGAATCTTTGTCTGATGATTGGCAGCCGGATGACCTGTCGCAGCAGCAGGCCGGGAATTTAATTCGCAACTTCGTTCCACGGGCCTTGCGTCGTCCTGCTTCGGAAGAACAACTTTCGAAGATCCTTTTGGGAATCACCGGGAAGGAGGGAGTCGAACTCCTCGCCGCAACCAAGTTCGAGCTCAAGGCCATTTTGATGTCTCCCCGGTTTCTTTACCGGGGCCTTCTCATGAAAGGAGAGCCTGGCAGGCAGCAGGCGGTCGATCACTTCGAACTGGCGGAACGCCTTTCGTATTTTCTGTGGGAGGACCGCCCGGATGACGAGCTGACCCGGCTTGCAATCGGCGGATCGCTCGGCAACGAGAAGGTGCTCAACGCACAAGTCACCCGAATGCTTGCTTCTCCGAAGGCCCGGAGCTTGGCCGAGAGCTTCGGCACGCAGTGGCTTGGGATCAACAGTCTGGACGAATTGGTCGGCAAAGATCCCATCCGCCATCATGCTCTGAAAACTCAGGCGACTGATTTCCTCAACTACCTTTTCACCGAAAAGCGACCGGTGATGGAGTTGATCGATTCCAAGGTGACCTTTGTGAATCAAGGCACCTCCGGCTTCTATGGTCAGGACCGCCAGCGGATGAAACGCTATTCGCACGCCAAAGGAATTGAACGCCAGCGAACGCCCCATCAGAGACTCGAATTGCGGCATGCCGAAGGTCGGGGCGGACTGCTGACCATGCCCGGTATTCTGACCATGAATCAAGGCCCCATCCAGCGTGGAACGTGGATGTTACGGCGTGTTTTGGGTGTGGAGATCGGAGAGCCCCCGGCGGACACTCCGCCGATCAAGGCCAGCCCGCGGGGTAAGAACCTGACTTTCCGTGAACGGTTTGAAGCCCATCGAAGTGACACCAGCTGTGCCCGCTGTCATGAGAAGATCGATCCCCTTGGGTTTGCCTTGGAGGGCTATGATCAAAACGGACAATTCCTTCTCGCCAGCGACCGGAAGAAGAATGCAAAGCAAGCGCCTCGGAAAATCGATACCTCGGGAAAGCTTCCCAGTGGGGAAGCGTTTGAAACTTTTTCGGAACTAAAGCAAATCCTGCTTACCAAAAAACGCGAATCGATCGTGCGCAACATCGTAGAGCAAACTCTTGCCTATGCTTTGTGTCGAAAGCTGGTCCGAAGCGATCAGGCGGTTGTCCATGCTCTCACCAAAAATTTGTGCGAGAACGACGGGACCTGGGAAAGCCTGTTTCAACAAATCGCAAACAGCCTTCCCTTTCGTGAAACCATCATCGAGAGTGTCAACATCAGCCATGAGTAAAAACTGGAACATCGAACGCCGGACCTTTCTCCGCGGTGCCGCTGGCGCCCTAGTCCCGCTTCCTTTTCTTAATCTCATGGAGAACAGCGCGAAGGCCGCGACGGCTGACCTCGCAGGTGATTCCGCTCCCCCCTTGCGGTTTGTGACCTTGTTCAAGCCGAACGGGGTTCACCCTCCGTCATGGAATATTGAGGGCGGGAAGGAGAATGATTTTCGTATGTCGCCGCTGATGGCTCCTTTCGCCAAGCATAAGGATGATTTGCTCATTCTCGATAATATGGGCGACTTCGGTTTTTCTTCGCACAGTAATTCGACCCGACGTTTCCTTGCCGGTCACCACGCTAATAAAAAATCTGCTTCCGTTGATCAGATGATCGCCGACAAGATCAAAGGCGACACCGCGCATCGCTCGCTCGAGCTGACCACCGAAGGGCTTTTCACGAATCAAATCGATTGCAGTTACATTTCTTATAACGAGAAAGGCGATCGGATCCCGCGCGAAAGTGATCCGCAATTGGTCTTCGACCGTCTCTTTCGAAATCCCATGCGCGACCCGAATCGACGGGAGGAGGTTGCCAGTCTTCTCGATCGGGTCCGGGATGATGCCATAGCCCTGCAACGGAAAGCGGGACGCGAGGATCAGGAGACTCTCGAGGAATATTTCACGACTGTTCGTGAAACCGAACAACGGCTCGAAAAAATGACTCCGGTGAGCGGTCCGAATGGAGTTGATTTTTCCAGCCTGAAACGCCCCGAAGGTTCGGGGAATCTCAACGAACAAGTGGAAGCGATGCTTGATGTCATGGCGATGGCCTTGTGGACCGATTCGACCCGTTGCATCAGCTATATGCTTGGCAATAGTAATAGCCGCATGATCTTTGATTTCCTCGGAATCAAAAAGCAGCATCATTACCTCTCTCATTTCTTCCGGAACTTCAGCCGGGAAAACATCGATTCCCTTCTCAAGATCAGCCTGTGGCACATGGAGAAGTTCGACTATCTCCTGAACAAGCTTAAGGCCTACAAAGATCACAACGGGTCCTTGCTTGATCACAGCATTGTTCTTTTCGGCTCGGGAATGGGCCACAGCGACAACCACACCGCGCAGCGGATTCCCATCGTGCTTGCCGGACAGGGCGGGGGATTGCTCAAAACCGGGCGCTATCTCAGGTATTCCAAAAACCAGGAGCTGGGACGACTTCATCTGACGCTGCTCAATAAGTTCGGAATCGATTCCAATTCCTTTGCGAATTCGACAACCCCCTTGCCCGGCCTCGATGGCGGGGAATTCGATGAGTTCCAGGAACGTCCCTTCGAGAGTTGGGTGAAATTTGGTCTGGGAAAACTGACCGTGCAGGGCCGCTTGCGCATGTCGGACAATCTCGACGAAGCCAAGGTTTTCTACATCGACGTGAAAGGAAAAGAGTCGGTACGAATCGAAGTGAGCTTCAAGGATTTCCACGGATTCAACCTGGCCTATCACGTGGGAACGCCGATCACGCTGAGTGGCAACACCAGCGAGCGAAATGGCCGGGTCGTCCTGACCAAAGTAACTGAACTGAAATCGCTCTTCGGCAACAGTAAGCCGGGCAAAGCTAATGGGTGAGCGCGATCAAGATCTTCTGCTGGTCGTTCTTGGGCAGCTTTGCCATGCTAACAACATCGCTGTTCCCGTTCTTTCGATCGCTCTCCTTGAACTTCCTGGAACGTACCGCAGAGCCGACAGGGCCTTTGGGGTCCCCCAACCGGACGCGGGCTGGACAATTAGATTATAGACGTCAGCCCGGGTCTTCGAGGGCAGTTGCCTTCGTCTTGTAACCTGTGGTGCAGAGTTGACTCTCAGGGATTTGCACCGAGTCTTCCAGTCAACCCATTCTTCGTTTTCGCCCTCAGATTGAAAAATGACAAACTCTCATGAACTCTGCAAAGCCCATCCTGCCGGTGGCCCTTGTATCCCTGTGCTTTGTCTCCTCGCACTCTGCAATAGCCCAGGGATCTGACAATTGTGCCAATGCCCAACTAATTTCCGGAATAGGTTCAAATAATTTCCATTCCTTCCGCACTAGTGGAGCCACTACCGACGGTTACGAGGAGGGAGTCTTGCATAGGCCCGGTCTGAGACAGATCGAGAACGACGTTTGGTTTCGCTGGATTGCTCCCAAGACCGCCGTGTACCGGGTCAACACCAATCACATTCCTCAAACAAATGGAGCCACCGCCGTGGCCATTTATCGTTACGGTTGCCTCACCGGTCCCGGTCGGGCAATCGCGGGCCGGATGGGAGCCGAGGTAGGCGGAGGCCTCTGGGCCTACCCCTCTTTCGGTGCCGAGAAAGACAACGAGTATCTCATCCGGATCGGAAACACCGTTTCTCAAAACCGCACCAACGGGGTTTTCACCATCGAGGAGCTGAGTTCTCCGGAAATTCTAGTAACGGCGGTCAACCCGGCCAACGGGCGGACCTACCATATGCTCGAACCCTCCTCATGGAGCGAAGCCCGGACCGCGGCGCTGCAATTGGGTGGAGATCTGGTAACCGTTAATGATCACGATGAAAACGAATGGCTGATGGGTGCTTTCGGAAGTTTCGAGGGTGAGAATCGTAGTCTCTGGCTCGGCTATAATGATGCCGACAACGAAGGTAACTGGGTGTGGGCCAATGGGGAGACTCCTGGCTACGAAAATTGGTCGCCTGGTGGCGGGCCGCCCAACAATGGCAACGAATACGAGCACTACGCCCATGTTCGCCGGGACTGGGATGATGGCACCTGGAACGACCTCCTTGGGTTCCCCGGCGTTAGCTTCTTTTACGACGAGGTCCACGGAGTGGTCGAAATAGGTGGCGGAGCAAGCAGGGCATTGCAAATCCTGGAGATGATTCATGACCAGGAGAACGACCGCTTCACCCTCACCTGGACTTCTTCTCCGAACGAAACCTATGCCATTGTCTACGATCCCAAAATCGACGGTCAATTCGCGGCCCGGGTCCAGGGCAACATCACTTCGGGTGGGCAAATCACCTCATTCACTTTCGACAATCCAATCGCTGGGGCCAAGAGGCTCTTCTTCAGAATAAGGCGCTGACCGTTTTTGTAACCGGCTATATCGGTTTTGAAAAATGGTGCGGAATGAGTGACTCGAATCGGTGGAATGCTTCGCCTTTCGGAGCCTCCTTATACCGCTAGCCACATTCTGTAATATCGCGGCTTATGATACAAAGGGCCATTTCATATAGTATATAAAGAACCGTTTAAAGATTGTGAAGATGGCAAACGGTGTCTTTGTGAAGTTTCAAGATCAAACCTGAGAGACGCGAGAGAACCAGATGTTAAGAAAACTGATCAGCTTAAAATTTTCATCACTGTACTTCGTGTTTTGTGCCTCTCTGTCTGCAAAGCCGGAGTCACCGACGGCTCCCGAAGGCTACGAAGAAAAAGTGCGACCAATTCTACAGGCGAAATGCTTCGGCTGTCATGGTGAGCAGAAGCAGAAAGGCAAGCTTCGCCTTGATACCCTTTCCGCTGATCTGATCAAAGACGTGAGATCCGCCGAGACATGGCATGATGTTCGGGGAGTGATCAACCTCGGAGAAATGCCACCCGATGACGAAGAAGACCTCACCACCGAAGAACGCAACGTTGTTCTGGACTGGCTCAATGCCACCATCGAACACGCCCACAAAGTCCACCAAAGCAAAGACGGGCAAGTCGTCCTTCGCAGACTCACACGTGATCAGTATCAGAACACGATGCGGGACTTGCTGGGACTCGACATCAACTACATTCAGGACATTCCCCAGGACCCGATGTCGCCAGACGGGCTGCGCAATAATGGCAGCTCACTTCAGATGACCGCCGAGCAACTGGAGCACTACATCAACGCTGCCCGGGACGCTCTCGATAAAGCGATTGTCACCGACCCTCAACCCAAGATGTTTCGTCACTCCTTCACGGAGTCCAGCAAAGTCCGGATGGAAAGAGGGGAGATCGCCGGAAATCGTCTGGGACCAAAGGTTCGCTTTATCGGTCGGATTAAGGATGACTACCCGGACGAAGGCCCATTCGAAATTCGGGTCAAAGTGAAGGCCGAGCTACCTGAGAAAAAGGGCCCGATCCCCAGAATGAGAGTCGTGGTGGGCTATCGTCCGGACACCTTGCTTCAGGAAGAAACGATGGCCGAACTGGACATCACGAAGGAAGGCACCCAGGAATATGTGCTTAGGGGGAGAATTGAAAATTTTCCACTTCCAGTCCGTGGCCAAGGGAAATACCCGGGACTTTTGGTCAGTGTGATGAACGTTGCCAACGAGCACGCAGAAGTCAAAACGGAGAAAAGGAAAGACGAGAATGGGAAGATGAGAAACCTTCGCATCGAAGACCCCAATTTTCCTTATCTGGCCGTGGAGTCGGTGGAATTCAAGGGCCCAATTTACGAGTCGTGGCCACCCAAACACCATAAGGATATTCTCATTGATTCCCAGGAGAAGTTCCCAGGCGACGAAGCGAGACAAATAACGCATATTTTAAGGAGCTTCCTTCCGAAAGCCTGGCGGAAAAACGTCTCCTCAGAGGAAGTCGAGAAGCTCACTTCCTTCTTCGCCAAAATTCGCCCCGACTTTCTTGGTTTCGAAGAAGCGCTTAAAGAGACTTTGGTGTTGGCCTTGATTTCGCAGGATTTTCTCTACTTGATGGAACCTGATTCTCTTAGGAAAAGAAAACTCAACTCCCATGAGCTTGCCACCAGGCTTTCTTACTTCTTATGGAACACCCTTCCCGATGACCGCTTGCGGGATCTTGCGCTTCAGAACAGACTGATTGAATCGGACGTCCTGAGACAAGAGGTCCAGCGAATGGTGAAAGACACCCGCGCCGACGAGTTCATCCACACCTTTGCCACCCAATGGCTGGATGTCGATGCCATTGAGCGCATTGAGATTGAACCTTTGATCTATGGAAAGACTCCTCCGGGTTTGAAGGAGAATTTCCGGAATGAAACGATACACTTTTTCGGAGAAATCCTACGCAATAATCTCTCGGCAGAAAATTTCATCGAATCGGACTTCCAAATGGTGAATCAGGAATTGGCTGATCATTACGGGATCGAAGGCGTTTTTGGAGGCGAGTTTCGCAAGATCAAAAAATCAGCGAGCCGGGGCGGGGTCTTGACCCATGGTTCTGTGTTGCTGGGGCATTCCGCAGGATACGATTCCAGCATCATCAAGCGGGCGGTCTTTATTCGCAAAAATCTCCTCAACGATCCTCCGCTTCCGCCTCCGCCCAATGTGCCGCCACTCGACGATGCAGATCCCAAGTTTTCCAAATTATCCATCCGTGATCAACTTCGCATCCACCGGAGCGATCCGGCCTGTGCCGATTGTCATCGAAACATCGATCCATGGGGGCAAATGCTCGAAGGCTATGGCGCCAATGGGTTGGTCCGGGAAGCTATCCCCCGCAAACGTGGCAGGAAAGTCGTGGCCCGTCATCAGGTGGATACAACTGGTAAGCTCCCCGACGGTACCGAGTTGAAGAATCTGGATGACCTCAAGAAATACCTTCTGACCGAACGGAAGAAACAGTTTGCCCAGGCACTCACAAGTAAGCTTTTGGCGTATGCCCTGGGGCGATCCCTGGAGTTCTCCGATGAGCCGCTGGTCGAAGAAATTGCCAAAAAATCGCTGGAAAACGACCTCCGTTTGCAATCACTGGTCCAAAGCATCGTAACTAGTAGAGCCTTTTTGGCAAAATAATGAGAACTCAAAACATTGACCGACGAACATTTCTCCGGGGCGCGGGAGCTTGTCTGGCACTTCCAGTGTTGGACTGCATGGCTAATGGTAAAGAGACTACTCGGCCTCCGGCTAGACTTGGTGTTGTCTACTTTCCTTTCGGAGTCTCCCTCCCCACGCAGGAGGACAAGCAAGATTGGCACTGGTTTCCGAAGGGTGAAGGGAAAGATTTTCAGTTCAATAAGAGTCTCAAGCCACTGGAAACTCATCGCGAGCATTTGACTGTTTTGGGTGGGCTCTCTCACCCCGAAGTCGAAAAGATTGGGGGACACGATAGTGCTGACACTTTCCTCACGGGTTGGAACATTCTCACCAACAAGCTACGGAATGTTCAGTCCATGGACCAAATTGTCGCAGAGCATTATGCCGGTCAAACCCGTTTCGATTCGCTTATCATGTCCACCGATGGGGGAGTTGGCGAACCCACTCGGTCCAGTACTCTCTCTTTTAACAAACATGGCCGCCCGATTCCCGCCGTCAATCAACCGCGCCGCATTTACGAACGCCTCTTCGGAGCTGGCGATCCAGATACCGCGAAAAACCGCCGCCGACTCAAAAGTTCCGCCCACCTTCTCGACCTTGTTCTTGAAGATGCCAACAGCGTCCGGCGCAAACTTGGAAATCACGACCAGCAAAAGCTCGATGAATATATGGATTCTGTCCGTCAGGTGGAAAGGAATGTCGAGCAATCGCAAGCCTGGATTGATATCGCCAAACCGACCTTGACCGAAGAAGAACGCGAACGCCTCAAGCTCGACTCCGATCACCAGATCCCCGAGCAGTACATTCGCACGATGTACGAGTTGATTCATCTGGCTTTCCAAACCGACTCTACCCGAGTCGCCACCTACCAAATCGCCAGCATGGGTGATGCTACCACTTTGGGTGGGAAATTCCCCCAACTCCTCGGCTTTGGAAAACATCTTCACGGACTTGCTCACGCCTGGAACAAAGCCGACGGCGCAGAGCCTCTTGGAAAATGGGACCGTTTCCTAGCTACCGAGTTCTCACACTTCCTGACTCGGATGCGAAACACCTCTGCCGTTCCGGAATCCGGCGATACTCTCCTCGACTACACCACTTTCCTCTACGGCAGCAGCAACAGTACCACCCACACCAACCGGAACTACCCCCTTGTTATCGCCGGCGGCAAAAAGCTAGGCTTCAAACACGGCCAATATCTCAAGTGCACCAGGGACACTCCTTTCTCCAATGTCTTCGCCACCCAACTTCGACAGATTGGCCTGAAAAACAGCCGCTTTGGAGATTCCACCGGAATCCTTCCTGAACTGATCTAGACCGCGAAACGCGGGCCTTACCTCCTGCGTGCCGCCCATGCCATCTTTTACCATCCAGCATTCGACCCGAAACAGAGAGGTAAGCCTTCCGGACAAGCACCTTGCATCATTCGATATGAACCGTTTGGACTGATAGCGAGCAGATATCAGTCCGCGACGGAATGTCCGGATAGTGTTGTTCAAAATGACTGAATTAAATTCGGTCTCCGGAAAGAGTTAGCAGGGCAAGGCATGCAGTTAGAAGAATTTGCCCTTGCTTACGGACGATCTGGCGAGCTACCACATACGGTAGTTATGTTATTTTCATCCAATTGGCTAGCAGCGGCATTGCTGTTCTCACTCCTGCTGCCTGACACCTCTTTTGGTAAACTCAGCATCTCGGAATTTGTCGCAGACAACGACGGCTCCTACCTGGATGGCGATGGAGATGCTTCGGATTGGATTGAGTTACACAATTCCAGCGCGGTTCCAGTATCTATCAACGGCTTGTTTTTGACGGATAACGCGTCGGATCCTACCCGGTGGTTGTTGCCCGATGTGACAATTCCGGCGGGAGGATACCTCGTTGTTTTTGCTTCGGGCAAGGACCGGCGTGATCCGCAAGGAGAGCTTCATACTAATTTTTCGCTCTCGGCCGGCGGTGAATACCTCGCACTGGTCGATGGGGACGGCAATACCCCACTAAGTCAGTTTACGCCCGAGTATCCCAAACAGTTTTATGGAACAACTTATGGAGCCGGGACTAATGCCGCTACCGAACCCGAGACCTTGATTCCCTGGCCGACTGCCGGGACCTGGATTGTTCCGCCCTCTGATATTGGAAGCTCCTGGCAATCAGCGGACTTTGATGACTCGAGCTGGAACTCAGCTCAAACTGGAATCGGTTACGGCTATCGTTTTCCGAATTTTATCGGGGCAGGGGGAAATACTGATTTAGCGATGAGAGGAATCGCAGGAAGTGCCTATGTCAGAATTCCATTCAGCATTGAGAATCCGGCCGAGATCGTTGCGATGAATTTGTCGCTTTTTTACGAGGATGGATTTGCGGCCTATCTTAACGGAGAACTCGTTGCTGCTAAAAACCTGCCGGAGCCTCTGAGCTACGATTCGATCGCCACTGGTCGTGGCGAAATTCGCGAGAGCGATAATATGGAAAATTTCCCGCTGGATTTCGCGGGGAAGCTCCGGAGTGGCGAGAATATCCTCGCTTTCCAGATTCTAAACGACACCACGGGAAGTTCGGATATTTTGCTGATCCCCATGCTGACAGCTGAGACTCGCGACCTTTCCGATGGAGTTATCAGTGGGTATCTTGAGGAACCCACCCCCGGAGCTCCCAACTCGGGAATTGAGTTCACTGACTATGTCCGCGACACTACCTTTGATGTTGATCGCGGATTCTTCGAGGCTCCCTTTGGGGTGACCGTGGAAAGTGCCACGCCCGGAGCGACCATCATTTACACCACCAACGGTAGCACGCCGACGCTCTCGAATGGCAACCAAGTGGCTCCTGCAGATGACGCCTCCCCGGCCTCGGCCTTGGTCAACGTCACCACCAGTACCGCGCTCCGTGCAATCGCCGTGAAGACCGGATTGCGCCCTTCGAATGTTGATACCCAAACTTACTTATTTCTTGATGACGTGCTCAACCAACCGGCACAACCGCCGGGCTACCCTCTCCCCTGGAGATCGCGAAATGGAAATACCATTCCGGGAGACTTCCAAATGGATCCCGATGTCATTGGTTCGGTTTACACTCGTGATGAGCTGAAGGAAGCGTTGCGCGATCTGCCTACAATTTCCATCGTGACTGACATCGATAATCTGTTCGATCAACAGACGGGCATTCAAGTGAACCCCCAAGATTCCGGACCCAATTCCGAACGACGTGTTTCTGTGGAAATGATCGACTTTAAAGACGGTTCTCCGATTCAGCTAGATGCCGGCATGCTCATGAACGGCAATGCCTCCCGCAATCCAAACCGCGGAAAGCACAACTTTCGCCTCGCCTTTCGGAATGAATACGGAGCTGGAAAAATGCGCTTTCCGCTCTTTGGTTCCGACGCTCCGACCGAGACCTTTAACCAGATCATTTTGCGTGGAGGGAATGGGAATTCCTGGGTTCACCCGACGGCGGCTGTACGCCAGTTTGGAATGTATATTCGCGATCAGTGGTTTCGCGATGCGCGCTTTGCGATGGGTTATCCGGAGGCGCTTCAAAATGAAGTTCATGTTTATATCAATGGTCTCTACTTTGGGATGCACCACCTCTTTGAGCGTATTGAGGAAGAGTGGACCGCCGAGCGCTTTGGCGGGGACGAGGATGATTGGGAAGGCTTTCGGATTGTAGGAGGCAACAACATTGAGGTGATCAATGGAACCCAGTCCGAGGTAAACGCACGCATGCTTGAGAGCTGGCGGACTGTCTTGGACGCTGCCCGGGCGGGAGACCTTGAAACAGTGAAGCAATACCTCGATCTCGACAGCTTTATCGATTATCTCGTGCTCAATTTTCATGCGGGAAATACCGATTGGGATCAGAACAATGTGCGTGCGATGCGCCGGACCAATCCGCCGGGGAAATACATGTTCTTTTGCCATGACGCCGAGCGTGCGGGACTCAACGGACTCTCCACCGGAAACCTCAATATCAATTCCATCACCCACGGTCGGGGTGGGACCCAGCATCGTCCGACCTCGATCAATGCGTGGCTGACAGATGACCCTGAGTATGCCCTGCGATTCGCGGATCGGGCTTACAAGCACATGTTTAACGACGGAGCGTTAACACCTGAGAATGGAGCGGCGCAGTGGGATGCGCGAGCGCAGAGGATCCGACTCGCGATGAAAGCAGAGAGCGCGCGGTGGGGTGACCACGTTGATTCCAACCCGCGAACGTTGGTGGATTTTGATCGAGGGCTCAATAGAGAATACAACACCTGGTTTCCCAACCGCACTCCGATTAGCATCAGTCAATTTCGTGCGGCGGGTCTCTATCCGGACCTTGATCCACCTGCCTTCAGTCAACATGGTGGCAAGGTGTCGGCGGGCTCCGGTCTTATTCTTACCAATGAGGCAGGAGATATTTATTACACCACTGATGGCAGCGATCCGCGTCTGGCCGGCGGGGGGATTCATCCGAATGCGGTGAAAATTAATGGAGCAAAAAGCGAGCAAACTTTGATCGCAGCTGGCGCGACAGGCTGGAGTTATCTCGATGACGGGAGTGATCAGGGAAGTGCGTGGAAAGAGCCTGCTTATGACGATTCCTTGTGGGCTGTTGGAGATGCTCCTCTTGGGTTTGGCTCGATAAATGATCACCCTTTTCCCGGTCCGTGGATCAATCCTAACCGGAATATTACCGTCTACTTTCGGAAGAATTTTGAGGTTATCAATGTGACTCTCATTACCGAGGCCACGGCGCGGGTCATGTCTGATGGCGGAGCCATTGTTTATTTGAACGGGACGGAGATTGCCCGTGACAACATGCCTGCAGATCCGGTTGATTTCGAAACCCTGGCGCTGAGTGATAGTAATGTCAGGGAGGGTCATATTGATGTCTTCACTTTCCCACCGTCGGCTTTCGCGGAGGGTACCAATGTCATTGCAATCGAACTTCATAATGGGAGCGCCGGGAGTTCGGACATGGGCATGGACTTCCAACTGGATGTCACTGCTCTGAACACGCCGGGTGATGCTGTGACGATCAATGGGCCCACGACGGTTCGGACCAGAAGTTTCGACGGGAGCGAATGGAGTGCTTTGAATGAAGCGGTCTTCGTGACCGCTCTCCCGGCTTCGGCTGACAACCTCGTGATCTCCGAAATCTTCTATCATCCGGCAGGGGATCTGGAGGTTACGGAGTACATCGAGTTGATGAACATTGCCGACGAGGCCATCAGTCTCGCGGGTGTGACTTTCAATGGTGGCATTTCTTTTGTCTTCCCTGATGACGCGGTTCTTGAAGCTGGCGAGCGGCTGCTCTTGGTGGCGGATCTGGATGGGTTCGTGGCAGCGTTTGGAAATGATCTCCCGGTCGCCGGAGTTTACACCGGCCGATTGGATAACGGGGGTGAGAGCCTTTCGCTTGTGGGAGCTGATGGGGCATTGATCCGAAATTTTCAGTATGATGACCGGGCGCCCTGGCCACTGCCAGCGGATGGCGATGGTTACTCGCTCACTTTAATTGCGCCGACCGTGAATCCGGACCCGGGCGAGGCAGTGAGCTGGAGATCGAGTGTGAACCCAGGGGGGAGTCCGGGAGAGTCGGACGCGGTGCCTTTCGAGGGTTCGAACGCTGCCGACTTGCTCGCGTATGCACTCGAGGACCCGCTGGCAGCGATGACGGTTTCGATTGCGAACCTGGAAGACAATGGCTCGTTCGACAACTATCTGGTCGCGACTGTTTCGACCAATGCCGGGGCGGACGATGCGGAGGTCGTGGTTGAGTTTTCATCCGATCTCGAAACCTGGCAGCGAGGGACTGCGGTCTTTTTGGGCTCGGACGAGCAAGCCGGAGGGATCACCCGTCGTGATTGGCGTGCTCCGACCCCGTGGTTGGGGAATGAGTCGCTGCGTTTCGCCCGCCTTGTTGTGACGGCCCGCCCATAATTTTGAGATAACCTACTTTGGGATTCACCAGCGAAGTGTTTTGTGTTAGCGGAACTGGATGAAGGCACACACTCTTCCTGTTTTATTTCTAACTCTCGCCCCAGTCGTCAGTCAGGCTGATTTGGTGGCTCATTGGGCCCTTGATGAGGGTAGTGGAACGATTGCCGGCGATAGCTCCGCGAACAATAACGTTGGAACCGTCGCCGGAGGGGCGCTTTGGAGTACGACTAATTTGCCCGTGGTTCCTTCGGGGACATCTGCAGCGCTGCAAATGGATGGCATTGATGATCAGGTCAACATCGTCGGTTATAAGGGGATTACTGGTACCGGAGACCGAACGATTGCGGCTTGGATCAGGACTGCGAGCAATAATCCCGCGTTAAACAAAGGGATCGTCTCTTGGGGCGCGAATGCATCAACCCAGAAGTGGACGTTCCGAGTCCAAACCGGGAATGGTACTCCCGGTGCGATCCGCATTGAGGCGAATGGCGGATTCTTTGTGGGGAACACTGTTGTGACCGATGGGGAGTGGCATCACGTTGCGGTGACTTGGGCCAACGATGGAACTCCTGACATCCAGGATGCCAAGCTTTATGTCGATGGTGTGCTTGATGCTGATTTCAATAGTCTCGACACACCTCCGAGCGCGAGTCAAAGCGTCGCGATTAATACAGCCTCCAGCGCCGATGTGAGGATCGGCGATAATTTCCAGCTCACTCACAACTGGGATGGCTGGATGGATGACGTGAGAATTTATGACGAGGCTCTGGATGCGATTGCCATTGCCGAGCTTGCAATTGGAACTCCGATTGTCGGGGATTTTACAGGTTCCGAGGAAGTGGTGACCAGTGGCTCACCTGTCGTTCTCAGCTGGGTCAGTAATCCGGGAAACGACACCCTCACGATTGATAATGGAGTGGGGGATGTCCTGGGAACCAACATGGTGACAGTCAATCCAACGACGACCACAACTTATACGATTACGGGAACCCGGGGAGCCGAGACCTTGGAGGCGGTAATCACCGTCCTGGTGGATAGCGCACCACTGATCAATGTGTTCACCAACTCTGATTCGGACACTTTGCTGGAAGGGCAATCGGCCATTCTTCGCTGGGATGCCTTTGGGGAAAGTTCACTGAGTATCGACGGGACCGATGTGACCAGTGAGACATTCTTCGAAGTAACCCCGACTGAGACCACGACCTACACTCTGACTGCGACCAATGAATTTGGATCCGAGACATCCGATCTGACAATTACCGTGATTGACGGAAGCGTTCCCGATTTGGGGTGGACTGCAATGGATTTGCCGGATGGTGTGCTCGCGCAATGGGACCCGGCCATCAACAACACCGGGAACGCCGGTATTACCTTTATCAATGCCACTGGAGGAACGGTAGTCAGCGGAACCAGTAATTTGTCCGGTGTGAACGCCTGGGTGAACAGCCCGGGTTATAACCTTTCCGCTAATCCTCTCGACTCCTGGCAGGATGGCCTGGGCGACCCGGTCACCAAGGAAGATGTAACCTGGGAGATGGTCGTCCGCCCCGGAGACTTCACTGGCACCCACACTCTTTTCAATACGGGCGGCAATGGCTCGGGAACCGGGATCGTTCTCACTGGAAGCACCATAGACTTCCGCTACCAATCAGCGAATTTGGATGATCAGCGAATCATCGTATCTGCTGATCTTGCGGAACTGGGAACGGCAAACGACTTCTTTCATATCGTGGCAACGGGCCGGACCGGCGCTCTTGTTCCAGCTATTGGCAAGCTTTATGTCAATGGCCAGCTTGCAGCGGAGCCTGTTACGAGCGCTGGATTAATCACCGATTGGGACGGTGGTGATCTCGCCGAGCTCGGCAAAGGATCAAATCTCCCAACCAGCACGGCCTTTCCCTTTGAAGCATTCACCGGAGATATCGCGGTGTTCAACTACTACCAGGACCGCATTCTGAATGAGTTACAGATTTCTTCCAAGTATGACGAAATCTCCGGTGGTGCCGGTGGCTTGGCGATTACCTCAATCGCCTTCGACCGCGATGCCGATCAGATCCGACTCACCTTCAACTCGGTCCCTGGTCGGACCTACTCACTTGATACCACTATTGACCTCTCCTCAACGGAGTGGCTTGAGATCGATGACTCAATTGAGGCCATCGATGCTGAAACCACCCTGACGATAACCGAAAGCACCTTGATCGATGCCGGATCGCTTCAGCGCTTCTTCCGGATCCGTCCGGGGATTTGACGGTTAACAATTTAAAGTTCTTGCGGGTTGGCGGCGTATGGGAATCCCACATGGGATTTACATACTGCCGCTTTCTCTTTGCCGGGGCCTTGGCTCTTCCGCTTTCCAGCCAGGAACCTTTTGATGCCGTGGCTTATGGCCGGGAGGTTTTTTCCTCGATGGGATGTGTCGAATGTCACGTGGTTGAGAAGGGCGACAAGTCGATGAAAACCGGCCCAAATCTTTACGGACTTTTTCTCACCCGGCCGCGGATGCGTGAAGTTGGAGTGGAAGGGGGCCGGGAGAAGGTCAAGGCGGACAAGGACTATTTCATCAAGTCGGTCCGCCAGTCATGGGATCAACTTGCGGTTGCCGAAAATGGTCCCGCGAAGGGCGCGACCTATCCCCAGGTCATGCCGCAGTACGGGTCCACCGTGATCACCGGGCAGGATCTCGAGGCACTTTGGCATTACCTTCGAACGCTGGCTGAGGAGGGAGAAGCCGGGCCGGCGAAGGTGATGCTCACGAGGGAGAAAACCCTACCCATCAAACATCTCATTGATGTCCCGGGCGAGATTCCTGTGACTGACCGGCCGCGGGTTTTCCGTGCCATGCTGTCCGGGACGAGCGGGCGGGCCCTGCATGTCGGCTTGCCCAATGGCATGAGCTACACCTTTGATCCACGGATGCTGTCAGTCCGGCGGGTTTGGAGCGGGGGCTTTTTGAATCTGCGTGAGGAGCGGTCGGGCCGAGGCAAGCGACCTTCAACGACGGGTCGGGACGCGGTGGTCTTTCTCGAAGATGAACCCTTGCTTGCGCCCCTGACCCGGAACGGAATTGTGGTTGATTTTGAGTTTAAGGAACCCGACGTGCAGGATCATCCCGAGATCGGAAAATATCTCCGGGATGGCATTGATTTCGCGACCAGGTTGGCTTCTCTTGATGCGGAGTTTCGCGGGCACCAACTTGAGCCGGAATCAGGGCTGCCAACTTTCGAATTTCGAGTTGGGAAAAACGTTCTCACGGAATCCATCACGCTTGCAGTTGACGGGGGAGTGGAGATTCGCCTTGAGGGAAATTTGGCGGAGGCTCAGAGTTTTCGTCTCAGGTCGGGCGGGTTGGCCGTGGTGACGGTCGACGGAGGCAGGATCGAGAATGGACTTTGGAAGCTGCCTGCTTCGAGTGAGTCGAAGGTCTATCGTTTAAAGGCCAAAATTCCCGGAGTGGTGGTGGCTCGCCCTGTCATTGAGCGCAAAGAAAACTTCGACCCCCAGGCGATTGTCTCCGCACCAACCGTCGTGCTGCAACCGGATCTCAATCGTCGCCGTCGCAAAGGGAAACCTCTTGCCGTCCAGGCGGGTTACTCGGCTTTTACCATCGATCCGCCGCTTGATTTGTATGGCCGAAAGCAGCCTTTTGAAGCCACTGGACTTGCGCAAGCCAAAGATGGCACCATCGTGCTCGCGACCCGTGATTCGGGGATTTGGCGGATTCGTGATGATCAGTGGACGCTCTTTGCCGAGGGTATTTTTGAGTCCCTCGGGGTGTGCATTGAGGATGACAGGGGTGACCGGATTGTGATTACCCAGAAACCGGAGCTAACCCGATTGGTGGATACCGATGGCGATGGTCGGGCCGACCGCTTTGAAACTCTTTGTGATGATTTCGGCTTTCATGGAAACTATCACGAATACACCCACGGACCGGTTCGCGATACCGGAGGCAATTACCATTTTAATTTGAATTTGGCCGATGCTTCGGGAGTTGAAGAGGCGGCCTTCCGGGCCGGAGGAAAATTCATGGGATCGATGGGTGGCTATCGTGGGTGGTCGTGTGTGGTGACGCCGGAGGGAGAGATGTCATTTTTTGCCAATGGCTTGCGCAGCCCGGCGGGGATGGGATTGGCTCCGAATGGCCGCCTTTGGTATTCCGAAAACCAAGGTGAGTTTGTTGGGTCTTCAAAGTGGGTGCCGCTCGAGAAAGGCAAATTCTATGGCCACCTGTCAGGCCTGGTCGATTTGCCCGGAGTCACTCCCGAGAGCAAATTGGATGGAGAAATGTGGGCGGGAAGACTTCGCAAAGGTGCGGTTTGGCTGCCTCATAACAAGATCGCCAACTCACCCGGGAATCCGGCGTGGGACCTCACAGGAGGAAAATTCGGAGTCTATCAGAACCAGGTCTTCATGGGTGATCAGACGCTTTCCCAACTTTTTCGAGTGGTCACTGAGCGGGTGAACGGAGTGGATCAAGGATGTGCCATTCTCTTTGCCGAGGGACTGGCTTCGGGGCCGATGCGGCCCTGCTTTTTGGCCGACGGCAGCATGATGATTGGCCAGACCGGTCGTGGCTGGTATGCCACCGGGGGATTTGCTCATGCCCTGCAACGTATGGTCTGGGATGGGGAAACAATTCCTGGAGATATCCTGCGTGTGGCCTCCAATCCGCATGGTTTCGAAATCCATTTTACCCGTCCGTTAAAAAGGGCTGGTATTGCAAACTCCGTTCAAGTGAAGTCATGGTTCTACACCAACACTGCGGAATATGGTTCGCCCGAGCACGACGTTCGCGAGAATGCGGTGGCCGCCACAGAACTTTCCGGAGACGGTTTGGTTCTGCTTGTGAAATTGAAGGATTTTGGAAACGGGGATTTCTGGCTGGATCGAATCTATGAAATCACCTTGCCGGAAACGGGGGAATCCTTCGGCGAATATTCGGCTTGGAGTAAACTTCAGGCCTATTTCACCCTGCGTGCTATTCCCGAGTGATCACTTCGTCGGATCGAAACTGATGATTTCGATCCTTGCAGAATGGACAAGATGGACAAACACTCGAACCCGAAACACTTATGTTTCGGAGACTTCTCATTCGTTCAATCGTCTGCGTTTCGGGTTCACTTTTGGTCCTGCCGGAAGCATGGGCCGGGTCAACACGCGTAGAGTTTAATCGCGACATTCTTCCGATTCTTTCCGACAAGTGTTTCGCCTGCCATGGATTCGATGCGAAGACCCGTAAAGCCAAGCTCCGTTTGGATACTGCGGAGGGCGCTTATGCCCTGAGGGATGGCGCCCAGGCAATCAAGCCTGGCGTCCTCGATCGCAGCGAAGTCTGGCATCGCATTACCAGCACGGATCCTGAAGTGGTCATGCCGCCTCCGAAGAGAGACAAAAATCTTTCTGAAGCTGAAAAGGATCTTCTTAGACGATGGATTGAGCAGGGAGCCGAGTATCAACCCCACTGGGCTTTTACCCTTCCAAAAAAAATAAAACCGGACGCGGTGGCAGGGGAGAAGAACCCGATTGACCACTATATTTTGAGTAGGCTCAACAAGGAAGGTATGGCTCTGTCGCCGGAAACTGATCGTCCCACCCTGATTCGCCGGGTCACGCTGGATCTCACCGGACTTCCACCAACGCTTGCTGAAGTCTCGGCCTTCGTAAACGATTGTGCCCCTGGAGCCTACGAGCGAGTGGTTGATCGCTTGCTTTCGACCCGCGATTATGCCGAACGGCGGGCCCAGGACTGGCTTGATCTCGCCCGCTATGCGGATACGCGGGGATTTGCCGATGACAAGATGCGCCAGATCTGGCCCTACCGGGACTGGGTCGTTCGTTCGCTTGACCTTAACATGCCCTTTGATCAGTTCACCATCGAGCAATTGGCTGGCGACATGTTGCCAAATGCAACCGATGAACAGCGTCTTGCCACTGGCTTCCACCGCAATGCACCACAGGCCCGTGGTCAAACCTACCCAGTGGAGGAATACCGCCTGAAAGGGGTCACCGACCGGGTCAATACAACGGCCCAGGTCTGGCTTGGATTGACCATGGAATGTGCTGAATGCCACGACCACAAATTCGACCCCATCAGTCAGCGTGAGTATTTCTCGATGTTTGCGATATTCAATAATATCGAGCACCATGGAAAGGGTCACGAGCAAGGTGGGCCGACGATGAACTATCGCGCTCCCACTGCTGAATTAGACCCGAAACTTCCTGCCGAGCGAGCCCGCCTCAATACAGCATTGATTGAGGCGCGCAAACGGCTCTCTATGCCAAAGCCCCTTGGTGAAAATGGATTATTGGGGAAATGGGATTTTCCCCATCTTGAGGCTGACCCTGAAAAATTTAGCCTTACGGGAGATCTCACACTCACTGCGACGATACGCACCAAGCAAGAGGTGGCCACTATTGTATCGAAGAACGATTGGCCTGGAAAGCAGCGTAGTTATTTGTTCGGAATCGGTGGCGAGGGCGAAGAAGAAGCAACGCCCGGCCACCTTTTCTTTTGGGTGTCATCGAGCACCGAACCGTTCTCAGGTGCGGCCGTCTATGGAAGCAAGGCCGTTAATGACGGGCAGGTTCACCGGGTTGCAGTTGTTTTTGAAGCGGGCCGGTCGGTGCGTCTTTTCGTCGACGGGATCGAGGACACCGCTGTCCGGATGATCGGGAAAGTACCGGATACCATCGCGGTTTCGGCGCGTCGCCTTGCGATCGGAAAGAGCTATGAGAATTCCAGCGAACCGAACGGTTACCAGTTTGAGGGGGCGCTTACAGATGTCAGGTTGTATGACCGTGCTTTTGATCTCGGGAAGGAGGCCGAGGAAATCAGAAAACTCGAGGTTGAGTTGGACGAGCTCGATCGAAAATTTTTGGCTTCTTCTTGGGAGGTGTCCGAGGTGCCTGTCATGAAAGAGAGAGACAACGCACGTGACACATATGTTCATTTGCGTGGAAGCTTTTTGAATCGTGGCGACAAAGTGTTTCCTGCAATACCGACCGTTTTGGCTTCGGAGGAAAGTTCGCAGCCAAAGAACCGGCTCGAATTCGCCCGGTGGTTGGTCGATGGGAGGAACCCGCTCGTGGCGCGGGTGGTGGTGAATCGTTTTTGGCAGAGCTATTTCGGTCACGGGCTGGTCCGCACTCCGGACGACTTCGGTTCGCAGGGTGCTTTTCCTACCCATCCCGAATTGCTCGACTGGTTGGCCGTCGAGTTCGTCGAGAGCGGCTGGGATATGAAACACATCAATCGCTTGATTGTGACCTCGGCGACCTACCGTCAGTCGACAAAGATCACCCCGGCACTGAGGGAAAAAGATCCCAAGAACATGCTGTTCTCCCGGCTTCCAAGAGTCAGATTACCTGCCGAACAAATTCGCGACCAGGCGCTTGCAATTGGCGGGCTACTCAAACCCTCAGTCGGTGGCCCCGGCGTATTTCCCCGTCAGCCCGATCACTATTGGGAAGACCGGGACTTGCCCGGAAAATGGATCGCCAGCAGCGGTGACGACGGCTATCGCAAGAGCCTTTACACCTACCGGCGTCGGATGGCCCTGCACCCGACGTTGGAGCTTCTCGACGCCCCGGCACGAGCCGTGTGTGTCACGAAGCGCAACTCGGCAATTCTGCCCACCCAGGCCTTGATGACCCTAAACGCTCCGGTTTTTGTTGAGTCTGCGACGGGGCTGGCCCGGAGAATTCTTTCGGAAGATGTTAAAGATCAAGTCCGCTTGGATCTAGCGTTCCGGTTTTGTCTTGGGCGCCCACCCACACGTCTCGAACTGGAAAAATTTATGGACTATCTTAAAGCCCAATGGCTAACCCGTTACGAGCGCGCCGACTCTCCCGAACTGAGTATCTGGCAGAGTGTGGCGACCGTGCTTCTGAACCTTGACGAAACAATCACGAGACCATGAGCCCTCATTCCTCATCCTCCGCAGATCTCACTCGTCGCGCCTTCCTGGGCCGCTCGGCAGGAGGTCTCGGCTCGGTGGCCCTGGCTGCGTTGATGAATGACAAGCTCCTTGCCGGACAGGGGAGTTTGCCTGGTTGCCATCATGCGCCAAAAGCGAAGCGCGTCATCTTTCTCTTCATGGCCGGAGGTCCTTCGCACATCGATCTTTTTGATCCCAAGCCAAAGCTCAACGAACTTGATGGGAAAGCGATTCCGCAGGAGTTGCTGAAAGACCATCAGAAGTTTGCTCTGATTCGTGGAACTCCGAATCTCAAGGGGTCGCCCTATGCCTTTCGTCAGAATGGAGAATCAGGCACGATGATTTCCGAACTCTTACCTAATCTCGCTAAGGTCGCTGATGAGTTGACGGTCATCCGCTCGATGCACACTGATACCAATATTCATGACCCTGGGGTGAATTTTATGAATAGCGGGACTTTGTTGGGTGATCGACCGACTCTTGGATCCTGGATGTCCTATGGACTTGGAACTGTCAATGATGATCTCCCCGCCTACACCGTTCTGACTTCCGGGGTGAGCGATGGTCAGCCGCTCTTGCAGAGCTTTTGGGGCAACGGGTTTCTCGACTCCCGCCACGCCGGGGTGCCGTTCCAAAACAGCGGAGTTCCCGTGCTTCACCTCGACAACCCAAAAGGTGTCACGACGAGAGACCGTCGCCGAGAGCTCGATCTTCTGAGGTGGATGAACCACCGGCAGCACTTTATTCTTGGTGATCCTGAAATTGCCGCTCGTATTGATTCCTATGAACTGGCCTTTCGCATGCAGGTCAGTGTGCCTGCGCTTGCCGACCTTGGAAAGGAATCGGAAAAAACGATGGAGCTTTATGGCGCAGACCGGGTTAAACCCTCCTTCGCCCGCAATTGCCTGTTGGCGCGTCGACTTGTGGAGCGCGGAGTGCCCTTCGTGCAACTTTACGATCGTGGCTGGGATTCCCATACCGATATGGACCGCGAGCACCGGCGACAGTGTGGCGCAGCCGATCAGCCCATTGCTGCGCTAATCTCAGACCTCAAGCAGCGCGGACTTCTCGACGACACTCTTGTCATCTGGGGTGGCGAGTTCGGTCGAACTCCGGTCGCTCAGGTGATGGGTAGTTCCTGGGGGCGCGATCACCATCCGCATGGCTTTACGATGTGGATGGCTGGTGGTGGCATGAAATCTGGACTGACCTATGGTGCTACCGATGAATTTGGCTATCACGCAGTCGAGAACAAGGTCCATGTTCATGACCTTCATGCGACCATCCTGTACCAACTTGGCATCGACCACAAACGCCTCACTTTCCGCAGCCAGGGCCGCGACTTTCGGCTCACCGATGTTCATGGCCGCGTCGTCAAGGACTTGTTGGCTTAAACGATCAGGAATTTCAGGAGGAACTGAAGGCCCTGGTGGGGGTGTTCCATTCAAAGCCTGATCGGGCTATTTACCGGGAATCCGGTTAAGAGTGTACCACGCGTTCGGGTGTTTGAGCCTTTGGCCGGAGTTTGATTTCAGGCCATGGGTGCGAAGCTCGAAGACATGATGGACTCTTAAGCCATCGACTTGAAAACGCACAGATTTGCTGTCCGGGGAAAGCCGGATGTCGCTAACACTGTGTGAAGTGGTATCGACCTCATCACCTCCGTAACGCGGGGAATACTGATAGGTAAAACTACTCAGCTCCAACGTCGCGAGGCTCAGTGACTCCGGGTTGAGCGGTTCGGTAAAGACCAGTTCGAAGCCATCCGGCTTGGCTCGCATCTCTCTAATTGCAAAAGGAGTGCGCTTGTTGAATCGAATGCGCTGCAAGCCATAGCTGCGATTGCCCAGTGATGACCAACCCCGGTTGCTCATTCCCACAAAAAGTGAACCATCCGGCGCAAACTGGAGACGCAATACCGCCGCCGGGAAATTGGTCAAAAACGGAAAACACGCGCCCTGGTATTCGCCATCCACTTGTTCGAGGAAGACACGATTCACTGCGGAGTTGGTGAATTCTCCGACGAGCAATTGACCGTCGAAAGGCCCGAACTTTCCCTGCTGATCGATGACCTGCACGTCAGTTGCAGAACGTCCCATTTTATTGTAGGGGAGCCAGACTGCCGGCGGGACAAACCGTTCCGAGCTGGCCAGGGCCTTGCCATAAGGTTGGTTTGCTTTTGGGATGACTTTCATGGCGAAGGGAGCCCTTGGCGACTTCAAGCTGGCGAGTGATTCTTGATTTCCATAAAATACGCCAGGGCGCAGATGATAGATCGGGGTGGCGGGGA
Organism: Verrucomicrobiota bacterium; assembly: GCA_030835305.1. Lineage (GTDB taxonomy): Bacteria > Verrucomicrobiota > Verrucomicrobiia > Verrucomicrobiales > Akkermansiaceae > SW10. Next base: position 23,153 of record JAURPJ010000043.1, on the reverse strand, counting down.
TCCAGGTCCCTTGCTGGTCCGAGAAGAACAAGTCACCCCTCTGATTGACTCCCATTCCGGAGGGCGAACGCGTGCCCAGAGACTTGGGTTGAAAAGAGCCATCATTCCCAATGGTTCCTGCCCAGCCGCGCCAGCCGATCTTATTATTGGCAAGCTTGCCCATGCCGAGATTAAGGGACACCCATAGATCTCCATTTCCGTCGCGAACGGGTCCGTAGGTATAGGCATGGTAGTTGCCCGAGACATTCCAACCGTCGCACTCGGTGAGATAAGCATCCGCCCTGCCGTCGCGATTGTTGTCCTGCAGGCGAGTCACTTCCGACCGCTGCGCGACCAGAAGATCATCACCATCTTTCAGCAAGCCAAGTGGTTCGTGCAATCCGGATGCAAAGAGGTGAAACTTGAATTCTTTTCGGTCTTCGGAGAGCGGCTTCTCAAGCATCCAGACTTCTCCCTTGCGAATACAAACCGCCAGTCGATCTCCCATCCATTCCATCCCGCCCACCTCCATCGGAATGCCTTCGGCGGGTGTCCAGGACGGGTCACGGGAATCCTTTTCCACACCCGCAGAGAGAATTTCGAAGCGTTCGTATGATTCAGGAATCAGAGCCTCCTTTGCCAAGACGCTGCTGGTCATCGTAACGACCATTAGGCGAAGCAAAACAGATTGATGCCGGTTCGAATTTTTCACTTCCATGAGTAAATGTATTTTTTGCTTCGGTTGCCAATGGCCGTCTCAACATTGAGTCCGGCCGGGTGGGCAGTCGCAGGGGGCGAGCCTTGATTCCACTTCACGGTCCGGATCAATTGACCGCCTTCGACCCGATAGCTGTCTTCGATCAATTGGTCACCCGGCTGGGACAAGAAGGTTGGATTGCCACGTGGGCCAATCTGATAGCCTCGAAAGCGCGCCGCTTTGAGACCGGCGTGATCAACAGGATAGACTATGTCGCTCAAGGGTTTTCCGAACGGAGAGAATCGGGAGAACCATGTGCCATAAGCATCAAAGAAACGGCCGCGCCACACCAGCGACGGTTGCGATTTCTGCCCGTCGTAAGCGAGATGAATGTCTCCCGGGAATCCGACCAGAATAGCTTTTGTACCGGTCGTTTCAAAGAAGGTGCGCTGGATGATAGGCCGGTCCTTTGGAGTAAGCTCAAAGCGTCCACTCCGGTTATCGGGGAATCCGGTTGGTAAGCTTTCACCTTGCTGAATAAATACCCAAATGGCCGCGATCTGGCGTTCCGTGTCTCCGTCGAGAACATCTGGAAGTGACGAATGACCATTGGGCCATAGCGAGGGCATCAGGGTGCCGGGACGATAGGCGGGAGGATCGAGGAGGTAGGAACGGAACCAGCCGGGCTTAAGTCGCTGATCGAGTGAACTAATATCGAGAGCTGGAATTCCCAGCGACTGTTGCTCACCCCAATTGTGACAAGTGATGCAGTTGACGCCACCCTCACTACCGAGGAGCTTGCGACCCGCTTCGAGGTCGTTGGGTTGTAAAACGATTGGCTTGGCCCCTGGTGCTGCATCAAGTTTGGCGAGCCATTTGGCCAGGACCTCCGCTTGCGCAGGATAAGCCGGCATTTGAGTTTTTAAGTAGGGGCGAACCCGACGGTCTTTGCGTCCTTCCAGCACGTCCACCAACCAATCGTGCTGAAGTTTGTGACCGATGCCAGTGAGTGGTGGCGGCACGCGACCGGAGTCACCAAGGTTTTCGTCGCCGATAAAGAAAGAGTCAGTCGTTATGCTCGGACCACCTCTTCCATCACGACTATGGCAGGCGTAACAATTCATGGCCGCGAAGGTCAGGTGCCCCTTGTCGTGATCCGGCGTAGTCGATTGATCTCCCTTGAGATAGAGAGTGAGGGAAGCACGTTGCTTGTCACTAAGCTTATAGTGGGGTAGCCCTTTGACGGGATCAGTCGAAAGACAGGATTTCGTTTTCAAGGAAGAGGCTGGTTTGATCGGGAGTAATTTCGTGGCTTCAATTCCTGGCAGGTTATGGCAAGAGGTGCAGTTCATTCTGACCACGAGAGACTTACCACGGGCGACCTGATCGCGATCCACCTTGGGCCAGAGAATGAGATCTCGGGATTCCCGGGGGTCGCTTGATTGGTAGTCGAGCAAATGAGCGGAGAGGTCGATAACCTCCTGCTTTTCGAGAGCAATGTGTGGCATGCGACCATCCGGACGATACTTCGAGGGATCGCTGAGGAAGTGCTCCAGCGCCGTGAGTGTTGTCTTCTTCTTGAGATCGGGCAGAGGAATCGCGAGGGCCGATTTTAGATTGAAGCCCTTGCCCTGAGGGCCTTGAAAATCCTCTGTCGGAGCGTGGCACGCGACACATCCTTTCTCATGATAGAGGGCGCTCCCACGTTCGGCGTTGGCATGACGTGCCTTCTTGAACTTGAGTCCTTTTCCTAGAGAACTAAGATAGGAAACGACATCATCGATCTCCATCACGGTAAGGCTGTGAGTCATGTGGGGCATCGTAGATCCCTTGCGCCCGGCTTCGGGATTTTGAAGAAACTTCACCACCCATTCGTGATTCATGCGGCTGGAAAGATCCTCGAGGGAAGGCCCGCTCCTTGGAATGACAACCTTGGATCCTCCGTGACAGTTGGCACAGCCAAGCTCGGAAAAAAGGATCGCTCCACCAACTGTGGAGGGAGTCTCTGAATGAAATCGCTCATAGCCAATCACAAGAGGTTCGGCTTGAGCGAGCTCGCCAATCATCAGCACTAAAGCTGTAAGAAAACTCTTTTTCATTTCTTCAGGCAGTTAGAGAGATAAGCCCTCGAGGTGTTGATGGCCTCGGTGATTTCAGCTGCGGATCCAAGCATTGGAATTCCTCTTGGTACAGGGTGACCAAAAACCTCCACCAGTCCGGAGAATTTGATATCACGCAGAACCTGCAAGATCGGAATGTAATCCAGTTTGCCAAATCCAGGGAGCTGCTTGAGCTGCTCTTCTTCGGACATCTTTTTCTTTGATGACGGATGATGTTCCTGAAAATAGATGAAGGTAATGTGCCTGTTTCCTCCTTCCCGAAGGAGTGCGGGGATCTGGTCAATGGCGTCCTCGAGATGATGAGGTGCGAAGGCCAAGCCGATGTTCTTCGAAGGATTCAGCTCATAAAAATACCGGATGGAATCGGGTGAGGAGAGCATCGAGTTCTTGTGATTCTCAATTGCCATGGTCACGCCAAGTTCCTCTGCCAGCTCATAGTGGGGTTTTAGTTTCTCAAAGAAGGCTTTCATCTGTCGCCTAGCCTCCTTGCCGACAGGATCCTTCGGCCCCATCCCGCCCGAGCCGCAGACGGTCATCGCCCCGCCGTTCTTTTTTGCCCAACGCATCTCCTCATCTTGCCGAAAAGGCCCCAGCGGATAGCATGTCGAGACCGACATCTTGGTCTGATGCTTTTTGAGGAGTTTCTGAAAGGCATCATCCCCAATCTCGCTGATCTGCTCCCGATGAGTGGCATGGACTTTGCGCCAGATATCGATCGATTCACATCCGGTCTTCCCAACTTGGGCCAAGACTTGGTCAAGAGGCATGTTGCCATACATTGCCGAGGACAGGACATAGCGGAGAGCCCATTCTTGTTCCGCTCCTTGGGCAGGCCGAATGAGGGCTGCTGCCCCGACAATTTTTGAGAAATCTCTTCGATTCATTTTTCAAGCTTCGATTGAGGCTGCTTCCTCGAGCATCTTGATCCAGGGGCCCACGTAGTGTCCGTTGTCATGATAGGTTCTTCCCGAGACCAGATTGCCATCGATCACGCAGGCTTCGTTGACATAAATTCCTCCACAGATTTCGAGGTCGAATTGGCACTTCGCCACGGTGGCCATGCGCCGTCCCTTCACTCGATCCGCGCGCGCAGGAATCTCGACTCCATGACAAACACTCGCAATCGGTTTGTTTTGGTCAAAAAACCATTGGGTTAATTTGATGAGATCCGGGTCTTCGCGGATGTATTCCGGGGCCCGTCCACCTGAGAACAGTATTCCAAGATAGTCCTCTGGATTCACTTCTGAAAAGGCAAGATCGGCAGCCAATTGATAGCCTTCCCACTCCTTCGTGATGGTCCAGCCGGGACGGATTTCGTGCATCACCATTTGGTAGAGTCTCTTCTCGGGAGCAATCACCACCGGTTCAATTCCCGCTTCCTGCAGCCGATAGTAGGGATACAGGGTGTCGACCGTTTCGCTGGCATCTCCAATTACAATCAGAGCCTTACCAATCACCTTGTTTGTCATTTCGGCATCTTATTTCTTTCTTTTAAGGAGTCTATCCAGTTAAAGTCCAAAAAACATCAGGTTTTTCGTCACATTAAATCTCCGCTAAATCCCTCTGTTCGCCGGGTTGCGATTCTCATCGAAACCACCCGGACTTACTCCCGTGAGATGCTTGCCGGAGTCAGTCGATACATCCACCGTCATGGTCCTTGGTCGACCTTCCTCGAGCTCAGATCTCTGGAATCATCTGTTCCCCCGTGGTTGGAGAACTGGGATGGAGACGGAATCCTCACGAGAACCCAGACCGATGGGATGGCCCGGGCCATCGCCTCGACGGGCGTTCCGGCGGTCGAGTTGCGATCCTCAAACTTAAATCGACAGCTTCCCTTCATTGGTATGGATAACCGGATGATCGGACAATTGGTCGCCGACCACTTCATCAACCGGGGCTATCGTCACTTCGCGGCCTACACCCTCGACACCGAATCATTCTTCCGGGAACGAATTCAAAAATTTGTCAACTACTTGCGGGAGAGTATTGACGCTGGGTGTTCGCTCCTTCCATCTCATGGCGAAGCGACGCCAGACGATTGGGAGGACCATCAAGACAAGTTGATGGCGTGGTTGCAATCACTCCAAAAACCAGTGGGAATCTTTGCTACAAACGACCAACTCGCCACCCGCCTTCTCGATGCCTGTCAACGTGCCGGAATCTTAGTTCCCGAGGAAGTTGCAGTGGTGGGTTGCGAGAACGAAACCACCCTGTGCAGATTCGCATCACCTCCGCTGACCAGTGTGAGATTCGATGGCGAGGCGGTGGGCTACCGTGCCGCCGAAGTGTTGGATCAGATGATGAAGGGCGGTCCCGGTGTGAATCCCAGGACCATCTTGATCCCTCCGAAAGGCATCGAAATCCGGGCTTCATCGGATGAATTCGTGATTGATGATCCTATCGTTCTTCAGGCGGTGAAGTTGATCCGGAAGCAGGCCTTCTCAGGAATGACGGTGGCAGAAATCTGTGCTCAGCTTGGAGTTTCGCGCAGCACCCTGGAAAGACGAATGAAAGCAACCCTGAAACGAGGTGCGAAGGCCGAGCTACTCCGTGTTCGCTTTGGAGAAGTGAACCGCCTTCTGCAAAATACCGACCTCACGATCGAAGCGATCGCGGAATTGACGGGCTTTACTTATGCCCACTATCTTCAAACGAGCTATCGTGAACGCTACGGGATCTCTCCAGGTAAATTTCGCCAGAACCTGAATCGAGTAACCTGAGGGGGCTTCATTCTTTGTCGGAAATCTCACCGGCAAGTTTGACATACTCGTGGCTTAGACTGCCTATTTCCTTCGCGGTCCACTTGCGGAAGCCGAGCGGACGCTTGTCGAAGTTTTTGCTGGTCGTTTCTCCATTCACCATCTGAATGCCTTGGTAGTCATTGATGACTAATTTGTGGGTGTGGCCTGCGAGCATCGCAACCACTCCGTTGGCATTGAACAGTTCGAGCAGTTCCTTCCGCTTTTTGGGTTCGATGTTGTAGTAGTTCTCCTTTTCGTCCGGAGCCTTCACAAAGAGCGGGTAGTGGGTCACGACGACAACCGGGCTGTTCTTTTCCTTGGCGGTTTTCAAAGCGGCCTTGAACCAGTCGTCGTGCTTTTCGGACTCGCCTTTCAGAGGAGCCTTCCAGAGTTGGGTGTTTGCCACGACGAAGGTGTAGCCCTTGTGTTCCAGAGTGTAGTAGTCTTTGCCGACTTTTGCTCGATAGCTTTTAAGTGATTCGATGGTGGGCTTGTTACCGATGTCATGATTTCCGGGGGCACAGTGACAGGGAATTTTGAAGCCAGTCTTGATTCGATTGAAGTCGGCAAAGGATTTATCGTTGGCTTTGCCGACCAGATCACCACAGATGAGCACAAAGTCGGGAGCCATGTCATTGATCTGCGCGACCGCGAGCTCGAAGGTTTTGACATCGTGCTCGTAGCCGCCCATGCCCAGTTGGGTGTCGCACATTTGAACGAAGGTAAACTCTTTCGAGGTCCCGGCCTTAGTCTTTTCCACTTCATCTGCCATTCCCCGGTGATTGGTCAGGAGGATCCCGCAAACGAGGGCGGTGGCAGCAAGCAAAAGAAAGACGCGGGACAGCTTCATGATTCTCCTTGAGTAACCCATCAGGAGTCGATCCGTCGAGGGCCGATTCCTTGATGATTTAAAATTTGGAAGTGATCTTGGGATGAAGCATGCTGGGGCATGAAGGTGAAGGAAGTCGTGCTAAGCATCCGGGTCCTTTTATTGTCTTGGGCAGGAAACGTCGGAGCGGATGAGGGGAAGCACCTTTTCATTCTTTCCGGTCAATCGAACATGGCGGGGATGGATGAAAACATTTCCTTCGTTCCCGCGGTGACCAAGGCATTTGGGAAAGAGCAGGTCATTGTGGTGAAAAATGCCAACAGCGGGCAGTCGATTCGTAGCTGGGCGAAGACGAATCATGAAAACCCTCCACCCACGCGAGGACGGGTGCCGAAGGTGAGGGGAGAGCTTTATGATCCCTTAATGCAAAAAGTGAAGGTGGCGATCGAGGGGAAACAGCTTAGGACAGTGACCTTGGTCTGGATGCAGGGTGAATCTGATCTCAACAACACGGCTTACGATTCCTATCTCAAGGAGTTGCTGGAACAGCTGCAGAAAGACCTGTCTTTTAATGACATCAATATTGTCATCGGCCGGATCAGCGACAGTGGCCTCGACAATCCGAAGCGTCTTGAGGGGCGTGTCAATATCAGGAAGGTTCAGAAAGCTTTCGCCGAGGCTCATCCGAGGGGAGCGTGGGTGAATACCGATGACTTGAATGATCGCGAGGTGGATGGCAAAGTGCTTCACGATCTTCACTACACCAAGGCAGGGTATCGAACCCTGGGAGCGAGATTTGCAGAGAAGGCCATTGGTTTAATCAAGCGTCCGGCAGAGAAAAAGGAGTGATTAACCTATCCGGAACGGGGAAGGAGATTGAAAAGAAGATTTGAAAGCTCTCGTTCGCATCAAACGTTCGGAGTTCCTGGGTTCAACCCAATACTTATGAAAATGAAAAAAGTAAGAAACGTAACAAGTCTGCTGGCTGTCCTGAGCTTTGGCTTTGCTGGCCCTGCAAGCGCTGAACTTCCTGATCCCGACGGCAAGCCCGCCGACATGAGCAAGCCCGTGAAAGTGTATATTCTCATGGGCCAGTCCAATATGCTCGGCTTTGGCAAGGTGGCTGGCGACAAGGACGGGACTCTCGAGCACGCCGTGAAGAAAGAGAGCCTCTACCCTTTCCTCGTGGATGAGGCCGGCAATTGGACCGAGCGGAAAGATGTCCGCAATGTCTTCACAATGGGTAGCGGTGGCCCCGGCGGCGGCGTCAAGAAAAGCGAGTGGCTGACCATCAAGGGTGGAAAAATTGGCCCGGAGGTTGGCATTGGTCACCACATGGGAAATCTCCACGACGAGCCGGTACTTATTCTCAAGAGCTGCATCGGCAACCGGAGCCTAGGTTGGGACATCCTCCCTCCCGGAAGTCCTTCCTATAAATACGATGAGACCGACAAAAAAGGCAACAAGACCACCATGATCTATGCCGGTTACGGAGAGTCGCCCTTGAAGTGGGAGAAGGGGACTGAGCCCAAGCCAATCGGCTGGAAAGCGGGTGTGCAGTACGATGGAGATGTTGATCGTGCCAAAAAGGTGCTGGCTGATCTGACCAAACACTATCCCGAAGCGACCAAGTTTGAAGTGGCTGGCTTCTTCTGGTGGCAGGGTGACAAGGACCGCTACAATGAGGGGCACGCTGCTATGTATGGTAAAAATCTGGGTAATCTTCTGAAGGCCCTGCGCGAAGAGTTCAATGCTCCCGAAGCCAAGATGGTCGTGGCCACTCTTGGTCAGACCGACAAGGAAACTGCCGCCGGTAACGAGAAGCTCATCATTGATGGGATGTATTCCTTTGCCGAAGCGAACAAAGGGGAGGCGGCCGTCGTTTACAGTCATCCCCTTTCCCAGGGTGGAGCTTCCAATGGTCACTACGGCGGCAATGCCAAAACCTACATGAACATTGGCCTTGCCATGGGCGAGGCAATGGTCGAGTTGCTTAAGAAGTAAATCAAGTTAAGACAAGGGTGGGTCCGCGAGCTTGCCGGCCCACCCTTTCTTTGTACGAACAGACCGGAATCTTCGAACCAAGGAATGAACCAATGAAAATGATGAGATCCACATTGCTCGTGGTTTGGATGATGTTAATCGCGATCCAAACTCCGGTTGTGGCGGTGGATCTCGGCAAGAGACCCGTCAAGTTGTTCCTGCTCGGTGGCCAGTCCAATATGGATGGTTGTGGTCGTGGGGAGGAACTCCCGGCGATGTTTCGTTCGCACCCGAAGAACGTCGTCACCTGGGACAACCAAAAGAAATTATGGGTCGAGTTGACCAAGGATTCCATGGCAACGGCCCGCCGCCAGCAATTCGGCCCCGAGATGGCTTTTGCGCATCGTCTTGCCAAGACCTATCCCAACCACACTATCGCGATTTCCAAGACCTCGGCAGGTGGTACGAAGCTCCACACCCAGTGGGTTCCGGGGAAAGGAATGTATCAAAGATTTATTCGTGATTTTCGCAACGCGACTGCCCACCTCAAAGAGGCAGGTCTGGAATACGAAGTGTCCGGGATGCTCTGGATGCAGGGGGAATCGGATTCCGAAACGGTCGAAATGGCCGGGGCTTATGAGGAGAACCTGAAGCTCCTCATCGCGGATGTGCGGAAGCAGACCGGGAATGCCCGACTTCCCTTTGTGATGGGAAGAATTTCCTCAAGCCTCTTGAAAAAGACTCCGTGGAATTTTGACCAAGCAGAGACGGTTCAGGAAGCCCAGGAGGCGGTGGCCGGGCAGGATGGGAATGTGCACATCATCAATACCGACAAGCTGAGCACGCGAAAAGACAACACGCACTTCGACACCAAGGCCCAGCTGACTCTGGGCGGTCAAATGGCCGGGATCATGATCCGGGTGTTGGCGAACGAAAAAAAACTCCCGAGAAAAACCGAATACATTCGGCCGGAGATTAATGGGCCGGTTCTCGATCCGGTCGAGGCTATCAGCAAGATGCATGTGGCGGATGGATTTGAACTCAACCTTTTTGCGGCGGAGCCCCAGGTGATCAATCCGGTTGTGATGCGCTTTGATCACCTCGGCCGGCTTTGGATCGTCGAGATGGTAGGCTACATGACTGATCTCAAGGGATCCAGGGAGATGGAAAAACTGGGTCGTATCAGCATTTTGGAAGACACGACCGGCGACGGGAAAATCAACCAGTCCAAGGTCTTCCTCGACGGCCTCGTGGAACCTCGTGCCATCGCTTTTCACAAGAATGGCATTTTGTGGGCCGACTATCAAAAACTCTACCACACCGTGGTCGGAGAGAATGATGAAGCAGGTGAGACGGTGGTAGTGGATGAGGGATACTCCACCGGGCACAGTGTGGAGCACAAACCCAACGGTTTGGTCCGCGCGATCGACAACTGGTATTACAACGCCAAAAACAACTACCGCTACAAGGAGGTCGACGGTGAGTGGCTCATCGAGCGCACCGAATTTCGTGGCCAATTTGGAATGTCAGCGGACAACCACGGACGGCTTTATCACGGCCAGCAGAACACCCTCATGAGGGCCGAGGTTTTTAGCCCGAACTTTTTTCTGAGAAATGCGAACCTCGATTTGAGGATGTCGCAACTCGCAACCGAGTACAATGAGATCCAGCCAAATTGCTTTAACATCAAGTCATGTGAGCAGCCGGTTTTTCCGGTGAGACGTTCCCGGGATATCCGTGACGGTTATCATGAGGCCTTGGATTGTGACATCGATGAAGATGGATTTGCGTTTCGATGCACCTCGGCATGCGGCCACTTCTTCTATCGTGGCAACCAATTCGGAGAGGGTGTGAATGCCTTCGTGGCGGATCCCGGAATGCACTTTGTGAAGGCAATCAAGATTCAGCGGGAGAAAGGAATTCCCTTTGGGAAGAACGTCTACGCGGACCAGGAAATCGTGGCCAGCCCCGACACAAGATTTCGGCCGGTGGATCTCCAATCGGCACCAGATGGTTCCCTCTTCATTGCCGATATGTATCATGGCATTAACCAGCATCGCTTTTTCATGAGCGCGCATTTGCGAGCCTTTATTGAAAAGAACAATCTGGAGACGCCGCCGGACCTTGGACGAATTTACCGACTTTCTGCCAAAGACAAAGAGCCGGCGGCGTGGAAGCCTTTTACCAACCCAAGCGTCGCCGAATTGGCTGAGGCTCTGACGAGCGATAACCCATGGATGAGAGACACCGCGCAACGGATTCTCGTCGACAGTCAACCGGAGGGTGCCAGAGAGGCCATCGAGTCGGCCTATCAGAAAAGCACTTCCTCACTGGGCAAGATTCATGCCTTGTGGACGCTTGAAGGAATCGGGCAACTCTCCGAAGGGGATGTTCTGCGGGCCCTGTCGGAGAAGGACCGGGATCTCGCCATGCATGCCGCCCGGCTTTCGTGGCCTCTGGAAAACTCCGATGCTCTGATGAGTGCGTTGATCGATGCCACTGCTGAAACCTTCGACGGATCTTCTTATTACCTCTATCAACGACTGGCAAATTTCAGCCAAACAAAGGCGCAGGAGTTTTTGGTGGAAGCGTATTTAAAATGGGGAGAGAAGCCCTTTGTGATCCCCTCTATTTTAAGCGGATCCGGAGATCATCTTGAGTCGTGGATTTCCAGAATTTCTGATCCCGGGAAGCAGGGTGCCATTCGGCAGGTTTATGAGCGGAGTAAGAAAGTGAATCGTGACCTTCCGCCGGAATTACAGGACGATTATTTGAAGAGCTATCTTCGTGGCAAGAAGATCTACCTTGTAAATTGTTTCTCGTGTCACGGGAAAGATGGTCGTGGGTTGCTAGACATGGGACCTCCGTTGGCCAAGTCAGATTGGGTGACCGGCGAGCCTGAGGTCATTACCAAGATTATCTTGAAGGGCATGCAGGGCGCGATCGAGGTGTCCGGGAAAAAGTATCAACCCAAGCTTCCGATGCTGGCCTTTGAAGCGATCATGAACGATGAACAGATTGCCGATGTCAGCACTTACATTCGAAATAGCTGGGGGAATCAAGCGTCTCCAGTCGATGAGGAATCGGTAAGTCTGATTCGCGGTGAAACTTCAAAACGAAAAACCCATTTTCAGGAATCGGATTTTCGGTCAGAGTAGAAATCATGAGTAAGAAGGAAGAGAATCAAGGCGCGCTATCGAGAAGAGGATTTCTGCATGGGCTCGGTGGTGCCGGAGCTTTTGTGGGAATGAGCGGAATGGCTTCGGCTGATGAAGCCCCGAAGGATGCCGACGGGAAAGTCATTCCCGGTTTTGAAAAAACCAAGAGTGATCTCAATGCCGCGAAAGGCTGGCAGCCGGTTTCGGATCGCAAGGTGCGCGTCGGCATTGCGGGATACGGTCTTTGCAAATTTGGAGCCTCCTTTTTTTATCAAAATCATCCCAACGTTGAGGTCGTCGCGGCCACTGATCTTGATCCCGGGCGCTGTGCCGCTTTGGCCAAGGCCGTGGGTGCGAAGAAGACCTACCCGTCTTGCGAAGAGATGATCAAGGACAAGAGCATTGAGGCCATTTACATTGCCACCGATGCTCCAAGCCATGCGCGTCTTGCCACGATGGCGCTCAATCATGGAAAGCACGTCAGCTCGGCCGTGCCTGCTGTTTTTGGATTTGAAGCGGAAGAAGAAGCAGAGGTTTTGTTCAACGCGGTTAAGAAAAGCGGCATGAAGTATATGATGAACGAGACTTCTGCTTTTCACGCCGCGCTCTATGAGAAGCGGATCCAGTATCAGGCGGGTGCGCTTGGAAAGATCATCTATTCGGAAGGAGAGTATTGGCACGATGGGGTTGGCACTCTTGGAAGCTACAACCCGAAGAACGGGAAAATTGATGAGTTTGGATGGCGTCGGTCCGTTCCACCCATGTGGTATCCCACCCATTCCACGGCCTATTATGTTTCGGTCACCGGTGGCCGCTTCACCGAGGTTTCGGGAATGGGAACGAAGAGCCTTTACCCCGAATACAGGGACGGAAACAACCAGCACAAGAATCCCTTTGGAACCGAGATCGCGATGCTCAAAACCAGCGAAGGCGGAATCTCAAGGATGGGAGTCAGCTGGGACATGAAAGATGCCCACGGGGAGCAGGGTCGGGTTTATGGGCAGAAGCCGCACGATAAGAAAATCGATGGCAGCCGGCCTCTATTGCCACCAACGGTGAAGGGGGGAGGGCACGGTGGTTCCCATGGTCAGCTTACCAACAATTTCATCGAGTCCATCTTGTTGGATCAAAAGCCCATCGTCGACATTGGCGACGCTTTGAACATGACCTTGGCTGGAGTGGTCGCTCATCAGTCGGCACTCAGGAACAGCGAGTGGATGAAAATCCCACAGTATGATTTGTGAAGTTTGGATAACGACCCCGATTGATTGGGGGGCAATAAATGACTACCCTTAAACCAATAACAATAAGCGTAGTAAAATGATGCTGAGAAAAATCACAACAATCCTCGTCATCGCTCTGGTGATTTCATCCTGTCAGGAGGCTGAGAAGGAGGCTGAAGCGAAAACGCTTCCTGATCTGACTGAGGAGGAAAAGAAGAAGTTTGCCGGGAAAGGGAAAGAAGCCGTCTAAGATCTGGCCGGAACCCTTGGCTCGCAACTTAAGCTCGCCATGGCGAATGGAGGCCCCATGGAGGCGGTGAAGGTTTGCAAGAATGTTGCCCAACCTTTGACCGAATCCGTGAGTGCAAAGCGCGAAGGAATCGCGATCGGAAGGACCTCGCTGAAAGTCCGGAACCCCAAGAATAAGCCGGATGAGACCGACCGTAAAATTCTTGAGAGCTGGCAGTCCTCAAAAGACGAGGGTCAGGGTATTCCTGATTTCGAAGTGGTTCGATTGGATCAGGAGACCGTGCGTTTCTACAAACCTATCGTCCTTCAGGAGGTGTGCTTGAATTGTCATGGCTCGAACGAAAAACTTAAGCCCGAGTTGAAGACACTTCTTGATGAATGCTATCCCGCTGATCAGGCTCGCGATTATCAAGTGGGCGATCTCAGGGGAGTCTTCCGGGTTGATATGGACCGGGATTTGATCGATTAAGATCAGGCGATGATGCCGTGCTCGACGTTTCCGGCGACGTCGGTGAGGCGGAAGTCGCGGCCGGCGTAGTTGTAGGTGAGGCGTTCGTGATCGAGGCCGAGGAGGTGGAGCATGGTGGCATGGAGATCGTGCATGTGGAGGCGATCGGTGACGGCGGTGTCACCGACTTCATCGGTGGAACCGTGGGCGTAGCCGGGTTTGGTGCCGCCACCGGCGAGCCAGGTGGTGAAACCACGCGGGTTGTGGTCGCGGCCATCCTTGCCTTGTGAAAAGGGAGTGCGTCCAAATTCGCCGCCCCACCAGACGAGGGTGTCTTCAAGGAGGCCGCGTTGTTTGAGATCTTGCAAGAGGCCGGCGACGGGTTGGTCGGTGGCGTGGGCGTGAACCTTGTGCTTGGGCATGTTGGAGTGTTGGTCCCAACGTGGGTTGACTGATTCGTCGGAGTAGTTGACTTGGATGAAGCGGACGCCGCGTTCGGCGAGGCGGCGGGCCATGAGGCATTGACGGCCATAGTCGTCGGTCGATTTTTCGCCGATGCCATACATGGATTTGGTGGCTTCGGATTCTTCCGAGAGGTCGAGAATGTCGGGCGCATTCATCTGCATGCGGAAGGCGAGGTCGAAGGAGTCGATCGCGGCGTTCAGGTTTTGGTCGTTCTTGATTTGCGCCTGCTGCCGGTTGAGTTGCTGGAGAAAGTTGAATTGCTTCGACTGCGAGTTGAGCGCGAGGTGGGAATTGTTGAGATTTCGAATCGTTGCTTGGGAAGCAGGAAGACCGGCCCGGCCGATACAGGTGCCCTGGTGGATCGCGGGGAGGAAAGCATTCGAGTAGTTGCGCGGTCCGCCCTTGCTGGCGGAGGGCATGATGGTGACAAAGCCGGGGAGGTTCTCGTTTTCGGTCCCGAGCCCGTAGGTCACCCAGCTGCCCATGGAGGGGCGGACGAGATTGGTCGCTCCGGTGTGGAGGAAGAGGGTGGAGGGGCCGTGCGCGACGCCCTCGGTGTGCATGGAGTGGATGAAGCAAAGGTCATCGACGTGCTTGGCGATGTGGGGAAAGAGGCTGCTGACCCAGCGGCCTGATTGGCCGTGTTGTTTGAAATCCCAAAGCGGTTTGAGGAGCTTGCGTTGGCTCTTCTTTCCGAAGGTGTTTTTGCGAACGCCAACAAAGTCGATGGTTTGGCCGTCCCGTTTGATGAGTTCGGGCTTGTAATCGAAGGAATCGACGTGGGAGGGGCCACCGGCCATGAAAAGGAAAATGACTCGTTTGGCGCGGGCCGGAAGTCCGGGAGATTTCGGAGACAAGGGGTTGGTGGCCCCCTGGCCGAGGAGTGAGGAGAGTGCAAGGGATCCGAATCCACAGCCGGAGGATTTTAGGAATTGGCGTCGGTTGGGGAGCATGGGGAGAAAAAACTTGGATGGGAGAGCCGAATTAAAATTTCAGGCTCCCCAGGTTAGTCGATAAAGCGGAAGTCGACGGTGGCGAAAAGAGTTTGAGTGAGCTGGGTCCAGGCTTCGGATTGTTCGTCGGGAGGGAAACTGGCGAGAAAGGTTTGGGTGGTGGTGAGTTCGCTTTCGGAAGGCGGGCGGGAGAGAATGAGTTGGTAAATGTCGGTGATGGTGGCCTTCCCGGCGAGAAGTCTTTTGGCGGTGAGTTGTGATTGCTCGCGAATGAAGGGGCTGTTCATGAGGAAGAGCGCCTGGGTGGGAAGGTTGGTCGTGCTCCGACGTCCCATGACGAGGTTGGGATTTGGCGCGTCGAAGACCTCGAAGATGGGCAGCATGGAATTCCGAAACCAGGGCACGTAGATACTACGGCGATTGGAATCGAATTTATAGTTGAGGTCGTATTGTCCGGCCTTGCGGATGGTGGGGCCGCCACGGGTGGGATCGAATTGTCCGCTGATGCGGAGGACGGTGTCGCGAATGGCTTCGGCTTCGAGGCGCTTGCGGTTGGCCCGACCAAAGAGGCGGTTTTCAGGGTCGTTGTTGTCAGTGATTTGTGACGAGAGCTGGTAAGTCCGGCTGAGAACGATTTTCCGGATGAGTGATTTGACCGACCAATTGTCTTCCGTGAACTGGATGGCGAGATGGTCGAGGAGTTTGGGATGGCTTGGGAGTTCTCCGGTTTCGCCGAAGTTGTCGACGGTGCGCACGATGCCTTCGCCGAGAAGATATTTCCAGATGCGGTTGACCATGACCCGCGAGGTGAGCGGGTGCCGGGGATCGGTAATCCACTTCGCGAGCTCGAGCCGGCCGGAATGGTCCTCGGGAATCCGGGCCGATGCTCCGGGTTGGGTGGCGACGGTGATGAATCCACGGGGGACTTTGGGGCCCTTGTTCCGGACCTGGCCGCGGATGTGGATGTGCCCGTCGGCGATGGTATCGGCTTCGTCCGGTGCCATGGTGACGGGTTGAAGTTTCTTCAGTTTGGCAGCGAGTGACTTGTGCTCGTTTTCGAGCTTCTTCAATTGTTCGGCGGTGTCTTTACCGGGTTTTGGGGAAACTTTGGGGGTGACGGTGCCCGGCTCGATGAAGGCGACGGCATCGGCGATTACGTGAGCGGTGGTTCCTTCGGTGGAGATGATGACGGTGGCCGGCTTGTCTTTTGAGAATGAAAAGGTGCCTGCACTGCTGAAGGTTCCCCGAATGGGCGCTGGCTTCGATTGATCAATCGTGATGGTCGTTTCTCCTTTGGCGTGGTGGATGGTGACGGGGACGTTTTCGGCGCGGTTGCTACCCGGGCTGTAGGAGACGAGGACCTCGTAGTCTTTGGTCTCTGGAAGAGTTGTGGTGAAACCAGCCATTTTTTCTCCCTTCCCGGTATTTTCGTCGTGAAGGTAACTCCTGCCGATCCAGGGTTTGTTCGAGGTGGATTCCCGCCATATGCCGGTGAGTTTCGCTTCGGTTGAATCAATGAGGATTCCTGGAAGTTGTTTCGCGTCAGGTGAGCTTCTGAGGGTCGCGATTTGATCTTTGAGGGAGGCGAGTGAATTGCGGATTTTTTCGATTTCTTCGCGGTTGGAGATTTCGAGCGGGGTGGTGGCGAAGGAAGTGACTCCGGAGGCAGCGCTTCCTTTGCCCATTGAGCGCGTGCTTTGAAAGATGCCGGCGAGGGCATAGTAGTCAGAGGTTGGGATGGGGTCGAACTTGTGATCGTGGCAGCGGGCACAGCCCAGGGTCATTCCAAGGAAGGTGCGGCCGACGGTATCGATTTGTTCGTCAACGAATTCCATTTTGAGGAGTTCGTGGTCTTGCAGCTCGTAGTTGAGGGCACCGAGAACGAGGTATCCCGAGCCGATGAGTTGGGAGTTTCGTTGGGCGGGTGACGAGTGGGGAAGTAGGTCGCCTGCGAGGTGTTCGCGGACGAGTTGGTGGTAGGGTTTGTCCCGATTGAAGGAGTCGATGACATAGTCGCGGAATCGCCAGGCATCCGGGAAAACGAGGGAACGACCTCCGCCGGAGGACTCGGCAAAGCGGGTAACGTCGAGCCAGTGGCGGCCCCATCGTTCCCCGAACTCGGGCCGAGCGAGGAGTTGATCGACCACCTTTGCGAAGGCGTCAGGCGAGGTGTCGGCGAGGAAGGTTTTCATTTCCCCGGGCGAAGGAGGGAGGCCGATGAGGTCGAAGTAAATGCGGCGAAGAAGAGCGGTTTTGGAAGCATCGCCAGCGGGGGCAATTTGCTCTGATTCAAGTCGCGCGAGGATGAAGCGATCGATGTCGTTTACCAGCCATGTGGTATCGCTGACCCTTGGGAGCGTGTGGGCGACAACAGGTTGAAAAGACCAAAACTGGCGGCCTTTTTCGATATCGATTGTGGAAGTGGAGTGCTTGATTTTTCCCTCGCGTGGATCGGGCGCTCCCATTGCGATCCATGATTTGAGGTATTCGACTTCCGAGTCCGCGAGGCGGTTCTTGGGTGGCATCTCCAGGTCGCCATTCGTGTGGGAAACGGCGTGGAAGAGAAGGGAGTCCTCAGGCTTTCCGGGGATGATGGCGGGGCCGGAGTCGCCACCGGTTTGCCATCCGGCACGCGAATCGAGGTAAAGGTTGGCTTTTAACTTTTTGGCATCGGCCGAGTGGCATTCGTAACAGTGCTCGACGAAAAGCGGGCGAATGTGGGTTTCGAAATACTCAATCTCTTCTTGATCGCCTGCGCGCAGCAAGGAACCGCTCACGAAGAGCGTTGCAAATATCAGGCATTTTAAGTGAATGTCGATCTAGGAAGATACTGAGGTTTGACCTGTTTTCATTCCAGATTTTTTGGGTATTTCTCCCGCAAAGTCAGGAGAACAAGGAAATTCCAGGACTCCAATATTGGGTCTCCAAGACCGGTGTCATACGAGCTTTCCGTCAAGAAGAATGACGATGCGCCCAAGAGTGGGCGCCCCGATGGAAACTGGCCTGCTGTAATGTCCGGTCGCTCATGCGCGTATTAGGGTTCTTCCTATGAAAACCCGCCTGATCCTCCTGACTGCAGCCCTGGTTGCCACGATTCCTCCCGGCCATGCTCTCCGCAAAAACGCCACCTGGAACAAGCAAACCCGGGCGGTCTCCGATGCCGAAGCGGGTGGTTGGCTGATCAATCTTGGCGTCACCGGGGCACGGGCGAAAATCCACCTCGAACGACCGCAGGAATTCGAAGTCGCCTACCTTTTCCCGGACACTCCGGCCCATGCCGCCCTGAAAGTCGGTGACCGTATTGTGGGAGTGAATGACACTCCGTTTTCCGAACCCCACAAGTTCGGCTACGGCCCCAAATTTTTCGGCTACGAAGGCCCCATGATGGAGTTTGGCCAGGCGTTGGACTCGGCAAAAGGAAAGATTTCGCTTCAGATCATTCGGAATGGAAAGAATGAGAACGTCACCCTCGCCCTCCCTACGAAATACGGCTCGTTTTCCAAGACTTTCCCCTACAATTGCCCCAAGACCGATCTGATTCTCAAGGAATGCTACGCCTTTCTCCTTAAAACTCAGCGTCCCGATGGCCTCTGGAATGGGCGTCCTGATGCCGATACCTTCGCCGCCCTCGCCTTACTGGGTAGCGGGAACAAGGACTTCCTTCCTGCAGTTGAGAAATCGATGCGCACCTTCGCGAAATCAACCAACGACAAGATCGACTACGGCGGGCTCGATTGCTGGAAATACACCCTCTACGGCACCGCCCTTTGCGAGTACTACATTCTCACCCGACAGGAGTGGATCAAGCCCGAGCTCGAGCAGATTAAAACGTGGCTTTTGAAAGCACAGATGGACAACGGGGGCTGGGGACACCGCCCCGCGAACAGGCCTGGCGGAAACGGCTACGGAGCGATCAATGCCATCACGATGCAGGCGAAAATGACCCTTGGCATGATGATGCGCTGTGGTCATGATGTCCCCGTCGACCAATTCCGGGCCACCCATGACTTCGTCGCCAAAGGGACCAACGACATCGGCTATGTTTGGTATAAGGATGGTGGTCGCAGAAATCCTGGATACGCCGACATGGGTCGCACCGGCATCACCGCGCTCGCCCACCATGTCAGTCCCGTCGGCGGGAAGGAGTATCGTGAATTTGCCCTCCTCACCGCCGGATGTATTGGAAATTATCCCAAGACCTTTCCAGATACCCACGGTTCTCCCCTCCTCGGACTGACCTGGACCGGCCTTGGAGCCCTCGCCGACCCCGTTCAGTTTCGCAAGCTCATGGACTACAACCGTTGGCACTTCGCGATGGCCCACACTCCCGAGGGAAACTTTTACTATCAACCTAATCGCGACAACAATCCGCAGGATTACAGCGCCGGACCCCGGATCAATGCCACCGCTGCCAACGCTCTGGTTCTCACCGCCAGGTTCAAGAAACTCCAAATCACCGGGGCCAAACCCGTGCTGATCAAATAGCACGTCCTCGTTCTTTTGATAAACTTGTGTGGTCCTTGACGGGTATTTTTTTCTTCATTCATCTTTTATTCATGGTGTCGATGATAGCCTGATTCGTTTATGAGAGTGCTTGTTGTAGAGGACCAGGATGATTTGCGGGAAGTCGTGGTGGAGACGCTGCGGGAGGAATCGTTCGCGGTCGACGAATCGGCGGATGGCGAGGAGGGTCTCTACAAGGCACTGAACTGGGACTACGACATTGTCGTGCTGGACGTGATGATGCCGGTGATGGATGGTTGGGAAGTTTTGGAGAAGTTGCGCAGGGAGAAGCAAACCCCGGTCTTAATGCTAACGGCTCTTGACCAGGTCCGCGACAAGGTGAAGGGATTGAATCACGGGGCGGACGACTATTTGGCAAAACCATTTGATCTGACGGAACTGGTGGCGCGGGTGCGGGCGGTGATGCGAAGAAAGGGCGGGGACCATCGTCCGGAGGTGACGGTCGGAAATGTCACCATCAACACGACCGCAAAGACCTTGCGCTTGGGCGACAAGAAAGTGGAGGTGACGGCGCGGGAATTCGCGATGGCCGAGCTCATGATCAAGCATCGTGATGAAGTCGTGACGCGTGATTTTTTATACGATCATCTTTTCGATGAGAACGACGAGTCGATGTCGAATATGCTCGATGTCTATGTTTACAAACTCCGCCAGAAATTTGGGAAGGATTTTATCAAGACGCGGCGTGGCCAGGGTTATATTGTCAAATCAATCTAGATGAGGATTTTTCTGCAATCGATTCGCTGGCGGATTCAGCTTTGGTATCTCCTGCTTTTGGCGGGTATTATCGCGGCCTTGTTGGTGGCGTTTTATCGCAACCAGCGGGAGATCAAATATCAGGTGCTGGATCGTGAATTGAATAATCCGATCACGCGTCTTTTGCCGAGAATGGAGAGACGTCGGGAGCTGCCGCCGCGCAACCGACGTCTTACGAGACCCGATCTGCTTGATGGGATGGGCGTTGATCTTGAAGCGCAATCCGGTCCTGGGCCGGAAGGTGGTCGGCGCGGACCCGGTCCGGGTGACAGGCGGGACGAACTTGAGGATCGAGGACCGACCCTGGGTGAGGTGATCGGGGAACTTGCAGAGGAGAATATCTTCGTCGTTCACTGGGATCGGGAGGGCGACGTTCGATTTGTCTCGGAGAATGCACCGGAGGGATTGAGACTCCTACCGGATGGAGTTTTGGGCGGTGGGGATCGGTTTTCGAAAAGAACGAGGCAAGGGTATCGTGAAATCATTCATGCCAGCCCGAATCGAGGATTTTTATTGATTGGAACTTCGATCGCGCCGATCGAAACCGAGCTCTCCAAGCTAGAAAAGAAGCTGACTGGAATTGGGCTTCTTATTGTTGGCGGCGGATTCTTGGTCGGGTGGCTGTTGATCGGGAGATCACTGAAACCCATCGAGGCGATCAGTGACGCCGCCCATCGGATTGCCGAGGGCGATCTTTCGCAGCGGATTTCGATCAGCGAGAACGGGAGTGAATTGGGCCAGCTTTCCAGCGTGCTCAATGAGACATTCGATAAGTTAGAAACTTCGTTTGAGCACCAGGTTCGATTTACGGCGGACGCCTCTCATGAAATGCGGACACCGATCGCGGTGATACTTGCCAAAAGCCAATTTGCGCTGAGTCGTGAACGGTCTGCGGAGAAGTATCAGGATGCTTTGCAAACTTGCATGGATTCAGCCCAGCACATGCGGACTTTGACCGATAGTTTGCTGGAGCTTTCCAAGGTGGATTCTGGGCAGTTTGATCTTCGCCCGGAGCGTGGAAACTTCGAGGATCTAACCCGTGAAGTTGTGAGGATGATTGAGCCGTTGGCTGATGAGCGGGGGATCAAAATTCGATGCGATCTGGAGTCAGTAGAATCGGAATTTGATTCACAGAAGATGCGGCAGGCTCTCTTGAACCTCCTGAGTAATGCGGTGAAGTATAACAACGAAGGCGGCGGGATTTTGGTGAGATTGAAGAAGCGTGGATCCGGGATCTATTGGTCGGCAAGCGACACCGGACCTGGAATGGATGCGGCGGCACAGGAGCAAGTCTTCGAGCGATTTTACCGGGTGGACAAGGCTCGGACGCGAAGTGGCCGGAACGGAACTGGCCTTGGACTTCCAATCACCAAGGCGATTGTGGAAGCCCACGGGGGGCAGATTTCAGTGGAGAGTGAAGTCGGTCAAGGCACGACGTTCCGCGTAGATCTTCCTGCCTAGCGAGACTTTTTTTGTTCTGGCCTTTCAACCATTGACGGCTGTTTCTCCGTGGACGCCACATTGAAATTTTGGGGGTTTTTTCGAGGCCGATTGCAGCACCGGTTTTTGGATTTTGGTAGCGGGCGAAGAGAATGTTCTCTGCCCCACAACGATCAAGAAAGAGTCCCTCGCGGAAGCCGTTTCCTTCCTCGCTCTTGATGATGAATCCATGGCTGTCGAGGCGAATCACGGCGGGTTGTTTTTTGGAGGAGTGAGAGAAATGCTCCTCTGTCCGGGTTAAAGTACGAGAGTCTTCCTAATTTGGAAAGTTCTTTGGTGAATCCGGGGAGAGCTGGGAGGTCGCCGATAATTCGCGAGAGCCTTTTATCGAAGGGGAAGCTGCCTTGATCGAGAAGCGAACCGGGATCGCTTTGGACGCCGATGGCTAAAAACTCATCGATTGTTTTAGATTCAGGGAATTTGCCGGTGAGTGCGAGAACGCGGGCTTCATCGAGAGTTTGGCAGAGGTATTTGCCATCCCTCTGACGCAAGGTGGCCCATGGAATGGCGTGCAGCATTCCCACGGGAGCAATTTTGACCGGTTTGGATGGGTCGATTTTTTCAGAGGCCGGCGCCCAGAGAGATTTCCAAAGCTTGGTGAGTATGACTCCGAGGCTCGCCCTCGTGCTGACTTCGGGGAGGGTTCGCTCGGCCGTCTCGATGGTGTCGAAAATACCTTAGTGAACTCTTTCAGCCGGACCAAGGTCAATCCGGTGGGGTTCTTCTGTTGTCAGCTGAATTGGAATTGGTGGTCATCCTGTCATAGGTGAGTCCAGCAGGCTCGGCGCCATTATGATCAGGACCTCACTGACACCTCAATAGTCTATATCAAAAAATGAGAAGCAATGTAACTTGCCTCTTTCTTTGTCCGTCTAACCAATTGAAACGAGAACTTAAAAACTCGTAAAACCCCGTTACTTAAAGAACTATGAAATTAAAAAAATTACTGCTTCCACCTACCGCTTTTTTAAGCGTGTTACTAGTGAATGCGGACGGAAAATCCTTTGGGAATGGTCAGCTCCCAGAATACCTGAGAAAATTCGATGCTAACAAGGATGGGCATCTCGACGAAGAAGAACGCCAAGCAATTAAGGCATTACGCAAAAAAGCACGTAACGACTTGCGCACTGAAATTGATATGGATGGAGATGGACGAATCTCCAGAGTAGAAATACAAGCTGCGGCTGAACTTGTCCGGGTGCAAATTAGTGAAAGGCGGGCGGAAAAATTCACAGAAATTGCCGGTGAGGATGGGGTAATTTCGCGTGATGAATTTGCTCTAATACCTGGATTATCCAGAGTCCCCGAGGAGCGGTCTTCCTCAATTTTTGCACGTTTGGATGCCGATGAAAGTGGAGCGATCAGCTTGGACGAGTTCATTGCCAACCTGCGGAATCACGGTAATCCTAATGACGACGAACAGGACGGACAGGATAGCGATGACTCAGATTATGAGGAGGAGCAAGGGAAAGGGAAAGGGAAAGGGAAAGGGAAAGGGAAAGGGAAAGGGAAAGGGAAAAATGACGAC
>JAURPJ010000002.1 GCA_030835305.1 Verrucomicrobiota bacterium | reverse complement strand
GGCGGAGACCATTCATTCCTGGGGTTTAAGTTGCATCGCCTATCACGGAGGCATGAGCGACATGGAGCGCGAGGAGACCCAGAATGCCTTTATCTCGCGCAAGGCTGATATTGCAGTGGCGACTAATGCCTTTGGGATGGGGATTGATCGCTCCGACGTCCGCTTCGTGGTCCATTTTGAAATTCCCGGTAGTGTCGAGGCCTACTATCAGGAAGCCGGTCGTGCCGGCCGGGATGGTGAAGCCTCGGTTTGTGAATTGCTTTTTAATTACGCTGATACGCGAACCCAGGAGTTTTTTATCGACGGGGTGAATCCCGGGGCGGGAATGATCCGGGATGTTTACCAGTTTTTTCTCAATGACGCCGATGATAATTACGAGAGTCATCGTACTTTGGATGAAGTGAAGGACGCCATCGGGGCCAAAAACGGCATGGCGGTGGGAGCTGCGCTCGGTGCCTTGATGCGTGGTCGCTGGTTGGAGCGGTTCGATGTTCCCGGGATGAGAGCCAAAGGGACGCGTCTTCTTCGACCGGGCGTGTTGAGGCGGGACCTCACTCTGGACGAGGCGGCGCTTGAGGAGAAGGAACGTCGAGATCGTGAGAAGCTCGAGAAAATGGTGCAGCTTTGCTACGCCAACACCTGCCGTCAACAGTGGGTGCTGGAATACTTCGGTGAAGTAGATGCTCCGGTTTGCGGAAGCTGCGATGTTTGTCGTGGAGAGGAGAACAGCGAGCGTCGCGCGCCGACCGATGAGGAGGACCTGATCGTTCGTAAATTTCTCAGCGGGGTCGCGCGGATGTCGCGCCGTACCGCGACCGGGTGGGAGGGCATCTTTGGCCGTGGCCGGATTGTCCAAATGCTCGTGGGGAGCAAGTCCCAGGAGGTCCTGCGGGTTCGTTTGCACGAATTGAAGACCTATGGACTTTTGAAGAAAGAAGGCACTGCCTACCTCAATGCGCTGGCCCGAAGCCTTAATAACGGCGGCTTGATCGTGACCCAATTGGGCGAGTATCCGCTGGTCACCCTGACTCCCCGCGGCGAGCAAGTGATGATGGGAAAGACGAGCTATTCTCTCGAGTGGCCGTCCGGTGACGGCAATTCAAAAACTCCGTCCAATGGGTTGGAGCTGAAGGATCTTGGATTCGACGGACGACTTTATGACCGGCTCAAGGACGTGCGGATGCGTCTGGCCAAGGCGGCGCAGGTTCCCGCCTACGTGATTTTTTCAAATGATACCCTGGAGCATCTCGCCAGACTTCGCCCGAAAACGATGGATGCCGGGCTTCTTGTGAAAGGAGTCGGCGATGCCAAGGCGGAGAAGTATCTGGAGCCCTTCCTAAAGGTTATCCGCCAGATCGATCAGGGAGAGTAGTATTTGAGACGGCTCCGATTTTCGAGCGTGGTTGAGGATCACTCCTTCGAGGTCCAGCCTGGCCGCTGTCCTGATGCTCGCGTGGGCCATCGCGCTGTCATCGTTGAGGATGGCCGGAGGCGGAGATGGTTTTCCGAAGTGATCGGTGAAAAGATCTCCGGCGAAGAGGAGCCCGGTGTCGGGTTGCAGAAAGCCGTAGTGGAAAGATTTGGGGCACAAAGCGAGGGTCTCAGATTTTATGAAAAAACCAACGATGGATGCTTTCTAACCCGCAGTCGGTGTGCTTCTATTTCCCCCTGCACCTATGAGTGAAGAAACTCCACAACCTCCTGAAAACGACGGAGCTCTTGATTTGTCCGGTTTGAATTTCGGCCCTGCCTGGGCCCGGGATCCATCGGAGTCCAAAAGCCTCAAGAAATTTAAAGATCGCGGTGACCGTGATGACAGGCGTGGCGGCGGAGGCCGGCGTGATGATCGTCGTGGCGGTGGTGGTCCCCGCCGGGACAACCGTGGCGGTGGAGGCGGAGGGGGGCGCGGCCAGAGAGGTGGAGGTCGCGGACGTCGCGATGACGATCGCCGCCCGCAACGTCAGGAAGTGGAGCCACCCGAGGGTTTCGAACTGCGGTTAATGCCTGCAGAGGAGAGCCTTGATTTGCTCGCGAAGCGCGTGATCGACTCCGGTCAGACTTTTTCGGTTTTTGATTTGGCGAAGGTTCTTCTTCAAAGCCGTGATCGATTCCGCGTGACCTTTGAATCGACCGGGGAAAAATTTTTCCGTTGCCGGGAAGATCAATCGATTTGGCTGACCAAGGACGAGGCCATGCGCCATCTTTGGCGGAGCGATTGGTTGAAGAAATTCTATGACGAAGTGCAAGTGGAAGGCGAAGCCCCCAAAGGGAGTTTCTCGGCCATTGCCCGCTGCGGAATCAGCAACGAACTTTTGGGGCCACCTAACTACCACGGATATCAGGAGAAACTGGGAGCGCTTCATCGCGAACGCTTCTCCAACATGTCACTCGATGCCTATAAGGCAAAGGTGCGCACCGAGCATGGCGAGGAAGCGGTCGAGGCCTGGCTTGAAAGTATGAAGACGGTGACCAAGTGGAAGGTTGCCGAACCCAAGGAAGAAGAGCCCGCAGTCGAGGAAGCGGAAGCCAATGACGCGACGGAAGAAGCAACCGGCGCTTCTCCGGAAGCTGAACCCGAAGTTGTCGAAGAGGCTTCCGGGCAAACCGACGAGGCCCCAGCGACGGAAGAGCCAGCGGGAGAAGTCGGGGTAGCAGCCGCAGAGGCGCCAGCTGACGGAGAATCTGCACCGGCTGCCGAAGAAGCCGAGTCGATTGCCGAACAAGCACCAGCCGAAGAGGAGGAAGCGCCTGATGAAGAAAAGCCGGTGGAATTGTTTGACGATGCCCGGTCTGTGGAGCGCCATTTTGCCGAGCATCATTTTGCCGAGGTTTTTGAGGAAACCGATCGCGCGTGGGTCATCGGCGACATTCGTGGCAACCTTCTTTCGCCGGGGCTTCTCACCTTGCTCAAGCGCAGCGTTGCCGAAGAAAAACGCTACCCCGCCAAGTTAATGCCGGTCGTTTGCCGCCAGCTCTCCGGTCGTCACGTTGCGGTCTTCAAGTGGAAGAAGAAGCTCAAGGTGGGTCCTTCCCGCCCGCATGCCGTTCCGACTGACACCCCGCTTGCCGAACGACCACGGGCGATCATCGATCATCTTTTGCAAAACTCAGGCGTGGCTCTCAAGGAATTTTGGGAAGCTGTCATGCCTGCCGGGGTCAGCGCCGAGCAGAAACACGATTGGTTCCAGGACTTCCAGTGGCTCCTGAGCCAGGGACACATCATTCTCCTCTCGGACACCACGGTGCATATCGCCAAGCGGGGTGAAGGTGATGCTCCGCCAGCCCGGAAGGCCGCCGCCAAAAAAGAGGCCAGGCCAGAGCCGGAAGAGGCCAGGGCCGCTGAAAGCACTCCGGAAGTTTCCGAACCCACGGCTGAAGCAGTGACCGAACCTGCCGCTGAACCTCCAGCTGAAAAAGGAGCAGAAGCTCCGAAAGAGGGCGAAGAGACCCCCAAGCCGGAAGCTGCCTCCGAAGAGGAGTAGAATCCCGCGTGCCGGCTACATCGCCTGGTCGGCGCTACGCATCAAAATATCATTGATTTCCACGCCAGCCGGCGAAGTCAGGATGTGCACTGCGGCCTCGGCGATGGCCTCGGGCGTAAGCATGTCGATCTTGGCCCGGGTCTCGGCAAGTTGATCTTCGCGTCCTGCGAAATATTTCTCGAGAAGGGGGGTGTCGACGAAGCCGGGTGAGAGGCAGGAGATTCGAGTTTTATTTCCCAAACTCTTCAGCTCGGCACGCAGGGCTTCCGAAACGGCGCGGACGGCGAATTTCGTGCTCGCGTAAAAACCACCTGTCGGAGGAACGCGATGGCCGGACATCGAGGAGAGATTGAGAATATGGCCGCCGCTTGCCGGGAACAGGGGTAAAGCCAGCTGGCTGCACAATCCGAGCGCGTGCACGTTGACGCGCCACATTTCCTCCCAGTCGGACGGGTCTCCGTCGCAAATGCGGGCGAGATAGGCCAATCCGGCTGAGTTCACGAGGATATCGAGAGAATCGAGCTCCTCGAAGGCGGACCTGATCGCGCTTTCTTCCCGCAGGTCGCAGGAGAGCGGCGTGACCCCGTCCGGAAGTTGAGCGACCGAGCGGCAGAGACCGATGACGGTCATGCCTTGGTCAATCAGGGCGCTGGCGATGGCTTTGCCAATCCCCGAGGAGGCTCCGGTGACAAGTGCGGTTTTCATGGATTCCCTTCTTCAAGAGCCGCGCGAAGGGCGTTGGCGGCCGATTCCGCTTTGGCAATATTTGGATCCGGGGCGAAGCCTTCGAATTTCTCCCCATCGGGAGCATCGGGTACCGGATTCTGAAGAGGGACGAAATCCCGGTCGTCATGAACCGGTGATTGGGGCCTCGCTGGCTGAGGGATCGGTTCCGGGGCGACGGGGGCTGCTTGGGCCGCCGGTGCAACCTGGGTGATGTGGACGGGCTGGATTTCCTTGATCGCCTCTTTCAGGGTCGCTTCCTGCTTTTTCAGCTCGTCCTGCAGGGTGGTCTGGGTGGCTTCGAGAAATTTCAGCATCTCCTCGCGGCGCTCGCTGTCAGCCTTGGCGAGGGCTTCGAGTTCGCCCTGGTGCTTGAGAAACCGGCTCTCGGAGGAACGGAGGGCGGAGATTTCGGTCTCTAGAGCGGAGATCTTGCTCTGGAAGGCATTTAATTTTTCCTCGGCCACCTTTTCTTTGGCAAGAGCCACCGATCGGGTGATTTTCCCCTTGGTGGCGGCAAAAATCCAGGTGAAGAACACACCGCCAAGAAAACCGGCGAGTGAGGGGATCAGGGAGGGGTGGTTGAGTAATTCGTTCATGGGATCTTGGTTTGTCTCTTGCGGTTGGGGGATAAAATGCAATTCTAACACCACGTGAGCGCCCCCCGACTTTGGAAGCGCAATCGATCAAAATC
The DNA here is from genome assembly GCA_030835305.1 of Verrucomicrobiota bacterium. GTDB lineage: Bacteria > Verrucomicrobiota > Verrucomicrobiia > Verrucomicrobiales > Akkermansiaceae > SW10. The sequence goes on along the minus strand of JAURPJ010000002.1, from coordinate 942 downwards.
AAACTCTATTAGAAAATGGCCCACACTCTTCCTGAACTCAGTTATTCGCACGACGCCCTCGAGCCCCACGTTGACAAGGCTACCATGGAAATTCACCACGGTAAGCACCACAACGCCTACGTCACGAATTTAAACGCAGCCCTCGAAGGGCATCCTGAACTCGCCGAACTTTCCCTCGAGGAACTTCAGGGGAAAATCGCGGACATTGCGCCTCTTCGCAACAACGGCGGCGGTCATTTCAACCACAGCCTTTTCTGGAAGGTGATCGCTCCCGGCGGAGCCAGCGCACCCTCCGGTGATCTCGCTGCTGCCATCGATGCTGCTTTCGGATCCTTCGACGCCTTCAAGGAGGAATTTGCCAAAGCCGGTGCCACCCGCTTCGGATCCGGTTGGGCCTGGCTCGGCGTGAAGGCCGATGGAACTCTTGGCGTTTGTTCCACTCCCAACCAGGACAACCCGCTTATGGGCGAGGCCGCCGGAGTCTGCGGCTGCACCCCCATCCTGGGACTCGATGTCTGGGAGCACGCTTACTATCTCAATTACCAAAACCGTCGCCCCGACTACATCGCCGCATTCTGGAACGTGGTCAATTGGGACGTGGTTGCCGCCAACTTCGCGGCTGCCAAGTAAACCTACCGAATTACCTTTGAACCAAAGCGCGAAGCTCCTCCGGGACTTCGCGCTTTTTCTTTTCCAGCGTCGCGATCATGCGCGCAGCGACGGCCGGGACGGTATTGATTTTATCCCGATGGGGAATGATATCTTCCTTCTCGTGGGTGATGAAGCGGATGACCTGGTAGTCCCAGGCGGCTTCCTTGAATTCCTTGAGGATCTTGGCATCCTTCCCTTTCGCGTTGTTATAAATCGCAACCGGCTCGAAGTGGACTTCCATCAATTTGACGAGGGCAGGGTGGGAGAGGACTTTGGACCCAAAGACCTTGC
>JAURPJ010000042.1 GCA_030835305.1 Verrucomicrobiota bacterium | reverse complement strand
TCAGGAGCCAAAGTCGTTGCGGCCTTTAAAGGAGGAAGCCCTGACATCGAAACGAGTATTTCTAGAGTCGATGATTATACCAAGACCCTGAAAGAAGACTTTAGCGTTGAGATTTGTGAAACCATCGAAGACCTCTGCAGCAAGGTCGACGCAGTCATGATTGAAAGTGTCGACGGCCGGCCCCATCTCTCACAAGCAAAGCCAGTGATCGCGGCAGGCCTGCCCCTTTTTCTCGACAAGCCTGTCGCCGGCAGCCTGAGCGACGCGCTTGAAATCTACAAGCTTGCCAAGGAAGCAGGTGTTCCCGTTTTTTCATCGTCATCACTCCGCTATGGCAAAAGCACCCAGGCCGTTCGGGGAGGATCGATTGGCAAAGTCACCTACGCTCTGTGTTCCAGTCCCGCAAAAATCGAGCCCCACCACCCTGATCTCTATTGGTATGGCGTGCACGGTTGCGAGTCACTCTTCACCGTCATGGGAACCGGATGCCAGTCCGTCATCCGGAGAACGACCTCAGACGGCTTGATCGAGGTGGAAGGCACCTGGGAAGATGGACGAACCGGAATTTTCAGAGAAGGCAAAGGCTACTCAGGCATCGCCCGCAATGCAAAGGGGGAAGAGGTCGCCGTCGGAGCCTATGACGGATATGCCCCTTTGGTTGTTGAAGTCGTTAAGTTTTTTAAGACCAAAAGCCCGCCTGTCTCAGCGACTGAGACCATCGAATTGTTCACCTTCATGGAAGCCGCCGACGAAAGTAAACGGCGTGGAGGCAAATCCGTGACACTCAAAGAGGTTCTCGACAAGGCTATGGCAAAATAGACTCGCAGCATGAGCGCTCCAATCGAACGGTTTCCCACCCTCATCGTCACCAGCTCATTTGGCACTCCACCCTCGTGAAAATCACTTCGACGATCTCAGTCTACTTCCCCGGGCGGGCACTTTTGGGACAAGGCAATTTAGTATGACGGCAGCACGAACGTCATTCTTTCGATCTCACAACATCACCTGCCAGCACTCAATTTGATTGCCTCAATCACAAACCGTTCCAAGATTTATCATCCCATGATTCGCGTTCTCCTCCTATTTTTCGCCGGCTCTGTTCTTCACGCGGAAGAACTCTCCCTTTTTCCTTCCAACTCCCTTGATGATTGGACCTCGAAAGGGAGTGCCAAATGGTCTTATCAGAAGGGTGTCCTTTCCGGTGGTCAGGACGGTGACCCCAAGCGCTCGGGCCTCCTCTTGTCAAAAGCGACGTTTCAGGACTTTGAAGTCATCTTGGACTTTAAGATTGACGAACACGGCAAATACAATAGCGGCATCTATCTTCGCTACCATCCGGAACAGAAGGGCGATCGTCTTCAAGTTAATATCGGTCGCGGAGCTGCCGGGGAACCGGTCGGACTCTATCTCAGCGACTGGCTCGACAAGGGAGATACCAACGACCAATTCCGTAAGCCCAAGGCCTGGAATTCCCTCCGGATCAGAGCACTCGGCCCTCATATTCAGGTCTGGCTCAACGGCCAAAAAATTGTCGACTACCAAGACGCCAAACGCCTCGCAAAGCATCTTGCTCCCGGCTACCTCGCCATCCAAACCTACGGCGCCGAAGGCCACGCCGGTTGGGTGAAGTTCCGCAAAATGCGGATCAAGCCACTTCATCGGCAAAACTAATTATGGTCTGCGAAAGCGAGGGAGATCCCCCTCCCCCAACCACCCCATTCCGAAAACCACTCTATTCAACGGCTTTCCTCGTCGGTTTTTGATTCTAAATTCTGCTCGTCTCGACTAACCCTCCCGCGTGCTCGCAGTCAAAAACCTCCGTGTGGAATTCGGACCCCGTGTTATTTTCAAAGACCTTACCTTTTCCCTAGGAGAGAAGGAGCGCATTGCCTTCGCCGGACACAATGGAGCCGGCAAGTCCACTCTTATGAAGTGTATCGGCGGCGTCCTTGAACCAAATGCCGGCGAAATCACCAAACCAAAGCATCACCGCATCGGCTACCTTCCCCAGGAAGGGATCCATATCAAAGGCGTCTCGCTTTATGATGAAGTCGAGTCCGCCTTTGCTGAAACCAAGGCCATTCAGGAAGACATCGACCGCTACTCCATAGAACTCGGGAAGCTTGATCCACGCTCCGCCCCCTTCTCTAACCTCCTCAACAAAATCGGTGAACTCGAACTCCGACTCGACGGCCACGACCCAGCCCGTATGCGACCGAAAATCCAAGCGGTCCTCACCGGACTTGGCTTTAAGCACAACGACTTTGATCGCGATTGCGGCGAGTTCTCCGGCGGCTGGCAAATGCGCATCGCCATGGCCAAGCTCTTCCTCGCCGAGCCCGAAGTCCTCCTCTTGGATGAACCCACCAACCACCTCGACATTAACGCGCAACGCTTCATGGAATCCTACCTCCACGGCTACAAGGGCGCCATCATTCTCATCTCTCACGACCGCTCCATGATGGACGGTCTCACCACCCGCACCATCGCCTTCCACCACGGCCGCGCCGAGGAATTCACCGGCAACTACTCTTCCTACGAAACCCAGCTCAAGGAGCGCCAGGACAACCTCCGCAAACAAAAGATAAACCAGGACCGCGAGATCGCCAAAACCGAACAATTTATCAACCGCTTCCGCGCCCAGGCCAACAAAGCCTCGCAAGTCCAGTCGCGCATCAAACAACTCGCCAAAATCGAACGCATCGAGATCGACGCTGAGGATTCGGTGATGTCTTTCCGTTTCCCCGACCCTCCCGCCTCCACCCATCTTGTTGCGAAGCTCGAAAACGCCGCCCAACAATACGGCGACCTCACCGTCTTTCGGGACCTCGACCTCGAAATCACCCGTGGTGAAAAAATCGCCATCGTCGGCCCCAACGGCGCCGGCAAGTCCACCTTCTGCCGCATGATCACCGGGGAAGAGGCCCCTTTCACCGGCGACCACGAACTCGGCCCCAAAACCCTTCCCTCCTTCTTCAATCAAAACCATGCCGACGAACTCGACCCCACCCTGACGGTTCTCGAAACCGTCGAACAAATCCAAACCCGCGGCTCCACCATGTCCGCGCGCGATGTCCTCGGCTGCTTCCTCTTCAGAGGGGACGATGTCTTCAAAAAAATTGGCGTCCTGAGTGGTGGCGAACGTTCCCGCGTCGCCCTTGTTCGCATGCTCGTCCGACCCGCCAACTTCCTCATTCTCGACGAGCCCACCAACCACCTCGACATGCAATCGCAGGACATCCTGCAAAAAGCACTCATCGACTACCCCGGCACCCTCCTCATCGTTTCGCACAACCGAAACTTTCTCGACCCCATCGTCCAAAAAACAATGGAGTTCCGCCCGAATGAAGACCCGCGCATGTTCGCCGGCAACCTTACCTACTACCTCGATAAAATCGAAGAAGAGGAAAGCAACATAAGCACGCCAGCTGAACCATCCTCTCCAAAACGCCCCCAACCGACCCCGAGCCAACCCCAACTCTCCTCAAAAGAACGCCGTAAGCGCGACGCCGCCATCCGCGAAAAACGCAACAAGGTTCTCAAACCTCTCCAGAGCGAATTCACCTCCGTCGAGAAAGCCATCGCCGAGCTTGAATCAGCGCAAGCCACGCTCACCACCCATCTCGAATCGCCTGAAGTGGTAAGCGATGCCGAAAAACTCCGCGAGACCACCAACGCTTACGAGGCCATCTCCCAAAAGCTCGAAACTGCCTATTCAAAATGGGAGGAACTCAGCACTCAAATCGAAAATCTGGAAGCCGAACTCGCCCAGTAATCAAATCCCTCTTTGGAAACGCCCGCGTCGACGAAGAAACTTTTGCCCTGACGAACTTCTCTCCCACTGCCCTTTCGCTCTGCAGGGAGCAACTAGCCTTGAATAACATTCAAACTTTCACCTCATTGGCCAGCCGTCGCGAAGAACTTGATCTTCCGAAGTCGATCTCATCGTTACAAGCTTCCTCGTCTATAACGACGACACCTATCATGCCATGAATGCCTTCATGGACGAGTATCAGGGCGATATTATCCTGATCAACGAACCTCTCGATCCTTTCCCGAAATTTCTCGCGAAGAGATCGCACCAGATCCTTTTCAAAAAAAGGATGCGCCATCGGAGTCCTGTTTTAATTGGGAGCGTGGACATGGCTGTTTCACTTCTCCGGCTCCCAATATCCGGGTGCCCAACGGATCGCCTGGGGCGGAATTCGGTCACTTTCTTTTTTGCCCTCTGAGAGTCGAAAAACCTGCCCCATCGGATTCCGCCCCGGTCTCGCCCCTCCGGTGTATCGGCTGTGTCCCCAATGATTACCAATCACCAGGATGTCGAACTTTGTCAACCGCCCTTCCCTCAACGTAATCACGCCCTCAATCATTCCCTGATATCCCATCTTTCCATCGCCAGACTCAATCAAGAAGTTGCCCGTCACATTCCCCCTTCCATCAACCTTTAAGGAACATCCACGGACTTCTTCTTTCTTCCAGTCGCGCGGCTCCCCCCTCGTATTGTCCCGAAGATGAAATCTTGCGATTCGCAGCGAAAGGTCTTTTGAAATCTCCCCCCCTCCCGATTCGATCAGTCCTTCCAGTTTCATGATCTCTTCCTTGCGCAACCACAAGTGATCCACTGCGGAAAGGTTTCCAATTTTTTCCGCTGACAGCTTTTGCAAGCGACCCTCTCTTTCCTCCAGGCAGCGCGTGAAAACCTTCACGATTTGCCCGCCTTCCGGAAGTTCACGATGAAATCCCTCGTCATTCTTTCCAGGTGCGGGAACCACCATCGTCCTCTCGCTTGCGGGGAGCTCCTCCCACGCAGTGAGCGCATCCCTCATCATCTTCAACCGCCTTTCAGGCCCCCTGTTATTATTGAACCCGAGCAATTTTCCGGTTGCGGTAAAAACATAGTGCCCCTGCTTGGTGTGATTCCCTTTCCTTGGACTCTGATCGACCACTTTCGCAAAGAACTCACCAACCCTGTCCTTTCGCCGCCGCTGATACCAGTCATCCGCAGCCACCGGGACGAACTTTTCCTTCAGAAGTTCTTGCACTTCCTCGTTTGCAAAGACCAACAACCTGTCGGCCACTCCGTTGTTTCAGACGCATCCGAGCGGATGCCCGTCCATCTCCCAAAGATAAATAGGTTTGCCACTTTGAGCAGCTTCCTTACGCGCCTCCCAAAGATCGGTTTTCCAATCGATTTCCAGCCATGCCGACTCCTCTTTTGAAGGCAGAATTTCCCGAACCACCGATTCATCGGCAAAGGTCGCCCCCACCATTCCTGCACCAAAAAGAACAATTCGATTCAAGATATTCACGAAGGAATACTAACGGAGTTTTCCCAGCACAACAGTGTAAAATCCAAAACAAAAGGCCCCCTCAGCGAGGAATTTTTAATTTTACATGAAATAAACCCGGACCTATCGTATGCTCAAACGAAGAAATGATAAGGAAACTCACTGCAGCACTTTTACTTTGGATGATGTCCATGACTGTCGTCATGGCCCAGCCTGGTCTGCGG
>JAURPJ010000041.1 GCA_030835305.1 Verrucomicrobiota bacterium | reverse complement strand
TGCAGACGAGACTCCTGTTGAGGAAGATCCCGTAGACGAGACTCCTGTTGAGGAGGACCCCGTAGACGAGACTCCTGTTGAGGAGGATCCCGTAGATGAGACTCCTGTTGAGGAGGATCCCGCAGACGAGACTCCTGTTGAGGAGGACCCCGTAGACGAGACTCCTGTTGAGGAAGAGGCTCCAGTGGAAAACGTTAAATCTGGGACGGAGCCTTCCTTTGGGATCCAAGGCTTTTTGGAACGCTTTTTCTCTCGCTTCAATCGAGATTAAATAAATAGAGAATAGATTTTCAAATTTTCCGATTTGATCTGATATTTAGGGGAAGCGTAAGCTTCCCCTTTTTTCTCAATTCCTATTAGCCCAAAGCTCAAATAGTTACACGGACGCGCAACCGATCTCTGGATGAGGCTCTCAAATCTTTCTCACGAATAACGATATCTGTTTGCCCAAACTTGCGCCTGACTTTTCTAGTTTCGATATTAAACTCAGTGAGCATTAACTTTTCCTCGAAAGGCTCTAGTTCACTGCTCCTTTTCCGTGATCCCCAAGACTTTCTGTCATTAGTGACGAAGGTGGATCCATTGATTATTTCTTGCTTCTGCAAATAGCGCCAGCTTACTTCTGACACAGCCTTATGGATCAATCGCCGACGGTCTCTCCAGAACTCCTAACTCGCGTGCGGGCTGGCGACGAAGAGGCCTGGCGCCGTTTAATCGATCTGCTCAATCCACTCATCTCCAAAATCATTCGTAACCAGGTTCGCCGCACGACCGACCACGATGACCTCGCGCAGGAAGCCTTTACCAAGATCTTTCTAAAACTTGATCAATTTGCCGGCAAACAGCCCTTTACTCATTGGGTTTCACGACTCACCGTTAACACCTGCTACGATTGGCTTCGCCGCCAAAAGGTCCGGCCTCTCGTAACCTACTCTGACCTTGGCGAAACCCAGGCTGAAATCCTTGAAAAAAACCTCGCCGGCCAACCCGGTGAAGACAAAGAAAGCCTCGCTGCCATGCGGGAGCTCCTCGACAGACTCATATCCACCCTCAACCCCCGCCAGCAAATTGTCATCAGGCTGCTCGACCTTGAGGAAAAGAGCGTGCAGGATGTCTGCGATCTGACCGGTTGGGGAGAATCCAAAGTAAAGGTTACCGCGATGCGTGCTCGACGGAAACTCAGCGAACAACTCAAAAAGCTCGAACCAGATCAGTAGTATGAACGACGAAGACGACCCTTGGATACGCCTGGTGAAAGCTGCTCAAACCCCGGCAGCCAACGATCACGCGAAACCCACTAGCCGCATTAATATTAAGAGTCTTCGCGAAAGCGTCCAATCGTTGCTTCTCGCATTTACTTGGCGTAAATGGTCGTTTTTCGCTGCAATTCTAGCGGCAATTATTTTTCTCGTTTTCTTTATCCTCCGCGATGACCCACCCGCTCCGGAACCGATCATCCCTACCGAACCTCCAGCCGCTCCCGATACGCCATGAAACCAACTCTGCGCGATTACCTCACTATTCTTTTTGCTCTTCTTGTCATCTTCTTTTGTGGTAGCGGAGTCGGATTTCTCATTGGCGAAAAAAAAGGCCACCTAGAGGCTGAAAAGCCAAGGACGATCAAATCCGGCCACGATCACGAAGCGTGGGAGACTCAAACCATGGAGCGCCTTGAAAAGCTTCTTAGCCTTGATCCGTCCCAACGTGACAAAGTTCTCGGCGAAGTCAAAACGACCTCCGCCGAGATCGGGAAAGGCCGTGAAGATGCCCTTGCCGACCACTACCGCGCCATCTTGGGACTGCACGATCGCATGCTACCTCACCTCAAGCCGGACCAGCAAAAGAAAATAGAAAGAGACCGTAAAAGTCTGCAGCGCGCCATTGATCTGCGATTTAAATCGAAAAACGATCAATAAGAACCTGACATTTAGGAGATTTTGGGAGCGATACCACGATAAGCTTCTTATCTTCAATCATTGTAAGGCTCAGATCGCTGACCTTCATGTCGAAACTCTTTTGATCAGATTTGTAAGAGAGATCGGAATAACTAGTCAAAAAATCTTAGAATCGCACGATTTCTAGCCGCCAAAGCGGAAATAAGGCTCTTTTCCAAAAGTTAGCGCTGGCTGTCGCAGCTGGTAATGGAAAATCCACAGCCATTTCAATGGTTTACGTCTTCCACCTCTAGGAGGTTCACACGTTTTCCAGCTTAGAAAATTCCCTCGTGACCACGAATTAATCACACCCACGAAAAAAATTCTTTTTTTTGTAACGGACCTAAAATCAGCACGTCTAACCTTCCGAAACCACGAGTTCCAACCTTTTCGAATGTAGACGAAACTATGATAATTCTTGCAATTCCCTCTAAATCACGCGATTATAGCGAGGCGTTGGAAGAATCGTAAATTTGTTAGTCGAAAGTCTAGTTCTCAAAAGAATGGGCTCAAAAAAAGTAATCTAAAACCATGTCACGAATTTCCTTCATTCTTGCTGTAACTCTTCTGGTATTGTCAGGATCGTTGGTCTTCATGAAGACTTTCGATCGTTCGCAGGTGAGCCAAGAGACTTCTAACCTTGAAAGGACGGACAGGCAAAGGTCAGGACAACTCACCCGGAATCGCTCATCCGAAAAAAACGAGAAACGTTCGATCTCAACCCGTGATAAGGCGACACGAGTCTCGCTCCCAGAGCCTACCACTGCCCATCTCACATCTCGGGAGCTAGCTAAGGTCAGCCGCATCGTCTCTCGGACTAATCAGGACGCCCGCCAAACCCTTGACGAATTTTCACGAAATTACGGTCTGAGCAAAGAACAACGACAGGACATCTTTCCTTTTATTGTGGCGCACCATGAAAATGCGCACCCTGCCATGATGGTAAATGGGCAACCACTTGCTCCAGTGGCCCCAGGAAGTAGCCTCGAAGCCAGCATAGCACCCTTCCTTTCCTCCCGCCAGCAAGAGGCACTAGCCGAGGATCTTTCCGATCACTACGCTTGGTGGGAGGATGTAGTCGGTCAGCTCGAAAACGATCTCGACAATGCCATCAGCAATGGAGAGATGGTGCCCGCCGATGAAGACTCCCCTAACCTCGAGATGACAGCAGCTGCAGCTGCTGGTGATGGCGACGCATCCGGCCATTCAGGGGCCAATCTTTTCGACCTCCTTGGCCGATAAATGGACCATTGAAAATACTGCGTTCCACTAAAAAATCAAAAGAAGTATTTTTTTGTAACTTGAACTGCCAACCGTCCGTCCAACCTGTTGCTGGATTCCAGCCTCCCCCCCAGAACCTTCTAACCAAATCCACAAAGCTATGAAACTAAAATACATTTTTATCGCTGGAGCCTTACTTGGGGACATGTCGCTTGCTCAAGAATCCGGCAAATCATTTGGCGATGGCACACTCCCCGATTTTCTCCAGAATTATGACGTGAACCAGGACGGCGTGATCGACGAAGAAGAGCGCCAAGCCATCAAGCAATTGCGTAAGGAAGCCCGCGCAGAGCAGCGCTCTGCGATCGATGCCGATTCTGACGGGAAAGTATCTTTGGAAGAACGTAAGGCTGCTCAAGAAGCTATTCGTGAAAAAATCTCCTCCAAGCGTGCCATAAAGTTCAGTGAGATAGCTGGCGATGATGGACTCCTCTCCTACGAGGAATTTGTAGCCATGCCGACTCTAAGCCGCATCTCTAAGGGGCGCGTTACCTCTATTTTTGCGCGTCTTGATCGAGATAACAGCGGTCAAGTAACTCTCGAAGAGTTCAATGATCGCCTTCGCGGACATGGTCAGGGCAACGGCAATGGCAATGGCAATGGCAATGGCAATGGCAATGGCAATGGCAATGGCAATGGCAACGGCAACGGCAACGGCAACGGCACCTAAATCGCTGTAAAATGAAGGTTTCTCCAGCACCTTGAGCATTGCGAGATTCCGTCTCACTTCATCTCGACGGAAGCTCTGAACAGACAGACCGTCATGGCATGGCCAAATTTGGCCGCCTCTCGGAGATGGCTCGTGCTCAAGTATAATCTCGTAAAGACTTCCCTCAGCAAACTTAGTAGATCGAAAATTCATCGTGAGAATCATCACTTTACTTCTTCTCCTGATCTCAGTCTTAAAGGGTGAAATTATTTATGAGACCGATTTCGATGACTTCACCACTGGCCCAAACGAATGGGCTGGAAATAACGGTTGGATTTCGAACGATGTCACTACCGGGGCACAGGCGATCGAGGAAAATCTTCTCCCTGCACTCTTAAATGTTGCCACTCTTGGTTTTGAGCGCCCTAATTCTGACTTAACCTTCGTCGGCCTGAACTTAGAGTATGATCACGTTGCCACAGGAAAACCCATAATCGGAATCGATACCATCCTCGGTATCGAGGATTCCACCAACAACCAGCGGGATGATTTCTACTTCAGTATTTACAATGCTGGGGGAGATCGCCTTGCTTCTATTCGATTTGATAATCAGGACCCCGACGACTTGAATTCCCAATTTGGAATCTGGAGAGAAGATGGTGTTAATCAATTCGATACTCAACTCGACTTTATCCCCGGCGAATTATACAATTTATTCGTCAAAATAAATCTTAACGACAATACTTGGTCGGCAGATATTGACGGTATTCCGCTCTTTGAGAATTCACAGTTTTCAAACACCGAAGGGCCTATAAACCTCGGCTTCATAGCCTATGAGTGGGACCTGACGGCTGCTACCACTCAACAACATGGCGATAACTTTTTTCTCGTCGCTGATATTCTTGTTGAGGCTTTGGACGACCCCTCCGATGGGCAGGTCAATCCAGCGACGCTGACCCTGGATAACCTAGCGCAGATCTACGACGGAAACCCGAAACCAGTAACGGCAACAACCAACCCTGCTGGCCTCGCCGTAACAATCACCTATAACGGGAGCAGTAGGCCCCCGACCGAGGCTGGCAGCTACGCAGTCGAAGCAACAGTGGCGGCCTCGAACTACACGGGCTCAGCTAGTGGCACGCTAGTTATTTCTGCCGCTCCGGCAACGGTGACTCTAGACGGTTTGGCACAGATCTACGATGGAAACCCGAAGCCGGTAATTGTGGCAACTGATCCTGCCGACTTAGCTGTGACGGTCACTTACAACGGGAGTAGCGGTCCTCCGACCGCAGTTGGCAGCTACGCGGTCGAAGTATCGGTAACGGACTCGAATTACGCGGGCTCGGCCGCGAGCACACTGGTAGTAGCTCAGGCCATTCCGGCCTTAACTTTCGAGTTTCAACCCTCAGGCCAGATATCTCTGATCTGGCAAACCTTACCTGGTTGGACCGACCAAGTCCAATATTCTGACGACCTTATCACTTGGTTCAATGACCTTCCCAGCTCTACTTTCACAAGTGATAACTCTCCCGGTATAACTACCTTTTTACCAGAAAACGATCCAACTGTGCCTTGTCGATTTTACCGGCTCAGGCGCACTCAATTGCCCTGAGCCACGAAATACTCTGGCCGCCGCCAGAAAAAGTGGTCCATGTTGAGTGAGAGGATTTGGTGAAATCCAAATCCTAGAAAGTGAACAAAAAAAGAGGCATAAAGCCGAAGAAATCATCCTTTTGCTGCATAAATTCGACGTTGGAGGCCTGAGTCAGGAGAGTTTTGCCAGCAGAAACAGATCTTGGTGGCTACGCTGAACCGGTGGCAAATTAAGTTTGGAATGATGGAGGTGGCCGATGCCAAATGGCTCAAGGTGCAAGAGAAGGTAAATGCCGAACTCAAGAAAATGTATGCCGATGCCATGTTGGGGATGAAGATTGAAGCGGTCTCAGGTAACGGAGCCAGAGCCTTGTTGATGAAATGCGCTGGTCTTTAAGGATACAACAATCGGAGCAGAGGCTGCGGCTTTTTCGACGACTACGAGTCTCTCTTGAATGATTTTGGTCTTCTCAGAGATTGCGGTGATGGTGTTGTTTTAGGAACCTAACCAATAGGCCGAACCGAGGATGGCAAGGCCCGGAGGGACAGAGTGAAGGGGTTTCATTGCTTTAAGACACTAATGTTAGAGAATAGCTGGCGTCTTGGCTTTGAGAAAATGACCGAAATTTTGGAATGCAGGGGAGCGATACTTCTTTTACAAACCAGTCATGAAAATGTTGTGTGCAGTCATTTTACCCATTCTTGCAGTCGGAAAGGAGTTGAAGGTGGAGCCGCTTCCGGTTTCCGATTCGGCGAAGGCAGGGATGTTGGCGGAGGAACTGGCCAAGGTGGGCCCGATTGTGGAAGGTTTCATTCGTAAAAAGCAGCTGGCAGGTGCGAACGTTCTCGTTTTGCGCAAGGGTGAGATCGTTTATCAGGAGAGCTTTGGTCTGCGTGATCTGGAGACCAAGGCACCGATGGAGAATGACACGCTTTTCCGCATCTATTCGATGACCAAGGCGCTCACTTCGGCGGTGGCATTGATGCTTTGTGAAGAGGGGAAGTTGAGCCTCGATGATCCGATTGAAAAGTATCTTCCGGAGTTGGCGAAGCCGGAGGTTTTGGTGACCGAGGGGCATGCGGTTTCTGCGAAGAGGAAGCCGACGCTACGGGATCTTCTGCGTCATACCGGAGGCTTCGCGAACTTGCGTGCGGGCAGTCTGGTGGGCCGGTCCTATCGTGAGGGATTACCGGGGCCGGATCAACGGACCTTGAATGATCTTATCGTCAATGTTGGGAAATCGGCGTTGATGTATCAACCCGGGACGCGCTGGGTTTATGGAGTGAGCAGCGATTTGCTGGCCGCAGTGGTGGCAAAGGCGGCGGGGAAGCCGTTCGAGGAAGTCATCAGTGCCCGACTCATCAAACCACTTGGGATGGTGGATACTGCCTACTCGGTCCCGGAACAAAAGGCGGGCAGGCTTTCCTCGAGCTATCGTACCCGGAAGCTGGGTGGACTTGGAATCGTGGATCCGGCGGCCCGAAGTCGCGCTTTTAAAGATCCCTCGATGAAAGGGGGAGGGAGCGGATTAATTTCGACCATCACGGATTATGCACGCTTCCTGCAGATGATTGCAAATGGTGGGGAGTTTCAGGGAAAGCGCTATTTGCGGGAGGATACTGTCAATTTGATGCGGACCAACCAGCTTCCGAGGCAATTGAAAGCGATATCTTTTGGGGAGGAAGAACGCCACGGGACGGGATTTGGTTTGGGTTTTTGCGTGCGCTACACTCACGACGATCGTTGGGACAAGGATGCGGCAATTGGTGAGTACGGTTGGGGTGGAGCGGCCAGCACGCATTACTGGATCTCACCGAAGCACGATCTGGTCGTGATTACGATGGAGCAAACGATGCCCTATAACTGGAATCTGGAGCGTTCTTTGAAGCCCATCATTTATGGTGCAGTTTTAAAATAGTTTGTTTTCGAGTGAATATAGAAAATTAAACCAACGTTTTACTTAGTGTTATGAAGAAGATTTTACTCCTCGCATCCGCTGTGGCGCTGCCATTTTTGGGAACTTCTTGCGCTGATTACGCCACCTACGGGTATGGCTCGGTGGGTACCTCTGTTGGTGGCTTTGGAAATCCCGGGTTCGTGGGAGGAAGTCTCGCTCCGCTTCAGGTGGGATTTGTGGCCACGTCCTTTGATCGATGGGCCTGGGATCCCTATCGCCGCCACTATTTTGACCGGAGTTGCGGACGTTACTGGGATCCACGAATCCGTACTTACTGTGCTGTTGCTCCCCGTCGTTTCTCGGCGCCAATTTACCCGACCGGATTCCGACGCGGACACCGTTTGGCCTGCCCGACTTATCTCCCGCGTCAAACAGTGGTGGCCGGTAATCGCGGACGCTATGCGCCGGTAATTCATGGGCAGTCCCGTGGGGTGGCTTCTATCCGACCCTCGAGCTACTCTAGTTCGAACCGCTCGCGAGAAACAGTGAGCAGCCGTTCCTACGGCAGCACTCGTTCTTCAGGGTATTCCACGCCGACTCGCTCGAGTTCGAGCCGCAGTGACAGCTACCGCTCTTCAAATTATGCTACGCCGACTCGCCGTTCCTCAAGCCAGTCTAACCAGCGGTCCAGCGGCTCGAGCCGATACCAGACGGTGAGTGCAAGCCCGGGCAAGACCAAGTCGACTCCGGTCATTCGTTCCTCATCCTATACTCCAAGAAGTTCTCCTTCCCGTATCTCTTCTTCAGGAAGCTCTTCAAGCCGCAGCACGTCGACACGAAGCGCCTCCCTAAGGAGCACCTCGTCGCCAAGTCGCTCGATCAGCCAGGCCCGACAGCGGACGCGGTAAAAAAATCTTCTCGGCACGATCAAAGGCCTCGTGGAGAGATCCACGGGGCTTCTTCTTTGTGTTATTGCTACTTCTTTCCCAGTTTGTCCTTTTCGCGGACTTACTTTCCGAGGGAATAGATTTTAAGATCGTCAATAATAGCCTTCCCAGGGACGGCCACCCGGAGGGTGCGTTTTGTCGGGTGGGCGATTCCTTCGGAAGAGAATGAGCCGACTTCCTTCTCATTGATGACGATGGTCAGGGTCTCTCCCTTGATCGTGACGGACAGGTTGTGCCATTTGGCGGCTTCGAGTCTGTTTGTAAATCGTTTGGTTTTGGTTTTGAGCATTTTCTGCTGTTCCGGCGTGATTGTCTTGTCCTGACGGGCCTTTCGAATCGCCAGCTTCATATTGCCTGTTTTGAGATCATTGATTTGGACGTTTTTCGTGGTGATCTTGGTCATGCAGAGATGGCCGGCGTGAACTTCCTTGAATTTTAGATCGGCGAAGTTCAACCCGAGGCTGTCTTTTTCAGTCGGTAGTTTGAAGCGAAGGGTGATCCGGCCATCTCGAAATTCCGCCGGGTGAACCACGGAAACGGCGTGGTCGGCAACGGGGTGGAAGGTGATGTGCATCGCGCCGTCTTTTAAGTCGACCTGTTTGTTGCCCTTAGCCCGTTTTTTGCTGTTTGAGGACCAGCCCTTGCCAATCTCCTCTTTCGAATCATCGCTCTCCGTGCGTTCGAAGTCGTCTTCGAAGATCAAGGTGGCCTTTTCCTCCCCGAGGGAAGCCAGTGGGAAGAGCAGGAAGGCAACGAGGCAGATTGTGTGTTTCATATGATTGGCGATTACGCGCTGAGCGGGTCGCCGCCTGCAAGAACAAATCTTTTTCCCAAACCGGCAATCCCCGGCATTTGAAGCCCGCGTGTGTCATTTTTTGCGTGTTTTTCCCGCCGCCAGCGGTTTCCCTCCCGACCAACACCATGTCTGAGAAACGCAAGCCTTATCCCTTCGATCAATTCGAACCCAAGTGGCAATCCCACTGGGCCGAGAATAAAACCTACCGCACCCTCGGTCCGGGTGAGGAGGGCTTCGATGCGTCGAAGCCCAAATACTATATTCTCGACATGTTCCCTTATCCCTCCGGAGCCGGACTCCACGTCGGACACCCCGAGGGATACACTGCCACCGATATCGTGGGCCGCTACAAGCGGATGAACGGCTACAACGTCCTCCACCCGATGGGCTGGGACGCTTTTGGTCTGCCGGCCGAGCAGTATGCCATCAAGACCGGCCAGCACCCCCGTGTCACCACCGAGGCCAATATCAATAATTTTCGCCGCCAGCTTCAGGAACTTGGATTTGCTTATGATTGGGATCGCGAGGTCAATACCACCGATCCCAAGTATGTCCGCTGGACCCAGTGGATCTTCCTCCAGCTCTATAACTCCTACTTCTGCGACGAAGATCAGAAGGCCAAGCCGGTTTCCGAATTGGAGGAAAAAGGTTGGACCCAGGAGCAGATCGACGAAGTCCGCCTCGCCTTCATTCATGAGGCGCCCGTGAATTGGTCTCCGTCCATGGGGACCGTGCTCGCCAATGAGGAAGTTGAGGAATGGAAAGCGAAAGGCGAAACCGTCGAACGCCGTCCGCTTCGTCAGTGGATGTTGAGGATTACAAAATACGCCCAGCGACTCATCGATGAGCTCGAGCCGCTCGATTGGCCTGAGTCGATCAAGGCTCTCCAGCGCAACTGGATCGGTCGTAGCGAAGGTGCGGAAGTCACCTTCGATGTCGAAGGGAATGACATTACTGTTTTCACCACGCGTCCCGATACACTTTTCGGAGCCACCTACATGGTGCTTGCTCCCGAGCACCCTTTGGTCTCGGAAATCACCACGGGTGATCAGAAGGATGCCGTCGAGGTTTATGTTGCCGCCTGCGCGAGCAAGTCGGACATGGAGCGCGGCCTCGACAAGGAAAAAACCGGGGTCGCGACAGGAGCCTTCGCCATCAATCCCGTGAATGGCGAAAAGATCCCCGTGTGGATCGCCGACTATGTCATGATGGGATACGGCAGCGGGGCAATCATGGCCGTGCCGGCGCATGACACCCGCGATTTCGAGTTCGCGGAGAAGTTTGATCTGCCCGTCCTCCAAGTTGTGCAACCGAATGGCGGGCAGGATTGGCAGGGATACACTGATCCCGGGACTGCCATTAATTCGGGATTTCTTGACGGTCTCAAAACCAAAGAAGCCAAGAAAAAGATCATTCACTGGCTGGTTGAAAATGGAAAAGGCGAGAAGAAGATCCAGTTCAAGCTTCGCGATTGGCTCTTTTCCCGCCAGCGCTACTGGGGTGAGCCTTTCCCGCTTCTCTGGGACAAGGAAACCGGACAACACTCCGGTCTCCCCGAATCCGAGTTGCCTCTTCTTCAACCCGAGATGGAGGACTTCAAGCCCACCGGCGACCCCCGTGGACCACTCATCAATTGCACCGACTGGATCAATTACAGTGACAAGCTGCAACGCGAGACCAACACGATGCCGCAGTGGGCCGGCTCCTGCTGGTACTACCTTCGCTATTGCGATCCCAACAATACCGACCACTTCATCAGCCCTGATGCCGAGGGCTACTGGGGGAACGACGACGCCTTCGTCGACTTTTATGTCGGTGGTAAGGAGCACGCCGTACTTCACCTTCTTTATTCCCGCTTCTGGCACAAGGTTCTCAACGACCTCGGCCACCTGAAGTCCCGGGAGCCTTTCAAAAAATACTTTGCTCCCGGCCTCATCATGGGCGAGGACGCGCGTAAGATGTCGAAGTCTTTTGGTAACGTCGTCAATCCGGATGATGTTGTTGAAAACTACGGCGCTGATGCTCTCCGCCTCTACGAAATGTTCATGGGACCGCTCGATCAGGACAAGCCATGGGCGATGAAAGGCGTGGAGGGGGTTCACCGCTTCCTTGGGAAAGTCTGGCGCGTCGCTTTTTCGGAGGAAGCCGATGGCGGTTGGATTTCCAGTGGGAAGATTGTCGAAGGTCAGAATGAGGAGCTTGCCAAAATCACCCATTTGACCATCAAGAAGGTTCAGGAAGCGATCGAGTCCTTGCGCTTTAACACCGCTATTTCATCGATGATGGAATGTAGCAATGCCTACACCTCTGCCGGTGAAGTCCCGCGCGACCTTTTCCTGACTTTCCTCAAGTTGCTCAATCCCTTCGCACCGCATCTTTCTGAAGAGATCAATGCGGCCCTGGGTGAAACCGAACTCCTCAGCGAACAAGCCTGGCCGGAACTCGACGAGTCCCTACTCGTGGAGTCCGAGATCCAGCTCATCGTTCAAGTCAATGGCAAGCTCCGCGCCCGCATCATGGTTCCGGCTGATGTCTCGAAGGAAGATGCCGAAAAGGCTGCTCTCGCCGACGAAAATGTTACCACCCACACCGATGGGAAAACCGTCCGAAAAGTCATCGTAGTTCCCGGCAAACTGGTAAACATCGTGGCGAATTAAGCTGCGTGGCCCACTCTCTTGCTCTGCCTCATCATGGTGGTATCGTCCCTCCGGAAAGGTTTTTTGTGCTGATCCTCTTGGGCTTTCTGCCCTCATGCTTATTTGGCCGAATTTTTGGACTCGTCTGAGAGAGGTCACCGGTAATGCGCTGAACCTTTATATCCCCCGTCTCACCGGTTTATCGCCTGGTAGCGAAGGTGTCTTTTTCGCATTCGAGTATTATCGAGAGATCCGCGATTTCACGGACTTTGTTTTTGAAGCCGCCAGTGCACTTTCCGGACCATGGACAAGTGTTGAAGGCAAAAGAATTCGATCTGCCGCTATCAGTGATGTGGATGGTTCGGAGACCTGGCAACTGTTCCCTGAACGTGGGCAAATATTTTTCAGGGTGCGAACCGTCCCGGAGAGCTGAGGGCTCATTTCAATTTTCTCTTGCGGAGAAATCGTTTCATTTCTCGACAAAGAACCCGTTCTTGACGTGTATTAATCCCAGTTATGAATCGAAGAGAATCACTCACTGCCCTTTCCGGTGGCGCCGCCACAGCCGCTCTTTTTTCCGCTCTAGGAACCCAGATTAAAGCTGCCGAGGAAGACGCGGCCGCGGTGGGGGGTAAGTTCAAGCACTCGGTTTGCCATTGGTGCTTTGGGAATATCCCCCTTGAGCAATTTTGCGTGGAGGTGAAGAAGATCGGGATCGAATCGATTGAGATTCTCTTCCCGGAGCAATGGGCCACCGTGGCTAAGCACGGGTTGACCTGTGCGATGGGCCGTCCCAGACCCATTAAGGGAATTGGGGGAATTGGGACCTCATTTGAGAAGAAGGAAAATCACGATACTTTGGTGAAGATCTACGAGGAGATCATTCCTCTTGCGGCCAAGGCCGGCAATGTGCCACAGATTATTGCTTTCTCTGGAAATCGTCGTGGACTTACGGACGAGGAGGGCCTGAAAAACTGTGCCGAGGGTGTGAAGCGCATCATGCCGATTGCCGAAAAGCACAATATTACCATTTCGATGGAGCTGCTTAACTCGAAGAAGGATCACAAGGACTACCTTTGCGACCGAACGCAGTGGGGTGCTGATCTTGTCAAGGAAGTGGGTTCGGATCGCTTCAAGCTCCTCTATGATATCTACCACATGCAGATCATGGAGGGTGACTGCATCGCGACTTTCTCCAAACATAAGGATGCCATTTCGCATTATCATACCGCAGGTGTTCCGGGCCGTAATGAGATCGACGATACCCAGGAGCTGAACTACAAGGGCATCTGCAAAGCTCTCGCCGCGATTGGATACGAGGGATACCTCGGTCAGGAATTCAGACCGAAGAATGATCCCCTGACCTCTCTCAAGCAGGCCATCGACATTTGCACTGTCTAGAGGATCAAGAATCACCAAGAGCCTCCGGGAGATTGTCCCGGGGGCTTTTTTTGTGGAGATAAACTGCGGAATCCTATCCTTCTAAGTCCACTCGATTTTGCCAAAGCCGCCGGATTCCTTGCTGGGCCTCTTGTAGGTGAAGGAGGCGTTGAGTTTTCCATCAACGACGCCGTCCTCGGCATCAACTTCCTGAATGAATTCGTTTAGCTCTTGTTCAGAGACTAGATTTTTGGCGATGAGGAAGCGCGTGAGGGCCTGTGTGGCAAGTCGTTGCTGAGCCAGTTCGGAGGTCAATTGATCGATTTTTTCTTCTTTGTTACGAAGGCGATTTACCGTGTTCCGGTTCTGCTGTTTGACCCTGTCGATTTCGACTTCAGTGTCGGCAATATCCAACCGGTTTCCAATATCTCCCAGTAGTAGTGTTCTCATCCATCCCATGGAGCGAAACTATGCGGTTTGTGGAAGTTGGCTGTGATAAAATTGGAGCGGGTTTATCATAGCTCGTGTCGAAGGTGCTATTTCGCTTCCGGAGAGGGTGGAGCGGGAAAGAGAGGCTCGTTCTCATTAATTTCGTGCCAAGCCTGCAGCCAAAAGCCGACAGATTTTTCTTTGGCTGCTTGGGACGGCCATAAGACACCTCTTGTCGAGTCGAAGATGACGACAATGGGCATGTCGTGCAGATCATTCCGGTAATTGCTGAACACTCCATCCGCAGCGATTCCGCGAAACCTCCCACTTTTTGAAGTAGCGGTGATGGAGTTTTCACCGCCGTTTAGAGGCCAGCCGACCCAAGCCCATTCAAAATTTCCGGTTTTGGCCCAAAGAATGTATCCAAACTCGTCATCGTGGGTTTGCCCGAGTTGGAAGTCCCCGTGATCCGGGACAACGGCCCTGCCAAGGATCTCGATCCGGTCCCCGCTCAAGGAATAGAAAAGAAGCCAGGCCAGGCCAATGGTCAGTGCGGTTGGAACCAGGATGCACCAGATCAGAGGGACGTCCTTGCTCCAGAGGAGTCGCCGCAGGATTGATGGCATGATTTCCAAATAAAAAAGCCAGGCTGCCTTTTCTATTTGTGCTCGGTAATCTCAATCTTGCGGAAGGAGATCGCCATGTTCTTTCCAGCATGGAGTTGAAGGCCGAGTGGTCCCTTGTCTATGGCGGTTTTTGACTCGTAGGTGATTCCTTCGACTCCGTTGAGCCAGGTTTTGTAGGTGTTCCCTTTGACTTCGATCTTGAGAACATTCCAGTCCTTCGGTTTGACGGCGGCGATGGCTTCCTTGCCTTCGACCGGATATCCTTTTCCGGGAATGTAGGGAGAAGCGGTAAGGTCGCGCTTCAGAGATCCGGAAATCCCAATCTGGATTTGATCGTGGGCCTTTTTCAACATGACGCCTGAGTCGATGGTGCCTTCGCCGTTCTTGAATTCGAGCGTGAGGGTGAAGTCGGTGAACTCCCTGGTGGTCCAGAGGATGGAGCCTTTCTTTTTGGGGCCGGACTGGCAGTGAAGTTCTCCATCCTTGGCAGTCCAGTAGGGGAAGTCGCCCTTGGCATCGGACTTCCACCCGGTGAGATCTTTGCCATTGAACAGGGACTCACCGGCGAATGTGGTGAAGGGAAGAAGAAGGAGGATGAGATATTTCATAGGGTAGGGATACGTGGCTTAGGAAATGGCCTTTCGTCTTCCGACGATCCCAGTGATCAGCCCGGTCCCCAGAAGGGTTACGGCGAGACCGGCGATCATTTGACCGGTGACGATTTCATCGAGGACAAGCCATCCCCAAAAAATGCCGAAAAAGGGAATGAGGAAGGTCACCGAGGTGGCGACAGTGGCTCCCGAGCGCTGGATGAGCTTAAAAAAAAGGACAAAGGCGAGGGCGGTGCAGACGAGGGCAAGAGCGATGGCGCTGAGCCAGCTGGTCATTCCCGGAGAGCTGCCCGGCAGTTTGGTGAGGGCGAAAGGCAAGAGGACAAGCCCGGCCCCGAGAAGGCTGCCGGAAGAGGCGACAAGCGGGCGAACCCCTTGCAGGTGGCGTTTCATCCAGCTGGCCCCGAATCCGTAACAGAGGCAGGAGATAACGCAGGCCACGATGGGCCAGCCGCGTCCGTTTTGGTGAAATTCCAGTTTTCCCCAAACGAGGATAAGGACGCCAAGGATTCCCAGTGCAAGGCCAACGAATTGCGCGGGGCGGAGTCGCTCGCCCAACCAAAGCGCGGCAATGAGGGCGCTGAAGACGGGGACGCTGGAATTCATGAGCGAGGTGAAGCCGGCGCTGAGTGTGAGGCTGGCCCATGAAAGGAGAATAAAGGAAATGGCCGAACCGACGACTCCGCTGACGAGCAGCTGCCACCAATGCTCCCGCAGAAGAGCCCGGGCTTCACGGCCAAAAAAAACCGGCGTCAACGCAAGACCGGCAATTCCCATGCGGAATGCGACAAGGGGTATGGGGCCAAATTCGGGGGCCGCCACTCGCATGAAAAGAAAGGACGCTCCCCAGATCGCGGCGAGGGTGAGGAGGAGCAGGACGTCGGCGATGCGCACGGTGATGAGGTCGTCGCCGTCTCCCGAAAAGTCAAGACGATGCTTTGAGGTGCTCGTTGCAGAAGTTCAGCTGGAGGTCGAGCCAGTCCTTGCCCGGTTTCACTTTTGGGAGTTTGTTGCGTTCCCCGCCATAGGCTTCCACGGGGATGCCCAGTGATTTTGCCTTGTCACGAATGAGTTCGACCTGTGCGGGGGGGTGGATTCGATCGGTGGGTCTTGCGTTCGAGTAGAGAAAAAGCGGAGCTTCCCCCTTGTCCATGTAGCGGAGGGCAAACTCCCTGGTTCCGATGGGTTGCATGATGCCTATGACCACGGCGGGGCGCGAACTAAGCTTATCGACAGGATCTTTTGCTTTCGAGTCGGCAAGGTCGTCGTGATAGCCGAGGAACTGACTGATAAGAGCCCCGGCGGAAACGCCCCCGCAGGCGAGGCGTTGTGGGTCGATATTCCAGTCCTTTGATTTGGAGCGGATGAATTTTACGGCCCGACCGCAGTGATCCACAATGTCGCGGTATTCCATGCCCTTGCCAAGAAAGGGATAGTTGCAGCTCGCGACGGCATATCCGGCCTTGCGATATTTTTCCAGGGTTGAACGTCCGTGCTTTTCGATTTGATTTTTGTCGCCGTTGCGAAAGCCACCTCCGTGGAACCAGACGAAGACGGGCGCAGGTTTTTCAGATTTCTTCAGGGCGGGATAGAAATCGAGGACGTTGCGCTCGTGTTTTGAGTCGTATTTGAGATCCCGGATCGTTTCGGCCTGCAGGGAGACGATCATGAGGGCGAAAACGGCAACGATTTTCATGACACCATCTTCCAGTGGATTGGTCTCTTGACAAGAGAAAGGTCGCTGAAAGCGACCGCTTTTGGTCCCGGGTGGCGATGTTTTAAAAGGCGGAGCTTTCGACGACTGGTTTTCTTCGCTGCAAGTCGGAACGATTTTCGGTAGTATGTTTTGCGATGCGATTACTGGCTTTGATGATACTGATGACTCTGGGGGCTCTGCCTGGCGCCGAGGTACTTGAGGTATTTCAGAAGACTTGCGTCCGCTGTCACGGGAAGGATGGCAAGGTGAAGGGAAAGGTGAATTTGCTGGAGATCGAAGATTTGAATCATCTCAAAGGTGATCCCGGGCTTTTGCAGGAGATCATTGATGCCATCGATTTTGAGGAGATGCCGCCGGAGGATGAGCCTCCACTCGAGGCGGGTGAGAGGAAACAGCTTTTGGCTGATTTGGAAGCTTTGCGGTTG
Source organism: Verrucomicrobiota bacterium (assembly GCA_030835305.1). GTDB lineage: Bacteria > Verrucomicrobiota > Verrucomicrobiia > Verrucomicrobiales > Akkermansiaceae > SW10. The sequence continues at coordinate 25,840 of JAURPJ010000041.1, read as the reverse complement.
GAGGCGGTTTCGAAGGAGAAGTCGTTTTCGCCGACTCCAATCCGGAGGATGAATCGTTTTCAGTATCACAATGCGGTGCAGGATCTCTTTGATCTCAATTGCACGGTTTACAGCCTGCCGGAGAGGATGATCCGGGATCACAAGGGATATTTCAAGCCGGCTTCGGGGAAGATGGATGATCTGGTACGGGTGGGGAGTCGCCCGCTCGGTAAGTCCCAATTGATCGAACCAAGATTGGCGGGGGTCGCGGCTTTTCCACAGGACCTCCGGGCGGAGCATGGTTTTGACACCCAGGCGGACCATCTTTCGATGTCGCCCTTGTTGATGGATTCGTTTTTGAAACTGGGGCAATCGATCACGGGGAGTCCGGATTTTGGCCCGAAGCGAGTGGGGATTTGGAAGGAGTTTTTTATCCTGGATCCGCGTGATCAGACGGAGGTCAAGGTGCTGGTGCGCGAGCGGCTGCAGAAGTTTTTGCGAAAGGCTTTTAGAGGACTGCTTGAGAACACCGTGGTGGAGCGTTATGCGGGCTTTGTTGATGGCCAGCTTGCCCGGGGTGTTGCTTTTACCGATGCGATGAAGTCGGTGGCGGCGGCCATCATATCCTCCCCCAGATTCCTATATCTTTACGATGGATCAGGTGGCGAAGGGAAGCTTGATGGGCTTGAGCTGGCTTCCCGCTTGTCATTTTTTCTGTGGGGGAGCCTGCCGGACGAGGAGCTTTTGAATGCGGCCGAGTCAGGCCTCTTGTTAGAGGAAGAGGTGCTTCAAAAGCAGTTCGAGCGGATGTTGAAAGACCGGAAGCTGAAGCGTTTCTGCGATTCTTTCCCGGCACAATGGTTGCAACTGGACCGTATCATCTCCTCGGTGCCCGATCCGAAGAAGTTCCCGGAGTTCTACTTTGTGGCCTACCGCGACAGCATGCACATGATGATGGAGCCCTTGTTGCTTTTTGAAACGGTGCTGATTGAGAATCATCCGGTCGTAGAGTTGATCGATTCAAGTTTCACCTATCGTTCCGGTCATCTTGAGGAAGCCTATGGCGAACTCGGGTCACCGGCGAAGAAGCGACGTGGCCAGGTGGGTGTGCTGGATTTTTACCGGGTGCCGGTGAAGGATCGGCGGGTCGGTGGTGTGATCACGAATGCTGCGGTGATGACGATGACTTCCGGGCCCGAGCGCACCCAGCCGATTACCCGTGGTGCCTGGCTTGCGGGAGTGATTTTCAATAATCCACCCGAGCCTCCTCCCGCGGATGTGCCCACGCTCGGTGAGAAGCCCAAGGAAGGTGAAGAGCATCTGACGTTGAGGGAGAGACTTGCGATGCACCGGGAACGTGCGGATTGTCGTGGTTGTCACGAACAGATCGATCCGCTCGGTTTCGCGTTGGAGAATTTTGATGCCATCGGGAAGTGGCGCGAGAAATACGAGAACGAGCGGAAAGTTGATATGGAGGGTGTGCTTTTTCGAAAGCACAAGTTCACCAACGTGATCGAGTTTAAAGATGCCATCCTGATCGAAAAAGAGCGGTTTGTGCGGGGATTGGCGGGGCATTTGATGGCCTTTTCCCTGGGGCGGGAACTGGGGCCGGCCGATCAAATTGCACTGGATAAAATTGTGCAGAGAGCCGGTGCCAGAGAGTATCGAATGAAGGCTCTTTTAAGAGAGGTGATTTTTAGCGAACCCTTCCAAGCCAAGGCCAGCGGACCAAAGAAATAGAATTTAAAACGATGACGACACGACGAGGATTTTTAAGAGGCCTGGGCGGAGCCGCGCTGGCTTTGCCATGGATGGAGAGTTACGGGTCGAAGACTCTGGCCAGCGGTGTGGCGAAGCGGATGGCCCATTTTTACGTGCCCATCGGAGTGGTGAGACGCGGGTTCTTTCCAGGTGAGGCGGGAGCGACGATTCCCAAAGGGAACCTCGGTAATCTGAGGCGGTCCCTCGATAAGCAGGATCCAAATTTCAGTGTGAGAAGCCTCGACAAGCTAACTCCGACGATGGAGCCGTTGGCGGGAGTGAAAAACAAAATTAATCTGATCACAGGGATGGATCGCACCTTTCAGCAAGGGACGGATGTGCATGCGCAGTGCGCTTCCTGCTACCTGAGCAGTGCACCACCGTATACGATTGAAGGGACGGCCTGGCCGCTCGACCGGACGCTGGATCATTTGGTGGCGGATGTGGCAGGGAAGGAAACGCCATTTTCGACGCTGGAGTTCAGCTGCAACAGTCATAAGGACAATAAGGAGTCAATCTACTTTGATAACATCTCCTGGTATGGCACGGGACATTTGGCTCCCTCAATACGCGATCCGAGGAAAATGTATCGGCGCTTGTTTTCGACGAAGGAAATTGACCGCTATCGGGATGTCACCGACTTGGTTTTGGAGGACGCCCGCTCGATGGAGAAGGATTTGGGATATGCCGACGGACAGAAGTTTGCGGAGTATTTTGATTCCATTCGCGCGATCGAAACCCAGATGGATCGACTGGAGGCGATGAAGGGAGAACTGGCCACGGTGTCTTTTGATGAACCGGCGGAGGCTTACCTTCCGAGGGGGGAATATATTCGGCTGATGGGCGATTTAATGGTGGTGGCGCTCCAGTCGGGGTTGACGAATGTGGCGACCTTCATGGTTGGACCTGAACGATGGGACACACCGTATTTGTTCGATGGGCTGTTTGATAAACCGATGAGCCATCACGGGATGTCGCACAATCAGACCAAGATGATCAACCAGCTGCTCAAGGTCGACCGCTTCCACATGGAGCAATACGTCTATCTCCTCGAGAAGATGGAAAGTGTGAAGGAGGCCGATGGCACCACCTTACTGGACAACACACTCTTCACCTATGGCTCGGGCCTTGGTGACGGCTCGACCCACCAATATAATGACCTCCCGATCATCATGGCGGGCGGTGGCAGGCGGGTAAAGACCGGGCAGCATATCAACATGCCGGAAGGAACACCTCTCGCGAATCTTTGGCTGACACAGGCCCGCATGATGGGAGTGAAGATGAAACGGTTTGCTGACAGCACGGGTGAAATCGCAGCTGTCAAGGCGTAGAGATTATCAATTTGAATCGTGTTCAAATTTCTGAGGAAGCTGGACGGTCTGCTCGGGGTTCCTATCTTCTACGGAGTCATGTTGTTGTCGTTTGGCTGGTGGTTTTTTCACTGGCAGAAGTTTCGCGGTGTCGAGAACTGGCCGGAGGTTGAAGCGAAGATTTTGGAGCATGACAGCTACTCATTTTCTGTTCCTTCGGCGAGTTACACCGGAACAAGTACCCGGAGTGTGAGCGGAAGTTATGTCACCTTTGAGTATGTCGTAGAAGGGAAGGTCTACCAAAGCAGTTACGGGTCATCGAATGGCGGAGGTCTGCCGCATCGTCCCTTCATCGGTGAAATCCCGGATCGTCCCTGGAACGAGTCATGGGATGCTTATTACAAACCGGGAGAACCTGGCCTGGCAGTTTTGTCGCCGGTTCCTTATAAAGGGGGAATTTTTCTGGTTATCGCGGCGGTCTGCGCGATTCCAGTACTCGTTCACTTGTGTTTTTTTATGGCAGAAAAGATCGGGGAATTCCGGGGAGGGGTAGCGAAAGAAAGGTAGCCGGATGCCTGGCTTTTGGTTGCCTTTGGGATGGTCCGAAATCTGGAGTTTTCGGGTGCTCTAGTCTTTCGGGAGGTGGGGCTCGAGTGAGCTCGAGCGGGCCTGGTGGGCGGCGGCGGCTTGGCGGGCGAAGAGCTGGGTGAGGTGATCCTGCATGCGGAAACGGCGTTCGCCTTTTTCGCGCTCGATTCGTTTTGAGGTGCCGTCGGTCTGGATGAGGTAGGCGTTTTGGTTGTCACGGAAGCAACTTTCGAGAATGCCGATGAGGAGGTTTTTTGAGGCCCGATCGATGATGGGTGTCATGACCTCGACGCGCTTCTCAAGGTTGCGGGTCATCCAGTCGGCCGAGGAAATGTAGACTTCGTTATCGCCGCCATGATGGAAGTGGAAAATGCGCATGTGCTCCAGTTGCTGGTCGATGATGGAGACGACTTCGATGTTTTTGGCTTCCTTGCGCTCGCCGGGTTTTAGGCAGCAGATTCCGCGGATGTTTAGTTTGATTTCGACTCCTGCTTTAGAGGCTGCATAGAGGGCGTCGATCATTTCCTTGTCTTGCAGCGAATTCATCTTGGCCATGATTCGGGCTTCTTCTCCTTCGAGGGCGCGGGCTGTTTCTTCTTCGATCAAGTTGATGAGGGTGCGCTTGATTTGAGTGGGGGCCGGGACGAGGACGCGGAAGTTTTCGAGCTTGGTGCGACCGGTAACGGCGTTGAAGAAGATGGAAGCATCGGTTCCGTATTCGGGACGGCAGGTGAGGTAGGAGATGTCGGTGTAAAAGCGCGCGGTCATCTCGTTGTAGTTGCCGGTTCCGAGATGGACGTAGCGTTTGAGATTCCCGTCCTCATTGCGAATAACGAGAGCGACCTTGGCGTGTGTTTTGAGGCCTTTGACTCCGTAAAGAACCTGGGCTCCGGCACGGCGGAGTTCTTCCGCACGCTCAAGGTTGTGGGCTTCATCGAAGCGGGCCTTGAGTTCGACGAGCGCGGTGACTTGCTTGCCTGACTTGGCGGCGTGAATGAGGGCGTCGACGATTTGCGAATTTTTTGCGGTGCGATAGAGGGTTTGCTTGATCGCGAGGACATGGGGATCGCGGGCTGCTTCCTCGATAAAGCGGACGACGGGGCGATAGCTTTGGTAAGGATGGACGAGGGTGATGTCTTTTTCCTGTTCGAGGATTTCGAAGATGCTCCGAGTGGGGTCAATTTGAGGGGATTCGGCTCCGGAGATGGGAGCGGTGCGGAGGTGGTTGTATCCATCGGCCATCGCAAGAGAAAAGAGATCTGCGAGAGCAAGAGGGGCATTTTGGGTGAGGAAGACTTTGTGAAGGTCGAGTCCGAGCAGTTCGATGAGCTGGTGGGTGAGGGCGTTGTCCTGCGAGGTTTGAAGACGGACGGGAAACGATTGCCCGCGGGCCGTGACGACCTGGTGGATTTCTTCGGCGAAATCGTGGGCTTCGTCTTCGTTTGCGGGGATATCGGTGTTACGGGTGAGGCGGAAGGCGGTGTGGGCTTCGATTTCCTCGCCGGGGAAAAGGGATGAGCAGAAGTGGGCGACGAGGTCCTCAAGAAGGACAAAGCCACCTTCGTTGACCAAGGCGGTGCGGGGCACGGTGCCAGGGAGAGGGAGGATGACGATGCGCGATTCCGAGGTGTTGGGGTCGCGTATCAAGAGAGCAAGGCAGACGTTCAGGGAGGGGATGATTTGGCGGGAGTTTTCCTCGGTGAGGAGGAGCGGGGAGAGGAGGGGGGCGATGCTGGATTCGAAGTAGTAAGATAGATGCCCAACTTGCTCCGGGGTGAGGCCGGTCATGGTGTGAAGGGCGAGGCCTTCCCGGGCAAGCGAAGGAAGGAGTTCTTTTTGAAAAAGCCGTTCCTGGTCTTTTTTGAAGCGGCGGACGCGCTTCTCGATGGCGGCGAGTTGGGTCCCGACGTCCATGCCGGAGATGTCGCAAACGGTGGGGGCGGAAGCGTGCAGGGTGTGAAGACCTCCGATCCGGACCTGGAAAAACTCATCGAGATTGGCTCCGGTGATGGCGAGGAATTTAATACGGTCCAGGATGGGGAGGTCGGGACGCAGGGCTTCGTTGAGAACGCGTTGGTTGAATTCGAGCCAGGAGAGTTCGCGGTTGATGTAGGGAGGCTTCATGAAAGTGGTTTTAAATGAAATCAGGCGTTTTCGTTGAGGACGAGTTTTAGCCCGAAGAGATTTTGGAAGAGGTTGGCCTTCGTTGGGAGGGCGAGGCGTTCTGCGGAAGCATCGATGACACCTTCGAGATTGACTGTCGCTTTACCTTCGCCAAGGGTCACGGTGAAGTCCTTGATGCGTTGTGAGTGGGTTCGCTCGAGGGCGTCCGCGACCCGAAGCAAGGCGGAGAGTTTGGCGACACGGATGCGATCGGTGGGAGTCAGTTTGTTGTAGTGAGGGTGGGAGAGTTGGGGGGCGGCTTTGCGGTGGTAGCGGGTGATGAGGGCGACGAGGAGGCGATCGGGATCGCTGAGGCCGAAGATTTCGGAATGGCGGATGATGTAAAGTCCGTGGAGTTCGTGCGATTTTGGCGAGATGTGGTTGCCAACTTCGTGAAGAATGGCGGCGACTTCAAGGAGGAGGGCGTCGTGGTCGGTGAGTTCGTGAAGTGCGCGGGTTTCCTGAAAAAGCCGTCCACTGAGGTGGGCAACGTGGCGGGCGTGGCGCATGTCACAGCCAAACTTCTTGGCGGTGAGCTTTGAGGAGTGAAGGAGCTGTGACTTGAGTTCGTCGTGGGCGGCGTCGGGGTGGGCGAGATCGGTGAGGAGGCCTTCCTCGTAATCGGAACGCGAGACGCGGAGGGAATCGAGGCCGAAGGATTCGGCGATGGCGGCATTGATGACGAGGGCGGGTAGGACCGTGCCGGCGGTTTGATAGTCGAGGTTATAGTTTTTAACGCGCTCGGGCTCGGTGACAGCGGCGATGTCCGAAGTGAGTTGGCGGAGAACGTTGTAGCGCGACTTGGTCTTGTCCGGTTTGGAGAGGTAGGGGGCGAGCATTTGGATTTCGGTCCCAATCATGACGAGGTCTTCGATGCCCTCATCGCGGAAATCGTAGTGAATCTGGGCGATCAGTCCGGTAATTTGTTCCCGAATGAGGCGGATGATGGGCTCGCCGGTGAGGTCGGGGGATTGCAGTCGTTCCCAGCAACGGTGGGTTCCGAGACGGTAGGATTGGTAGCGGACAATCCGCCCCTTTTTGGAGAGGATGAGGCGGGCGTTTCCGGGGCCGACGTGGGCGACGATGGTATTGCGTTGCTGCATCGACGGGGTGTCGCGGAGACGGCGCCGGGTCTTGAGAAAAACGAGACGAGTCATTTCGCCGTCGTCGAGCGACTCAAAGTGCCACTTGCAGGCGATGTGGAGACGGTTGAGGAAGACCTCGGCGTTGGCTGCTTCTTCGAGCGTGTTGGTGGTGACGGCGCGGACGGAGATGTCGCCGAGGCCGAGTTCGGTGAGAGATTCCTTAAAGCCCCGGATCACGGTGACGGCTTGCTCGATGGTTGTGGAGCGGACTTTGCCGGAGCCAAAGATGTCCCGCCCAAGCGGGATGTTTTTCTCGAGGAAGTCGACCCGCTCCTCGGTGCCGTCCTCCGCGATGCGCAGGATGATCATGGAAGCGTGGCTTGCTCCGATGTGAACGGCGGCGCGGAGCATTTCGGGGGAGGAATCGGACATGGTGACAAAGGCAATAGACCTGAAAGAGACCTAGTTCGGCAACTTGGAAATGATGACGTTTTTGAAAGGAGGCTCCATCGGCTCGATTTCCTGACCTTTTTCTTGCATCTCCGGGCGCAGCGGGAGTTCATGGGGAATGCTCGGTGAAGATTTCACAAAGAAGTGCATCGTGAAGCCTGGGGAACAGGTGAAGTTGGATGATCTCTCAACGACGACCCTGGGAATTCTTGGTCGGCCGGAGGAGGAGGCTTTGCCGATTTTTCAGGAACTTCGGAGCAAGGTTGCGAACCAGCAGCGGGTGCTTTACGCCGAGGGAAAAAAGAAGCTGCTCATCGTGATGCAGGCCATGGATACCGGTGGCAAGGACGGGTGTGTGCGTAAGCTTTTTTCGCGGGTGGACCCCCAGGGTGTCTGGGTCACTCCATTCAAGGCTCCTTCAACGCGCGAGTTGTCGCACGATTTTCTTTGGAGGGTTCACAAGGTGGTTCCGGCGAAGGGCGAAATTGCGGTTTTCAACCGGAGCCACTATGAGGACATCATCGCGGTGAGGGTGAAGGATCTGGCGCCGGAGGAAGTTTGGCAGAAGCGCTACAAGCACATTGTCGATTTCGAGCAGATGCTTGTGGATGAGGGGACGACTGTCCTGAAGTTTTTCTTGCACATTTCCAAGGACGAACAGAAGCGGCGCTTGCAATCGAGGCTCGATCGACCGGAGAAGCACTGGAAGTTCTTCCCGGCTGATCTGGAGGACCGGGCGCGCTGGGATGATTTTCAGGTTGCTTACGAGGATGTTTTCGAGCGGACCAGCACCGAGCAGGCTCCTTGGTTTATCATTCCGGCGGACTATAAATGGTATCGTGACATGGCGGTGGCTCAGATCGTGACCCACGCCATGGACCAGATGAATTTGGAATATCCCAAGGTGACCTGGGATCCGGGCAAGGTGGTGGTGGAGTGAGTTCGGAGTGGTGACTGTAATTAGGAATACTTCAGTAAAAACAGCTGAAGGGAAAGAGCGGAGGTTAGGATCAAAGTCCCATCAGGGAAACCCCTCTTTCTCCCCCATGGATGCCCCCCAATTTCCGTTCTTCACGGCCACTCCGCCAAAAGCAAATTCCTAGCAACTTAGATTAGGACCCTTGATGCAGCGTAAGAAAACTGGAAAGCCTATCGAGATAGAGAAGCCTAATTTTTTTAATGATGGGAAATACCGATGAAGCTTACGAAAGCGATGCCTTCAATAAGGTGGAGCGGTGGAAACTATTTGTTGAAAGGACAACTTTGGCTTTTTCAGGAGCATGTTCGGGAGTGATTTTCTACTTGGCCCTTTTCCCGAGCTTCTATTACCTCACTTGGATTTTCTTTGGCATCATTCTCTGGGCGATAGTCGGCGCTGCTTGTCTTTTACAAGGAATAGCTATGAAGGCTATTGCACGGTGGAAACGGGTCACTTTATCTTCTTCGCCAGCGAATGGTTTCGGTTTTATCATCGGAATGCTTGTCGTAGTAAGTCTAATGATTGCGTTCAAGCTGCCACTGCATGCATCCTTCTTGCTGGCGAGGCCTGGACTGGAGGAGGCCCTTGAACAACACAATGACGACTTAAGCCAAGTCGCATATTCAACCCACAATTACGGCATTTACAGATTCAGCAAGGCAGACCGTCGCTGTCACCACAAGGACCGAGTCTTTTTTCAATTTCTTCACGACGGGGAAGCTGCCATAATCTACAGCGAAAGTGGTATCGACGAATTGTGTTACAATTCAGGAAGCAAGGGACATTTATTTGGTAATTGGTATTGGATGAAGGAAGATTAATTTGGATTCTTACGCCTGGTAGCCGGTGATCTGACCTCCAAAAACTGGACCACTTGAGATGTTAGGTTTGGGATCGTAGAACCTAAACTAAGACATGAAAAAGAAGAGACATCAGACCGAAGAAATCATCCGAATCATTCGCAAGGCCGATGGTGGTCAGACCGTCGAAGAGGTTTGCCGTGAAGAGAATATCTGCGTGCAGACCTGACGAAAATATGGTCGAAAGGAGATGGCTGACGCGAAATGCTTCAAGGAACTCGTGAATGAAAATAGCGAACTCAAAAAGATGCTCGCCGATGAGATGCTCAAAAATCGAGTCTTGGAGGAGAGCTTGAAAAAAAGTGGTAAGCGCCTCTGCGAAGAAACGATTGGTGTCCTCGGCAGAAGAGTCAGGTTTGTGTTCGGTGCGTCGTGCGTGCCGTTACCTGAACTTGTCTCGTTCGAGTTGGCACTATCGTTAACGTGGAGGCGATAGGAAAAAGAAGCTGGTTAAACGTATTGTTGCTCTGAGCAGGAAATATCCCCGCTATGGATATCGCCGAATCCGAGCCCTTCTCATTTGTGAAGGATGGAAGGTCGGACGAAAGCTTGTTCAGCAAGTCAGGAGGCTCGAAGGCCTGGGCGTCAAAGGCAAGAAGCCTCGTAGAAGACGAGGTGGAACTTCGACAGCACTCCCAATCAAGGCAGGCTCCGTGAATGAAGTCTGGAGCTGGGACTTTGTGCACACCCGAACCGAGAACGGAGTTCAGCTGAAGATGCTGACTCTCATCGGCGAATATACCCGACAATGCTTGGCGATTCGACCAGAACGGAGTTTGAGAAGTGGCGACATCCTCAACACCTTGAGTGAAGTGATGGGTGAGCGTGGGGTGCCCCAGTTTATCCGTAGCGACAATGGACCTGAGTTCATTGCCAAAGAAGTGCAGAGCTGGCTTGAAGAGATGGGAATCGGAACGATCTACATTGATCCAGGCAGCCCTTGGCGGAACGCTCATGTCGAAAGTTTCCACAATCGACTACGTGATGAATGCCTGAACCAAGAGGAGTTTTTAAGCGTCCTGGAAGCTCAAGTGGTCATCGAAGAATGGCGGTTGTTTTACAATCGAATCCATCCCCACAGCAAATGGTGCTTCCAAAGTCCTGATCAATTTGCCAAGAGCAATCCAAGGCCTGAGCCTAACATTCAAAGTGGTCCTGAAATGGTGACCTGATCAGCGTGAATCACCGAGAAGGAGTGGCGCAGTCTGAATAGAGAGGACGGACGAAGGATGGCCGGAAGCTTCGGGTCGTGACGCGGAAAGGGAGAAAGCGCGAGGAAGCGGTAAGAGAATTGGTAGAATTGAGGAAGGGGGATGCCCGGGATCTTGCGATCGCGAAGGTGGTGCGATGTCGGGTGCGGTATTTTACGGATGGAGTGGTGATCGGTTCACGGAAGTTTGTGAACCATGTCTTCAAGTTGAACCTGGAACAGTTCAGCAAAAAGCGGAAGGACGGGGCGAGAAAGCCAAGAGGAGCCTTGCGAGACCTTGCCGGAGAGATCTGGTCGATGCGGGATCTTCAGAAGGAGTAGCCTGCAATGGATGATACCACTCCGAAAAAGAATCTGGTAGAAACGGGTTGGATCAAAAATTGATCAATCGGGCCGCAAGCAACCATCGCATCCGGGTAGTAAATGCGAGTGTCTGTGGGGGGACGATGCGGATCTTGTTGTTACTGTTGAAGACATTGCAGGGTTTCCCCTCGAGGGAATGGCCGAGATGGCGGGAGGCATTGCCCGCTGTTTGGTTGGGCCGGATCCGCCCGCTCGACATGGCATGGACCGCTCCTCCCAGACACTCGTGCTTGGTTTAGGACACCAGTTCGCTTTCAAGGGAGTCCTCAATGGAGCTCATCTGATCGTCTACGTTAAACCTTCGATCGTGATTCTAAAGGAAATCCCGTGGCGATCAAGCAAGTGGCAAATTTCTCCGAAAAAGGTTGAGTTATTGCCAATCCTGTCCTATCTCCCGCCCGTCGAAGGACGGTTTGGCTGCAATGAAGCGGCTCGGCCCATCCCGATTAGCACTAAAATGACCAACGATTACGGAATCAACCTTGCTGACTTCAAGCAAAGTGAAAATGACACCGGAAGCGCAGACTTCCAGATCGCCCTCATGACTCAGCGGATCAAGCATTTGACCGAGCACATGAATGAGCACAATAAGGATTTTGCCTCACGCCGCGGACTTCTCCGCCTCGTGGCGCGCCGCCGCAAGCTTCTTGATTACCTCAAGAGCAAGTCGGAGGACCGTTACCAGGCCGTGCTTAAAGCACTCAGCTTGCGTAAGTAAAACAATCTGCAAAAGGCCACGGTGGTTTCCACTGTGGCCCTTTTGCTTTTGAGAGCTGCCGCAATTTGATAGCGGCGCCTTCAAGCGGAGAGGGTTTCCCACCCAATGTTAAGACCGGGAAAACCACTTCGTTTCTAAACCGAAAAATCGCACGGGAGGGTCCCGCCGCGATTCCAAAATACAAAGACAATGAGTATACAAAATGTAACGGCCAATGTTGGGCCGAGTCCTCTGGTCATCGAGACCGGAAAATTGGCCAAGTTGGCCGACGGAGCAGTCACCGTCCAGATGGGTGAGACCATCGTGATGGTATCAGCTGTTTCACAAACGAAAATCCGTGAGGGCCAGACCTGGTTCCCCCTTTCGGTCGAATACAAGGAGCGTGCATCTGCCGCTGGAACTTTTCCCGGAGGATACTTCAAACGTGAAGGCCGTCCTACCGAGAAGGAGATTCTTACCTGCCGCATGACGGATCGCCCGCTGCGTCCGCTCTTCCCAAAGGGTTACCTTTATGACACCCAGATCATCGCTCTCCTTCTGAGTGCGGATCAGGAAAACGATGCCGACGTTCTTGCCATGAATGGTGCTTCGGCTGCCCTTGCAATTTCCGATATTCCCTTCGCCGGCCCCATTGGTGCCGTTCGTGTGGGACGCATCGACGGAGAATTCGTCATCAACCCAACCTTCGAGCAACGCGAAGACTCTGATCTCGACCTCATCTACGTGGGGAACAAGACCGACGTCATCATGATCGAAGGTGCTGCTGACGAGATCCCCGACGCCGAGTTCAAAAAATCCCTCCACTTCGCCCAGGCTGCCGTCGCGCAGATCGTCGAAGCCCAGGAAGAGCTCGTGAAACTCGCTGGCAAGCCCAAGCGGGACTACACCGTGACCGTGGCCAAGGAAGACCTCCTTGAAATCGGATACGCTGTCGCCGGTGACCGTATCGAGGACGCCATCTACGCTGCTTCGAAGGTGGAACGAGGCAAGAAGGTCGGCGCTCTCCGCGACGAAGTGGAAGCCGCTATCAAGGAGAAGTTCCCAGAGACTACCGAGTTCGAAATCGAGCAGGTCTTTGAATACATTCAGAAGAAAGCCTTCCGCGTCTCCATCATGGAAAAAGGCGTTCGCGCCGACGGCCGCAAGCTTCGCGACCTCCGCACCCTTTACGGAGAAGTGGGAACCCTGCCACGTGTGCACGGATCCGCCATCTTCTCCCGTGGTGAGACCCAGGCTCTCGGGATTTGCACCCTTGCACCTGCCGACGAGAAACTCTACGTCGACAACTACGCCGGTGGTGAGGATTCCAAGAACTTCTTCCTCCACTACAACTTCCCGCCGTTCTCGGTTGGTGAGACCGGTCGCTTCGGCGGCATGAACCGTCGTGAGATTGGTCACGGTGCTCTTGCCGAGCGCTCCATCGCACCGATGCTTCCTTCCACTGAAGACTTCCCGTATTCCATGCGGATTTCTTCCGAGGTCATGGAGTCAAATGGCTCGACATCGATGGCGACTGTTTGTGCTGGAACGATGGCTCTTCTTGACGCTGGCGTTCCCATGATCCGCCCGGTAGCGGGGATCTCCACCGGTCTCGTGACCGAGCAGGATGCCGATGGCAACATGACCAAGCACGTGGTCATTCTTGACATCATTGGTTCCGAGGATTTCTACGGCGACATGGACTTCAAACTCTGTGGCACGAGCGAAGGGGTCACCGGTTATCAGCTTGATCTCAAGCTGCCCGGTATTCCTCTTTCCATCCTGGAAGAAGGCATCGATCTTGCGATCGAAGGCCGGGTCAAGGTGCTCGAAAAAATGGCCGAGTCCATCACTGGACCTGGTGAGTTGAGTCCATACGCTCCGCGCATCGAGACCGTCACGATTCCACAGGATCGCATTGGCGAGCTCATCGGACCTGGTGGGAAGAACATCAAAGCCATCCAGGCGGAGTCTGGTGCTGAACTGAACATCGAAGACGATGGCACCGTTCACATCTATGCTTCCAAGCAGGAAGGCCTCGAGGCCGCCAAGAACATGATCGACATGATGTTCGCCGAGGTAGAGATCGGAAAGACCTACACTGGCAAAGTCATGAACGTCACCACCTTCGGTGCCTTCATGGAAGTGCTTCCCGGCAAGGACGGACTCGTTCACATTTCCGAGCTTGAAGAAGGTCGAGTGAACCAGGTCGAAGATGTGTGCAAAAAAGGCGATGTCATCACAGCCAAGTGTATTGGTATCGATGACAAAGGCCGCGTGAAGATGTCCCGTAAAGCTGCTCTCCGCGAAGGAGCCGGTGGCGGCGACTCTGCTCCCGCACCCCAGGGAACGCCTCCGGGCGACGACGAAGTTCCTCCCTCCGAGGAAGAAGTCGTAACCTTTGGCTAAGTCAGACTGACTTCAAAAATTACCAAGCGCCCGCCCTGTAAAGGTCGGGCGCTTTTTTTATGCTTAAGACCGGAGGCCTCGGTGAAAGATGCCGACCTCGACGACCGGCCCAACGCGGTCTGGGTTAGTATGGATTTAAAGCGAACTTCTTATGTGCGGGCTTTCGGCAATTGGTTCAAAAAAATTCTCGGCAATGTGGCTGGAGAAATGATCGATTACTGTGATAAGTAACACCACTTAAACAGTTACTACGTCGTAAATATTGCTAAGGTGTCTTCCCGGTATTGGAAGACCTAGGAAACAGATTGATGTGATGGGTGAGGGTCCGGAACGCCTTCGCCTCTTGAAAAAAAGAAACTAGGCGGGAGGCGTGAACGCATGCTCGCCATCAAACGTGTTCTTGAAGAAGTCACACCACGGTTCAAGCGTGGATCAACAAATTCAGGAGTGAAAGAATTGCTCACCTCCTGACCAAGTCCAAAGCGAATGGTCTACAAAGTTGGCTCACTCCCGAAATGTAAGAAGCGATGGTCGAGCTACTGAAGCTTGGGAAATGGAGAACGGCCCTCGATGCCTCGCAGCGACTCAGTGAGAATTTCGATGTGAGCGATCTTAAAGAATCTGTGATTTATAAATATCTGGGAAAGTGAGAAGGGCGGCTCAAAGCGACCCGCCCCTGTAACCCTGAAAAAGATCTGGCTGCGGAAGCTGAATTTCGAGTCACTCTCGCAGACAAGATGGTTGACCTAGATCTACCTAAAGAACAGGAGGTCTGTCTTTGGATCTATGACGAAATGCGTTATGGCCTACAACCACTGTCACGTAGAATGTGGTGTCTTAGAGGCGTCCGAGCCGTCGCACCTTCCAAGAGACGTTTTCAAAATGGATACCTTTATGGGTCTCTTGAAGTTGGAGGAAGCAGCGCAGAATTTTTATTTACGTTCCAGCGGACCAAACAATGGGATCTTTGTTTTTTGTAGCAAGTAAGCCAAAGCGATGAGTGCGCAATCCATGTTGTCATTGGAGATGGTGCTGGTTTTTACCACAAGGGAGAGGACAAAGCGCTCCCTGACAATATTTGAATTATTAGCTTACCCGCATACTGTCCTGAATTGAACCCGGTGGAATAACTATGGGATATCGTGAAGAATGGAATCTGCAATCGATTGTGGCCGGCCTTGCGAAATCTTTAGGACTCCATCACAGAGAGAATTCGACCCTATTGGGAAAATGCCGTCAAAGTGGTGAGTTTGATTGGTTCGGGCTACTTGCTTTTAGTAATAAACGCTACAGGGAAATCCTAGTTCCTTCGAAATAACTATTGAAACGGTATTAGTCGTCGAAGTATTCGTCGGCGGGGTCGAAGGTGGGGACGGGGATGTTGATGATTTTCATTTCGCCGATGGCGCGGTGGCGGCAGCCCGGTTTGATGAGGATGCTGGTCATGGGTTTGACGGGGAGGACCTCGCCATCGAGTTCGATGTGGCCCTGACCTTCGAGAACGAGATAGATCTCGGTCATCTTTTTGTGATAGTGGGTGCGGGCTTCTTTGGAAATATCGACTATGTGAATGCTGGCGACGGGGTTTTCAGGAATGCAGAAGGCGCGCCGCGAGGTGCCGCAGGGGCAGGGGGTGCCGGGGACTTCGTCGAGTTGCTCGATGAGATAGTTTTTCATGGCAGGGATATTGGCGGGGGGAAATAGAAGCGGGAAATTAAAAAGCCCGCACCGGACGAAACCGGGCGGGCATTGTGAAAGGGAAATGAGTGATTACTTGATTTTGACAGTGACCTCTTTCTTCGTCTCGGTCTTCACGCCCTTGATTTTTTGCATAGCCCTCGCGGAGGCTTCAGGGTCTTTGCCAGCGCCCATTATGGCGCCCATGGCACCGGGGTTCTTCATGATTTCGTCCATGTTCATTTCGACCATGGTGATGGTGTCACCGTCCTTGAAGGTGGCATTAGTTTCGTCGATTCCATCGGGAATGACGAGCTTGGCAGAGATTTTCATGCCCTTCATCATTCCGGCCATCATGGCCATTTCCTGACCACCGGGATTTCCGGCGGGTGGCTCTTCTTCGGGGGCATCTTCGCCGGCTTCGGGCTGGGGGAGGCTAATGGTGAGGACGCCGTCAGCATACTTGAAGGAGGCGTTTTCGGCGACGGGCTTGGCCTTTTCACCGCCAGGCTTCATGTTGCCGAGTTCGCCAATTCCGCTGGCGGGATCCATTTTAACCTTGTTGATGTCAGTGAATTTGAAGGTGACGCGAACGCCTTTGCTGCCGTCGTCGCGCTTGATTTCTTCGGACTTCAGGAAGGTGACTCCTTCGCCATAGCTGGCGGCTTTTTCCTTGAGCTTGGCTTCGTCTTTCATGTCGGCGAAGGGATTGCCCTGATTGCCACCCTGGGCGGCGCCCATCTCCATCATGCCGATGGCCTGGGCGCCGAGGACCATCTCTTCGGTGATGGTTCCGCTCCCGTTCTTATTGAGGGTGATCTTGGTTTCGTATTCGAGGCAGCTTGGCAAAACCAGCGCGATGGCGGCCCCGATGAGGGCGAGAAGTGTCTTATTCATACTAACGCCGAGCGTAGCGGGTTCTTCGCCTTGTCTGCAATGAGGAACTTTTGTTTCGCCAATCAATCCGCTTCCTTGCACGCGTTAAGCTGATGAAGTAGGATGCGAGGACGATGAGCGACGTTCCAGCGGTAGAGGCTAAGAATCTGGTAAAGGACTTCAAGGGTGCTTTCAAAGGAAAGAAGGTGCGTGCGGTGAAGAATGTCTCGTTTCAAATCGCTCCCGGTGAGGTATACGGGCTGATTGGGCCGAATGGCTCGGGAAAATCGACGACGATGAAGGCGGTGCTGGGGTTGGTGGCTCCGACTTCGGGCTCGACTTCAATTTTCGGTCGGAATTCCTTGAAGGTGGATTCTCGCAATGAGGTGGGGTTTCTTCCGGAAAATCCTTATTTCTATAAGCACCTGACGGCAGCGGAAACGGTTCGTTTTTACGGGAAGCTTTGTGGCATGCGGGGTCGTAAGCTGAAGGAGCGGATTGGCGAGTTGCTGGAGTTGGTGGGTCTTCAGGATGCGCGAGATCGGCGATTGAAGGGATTTTCCAAGGGGATGCTGCAGAGAATCGGGCTGGCGCAGGCTATGGTGCAGGATCCCCGTTTGTTAGTTCTTGATGAGCCCACGGCGGGGGTTGACCCAACAGGCTCGCGCGAAATTCGAGACCTCATTTTGGAACTCAAGAATCGAGGAATTACCGTTTTTCTTTGTTCCCATTTGCTGGAGCAGGTTCAGCAGGTTTGTGACCGGGTGGGAATTATTCATCAGGGTGTTTTGGTGAATGAGGGACGCCTGGACGACTTGATCGCAGTGGAGAACCGTACCGAGCTGATTTTGGAGAATGCCAGCGAGAGTTTGTTAGATCAAATCCGCACTCTGGTTGATGTGACTCATCAGGCGGAGGTGGTTTCGGAGGGGAATGCCCGGACCACTCTTGAGGATTTGTTCCTTCGTGAAACCATGTCGGACGCTAAGGAGCAAGCAGCCAGCAAGTAAAAACCTGGAGTCCCGAACCACTTTAAACTAACATGAGCACCCGAGCCTCCACTTCCTTTTTTTCGTTGCGCCGGATTTTAATCATCGCGCAAAACACCGTGACCCAGTTGGTGCGCATGAAGGTGTTTTATTTTTTGGCGCCCATCGCACTCCTTTTTGTCGGAATCCAATTCTTTGATTTGATCTGGTATCAAGGTGCGGAGACCTTGCAACCGGAGCAGGAGCTGCGAATGCATAAAAACATCTGTCTGGGGACGATGATGGTTTTCAGTTCGATGTTTGGCATCGTTGCGACGGCGTTGCTCATCCCCGGTGATATTGAGGATCGCACGTTATACACGATCCTATGCAAACCGGTGCCACGGCTCGATTATTTGGTGGGAAAACTTCTCGGGGTGATGGCGGTGATCTTCATCGCAATGGTCGTGATGGACGTTTTGCTGGTGGCAACGCTTCATTTTCGGACCGAGCAAAAGTTGGTGGAAGTCACCGAATATATGAAAAAGATTGGATATCCGGAGGAAGATCTGGCGGCTGGCCGCGCGGAGATTGCGGCACACGGCCCGACCTTGATCTTACAATATGGCGTGATGGCCCACTTCTTGAAGGCTTCTGTAATCGCGGCGGTAGCGCTCTTGATTTCCACTTTCTCGACCTCAACTATATTCACTATCGCGACCAGTGCGATGGTTTGGATTATTGGCGCGTTTCAGTCGGTGGCGCGGGAGGGGCTCTTTACCGACCCCTTCTTTGGTGAGGATCCGAACATGGCGGAGCGGATTGTCAGCACCTTCGTCACACTGGTTTTTCCTGACTTCAAACTCTTTGAGTCGATCGCCGACGGCGCAGTCAGGGCGGAGGAAGTCTTGCACACTGACATGGCACAACTTGGGGGATTCGCGGCGCTATATATCGGAATTTATGTGGTTCTCTCGTGGTTCGTTTTTTCGGACAAGGAATTTTAAAGAGGTGTGGGGATGAGAAGATTCAAGACCATTCGCAACCTGATCGTGATCGCAGCTGTTTTGGCGGGCACGGGCTATCTTCGCATGCCCAGGGAGCAAAAATTTACGCAGGATCTTCGTGAACGTAAAATTGCCCATCCCCAAATCGACTCAGAAATTTGGAGTGAGATGGGGCAAACCAGTTTGGCCGGTGCCTTTGGGGGGCTGCGGTCGGTGATGGCTTCCTTCATGAGTGTTGGAGCGTATGATCACTTCGAGAATAACGACTGGTATGAGCTCGAAAAAGACTACGACGTCATTACGGCTCTCGATCCCTACAATTCCTTTTATTGGGATTCCGGGGGGTGGCATTTGGGGTGGAATGCCGCTTCCTGGGCAAAACGAAACCAGGACTTTAGCCCGGCCAAACGGCAGCTTTTTGAGATGGAGTATCTTGAGAAGGGAGACGCCTTTTATTGGAAGGGTTTGAAATATAATCCGAAATCCGAGAAGCTCTATTATGAGATGGGAGCTATGTGGTCCAACGAGTTCAAGCGACCCGACCTGGAGCGCGCGGCCGAGGCCTTCAAGATGGTTCGTTATTCGCGGAATCCGGTTTACCGCCGTCGTTACCTTTTCACGGTTTCCCGGATTACCGGCCGGGAGATCGAGGCTTATGACGAAATGATGCGTTTGATGCAGGATGGCCCGATTCATTTTTCAGTTCCTAAATTCCGTGTGCTTTCTGTGATTCTTGGAAGCAATCCCGAGCTTCCGGATGGCGTCCTCCGCCCGCAGATTCATCAGGTTTTTCAAACCAAGGAACTAGCCTATCGCGATCTCTATAATTACCGGGCTAGGATTAAGTATGATGGCTACTATGCCGGAAACATCGACCAGCTCATGAAGCAGTTGATTGATGAACTTAAGGTTCCGGATTCGCTCAATCCATTCGTAACCGAGCCAATGCGTCCTCTCTATCCCAGTGTCTGGCGAGAGGAGCTCGAGAAGAGAGACGCAGATGCGATAATCGATTAGATGCTAAAAAACCAGCCGATTGATTGCAAATCATGGAACAATCTGACCTTTACAGTTGGCGGGGGACTGGCAATTGTTGGCCCTTCCTTCCCGCGTTATGCGCATTGCCCTATTTGGAGATATCCACGCCAATCTTGAGGCCCTCGACGCCGTCCTAGCGGATGCTGCACAGCAGGGTTGTACTGATCACGTTTGCATGGGTGACATTGTCGGCTACAACGCGGACCCTTCCGCTTGTCTCGAGCGGGTGCGCGAGAGCAACTGGCCGGTGGTGAAAGGGAATCACGATGAAGATGCCTCGGGCAATCATAGCCTCGACAGTATGAACCCGGTCGCGGCTTCCGCGCTACGGTGGACCCGCGAGCAGCTCACCGATGAACAGCGTGATTGGCTCCGCAAGATCAGGATGGTTCGCCAGGTGGAGGACTTCACCGTCGTGCACTCTACGCTCGATCAGCCCCAATCTTGGAACTACGTGACAAACAAGTTCGATGCGATGTCCAATTTTTCATACCAGTTCACCAACCTCTGCTTTCACGGCCACACCCACGTGCCGCGGATTTTTGTTCGTGATTCGAGAGTGGCGGAAGTTGAGGCCGACTCGGTTGTGATCGAACCGGGAATGAAGTATTTTATTAACACCGGATCCGTTGGTCAGCCACGCGATGGCGACTGGCGAGCTTGCTACGTCATTTATGACATGCCTACCTCAACGGTGACCTTCCATCGCATCGAGTATGATCTTGCCACTACCCAGGAAAAAATTCGTGCCGCCGGTCTCCCCGAAGGTCTTGCTGAGCGTCTTGCTGGAGGCCGTTAGCCTGCTTGTGTATGTTGGCGCCTTGTCGCTGACTTCCTGCTTCAGTTCCCGGGTTGATGTTTCATTGGGAAAGGATGTTCCCATTGGTTCGCCTGTTTTTAGAAAGGAAATTTCCGGGGCGACGCAGTCGCCGTGGAGTTCGACCAATGCGATCCGCACCCTGACCAATGGCGATGCTTTTTTTCCTCCCATGTTGAGGGCGGTGCGTCGCGCGCGGAAGACAATCACCTTTGAGACTTTTGCTTTTGTGGATGCGCCGGTGACACGCCAATTTTCCCGGGCTCTCGCCGAGCGGGCCAAGGCCGGGGTTGAGGTTAAGGTCATTTTGGATAACGTAGGCTCTGTAAAAGCAGGTGAAGCAAACATTCGTCTGATGAGACAGGCCGGAGTGGAATTGGAACTCTACCATCCCATTAATATTCTCCGGCCGCGGTTTTCCAACAACCGGACCCATCGCAAGATTTTGGTGGTCGATGGTAGGATTGCTTTTACCGGAGGCGCTGGATTTGCCCTGGCATGGAGTGGCGATGCACATAGCGCAAAGCATTGGCGGGACACCCAATATGAAATCAAAGGCCCGGCGGTGCGAGGGTTTCAGGAAGCCTTTCGCGAAAATTGGTTTGAACTCACTGGTGAGAAAATCTAAGGTTCTTCGTACTTTCCGGAATTGCGGGTGGCAGGCGAAACAAAGTTCAGGTTGTCTTTGATGACCCTTGGAATCCTGATCACCCGGTGGCCCACGGATTTATCAGTGCCATCAATGGTGCCCGGAAAAGCCTGCTTCTCCAGCAATCGTATTTTATTCCAAACAGACGGTTCCGCAGCCTGCTTTTGGCAGCAGCTGCCAGAGGAGTGAAGATCGAGGTCATCGTTCCGAACCAACTTATTGATTCAAAGCCGACCCGATATGCTTCGCAAAATCACTGGTCGGAGCTGCTGCGCGGAGGGGTCCGCATCTACCAGTATGAAACGACCATGATGCACGGCAAGCTACTCGTTGCGGACGGGCAGTTCAGCATTGTGGGATCGGCAAACCTCGACGACCGGAGTTTTTTCATCAACGATGAGATTAACCTGCACGTCGATTCCCGGGAGTTTGCCGGGGAGCAGACGGCGATGTTTCGTCGTGATCTTAAAGTCTGTCGGGAGATTACCCTCGTAAATCTGCCGTCCGTTCTTGAGCCCGGCTATAAGCGCTTCTTTGCGCGATTCCTCGAAACTCAATTGTAGCCCCGAAAGGTTTATTCCACGCCGATGCCAAGTTCTTCGCGGGCTTTTCTTAATTCGTTTTCCCGGATGATCTCAAGCGGGTCTGGCCCACTCTGTTTGAGCTTGTGTTTGCCAAAGAATTTGTCAAGGGGAATCCGGTTGGGGGCTGGGGGAGCCTCTTGTGAATTCAGGGTGACCGTCCCAAAAGTCTCCTTATAAATATCGATAGACGAACCGAACCTCGCTTCGAGGAGTTGACCTCCTTTTCCAAGTGCAGTGGTGTGCGGGACATGTTGGCCGACTTTGACGTCGATCTCCGTGAGGCCGGTGTAAAAAGTTTGCACGATGGAACCGTCCGGAAGGCGGTGGCCGAGTAGAACGGCCTTGCCATCGTAGCCACTGGGATCGCCCGTGTAGAGGACCAGTCCGGTGCCTGCGGCTATGGCATCACCACCTTCCGGGTTTATGAAGCCCCGGACGGTCGGAAGCCGGTAGCGTTCCATGGGGGACATGGTGCTGAGGTTGGGTTGAAATTTGGTTGTTTTGAATGCGGTTGGGCTACTGTCCTCATCGTAATTGGTGGCGATGGGGTATCCAGCGATGGAGTCGGACTCCTGCCAGGTGCGCAGCGAGTGGGCAAAGTATTTGATAGGCTCTTTTTGATGGAAGACCCCGATGACCAGAAAGGTGATACCCAAAATGATAAGGGCGGCAATGATCAGCTGGGGTGCTTTGATCTTCATGGTGGGAAGAGTTTGGCTTCGATCCCGAAAATAAAAAGGCACGAATCAGGGAAATCCCGATCGTGCCTGATTCGTGGTCGGTTTTTTGTGCGACTAGAGCTCCTTGATGAAAATGTTGCGCCACTGCACCGGAGCGCCGTGGGTTTGCAATTGGATGGGACCCACTTCGGGGAGTGCGCCCTTTTTGTCGAAGTAGTTGTATAGCTTGGCCTGATCGACGGTCCGTTTGTCGTTAAGGTGGATCGTCACTTTGTCTCCAACCATTTTGATGACGAGTTTATTCCATTCTCCGACGGGTTTATCGGCATGGACGAGGGGTTCGCGACCGGGAGTGCCCTTGGGATTGTTCCAGAGTCCGGTTGAGCCTTTCCTGGCTCCGTGTTTCCAGCTACCCCCTGCTTCGGTGGTGTCCCAGAGTTGGACCTGGGGAATGCCGCGAAGGTAGACTCCACTGTCTGCTTTTGGGTCGAGCTTGAATTCTAGGCGAAGCTCGAAGTCAGAGTAGTTTTTCTCGGTGGTGAGGAAAAGTCCGTGCCCATCGTTGTGGATGATGCCGTCGGCGACTTTCCAGTGCTTATCGATGTTTTCGATGCTCTTCTTTTTCTTGGCGGCGAGCTTCTCCGCCGGGAGCGCGAGGTATTTCGCGGGGTTTTCGGTGGCTGCGCCCCACCAGCCGGTGAAGTCCTTGCCATTGAAAAGGGACGTGAAGCCCTCGGGAGGACCAGCGAAGAGAGGAGTGGTCAGAAGCGTGAATCCAAGCAATATTGTTTTCATGAGAAGAAAATACACATTTTTGAGGGAAGCTTTATCACGAAATTGGAAAAAGTGCGGGACGTTCGGATCTGAAGATTTTTTTTGTATCGTATTTGTTCGATTTGAGGAATAGAGCTTTGGAGGTTAAGCTCCCAACAACATGAAAAAAAGAATCTCACTCGCTTTGTTTGTCGCTCTCGGATTCGGGATCTTCGTTTATGCGCAAGATAAGAAGGAAACCGTGATGCCCGTGGCCAAGGAAGTGCCCGAGGCGATCTCAAAAGAAGAGGCAGCCAAGCTGACTGACGAAGAGTGGAGAAAGCGTCTCACCCCGGAGCAATACCGAATTTTACGTCAGGCCGGGACCGAGCGGTCCAACGGCCAGGTATACAAGGAGTTCAAAGCGCAGGGGGGTGGGACGTATTTCTGCGCTGGCTGCAATACTGAGCTCTTTTCCTCGAAGGAGAAATTTGATTCCCATTGTGGCTGGCCTTCATTTTACGATCCCTCGAAAGCGAAGAATGTGAAGACCAAGGTGGACCGCAGTGGTTTCATGGTGCGGACCGAAGTGATCTGTGCGGTTTGTGATGGTCATCTTGGTCACGTCTTTCTCGGAGAAGGGTTTGATACTCCGACTGACAAGCGCTACTGTATTAACGGAACGGCGTTGAAGTTTGTGCCAGCCGAAGTGGTGGCGGCAGCCAAAAAGAAGGTTGAGGAAAAGAAGGTATCGGAGGAGCCCAAGGAAAAGAAGGGCGAGTCGTAAAACTCCCGGCTCGTTCGGCGGCTCTCGCGCCGATTGGGCTAGATTTCAACCCGCGCCGGTGAGTTTTTTTTCGAGGTTGGGATGCTGACGATTGCGTCCAATTCTTATTTCTTTTATTCTCTTTCGTGCTGTTTGCTACCGTAGTGTGCACAGCAATTTTTTGATTGCCAGCTCCATTCATAACTTAGGATTCCGGAGGAAGGTTTGGCGAGCTTACGGGGAGCCGGGCGGGCAGCGGCCGAGTCCGTGCTTACAGCGAAGCAAAGGAAATCTTTGCTGGAAGGAGCATGGAGAGATGTCATTGTTTAGGCTGATTGGTTTCCAGCGATGGCATCCCCAAGGTTGACGAATTTTGCGTTGAGGTTTCCCTGGAGGATCCGATACGTGAAGCCGGTGATGGTGGGGACCTTTAAATGGACCTCACCGTTGGCAACCGAGGCGGTGCCGCTGGCTGGCAATTTGACCTCCCAGCTGATTTCGATGAGGTCGGCGCGATCAAGCCACGAATCAGCGTTGCCAATTCCGAGAATGTGGCAGATTTCGTGAACAGCGTTGCCGACAAAGTCAGTTTTGAAGGTGTCGGTTTCGGTCAGTGAAAAATTCCAGACACGGGCGCTCCCGTCAAATTTCCGGGTGTCGAAGGAAATGGAGCCGCCCCAAGGTCCATAATTGGTCGAGGGCGTATCCGAAGCGCCAGTTTGCCCCCGATAGAGCACTTGGTTGAAGAAGCTGGTCACGCCACTTGCTGAAGTCCCATGGTGGCGACATTGATTTCATCCGGTTTATCAACGAGGATTTTTTCGAAGACGTCCGCCTAGCCCCGCATCGCTTCTTTGGCTCCGGGTTGGTTGAAGAATCCACTGGTGTCGTAATCGTAGCGAAGTTCAATCTCGATTCCGTTCACTGCCATGGGCAATGCGGTGAAGGTAATTAAGCCAAAAAAACAGGGGGGATGAAGCGAACTTAGCGGCCATGACCCCGGCTGACAACAGCTGGTGTTTGGCTTTTAGATCTGCTATTTACTTAATCCATGAAACTGTTTTTCACTGTCGCTGTTTTTGCCAGCTTGTTTTTTCCTCTCAATGCCGATACGCGCTTACGGGTCGGGCATGCTCACAGCCCATCGGAAGCGAAGGCGGAACTCGCCGGGCTAAGGAAGAGCTATCCGGATCTGGCGGCTTGGCTGAAGAGGAAGGAGTTGCTTGTCAAAGGGATTCTTGAAGGGGCGAAATTGACCACGCTTCCGCCAAAAACTCCTCTCAATCCAAAGCATTCCAACAAGCGGACCTACAAGGGATACACTGCCGAGAGTGTGGCCTTTGAAAGTTCTCCGGGGTTCTTTGTCACTGGGACACTTTACGAACCGACTGAAGCCTTCGCGTCCTATGCTGGGATTCTTTGCCCCCATGGTCATGGTGGCCGGTTTAAGTCGAGTCGGCAGGCGAGATGCGCCGCTTTCGCCCGTATGGGCGCGAAGGTCTTTCTTTATGATATGGTCGGATATGGTGACTGGAAGGAAGCGGGGTGGGATCATCGCAAGACTCCCGAAGTGTTGAGACTCCAAACGTGGAACAGCATGCGGGCTCTCGACTTTATCTTGTCGCTGCCTGAAGTGGATGCCCGGCGAATTGGTATGACCGGATGCTCGGGGGGCGGAACCCAGACCTTTATCCTCGCTGCGATTGATGAGCGAATTTCGGCGAGTGTGCCAGTTTGTCAGGTTTCGGCGCACTTTTTTGGAGGCTGTGTTTGTGAAAGTGGAATGGCCATTCATCAGGGAGAAAACCACATTACCAACAATGTTGAAATCGCCGCGATGGCTGCGCCCCGTCCGCAACTTTTGGTCTCAAATGGTTCGGATTGGACAGTGAATACTCCGAAGGTGGAGTTTCCGCACGTGCAGTTTGTTTACGAACTTTTCGGTCACAAGGAGTTGGTCAAAAACGCGCACTTTGCGGATGAGCAACACGACTACGGTAAGTCAAAGCGGATGGCGGCCTACCCTTTTCTTGCGAAGCACTTGAAATTGGAATTGGGGAAAATCCAGAATGGTGAAGGGATGATTGATGAATCTTTTGTGACTGAAGAAACCCGCGAGCAGATGTTGGTTTTTGGGAAAGAGAATCCTTATCCGGACAGTGCGGCGAAAC
>JAURPJ010000040.1 GCA_030835305.1 Verrucomicrobiota bacterium | reverse complement strand
GGAGGAGCAACGATTGGAATTTCATTGGTCTATGAAGCGGGCAATAACCTGATTTTCCGGGCCTCCGGCAGCGGAGGGCTTGAGCTCGCCGTGGCAACTCACACACTTACGGCCGGCCAGCTTGCAGGCGATGAAATCGCAGTGGTTGTGACGTACGATGTTACTGATGAAAACGGAGATTCAGTAATTGCGGTCTATCTGAATGGGGTCTTGGTGGCCTCTGATGTCAAGCCCTTGGGTGGCGTCTGGACAGGAACCAACGGATCCTCTTTTGGCGTTGCCAGTGGAAACATGGCTGGCGACGGAATGAATGTTCCTTTGACGGGAATTACTTTTACTTCGGGGACAGTCAACGCAAACAAGGGGCTGACCGTCTACAATGACACCCTATTTACGGGCGGGCCTGAGGAGGCTTTGGTAATCACAAACCTCGCCTTGAATCGTGAGGCCGGGACTGCAGTTCTGACCTTTGCCTCCGCGCCTGGAAAGACATACACCGTTGAGCGTTCCTTCGATTTGTTCACCTTCGAGGCCATTGAAACGGGAATTGTTTCGGGTGGCGAAGAGACCAATTCATCGGCCATTTCCGCGCCTGAGGGAAGAGCATTTTATCGGGTGATCGAGGAGTAGGGCTCTTGGCTTGCCTGAACTCGATTTGGCGTTCAGTTTCCAAGCGTTTTCGGATATCCGGGAGCGCTTTCTTTCCAGACGCACCTTTCATGAATCGCCGTTTTTGTTGAATGTGTCGATGATCAGTTCCCATGAGATTTTGGAGCTTCATCGGGGAGGGAATCCCTTGAATAGAGTAAGCCTGATAGTTGCCGTCGCTACCTCCGGTCCTTACGAGTGCTCTGCTGGTAGGTAAAGTGGTTAAGGAACTCAGGGGAAGGTGCGTGATTTTCACGGGGAGAATTTGGCTTCAAGATATTTGTTGTCGGGATTTTAGCGTTGGTTTCGGGGGAGGAATCCTCTCTTGCCTATTCCGACTGTTATTGACACCGCTTGAAATCGGATGAGCAAAACTCTTTCTCGATGGCGTTATCTCTGGTAGCTTCGGCACCACTTCAATGCCCCAAACTGCAAAACCGATCGGACATCTTCCGGTTCCGTTGATTACCTTCGGCTTCGTGTCTCTCCTCTTGGGGACCGCGACCGAAGTGACGGGTGCTTTTGACAGCATGAATGAATCGATACGGGGGCTATGGGCCGCAAATTCTTTGGTGATCCGGGCCGAGATGGGGCTTCCCGGGATGGCTGGGATTTTGATCACCGCGGCTGCTTCCTTCGGGCTAATCGCTGCTATTCTGGGGACACCCGGTGGAGGGCGGAGAGTAATTTTGGGAGCCTCGGCACTCTTTTTGAGCCTGACTCTGATTCCGGCCTTTGCGGTTTGGGGGATTTTTTGGAAACCTTTCGGGCTCATTCTGGCCGTCATTTGGTCTTGGTTCTCCGCAACCATCTATGCCCGAACCCACCGCATGCCCTGTGAAGGTATTTTGGAAGAAGATGCTCAAAACGTGATCAGCCTCGAGAAAGGCGAACACATGATCAAGCAACATTCGAATCGAGCAGATGGCAAAAGTTGAATACCCCTCCGAAGTTCGTTCATTGGTTGGGGAGTTGAAGCGTCTCCCCGGAGTCGGGCCCAGGAGTGCCGAGCGAATTGCGGTTTTTCTACTCCAGAATCCCAAGGCCACGCCCATGGATCTTTCAGGTGCACTCAGGGATTGCCACGAGATCGTGAAAGCCTGCCAGACCTGCGGTTTTTTTACCGGTCAGGCAGGGTGTGGGGTTTGCAGTGAGCAGGGTAGGGACACCCAGGTTCTTTGTGTGGTGGAGCAACCCACCGACGTCCTGCCGATCGAGAGGTCTGGAGTCTTTCGCGGCCTCTACCATTGTCTTGGGGGCAAGTTATCGCCTCTTGATGATGTTCGCCCGGAGGATCTGCGTATCGGAGGTTTGGTGCGCCGCGTTCGTGAGAATCCGGGAACCGAAGTCATCCTGGCGACGAGTTCTGATGTCGAGGGTGAAGCGACTGCGAATTACCTCTGCGAAGTGTTGGCGAGCACCGGTTGCCAGGTGACTCGACTCGCGCAAGGTCTTCCTGCCGGAGGCGGGTTGGAGTTTGCTGATGAGCTGACACTCTCGCGAGCCTTTGAGGGCCGTCACTGAAAAAAGAAAAAACGCGGGCTCAAAAGAGATCCGCGTTTTTGAATTTAGAAGAAGCTAGTGAAAATCACTTTACGGTGATTTTTCCCTGCATAATGGCGAAGTGACCGGGGAAGCTGCAGAGATACTGGTATTCACCGGCATCCTCGATGCTGAAGGTGATGGAGTCGGTTTCACCGCCACCAAGAACCTTGGTGTGTGCGATGACGGCCTTCTTCGAGGCCTCATCTGCCGGGATGTAATCTGTGGCCGCAGCAGTCATGGCCTTGCTGGCCCAAGTAGCAAGGTTGGTTCCCTTTTTGAGGATGACGACGTTGTGGCCCATCGCTATCTTAGGAAGTTTACCGACGTGCTTAAGAGTCAGTTTGACGGTCTCGCCGGCTTTAATTTCAAAAGCCTTTTTGTTAAACTGCATCTGGTCATTTGCTTCGATCAGGACTTCCTGATCGGCTTTCTTTTCTTCCTTCTTTTCAGTGGTCGTGTCGTTGTCCGGTGCGGCGAAAAGGGTCGCAGGACCAAGGGTGAGAGCGGCTGCGAAGAGGGTGGTGGTGATTTGCTTCATATCGATGCCAAGTTGTGCGAATGAGACGGATCTGCAAGCGGTATTATTTCAAATCCTTCGCAAGAATGTTCAATTTTACTGAATACGGAAGGTGCGTCCTTTGCCAGAGTTCCAAGCGCGGTAAAGAGATCCGTATAGTGCGTTGAGCTCGACTTCGTTCATGATACGAAATTCGATTGCGCGCGCGTGCGTGGTGGTCGGGTAGCTTTTTTGGACCATTTCATCAGCTTTGGTGCCCGATCTCTGCTGACCGCGGTTGCGAAGCTGCTCGGCACGCTTCTGAAGACGGGCCAGCGCATTGAAGGTTGTATCTTTGGTGATGGGCTCAATGTAGTAAAAGCGGGCCAGTGCGGTGCCGGTGGTATCAACAGTCACCTCGGTGACGAGAAGAGTGCCGTCAAGGACGTAGGAGTGTTTGCTGACCGAAGTGATGGCGCCTAGGTTTACGGAATACTCACCTCCAGGAAGGCTGCATTCCCAGCGACGCTTGCGGTTTTCGTCGTCGTTGACCCCTTCGAGGGCCTGCTTGTCTGCGGCTGTTTGTTCACGGTCTGCTTCTTGTTGCTCGGCCGGCGTTCTTTGACCTCCAGGAACCGGAGTGGTTTGGGCTGTGACCGAAAAGGTAGAAAGAGCGAAGGCGAGGAGGAACGAGGTCATTTTCATTGTGGTTAAAATATCGTTTGATCCGGGGTAGACGTCAAAGCCTGAATTTCAAGAGTGCTACGGATTGAAATGAGGCTTCGTTCCACTATTCTCGGGGTATGAATGAGTATCGCCCGAATGTCGCGGCCTTGATGATCAACGGGGAAGGGCGTCTGCTGGTTTGTGAAAGATTGCTAAATCCCGGTGCCTGGCAATTTCCGCAGGGGGGAGTGGACGAGGGTGAATCGCTGGAAGTGGCGATTTTTAGGGAGGTGGAGGAGGAGATTGGGCTGAAGCCGAGAGATTATGAAATCGAGCGGTTTAAGGGTGGTTACCGGTATGACTACCCTCCGGAGGCCCGAAAAAACAAGCCGCCTCACAAGGCGAAGTTTGCAGGCCAGGAGCAAACCTACTTTCTTTGCCGGCTAAATGATGAGGCTCCCGAGGTGGATTTGATGCAGGAGCCCCGTGAGTTTGGTGCGGCAAAATGGATTCGTCCCGGGGAGTTTGAGCTGGCTTGGCTGCCCGATTTTAAGAAGGAGACCTATCGAGAGGTTATGAGTGATTTCTTTGAAGTGGATTTGACCGCGGCAGAATGAGCCTGAGGGCAAAAAAAAGCCCGCTCCTCCGTGAGGGGAGAGCGGGACTGGATTTTGGGGAATAAAATTAGGAAAGTCCGCCGAGCTTCGCCTTGATTGCTTCGAAATCAGGGAGGTCGCCGGGACTTTCGTTGACTTGGGCGTATTGCACGACACCAGCCCTATCGATCAGAAATGCGGAACGCTTGGGAACGCCGCCCATGATGAGGTTTTTCTCAGGGAGAAACTGATCGTATGCGATGCCATAGGCTTCGGTTGCCTTGTGGTCGTAGTCGGACAGCAGCTTGAGGCTGATGCCTTCCTTCTCGGCCCAGGCGGCTTGGGCAAATGGATTGTCTCCGGAGATCCCGAGGACCTTGCAGTTTAGATCCGAGTAAGCCCCGAGTCCGGCGGAGATTTCGCAAAACTCCTGGGTGCAAACGCCGGTGAAGGCCATAGGGACAAAAAGGAGAAGGATGTTTTGCTCGCCAGTGATTTCGGAGAGAGTGACAACTTCGGGACCACCTTCGCCAAGTCCGACGAGGGAGAAATCAGGGGCTTGATCGCCAACTTTGATGCTCATAACGGGAGAAACATAGTTGAGGTTGGTGGGATGCAAACTGGGAAATGAGAAAAATTTATAGGAGTTCTCCGGATGTCCGGACAAAGAAAAACCCGGGCCGTCTAGAACAGTCCCGGGTTTTTCGGTTAGATAATTGATTGTAACGGCAGAGCCTAGAGTGGGCTCGCGGCAAGCTTGGTCGCCTTCTTAATGACGGACTTGCGCTTTTTGGTCATTTCACCAATCTTCTCCTCATCAAAGGAGTCGGCTTTCGCCATAAGAAGGGTGATGGAACCGGCATTGACGAATGCAGCACTTACTTCGTCCAACTTTTCGAGATCGGCACGCAATCTCTCATTGGTCTGCGCTCATGTGCCACCGGTGACGGCGATTGCATAAGCTTCCTCGGGTGCAGCGATTTCTCTTTTCTTAACACGTTCGAGCTTCAGTCCACCAGCGGAGAGGGCTTTGCCCACGTTCAAGCGGGTGAATTTAACCTCTTCGTTTTTGGTGGTTACGAAAGCGGTCATGCCCGAAAGCATTACCTTCTCAATTCCTTCCATTTTCCCCAAGGCCGCACGGGCCTTTTTAGCAGCACCTCACCCACCACCGCTGAAGGATACCGAGTATCCCGGGATGGTCGATGCGGCGACGTCTTCAGCATCAACCGGGGCAGCGAGAGCTACCGGGGTCATTGCTCCGAAGGCACACATAATGCCGAATCTCATTTTTGCATTCATAGCGCCCTCTATATAACGCACGAAATTGGCGCTGCAAGAGGTGTTTTTGCTTTTAGCGCACAAACAACCCCTCCGGATTTGTCTAAAAAAAGCGCCCCAGAGGAAAAATCCTGCGAGGCGGCAATTGGTTGGACCCGAGTTTGAAGTTCGTAAGATCTTATTCGGCGTTTCGGGCGGCTTGGGCTGCTTCAGCTGTCGCGACTTGGGATTCACTCTGGAATCTCCAACGGACTTTGTTGCGCTTGGGAGCAGTGCGGGCCTTGCGGATGGCGCGAGTGATGGTGCTCTCATGGGCGCGACGACGACGCATTTCCTCAAGAATTCCTTCGGTGTCGAGCTTGGTTTTCAAGCGCTTCAGGGCGCGATCGACGCTCTCTCCACTTTTGACTTCAACGCCACGAGTATGTTTTTCCATGATAAATAGCCCCCGGGGTCCGACGGGGAGCGGGAAACTAGGAGGGAGGCAGTGAACCGTCAAGCCTGCATTTACGGGAAAATATGCATAGTCTGGCCTAATAAACCTTAGCTTTTCTTAAGTTGCATGAAGATACCGTCGTTTCCACGTTTTGGCCCAAAGAATAATGCTCTTAGGAGGGCTCCGACATTTCTGACATCGGGGCCTAGTTGAAGGAGCTGGCCAACGGTCATTTCGCGTTGACTAAAACGCCCCCCGATCACTGGTATGGTTCTCCCTTAGATTGCCTGAAGCACGAGAGCGACCTTGTTTCAATTCTCCGGCGAATTCCGCATTTTTTCTTCGCGATGCAAAGCTCGCAGCGAGCAGGATCGAAGCAATGATCGATTGGGGGGCATGCCCGCATTATCAGGCGGTGTGGATGATGGGCTTGCCAGCCTCGACGACAAACTTAGCGCGGGAGCTGGTGACGCCGCCGGGTTTTTTGACATCGCTGATGACTTTGTAGTCGGCCGCGTAGGTTTTTGGCGTGACTTCGCAGATGATGTAACCGCGCTCCCGGTTGTGGAACTTGTTGCAGGGATTGCGGGCGGAGAGGTCGTAGGCCCTGGAGGTTCCATTCCCGCCGCTGGAGAGGGAGGTGGTGACGAATTCCGTCGCGACCGTCGGGAGGTCGGCCTGGAGGTCATCGACCCGGAGTTCGTTGGCCCAATTCGAATGAATGTCGCCAGTGAGGACGACGGTGTTGGAAATTTTGTGATCGTGAATGTGTTGGAGGAGTTTTTGGCGCTCGGCGGCGTAGCCGGGCCATTGGTCCATGGAGTAGGCTGCTGCGGCACCTGCAGTGTTTCGATCGACCAGGGCCATCATAACTTGCTGGGCGAGGATGTTCCAGGTGGCGGTCGAGGATTCGAGTGAATCGAAGAGCCACTTGCGCTGCTCCCGGCCGAGGAGGGTGTTGCGCGGATTGAGAGCCTCTTCGTTGAGCGGGCCACGACCATCGTTGTTCGGTTGGTTGGTGCGGTATTGCCGCGTGTCGAGAACAGAAAATTCGGCGAGCCTTCCAAAGTTGCCCTTACGGTAGAGCTGCATGTGCGGCCCCTTCGGAAGAGAGGTCGTCCGGAGCGGCATCATTTCGTAGTAGGCCTGGTAGGCGTTGGCCCGGCGCAGGAGAAGTTGGGCCGGGGTGACGCCGCGTTGTTCAGAGATGTCGTTAGCGTAATTGTTATCAACTTCGTGATCGTCCCAGGTGAGGAACCAGGGGCAAGCCGCGTGCATGGCCTGGAGATCGGGGTCTGTTCTGTATTGGCTGTAGCGGAGACGATACTGTTCGAGGGTTTCGATTTCCGGTCCGAGGTGACGACGGACGTTTCCTCCTTTGCCGGCGGCATATTCATAGATGTAGTCGCCCAGGTGGAAAACGAAGTCAGGCTGGTCGCGCTTCATTTGCTGGTAAGCGGTGAAGAGTCCTTGTTCCCAATGTTGGCAGGAGGTGACCGCGAAGCGGAGCTTTTCCGGATTGGCATCTGGCGTGGGCAGGGTGCGGGTACGGCCGGTCGCGCTGGTGGCATCACCCGAATGAAAGCGATAGTAATACCAGTGATCGGGTTTAAGGCCTTTTACTTCGACATGGATCGAAAATCCAAGTGCGGAAGTTGCGATGGTTTTTCCGGAGGTGATGACCTTTTCGAAGGAATCGTCGGCCGCGATTTCCCAGCGGACTTCGACTGGTTGGTCGGGCATACCGCCTCCAGCTTCGAGTGGGTTGGGGGCGAGGCGTGTCCAGAGAATGACGCTCTCATGATCCGGGTCGCCGGAGGCCACTCCCATCGAGAATGGATCAGCCGAAAAATTAACTTTTTTTGGGGTTCCTGCTGTTTGGCCGAGCAGAGGAATTGCGGAGAGGGAGGCGGCGTAGGACAGGAAGAGTCGTCGTGAAAGGCGACCTTCGTGTTGGAGGGCGGTGGGGAGTTGGTCGAACATAAGTTAAAGATTTCCGCGATACTGAGCGTAGTTTCAGTCGGTGTCACTGCAAGAAGTGACAGACATTGATTGCCCGACATCGCTTCCCGGTGGAACAGTCGGGCTGTCTCCCCCCAAATATCCCCCCTTATGTTGAATTTTCGCAAACTCACGACTGTTGTGGCCTTGGCTGCCGGGATTTTCTCGGCAGCGCCAGCCCGTGGAGCGGACTTTGAGCTCGTTGGCCGGGAGTTGGTGCGGATGCTCCAGAACGGCCATTATGCGCGCCCGGCATTCAACGAACATTTAAGTCGTCGATTTCTGGAGCGATATCTGGACTCGCTCGACGGAGATAAAATCTACTTTTTGGATCGGGAAGTGGCGGAGTACAAGCGCCGCTACGATCGGGTTCTACATGATAGGATCAGCACCAAGTCCATCATGCCGGTGGCGAAAAGTATCCACGATGTCTACCGGGGGCGCGTCACCGCCCGCGTGACTTATGTGAAGTATCTTCTCCTGACCAAGGAGTTTTCCTTCGAGGAAAAGAGGAGTATCATCGAGGACCGCAGTCAGGCTTCCCGGCCGACCGATGGTCTGAAACTCCAAAAACTTTGGAGTGATAATCTGGAGAATCTGCTGCTTTCCGAAATGGTGCGTCGCGAGCGCCTCAAGGCCCGGGCCATTGAAGCGGGAAAGCCGGATCCATTTCGGAAGAAGCCCTCCGCGAAGAAGACCGTTGAGCTCAAATTTGATCGATTGCTTAAGGCGATCGAGGAGATGAAGGAAGAGGATATTGCCAATTACTTTTTCTCGGCGGTGACCAAGGCGTATGATCCGCACAGCGAATATTTTAGTGCGAATGAAATGGCGCAGTTTAAGATTGATGTCAGTAACGAGTTGGTGGGGATCGGGGCGAGGCTGGATAGCAACGATAACGGTGAAATTGAAATCAAGGGAATCGTGAATGATGGCCCGGCCGATCGTCAGGGCGATTTGAAGCTGGGCGATCGCATCATCGCAGTGTCAGCCAGGAATGATGACAAGTGGAAGGATGTTGTTTTCAAATCGATCGACAGGGTCATCGAAGATGTTTTGGGAGAGGAAGGTCTTCCGGTTGGCTTGCGTGTCAGGCGTGAAGTGGATGGAGAAGATCAGGTGATCGACATCGCCATTCCGCGGGGAGTGGTGACGATGAAGGAGGAACTCACCACCGCCCGGATCTACGACTATCAAAAAGGCGAGAGATCCCTGCGCCTGGCGGTGATGACGATTCCGTCGTTTTACTTTGATTTTGATGACTCGGGAAGTCGCGTCTCGGTGGATGTCGAGCGCTTGTTGGAACGGCTAATGCAGGAAAAATTAGACGGGCTTGTCCTTGATTTGCGGGATAATACGGGAGGATCACTTCCGGAGGTCCAGCGCCTCACCGGTTTCTTTACGGGACGTGGTCCGGTGGTGCAGGTTCGTTCAAAAAGCGGTCAGATTAGCGCGCTCAATTCTCTTCATCGCAAGCCTCTGTACGATGGTCCCCTGATTGTTTTGACCAACAAGAATAGTGCTTCGGCAACCGAGATTCTGGCAGGTGCACTGCAGGATTATAACCGTGCGGTCGTGGTTGGCGCGCCCTCAACCTACGGGAAAGGAACCGTCCAGAAAACGATGGATATTTCCGATTACATGCCCATTCTTGCCGATCGTGAAGGGGCAGGTTGGCTGAAGTTGACTTTCCAGAAGTATTACCGGGTTTCCGGAAGCTCGGTTCAAATCAAGGGCGTGATTCCGGATCTGATATTGCCTGATTTCAGTGACGCTTACGAGAAGGGGGAGGGGTTCAAGACGTATGCTCTTCCGCACGATGTTATTCGCCGGAGCCCAAACTTCAAACCATTTGATCGGGGCGGACTTTTTATCGACAAACTTGCGCAGAAGAGCAGCCAGCGAGTCGAGGCCGGGCAGTATTTTAAGTATCTGCGCGCTGACATCGAGAGGGCCAGGACGGAGCGAGAGAAAAATTCAATATCGCTCAATTTTGACGAGAGGTTGGCCGAGCTGAAAGAGGAGGAAGAACGGCGCGCCCTGCGAATGCAGGAGCGGGCCGAACGCTTTGCGGAAATCGAGAAAAAAGACCAAAAAGAATTTAAGATTTACCGACTCACTCTGGATGATGTGAACTCCGGACAACTTCCTTTGGTGGACCGCAAGGACGAATCAGACGATTATATTCGCCGTGCCGTCGATGAGATCGCGGATCTTGAGGATGCTCTAAAATGGCCTAGTGGAATCGACGCGATAAAACGCGAAGGTTTGCACGTGTTGCGTGACCTGATTGAAGCCATTGAGTCGGAGGCAATCGCCAAGGTCGACGGCGAGTAGGATTATTTGATGGGGCGGGGGCAGTCCACCGGTTGGTAATTAAGTTGGGGCCACTTTCTAAGCCATGTTTTTGACGCGGTGATCACTTCGCCAAGTTTGACGAGGTCGAAGTTTGAGCTCTTAAGTTGAGAGGCGAGCCACTCCAGGAGTTCCGGGTACTGCGGCGGGAGGTCGCTGAACCCGAGACCGTGGGCGAGAGGCGATTCGAAGTGCAGTCTCCAGACTTCGTTTGCGAGGGAGCGAGCAAGGAGGTCTTGGTTGAGTCCGCGGGCGAACTCGAGGCGGTCTTTTGGGAGTGAGGAATCCCGGAGGGGATCCGAGTTGGAAGTGCCGCTCATAACGAGATAGACCGGCAGCCCGTTTTCTATTTCGAGAAGCGCTTCGTTCAGTTTTCGAAGTTGGGCATTCCTGGCAGTGATCTCGTTGGCGAAGTGCCTTTGGAAAAAAATCCGAAGCTCCTCCGGGGTCGCGTTTGCTAGGCTGGTGCCGTCGAAGAGTTGTCGAATTCCGATTTGGGTCAGGGGGGTCCCATAAATCTGGAGTTCGTCGAGGGTGATTCCCGCACCTGCAAAATTCCATACGGCATCACCGGTTAGGATCTGCTGGAAGAGTGAAGACCCGGGTTGGGTGGTGTCGATGGCGTGGCCGTTTAGGTACAGTTTGAGGCCCCGGGCTTGGCGACTGCCATCATACGTGACCGCCAAATGCGCCCAACGATCGGGGGTGAGAACAGGAGCCTTCGATGTGACGGCGATTGCGAATTGCGGCCAGACCTTGATCCAGCGCGCTTGGAGTCTGCCTTCGAGGATGCGGAGTTCGAATCCGCGGTCTCGCTTGCCGATGGTGAGGATGGGAGTGTCACCGAGAGCCTGTTCTTCGGCCTGTATCCAGGCTGAAATTGTGAAGGGATCCAACTCCGAGGCAATTGGCACGTCGTTGAGAGTGAGCTTGTTCTTCCCATCGAAATAAATCCCAAGCCCATGGGCTCCGTTTTTTGAAATGAGCTGGTTTCCGTCTGCGGAAATGCGGTCGATGGGAGCAAGATTAGTCAGTTGGTGGTCGTCGAATGAGTAGGCCGCGAGGAGGCCGGGAAGTTGTGGGGTGTTGCCGGTAGACTCCTTCCAGAGATCGAACTCTTTGGCCTGGACCGGTATGGGATTGCGGGCTTCTGCGATCGCTGATTGCAGTTCGGCGATGCGTTGAACGTCCTTCTCGCTTCGTTCAATGTAGAGGGGTGGCAGGGCCTTTGGAACATGGTCGTAGGGTGTGGTGAAAAGCTCCTTGAAAGCTTGATACCGCGCGGTTGACCATTGTTCTGTCGGATGGTCATGGCACCTGGCGCAGCCAACCCGCACGCCCATGAATTCGCGGGTGATCTTTTCAATTCGCCACTCCGGGGTGTCATCGCCTTTTCTTAAGTAGCCGGTGGAAATTGTGCGGCGATGGTTTTCCATGAGATCACCTGCGAGAAGATCTGCGACTGGGGCGGTGAACATCGGAGGGACTTTTTTTCGCTTGGCCCACAGGAGGCGGCCGGGAGATTGGATCAGGTCATCGAGCGAACGGGCTTTGATGGTCCGCAAGGGAAGTCCGGACCAATGGGGATCGATAATTGAACCTTGTTCGACCCAGAGTTTGACGAATTCCGGGGTCTCGAATTTGATGTCGTCCCGGTGGTCGTGAAGCGGGTCCCAATCTCCAGGAGCGTGGAGCGGGAGATTTCCATGGCAAGCGAGACAGTTCTTGATGAACCAGGGGCGCACTTCGAGTGAGTAGGAGATCCTGGCCGGTGGCGCGGGAGGGGGCTTGGATTCGGCTTCATCCTGACATCCCGTTAGCAGAATAGTGAGGATGAAGGCGGAAATGATACGCACAAGCACAGATAAGTGGATTCCCCGGGTGAGGTCAATCCTGCCGCGCTTTTACCTTGAGCGCCATACCGGCTAGCATAGTCTTCCTCCAAACAATGATCTGCATCGAAAACGAGAAGCCGTTTCGCCCCATCCGGGGATATCTTCTCGCGGCTGTATTGATCTATCTCACGATCGATTATTGTGTTTTCGATAAACAGGACTGGTTTATGGGTGTTGGATATTTGAGTGTCGCAGTTTTGCTCATTCGCTCACAGAAAGAGAAGGCTGGGGAGCGGATCGCCTAGATGAGATCGATCCGCTTTTGCTTCGGGTCTAGCGCGATAATGGAATAATGAGGAAGATCACAAATTCCGAAATCGAGGAGACCCCGATGAACGATCTCTGTGCCCGGATCGGCTACCGGCGTGAAGGGTATAGACTCCAACTTTTTTGGAGAAAAAATTTTTCACCGATTCCGCTGGGGAAGAGCTTTGCAACGAACTTCGGCAGGTTCCGGTGCCTCCTGCTAGTGATCGAGCCCCAACTTCTTGAGCTTTGGAGTGATTTGCTGCGGGCAGTAGGGATTCTCACCCTTCATGCGGAAGTAGTAGTCCTGGTGCTCTTCTTTCGCCGGGTAGAAGGTCTCGGCGTCCCGGATGGTGGTGACGATGGGCTTGTCAAAACCGGCCTGAGCCTCTTTTTTTGACGCCTCCGCAAGTTGCCGCTGCTCTTCCGAGTGAACAAAGATGTGGCTCATGTAGATCGGGCCTTTGTCGACACCCTGGCCGAGTTGGTCGGTGGGATCGTGGGCTTTCCAAAACCATTTCAGGATTTCCTCGGTGGAGATTTTTTGTGGATCGAACACGACCTGAACCACTTCGACGTGCCCCGAAGCCATTGAGTAGACATCGTCGGAAGTCGGTTTGGGAATGTGACCACCCATGAATCCCGAGGTGGCTGAAATCACTCCATCCAGCTGTTGAAAGACGGCTTCGACACACCAGTAACAACCTCCTCCAAGGGTGATGGTTTCATGTTTGTCGGGATCGGTCGGCTCGTCGGGTTTCACATCGACTGTCTCAGTCTTGCACGAATTGAGGAGCAGTGCTGTGCTTAGGATTGCGACGATCTTAAATAGGGTTTGCATGGTGAAATACTA
The DNA here is from genome assembly GCA_030835305.1 of Verrucomicrobiota bacterium. Classification (GTDB taxonomy): domain Bacteria; phylum Verrucomicrobiota; class Verrucomicrobiia; order Verrucomicrobiales; family Akkermansiaceae; genus SW10. The sequence goes on along the minus strand of JAURPJ010000040.1, from coordinate 50,879 downwards.
CTTTTGATTTTTGCGTCTCAAAGTCATTTCGACACGTTGCTTGATTCCCTCGGGAACAGGATTGTTGTTCACGTAGTCAACGACTTCGGCTTCGTCCTTGCTCATCCATTTTCCGATCATGCGGTGAAAGGTGTTTCGCTGATCGTCTTCGGTGGAGAGTCTCATAATCCAATCGGCGGCGAGGGCTGGTTCGTCGCCGATAGAGTGCCACACGAGTGATTTGACGCTATCATCAAATGCGGGATTCCCCTCGTAGTTGGCAAGCCAATCGGAGGCGGCTACAACGTTTTCATTTTGAATCATTTCGCGAACGAGGCTGGGGCCGGCGGAGGCAACGATCTCCTCGGGCTGGCTTTCGATCCAGCTGAGAGCGGCGGGAAGATCGTTATCGGCCCACTGCTGGACAATCTCTCCGGCGGAGGATTTTAGGATCTCCGCTCCCATTGACGTGGCCCATTCGGCGGCGGCGCGGGGATCTTCTTTGGCAAGTTGACCGGCGAGACGGCCGGCCGCTCCAGATTTGAGTTTCTCGTCGGTGAGGCTTACGATCCAGCGTTTCGCATTTTCAAGGCCGGAAGCGGTTACTTCGGCGAAGACGGCATCGAGTGCCTGTCCTCGCCCCCGGGAAAAGGGGAGTTCTTCGAGGAGCTGGGTGGCGCGACCGAGGTCGAGCGATGAAATCCCCTCGATGACGCCAACAAGCCATGGATTGGCGTCAGCGCCCTTGGCTTCGCTATCGAAGTTGTCGCGAGCCCACGCCACGGCACCTTCGGTGTCATTTTTAGCCCAGGCTGAGAGGATCGTTTGGCGGGCGAAGTTGGTCCCGGTATTTTCCTTGGCATAGTCGAGAGCCTGTAGTGGGTCCACCTGGGCCCAGGCAGACAAGAGCATGCGGTATTCGCCGAATTGTTCGTTTTCGATTCCGCCTTCACGATAAGCATCGACAGCGGCGAGATATTGATCAGGGGAAAGATTTTTGACGAATTCGAGAAATTTTTCGGCCCGGGCGATTGGGTCGGACGTGTTTTTGAGGGCTTTGGCTTCTTCGCGAATAGCCTTAATTTGCCCGCTGCTTGAGCTTCCGGTGGTAATGGAGGCAACCCTGCCGGAGGGCTTCGAGGGAACGACGGATTGTTGTCCACGAGGGACGGATCTTGAGCTGGGGGCGATGAGATTCTTCTGAGAATCAAGGTTCCCGGTCGTCTCCGGAGAGTCTGAAGAGCCTCGTCCGACGAGAAAGGCTGCCCCGCAGCTGACTGCCCAAGCTGCCGCAAAAAGTCCGGTTTTTGAAATCATGATATTGAACTACTATCCTCTAAACGGCGCCGGGCCTGACTTTTTTTCGGATCCGTTGATTCGATCTTGTTTCAATAAAGCATAAATCTGCGGTTGCGGCAGGGGGCGGTGAAGCGTATGTCGAGGCCATGAACCTTTTAGAGGACGACTCAACCGTCATGGCGAAGACCCGCGATCTTTGCGAAACTATTGCCAGCGACTCGGATTACCGTGAACTTCTCGAAAAAGTTGAGACGTTTCTCGGCGATGACGAAGCTCGTTTGAGCTACCAGTCCGTGCACGAGAGCGGCCAGGCTCTGAATCAGAAACAGCAAGCCGGCCTGCAACTGTCTGAGAGTGAAATCGCGGAATTCGAGAGTGCCCGCACGCAGCTTTTGAATAACCCGGTTGCGTCCGACTTCATGCAAGCCCAGCAAACTCTTGAGACTCTTCAGTCGAGCGTAAGCCGGATGGTGGGGATGACTTTGGAGCTTGGACGCGTTCCGACTCCCGAGGATATTGCCCAGGCGACCGGAGGTGGTTGCTGCGGAGGAGGGGGTGGCGAAGGTGGCGGATGAGGCTGCTAAAGCCTTCCGGCAGTTTGTCGGATCTATCTTATTTAAACTGGGAAGGGTGGTCGTGATGATCTCTCTTCTTCTTGGCTACTTCTTTTTGGGCTTTTTAGGCTTTGGAAGAATTCCCCTCAGAACCTTGTCCGGGAGTGACTCCGAGTTCTCAGTGGCCCAAGCAACGGCGGCGTTTTGGTCCGTTTTGCGCCAGCGGCCGAGAATGTCGCGATAGTAGCGTTCCTGGTCGTTGGGTCGGGAAAGGGTGGAGACGTTTTCGAGGGCGGTTTGGGGGTCCTGGCGGCCTGATTCCTGAAGGAAGCGCATACGGGCGCCATCGAGGTCTGGATCGTCTCCCAAACCGAGTAACCAGAGGGCGGCTTCGAGCGGATCTTTGCGGGCGAGGTGCTTGGCAACTCCTTCGGCAGCTTCGGTCATGGTGTCCTGTGGGAGGCTTTCGACCCACGATTTGGCGCCATCAAGATCTTGTTGGGCGTAAATTTCCGATACCACTTCGGAGGCATCGCGGCGGGTGGCGACGGTTGTCATGTTACTAATCCAATCGGAGGCTGACTCCGGATCTCTGCGTGCCAGGGAACTGGCGAGGTGTTTTGCGGTCTCCCGTTGAAGCTTGGGTTCCTGGATTTGCTCGATCCATTCGCCGGCAAATTCGGCTCCTCGAATGACCACTTCGGGCAGGATTTCGCGAATGGCTTGATTTTTGGTGTTTCCGTCTTCGATGTCCTTCAGAGCGAGAAGCGCGCCCTGGGGATCGTTTCGAGCCATCCCTTCGATGAGGCCGACCACCCAGTCATTGACCTCGCCGCTGTCTTCGAGCCCCTGAATGGCCTTGGCAGCATCCTTGGGGCTATCGGCAGCCCAGGCAGAGATTGCTGTCTTGCGGATCCAGCCGTCACTCTCATTTTCATCGAGGAAGGCGATTGCGGTGAAAGGATCGCGGTCCATCCACGCAGAAATAAGCATTGAAAATTCGCCCCGATTGTAGTCGACCCAGCCGGCTTCGCGAAAATTTTGGACGATGTCTGCGATTTCACTGTCATCGAGACGGTCGATATACCCAATCATTTGGCGGATGCGCTCGGTGCGATTCCCAACGTTCAGGACGTCGGAGAGCTCGATCATACTCTGATGAATGGCTTCCTTGTCGTTTGAGGTGGCTCCGGCGGTGACTTTGCGGCGTCCTGATTTGCGGGCTCCGGTGACGTTCGAAGGGGAGTCGGGTGAGCGGGACGCAAGCGAGGCCCCGGGTGAGTCTGAAAATTCAGGATCATCTGCGGAGCTGACTTTCGGAGCGCTTTGCCGTCCAATAAAAACGCCGATCGCAAGGGCAACCAGGCACGAAACGGCGATTAGTGCGCTGTGAGAAGTCATTTTCATACAGTAGATCGAGAAATCGTCGGGGTTCTAACAGTGATGAAATCAGGGTTCTTTCAGGCAGTGGGTGTTTCTGCGATGAATTCAATGACGCTTTCTGTTGCGTATTTTTACAACTTGCCCTTAAAATGAATCCCTCGCCGTCGCTAACGGCCTTTTCGGGGTGTTTGGCTGCGGTTTTCTTTCACGCATCAACGAGACGACAATGGCTAGTAACATGACGGCACTGAATCCGGACCGGGCGACATTGAATTTTCTCAATAGTTTCCCGGAAGTTGCCCGGAAGCGCGGGGAGCACCTACAGGAAGAGGGGGCGGTGACACAGATCTTTGGAAACCACCTTTTTATTCAGGGGAGGGTTGAAGAAAAGGGGGGTGTGCACCGCACGACCTTGAGGCTTCAGGGCAACCGTTGGTTTGGCAGTTGCTCGACCGAGGACGAGGAGACCGCTGGGGCGGTTATGTTTGCAGCGATGCTTGAGCGCCTTCACCGCGGTGAGGATCTCCCGGAGTCACCCAACGAATTTGACGACACCCCGATTGTTGATCTCATCGAAGAGAAGCTCGATCGCGAGCTTGATGACAAGGAGGCAGATTTTGTTTTTCGGGTCGAGAAGCGTTACCGGAGATACGTCATTGAGGGAGAGATTCACGATCATGATATGGTCCGCCTGAATCCCCGGTGGGAGATTGCTAGCTACGAGCCTCTCGAGCTGTGGCCTGTTCCTCCCGGTGATATTCTGGAGTTCTGGAACTATTTGGCCTACGCCTTCGATAAGAAGAATCTCCGCTACCCCGACTTCATGGATGCGGTTACGGACCTTGAAGATGTCCAACGTCGTATGAGCGATTGGGAGCGGGAAAGGGAGGTTGCAGCCTGGTATGACCGGATTGAGAGTGTCAATGAGCGTCCGCCCCAGGAGATCCCGCACAAGATTGAATTTCGCCTTATTTCCACCATCAACGAAGCCCGGGTCGAAGCGCGCGAGGAGTTTCAGGAAGAGTGGGTTTCACTCAGGGAAAAGGGGGAGATTGAGCGAATCGTGAAATTGTTTGATGTCTCGGCTCTGCGTATGGATGCTGCAAGCCAAATTCTATGGGAGCACTTTTTACGCTACAGCGAAAAGACCGGTGAACTCTATCTTGATCTGGAGAATGAAGACGCCTGCTGCTTCATGAATCTTCTTTTTCACCAGAAAGAGCTGAAGGGTTATATGGTGAACCTTGACGAACGCCCCTTCCGCGTGGTCGATGAGCCGCTCCGCTGGCTTTGCGATGACGATCCCATAGATCCGAATTCGTTTGCCCTGCAGCTGGTGACCCAAAGCGGTGAAAATGTCTCCCACTCGGTGCGTTTGCTTCCGGGCCGAACCGAGCTTTATCAGTCCGACGAGACCGTCTTTCCAGGACCTCCGCGTTGGCTGGAGGATACCGAGATCATGCCTCGTTACTCGATCCCCAAGGTGGTGATCGATTCCCTCGAAGGAGTGGAGTTTCTTCGCAAAGTCGGAGCAACTTTGCCGCCTTCCATGAAGCGTCGGGTGACCGACCTGGATCTTTTCCCTCATCTCAAGATGTGGGTTGAGCAAGGATTGACCGCAGCCGAGACCGAGCACTTGGTCGTTGACGTCAAAGCACTTGAGGCCAAGGGACGTCGGGAGGAAAAATTGATCAAAGCCGGCTGGGATCTCATCAAGCAGGAACCCGTGAAAGGAAAGGCTCTTCTCCGCTTTGCGCGCGAGAAGCTTTATCCGATCCCGGAGATTCTTCTCCAGATGGGCCTGACCTACGACGAGAAATTGGAGGCCTTCAAAGGGCGGATTACCAAGCAGTTTCCGGAGAAGTTTGCGGAGTGGATCGAAGTAATGCCGGAGTCGGTGGAGCTCGATATCGAGGCCAAACTGAAGACAATTCTGAGCGATCCTGTTACGGCGGCGATCCGCTTCGAGGTCGTGAATCAGGAGATCGATTGGTTCGATCTTCGTGTGGTGATCGATGTAGATGGCGTCAATCTTTCCAAATCCCAGATCCGTCAACTGGTCGCTGCCCGCGGTGGTTATGTCCGGATGGACGACGGTTCATGGATGCGTCTTGAGATCAAACTTGATCCTGATCAACGCGATGCCGTGACCCGCTTGGGTCTCGATCCCTTTGACCTCTCCGGTGAAACCCACCGCATGCACGCCATGCAGCTGGCTGATCCGAAGGCTGCCGAGGTCTTTGATCCCAAAGCCTGGAAGCGAATCAAGGATCGTGCCCGTGATATTCAGATCGACATCAAGCCGGATGTTCCTAAGGAACTTAATGCGACCTTGCGACCCTATCAGGTGGAAGGTTACCAATTCCTCGCTTATCTCGCGACGAATGGTTTCGGCGGAATTCTTGCCGATGACATGGGGCTGGGTAAGACTATCCAGAGTATCACTTACATTTTGTGGTTGCGGAAACACATCGCCGAAACAAAGGAGACGAAAACGAAGATTGGGCCCGCTCTCGTGGTATGTCCGAAGTCTGTTCTTGATGTTTGGGCGACCGAGGCCGGGAAATTTGCTCCCGGGCTCGAGGTGAAGGTGCTTCGCACCCGCGATGATCTCGATATCGAAGAGGTAAACAACGTTCTTGATATTCTCGTTCTCAACTACGCCCAACTTCGTGTTTGCGGCGATCAGTTGAATAAGATCCGTTGGCTGACCGTGATTCTTGACGAGGGACAGCAGATCAAAAACCCGGACTCCAAGGCTGCGAAATGCGCCCGTGAACTGGATGCCGAGAACCGTCTGGTCCTCACCGGTACTCCGATTGAGAACCGTCTTATGGACATGTGGTCTCTGATGGCGTTTGCAATGCCCGGAGTGCTTGGTACCCGTGCCTACTTCAAGCGTCGCTTCGATAAGCGCAAGGATCCAAGTAGCCAAAACCGCCTTGCCGCCCGTCTTCGTCCTTTTCTGCTTCGCCGGACAAAAGGTCAGGTTGCGAAAGATCTCCCCCCAAGAACCGAGGAGGAAGTGTTCGCAGGAATGGAGGGAATTCAGGAGGAACTCTACAAGGTGGAGCTCAAGCGGATTCAGCAGGCCTTGCTGGGACTCGATTCCGACGAGGCAGTGAAGAAGAACAGCTTCGCGATTCTCCAGGGCTTGATGCGGTTGCGACAAATTTGTTGTCACCCGGGTCTCATTGATCCGAAGTGGCTCAAGGAGGAGAGCTCCAAGATGAATGCTCTTTTCTACCTGCTTGACCAGCTCCGCGAAGAAGGGCACAAGGTTCTTGTCTTCTCGCAGTTCGTATCGATGCTCGATATCATCAAGACGCGTCTTGAAGTTGAGAGCCGTCCGTTCAATTACCTCACCGGTCAGACCAAGGATCGAAAAGGAGAGATCGAAAAATTCCAGACGACCAAGGACGCTTCGGTGTTCCTCCTCTCGCTGAAAGCGGGTGGTGCCGGTCTCAACCTGACCTCGGCTTCCTACGTGATCCTTTACGATCCATGGTGGAACCCTGCCGTCGAGAATCAGGCGATTGACCGGACGCACCGAATCGGCCAGAAGAACAAGGTTATCGCTTACCGTCTTCTCACCCGCGATTCCGTGGAAGAGAAGATCCGGATCCTGCAGCACCAGAAGACAGCTCTGGTGACCAATATTTTGGGCGACGAAGGATTTGCCAGTAACCTTGGGGTCGATGATCTTCAGTTCATCCTCAGTCACGGAGGAGGAGATGATGATGAGATCCCGCCACCACCACCGGTCAAGGATGCGGACGTGAAGAAGGTTGCGACTAAGAATAAGTCCGCCGTCCAGAAGGTCGCGAAAAAGGCGACCAAGAAAGTGGCCAAGAAGTCCGCCAAAAAAGACTCTGCAAAGTAATTTTACCAACTCATCTAGCCCCCGGAGCTTCTAGCTTCCGGGGGCTTTCTTTGCCTTGGTGACCACCTTGCCAGCTTGAAGAATTCAAGTGGTTGCATTTTTCCGAAATTCATGGGAGCTCCAGGCGTGGGCGCGGAATTGGATCAAGAGTGGAGAGAGTTCTTGATGCTTTGGGAAAGTTAAATATTCTCAGTCCATGGCCGCTACCGCGAGTTATACTGAAGACGACATTAAGAGCCTCGATTGGCGAGAGCATATTCGTTTGCGTCCGGGGATGTACATAGGCAAGCTGGGAGACGGTTCCTCGGCGGACGACGGCATTTACATCCTACTAAAGGAAGCACTTGATAACTCGGTGGATGAGTTTGTGATGGGCCATGGCAAGGAAATCACGATTGAGATCGATGACGAAAGCTGGGTCGAGGTGAGGGACTTCGGCCGGGGGATTCCGCTCGGCAAGCTCATGGACTGTGCTGCCAAAATCAACACGGGTGCGAAGTATGACAGTGAGGCTTTTAAGAAGTCGGTAGGTTTAAATGGAGTGGGAATCAAGGCGGTGAATGCCTTGAGCGAATTCTTTGAGATTCAGGCGTGGCGAGAGGGCAAGACGAAGGCGATCGAGTTTTCAAAAGGGATGGTGGTCGAGGAAATGAAGCGACCGAAGGCTGATAAGTCGGCGGGCGGAACGCGCCTGGCCTTTGATGTGGACCGGACGGTTTTTCCGAAGCGCACCAAGTTTCGTGCTCCTTTTGTGGAGAAAATGTGTCGTTATTATTCCTATTTGAATCCGGGGCTCGCCCTGATTTTTAACGGAAAGAAATTCAAGTCGAAGAATGGTCTGTTGGATCTGCTTAAAGAGGAAATGGATGAGGTTCCGCTTTATGAACCGATTCATTTGACCGGCAAGGATATCGATGTGGCGTTCACTCACAGTCCAGGTGGCAGCGAAGATTACTATTCCTTTGTTAACGGGCAGAATACGACGCAAGGCGGAACACACCTAGCGGCCTTCCGTGAGGCCATGGTGAAGGTAATTCGGGAATTTTATAAAAAGAGCTACGATCCTTCGGATATCCGTGCGGGCATCACGGGTGCCATTTCGGTGCGGATCGAAGAACCTGTTTTCGAGAGTCAGACCAAGACGAAATTGGGCTCCACCACGGTGGCTCCGGAAGGGGAGACCGTGCGGACATTCATCGGAAATTTTTTGAAGGAGGAGTTGGACAACTACCTTCACAAAACGCCTGCGGCCGCCGAGGCGATTCAAAAACGCATTCTCTCTGCCGAGAGAGAGCGAAAGGAGCTCAGCGGAGTGAAGAAATTGGCCCGTGAGCGTGCGCGCCAGACGAAGGTCCACAACAAGAAGCTCCGTGATTGCCGCGCGCATTTTAATACCAAGCACAAGCGCCGCGAGGACACCACGGTGTTTTTAACCGAGGGCGATTCGGCCAGTGGATCGATTACGAAGTGTCGCGATGTGGAATCCCAGGCGGTGTTTTCCTTGCGAGGGAAGCCTCTCAATACCTTCGGCCTGACCAAAAAGGTGGTTTATGAAAACGAGGAATTCGCCCTCCTGCAAGCAGCTTTGGGGATTGAGGAAGGGATCGAATCGTTGAGGTTCAATCGAGTCGTGGTTGCGACCGATGCCGACGTCGATGGAATGCATATTCGTCTACTTCTGCTGACTTTCTTCCTCCAGTTTTTCCCTGAACTGATTCGTGAGGGGCATCTGTTTATCTTGCAGACTCCTCTTTTCCGCGTGAGGAACAAAAAGAAGACCATTTATTGCTACGATGAAGACGAGCGGGAGTCTGCGATGAAGGAACTGGGTCGCAATCCAGAAATCACCCGATTCAAGGGTTTGGGTGAGATTTCACCTGACGAGTTTAAATTCATGATCGGCAAGGACATGCGCCTGGATCCTGTTCAGATGGAGGAAGGCAAAGGTCTTAAAGAGATGTTAACCTTTTACATGGGGAAAAATACTCCCGATCGACAAGGGTTCATTATTGAGAATCTTCGTGATGACGTTGATTCGGCGGAGGTTTAGGCGGGTTACAGACTCGTCACCGATTACGGGATTTGCGCTTTAGGTGAAACGGGCTAAGGAGTGGCATGGAAAATGGTGATTTGCCAAAGCATCGAAAATTAGACCTATGAAACGAAATAAATTGCAACCTTACCTCGCATTCTCTTTCGCGGGTTTGCTGTCGGGATTGGCCGCTGGCCAAGTGCTAATCACGCAATATCACGAGGGGAGATCCAACAACAAGTATTTGGAACTCACGAACACGGGAGACGAGGCTGTTGATCTCTCAACCTATACATTGGCCCGCTTTATCAACGACGGCGCGGAAGATTGGAAGAACGATGGTGTTCCAAATGCAATCGAGCGGCTTTCTGGGACTCTTGAGGCGGGGGCTTCTCTCGTGTTGGCTAATGGGGGGGCATCGGTGCCTTACGATGCTGACGAGGCAAATCTCATTAGCTCGATCATCACTTTCAATGGAAATGACTCTATGGTCCTTTACGAAGGGCTGGATGAGTTCGATGTGCCGATTACCACAACGGCAGCAATTGTGGATGCTTTTTCGGTCACGGTGGGCGCAAACGACATTAGTGTGCTACGGAAGGCGCAAGCTTTGGGTTATAACACTTCTACTGGCACGACCTTTGCCGATTTTCCGGCAGTCTGGGAAACAATTGACCTAGAAACCGCGGATATGGCCTCATTGGGAGAAGATGCTTTTCTGGGGTCCAGTGCGCTTGGTAAAAGCCTTCCCGTGGTCGGTTTTTCGGCGGCTTCGACGACAGTTTCAGAGGATTCCGGTTCGGTGGAAATCACGGTCGAAATTCTGAATCCCGATGGGCAGGGGGTTTCGGTTGATGTCACTTTGGACACAAGCCTGAGCACGGTGTCCTCTGCCGAGGTAGGTGGTTTTGCCACTCAAACGGTCACGTTTCCATCGACGGCTGCGAGCGGCGATACCCGGAGTATCACAGTGAATATTGCAAATGACAATGACGAGGAGCCAACCGAGCAGGCATTCTTTAATTTGGAGAATATTCAGACCGCGGGGGAGGCGATAGTCGGAGGGAGTAACGTGTTTACTCTCGGAATTCTCGATGATGATATCGAGATTCAACCCCTATATATTTCTGAGATTGCCGATCCATCCGATGCTTTCAGCGCCCGCTTCATTGAGATCTTCAACCCAACCGAGACAGATATCGATTTGGCTGCCGGGAACTGGAACATCATTGTCTATTTCAACGGGAACACTTCGGGGCAGACTATCCCTTTGGTGGGCGTGATTTCGGCTGGGACGACTTACGTTGTGGCAAACAGTGAAACCAATTTTACCACAGCGTATCCTGATGCCGGATTCCCCAATCAGACCAGTGGTTCGATCAACTCCAATGGTAATGAGACCTTCGAGCTGCGCTTTGGAGGTGGGGCCGATACCGGTGTTCTTGTCGATATTTACGGTATCGTTGGAACAAATGGAGAAGGGCAGGATTTTGAGTTTTTGGATTCCCAGGTAGAGCGCAGTGTGCCCGGACCTAGTGCGACCTTCGATGTCGCGCAGTGGACTATCAAGGCGGCTACGACTGCTGAAATGACTCCGGGTGTGTTCGGAGGCGGTGGTCCTCCGGTGGGAGTCGAACTTGAGGTGCTTGGTTTCTGTGTGGACGCCGAATTGGGCCGTGGCGACCTCATCGTTACTGGGCTGGGAACCAAGGTCTGGATTCTTCAGTTTTCAGATGATCTCGGCTTGACTGATGTATGGGAGGAATTGCCTGGGGGCTTTTCTGAAATCGATAATCCGGATGGTTCCACGACAATCCAATTTTTCGATGCCGTCTCAGCGACATCGGCCCGTTACTACCGCTTAATCGAGCAGCGGTAAGTTTTAACTTTGAGCTTAATTCAAAAGGGCGGGATTTCCCGCCCTTTTTTTGTTGGGGCGGTGGGCTTCGATTGTTAGCTTTTCTTAATAATCGACTGCTTGAGCTAAAACATGGACGAAACCAACGACTCCCAGGAACCGCGCGAGAATCTTTCGCTGGGTGGAATGTATTCCGATTACTTTCTCGATTACGCTAGCTACGTGATCATGGAGCGCGCTGTTCCACATCTGGGCGATGGCTTGAAGCCGGTGCAGCGCCGGATTTTGCACTCGATGCGTGAGCTTGAAGACGGCCGCTACAACAAGGTTGCCAACGTCGTTGGAAATACCATGAAGTATCACCCGCACGGCGACACTTCGATTGGTGATGCCATGGTGCAGTTGGGGCAAAAAGACCTCCTCATCGATACCCAGGGAAACTGGGGAAACGTGCTTACCGGAGATCGGGCGGCGGCACCCCGATACATCGAGGCCAGACTGACTCCTTTTGCGCTCGAGGTCGCCTTTAACCCCAAGACCACGAATTGGACCCGCAGTTACGATGGTCGGAACAAGGAACCGGTCACGCTGCCGATGAAGTTTCCTCTTCTTCTGGCACAGGGCGTTGAAGGCATTGCGGTGGGGCTGGCCTGCAAGATTCTTCCTCACAATTTTATTGAACTCATCGAGGCCTGCATCTGCGCCCTTCGAAAGCGGCCCTTCGAGCTGTTTCCGGATTTTCCGACCGGAGGGTTGGTTGACGTGAGCGATTATCGTGAAGGACTCCGCGGTGGTAAGATCCGGGTGCGGGCCAATGTTGAGGTCGTCAAGTCAAAGCTTATTCGCATCAGTTCCATCCCGTTTGGGACGACGACCGGTGGAGTGATGGATTCCATTGTCAGCGCAAATGACAAAGGGAAGATCAAGATCTCAAAGATTGAGGATAACACGGCGGAAAACGTCGAAATTCTGGTGCACCTTCCAGCCGGCGCTGATGCCGAGATGACCCGGGAAGCTCTCTATGGCTTCACTGATTGTGAGGTTAGTATTTCGCCAAACTCATGTGTCATCCACGATGGTCGTCCGCTCTTTATGCCGGTGACCGAGATCCTCAAAAATTGCGCCTTCATGACCAAGGCGCTCCTGCTGAAGGAGCTTGAAATTCTGCTTGGGGAGCTAAACGAAAAGTGGCACTTCAGCTCGCTTGAGAAGATCTTCATCGAAAACCGAATTTACCGCGACATCGAGGAATGCGAGACTTGGGAAGCGGTCATCGAAGCCATCGACAAAGGGCTGGATCCCTTCAAAAAACTGCTCAAGCGTGAGGTCACCCGGGATGATATTATTCGTCTCACCGAGATCAAAATTAAGCGGATTTCGAAGTACGATAGTTTTCGGGCTGACGAAGAAATCCGGGGTCTCGAAGACCGAATCGCGGAGACCGAAAAGAACATCAAGAACATCACGCGATACTCCATCGCCTACTTCAAGGAGCTCATCAAAAAGTTTGGCAAGGGCCGCGAGCGCAAGACCAAGCTTACCGAGTTCGGTGTGGTGAAGCGTTCGGCGGTCGTTGTTGCGAGTGAGACTCTTTACCTGGATCGAAAGAACGGCTTTGCCGGGATCAGCCTAAAGAAGGAAGAGGCGCTTGAGAAATGTTCAACGCTTGATGATATCATCATTTTTTCGCTCGATGCCGAGATGCGCGTGACCAAGGTGGCCGACAAGATTTTCGTTGGAAAACGTCCGGTTCACGTCTCGGTTTTCCGGAAAGACGAGCCCAAGGTATACTCCATGATCTATCGTGAAGGTCGCGAAGGTCCATACTACGCCAAGCGTTTCAAAGCGGGCGGCGTGACCCGTGACAAGATTTACAATATGGGGAAAGGGACCAAAGGGTCGCGCGTGATGTACTTTGCAGTGCATGACACAGAGGAGGAAAGCTCGGCCAATACCGTGGTGGTTCATCTCAAGCCCGCCCTTAGGCTGCGCAATGTTTCACGGCTCTTCTCCTTTGGTGAAATTGCGATCAAGAGCCGGGGCTCACGAGGAAATATTGTCACCAAGCTGAACGTGGATCGGGTTGTCCGTGCGTCCGCGAGTGATCTTGGCGAAAGTTAGGCTTGCCGAAATCACCGAGATCCTTAAATTGTTCATGTGAACACTAAAGCATATTGGCGAATTCGATTGAGCTGGGCCCGTTGGCGGGTAAAAATTACCCGCAGCAGGGTCTGGGGCCTGAAACGTCGCCTCAGGCTGTGCCGCGGCCAGCGCCACTCAAGGCAAATGGAATTGCCATTCCGGTAGTAGCGATTCCTGATCAACCTTGACGGAGGCAGTGATTCCACGCTTTCTGTAAGCGTGTGCAAGGCCTTGGTTTTGCTCGGATTCGTCCTAGGCTTGTCCGGAGAGCAACTGAAGTGAGTGACGAAAGGAAAAGCCTCGGATTTTTGGCGAGAGTGGTACGAGCGCTGGGCGACTCGAGGCCGCGATGGTGGAACCGTGTCATCGCGGTATTGCTCGCGCCAGTGCTTTTAGTTGGCGGCGGAATGATTGCCGGGAAATGGATCTCAGCGGTGAGCGAGTTGGTTCGCAGCATTTGGTGGGAAGAGGCTGCGGCGACGCTGGTCGAGGATCACGGGCAAACTGCGATACGCTATTCGTATCAGGTCGAGGGCGAGTCGTATTCGGGCACGCGGTTTTCTTTTGGCGATGCGAGTGGCAAGTTGGCAGAGCAAGAGGTCGCGCTGTTTATCAAGAACCAACCCTCGGACGAGGAGTTTACGGTTTTCTTGAATCCGGAGGGAGTAGGCGAGGCGGTGATTCAGCGTGCCTTGACTCCGGAGACGTGGATGGCAATCCCGCTTTCGCTGGTGTTGCTAATATTGGGAACCGTGATGTCGGTATATGCTTTACTTCCTACGATTGCCTATTGGTGGCGACGTAAGTTGCGTCATCAGTTTATAGAGGGTGTCTCTGAGTTGATCGCGAATTCGCTGAAAGGTGGTCATGGCGATCCCAAGTTGCTTTTCTCTTCGATGACTACGATTCACCGGGGTTTCCGGCTTTTGGTGTGGGCGACCTTTTGGATTCTTTTGGTTCTGCTTGTCCTCGCAGGAGGGCTTCTGATGCTGAAGTTTGGAGATCTGCGATGGAGGTATGTCGCTGGTGCGTTGGTGCCGTTTACGCTGGTTGGCTTGGTGCTAGGCTGGATGACGTTCCGGCGCTTCCGTGGTCCGCAGCCACCGGGGCTGGTCTTCTTTTTTGATGGTTGGCGCTCGGGAAATTCAATTGGCGAACATGACAAGGTGAGGGTTCTCTGGATGTCGGATCCGGATGAGGACGATAACTTTCGATCCTGTCGTGTCGGTCTGGGCAGATGGCCAAGCGGGCAGTCGTTTTACAAGTGGAAGAAGAATCATCCCGACTGGCGTGATACTCTAGTGGATATTTCGCGAGGCACGGTCGGGGCGCATGGCTTCGATCTTGAAAGTGTGGGCCGCTTTGATGGTCCGGCGATGCTGGGTGAAGAGGTTCATCTCGTCATGATCTGGCAGGAGTGGGACGGCAAGGTCCGCCAGACCTCGATGTATCTCGGCGAGCTTCGCGCGAGTTAGTTACTCCTGCGGTTGGTAGCGGTAGTTGGACCGTCGGTTGGGGGCATGGTCTCCGAGGATGAAGAAGTCGGACGATAAAGGGACGATGCCCGGGATCGAGGATGTCTCGGTTGATGTCGTGATCCCAAATTTTGCGATGGGCCTGAGAGACGCTGCAGATTATCTTTATGAACTAGGTCACCGGCGCTTTGCTTTTTTGGATGCCCGTTCGCAAGGTCAGCGGGTGGGGGGACGCCCCGGGTTTTTCCGGAAGATGATTGCGGAATTTGGCGACGCCGAAACCGAAGCGGTTGGTTGCGAACCGTCGGTGGTGGAAGCCTGCGAGGCTGCTCACAGGATTTTGGCCCACGAAAGCCGGCCCAGCGCGGTGGTGGCTTTGAATGATCTTACCGCGATCGGCGTGATGCGGGCGGCCAATGATCTGGGCTTGAAGGTGCCGGAGGATGTCTCGGTGGTTGGTATTGATGGGATTCCGCTCGAAGAGCAGCTCAAAATTTCACTTTCGACGGTGGTCCAGCCTCATTTTGAAATGGCATCCAGCGGTGGAGTTTTTGATTGAGTGAATCGAAGGCGATACCAATCAGGACCCGCGCTAGGCCGAATTCTCCACGCATTTTGTCCAGCAGGAATCTGTTAGTACCAAGTCCTGATCTTTGCCTTGTATTTGAGCCGCGTGAGCACAAGTCTATCAACATGAAACGTTTTGTGTTATCGAGAGTGCTGCGTAATACCTTCTGTTCGTTTTTTGATCATCGGATTGCTTGGAAATTTCTCATTTCGAGACGCGACCTGTCGTGAACGACCTGGCATCTTTTTTTACAGCATTTCAATGACTCCGGAAATTCGACTCTGTATTCACGAAGCACTCGATCGTTTTGAGATTGAGCTTCCTTCGTGGGGGCTTGCCGATACTGGAACCCGGTTTGGGAAGTTTTTGCAGGACGGCGCAGCCATCGATCTGGCCGACAAGCTCGCTGATGCCGGAGAGGTCCATAAATTTTCGGGCTGCTGCCCTAAGGTGGCAGTGCACGTCCTGTGGGATTTCGAGGAAGGGGATGACCCGGCAGAGGTTGCAAGGCTGGCCGCGCGGCACGGCGAGTAGCTCTCGGGGTCTCCGAAAGCGGAAGCTGCGCTTAAAGCCTCAAATTTTTTTAGAAGTAATTTTTTTAAATCATGTCATTTAAACCATCCGAATATCGCCATGTGAATTACGATTGGGACGACGCGAAAGTCGGCTCAATGAATGCTGTTGAGCGTCTTGCCTATCGATCAAATATCCTCGGTGACGATCAACGTATCACCAATACTGGAGGGGGAAACACCTCTTCGAAAGTGATGGAGGTCGATCCATTGACCGGTGAAGAAGTTGAGATTCTGTGGGTTAAGGGATCGGGTGGTGACTTGCGGACTGCAAGGGTTGGAAATTTCTCGTCTCTATATCAAGACAAGCTGATCGCATTGCAGAAGATCTACAACGAGACGTCCCCGAATGGGGTGAAGACCGGGATCGAAGACGATATGGTTGGGATGTATCGCCACACCACTTTTAATCTGAATCCGAGGCCGTCGTCGATTGATACTCCCTTGCATTCCTTCATTCCGCACAAGCATGTCGATCACATGCATCCAAATGCCTTCATCTCGATCTGTGCGACCAAAAACTCGGAAGCGATTACAAGAGAGATTTTCGGGGATGAAGTGATTTACACTTCCTGGCAACGTCCGGGATTTGACCTGGGACTTTTGTTTCAAAACGTCTGCGAAAAATACCCTCAAGCCAGAGGGATTAACATGGGGCAACATGGTCTCATCAATTGGGCGGACGACGACAAGGAGTGTTACGAACTCACCCTGGAGTTGATTGAACGGGCCGGTCGATACATCGAAGACAGAGGCAAGGGAGACCAGACATTTGAAGGGCAGAAATATGAAAAGCTATCTATTGCCCAGCAAAAAGAATTGGTGGGCGAAATCGTGCCGTGGTTGCGTGGACAGGTGAGCCAGCAGCATCGATTTATTGCGACGATTGAATCAACGGACGCGGCTTTGGAATTTGTGAATTCTCGCGCCGCGAAGCGCCTTGCCGAGTTGGGGACTTCTTGTCCGGATCACTTCCTGCGGACCAAGATCAAGCCGCTCTACGTCGATTGGGATCCGCAGAATGAAGATCTTGAGATCCTCCGGGCCAAGCTGGTTGAGGGATTGGAAAAGTATCGTGCCGACTACGCGGAATACTACGAGGCCAACAAGGAGCCCTCTTCGCCTGCGATGCGTGACCCGAATCCGACCGTAGTCCTTATTCCGGGAATCGGGATAGTGGCCTTCGGAAAGAATAAATCGGAGTCGCGCGTGACGGCTGAATTTTACAACTGTGCGATCTCGGTGATGCGCGGTGCGGAGGCGATTGATGAATACATTGGTCTTCCTCAAAAAGAGGCTTTTGATATTGAATATTGGGCTCTTGAAGAGGCGAAACTTCAGCGCATGCCACCCGAGCGTGAGTATGCCCGCAAAGTGGTCATTGTCGTCGGGGCAGGTAGCGGAATTGGCAGGGAAATGGCCCACTTGATGATCGACCAGGGAGCGCATGTTGTTTGCGCTGATTTGAATCTGGAAGCTGCCGAAGAGACCTCGGCTGAATTGATCGCAAAGGTCGGGCAGGGGATCGGGGTGGCTGGAACGGGAATTTCAGGATGTGGGAATGCCATTGGGCTGGCCTGCAACGTGACTGATCGAGATTCGATCAAAGCCATGCTTAATGAGGTGGTTTATGCCTATGGTGGTTTTGATCATATTGCGGTTACCGCCGGGATTTTTGTGCCGCCGGACCGCAACGGGCACATTCCCGACGACAAGTGGGCGCTTACCTTCGGGATCAATGTCGCCGGGCCTTATTTTGTCGCGGATGAGGCTTCCAATATTTGGCGGGCCCAGGGGCTTAAAGGTTCGATGGTGGTCACGACGAGTGCCAATGCCGTCGTTTCCAAAAAAGGGAGTCTTGCTTACGATGCATCGAAGGCGGCTGCGAATCATTTGCTTCGTGAGCTTGCGATCGAGCTCTCGCCGCTCGTGCGTGTGAACGGGGTGGCCCCGGCCACGGTGGTGGCTGGAAGCGGGATGTTTCCGCGGGATCGGGTCATTGCCTCTCTAACTAAGTACGAAATTCCCTTTAGTGACGATGAAAGCACGGAGAATCTTCGTGGCAAGCTGGCGCATTTTTATGCCAATCGCACGCTGACCAAGGCTCCCATCACGCTGCAGGATCAGGCGCAAGGGATGCTCTTTATGTTGAGCGATGCCTCTTCAAAAACGACCGGGCAGGTCTTGGCGGTTGACGGAGGGCTTCACGAAGCGTTTCTTCGCTGATAGATCATTTTTTATGAAAACCGACGTTCTTCTTATCGGCTCCGGGATCATGTCCTCGACGCTCGGGGTAATGCTAAAGGAATTGCAACCAGGTCTCTCGGTGCATCTTTTCGAGGTGACCGGGAAACCCGCCCAAGAGGCTTCGAATGGATGGAATAATGCGGGGACCGGCCACGCCGGAATCTGTGAGTTATCCTACACTCCCCACCAAGAAGGGGACGGAGCTGTCGATGTTACCAAGGCGATCTCGGTTTTCGAAGACTTCGAACATTCCCTCCAATTTTGGGCGTATGCCGCAAGAAGAGGGATCATCAAAGACACCGGTGAATGTTTGAATGCCTTACCGCATATTTCGCTCGTTCACACCGAAGAGCAGGTTCCATATTTGAAGGCCCGGTATGAGGGGTTGAAGAAGCATCACTTCTTCGAGCCGATGAAGCACTCGACTGACCGGAAGGAAATAGAGGAGTGGGCTCCGCTTTTGATGCAGGGACGGGATCAGGGGCAGCCAGTTGCGGCAACCTACATGGAGGGAGGTACCGATGTGAACTTCGGCGAGATTTCCCGTCATTTTTGCGAGTGGCTTGATGAGCAGGATCATTGCGGAACGCACTTTGGTCAGCGGGTTGTGGATCTCTATAAAAAAACTTTGGAGAAGGGCTGGATTGTCACTGTTCGTGATGAGGAAACGGGCCAAAAACAAATGGTGCATGCTGACTTTGTCTTTGTGGGAGCGGGCGGAGGATCGCTTCCGTTGCTTCAAAAGTCAGGGATCCCGGAGGTAAAGGGTTATGGCGGCTTTCCGATTGGCGGGCAGTGGATGATTACCGGGAACCCCGAGGTGGTTGCAAAGCACACTGCCAAGGTTTACGGGCAGGCGCTGGGGGCCGCACCTACGATGGCGGTGCCGCATCTTGATACGCGGGTGATTGATGGTGAGCGTTATCTTCTTTTCGGGCCATTTGCGGCTTGGACCGGAAAGTTCCTCCATGATGGTGGGAGTCATCTTGATTTGCCACGCTCGGTCCGCCCCGGAAATATTCTCTCCTTAATGAAGGTGGGAATACACAATTTGGATCTCGTGAGATACCTGGTCGAGCAGGGGTTGCAATCCAAGGAATCGAGAATGCGGGAACTGCGCAATTTCTATCCGGATGCTCGTGAGGAGGATTGGGAGGTGATTGATGCCGGGATCCGGGTTCAGGCCATCAAGCAGGAACCCGGTGAAGAACCGGGAATCGTGCATTATGGTACGGAAGTTTTGACCAGTTCCGACAAGACACTTTCGGCCCTTCTTGGTGCCTCGCCGGGTGCCTCGGTTTCGGCCCAGGTGATGCTCGAATGTATCCAGCGTTGCCTGCCGCAGTTGCTTGAATCTGACGAGGCAAAGGCCCGGATGAGTGAGATGATTCCAAACTGGAATGAGGATCTGAAAGTAGACCTTGCACGTGATCGCTATCTTGAGATTCATGGGAGGGCCATCGCTGATCTTAATCTTGTCTGATCGATGTCCGATGGTTCGGTATATCTGGCAGTTGATCTGGGCGCGGGAAGCGGTCGGGTGATTGCCGGGATCATCTCCGGGGGGAGGCTTTCCCTGAAAGAAGTTCATCGCTTCGAGAACGAGCCAGTGGAAAAGAGAGAAGGTCTTTATTGGGACTTCGAGGGGCTGTGGACAGGGGTGATGGAGGGGCTAAGGCTGTCAGTTGAACGATACGGAGCTGTAAATATTCGTTCAATCGGAGTCGATACGTGGGGGGTGGATTATGGATTTATCGATAAGGAGGGTAAGTTTTTGGGGGGTGTGCGACACTACCGTGACCCACGGACCAAGAGAATGTACGATGATCTTGCAACACGAGTTTCGAGAGAGATCATTTTCGAAAAGACGGGAATCCAATTTATGGATATTAACACTTTGCCACAGATGCGGGCGGAGGTGAAAGATCCTAATTCGGTGCTGCCCCAGGCAGATCAATTTCTGATGGTGCCTGATTTGCTGAATCACCGGCTGACCGGGAAAGCCTTTTGTGAGCGCACGGATGCGAGCACGACCCAGTTTTACAATCCAATCAAAAAGGACTGGTCGCGGGCTTTGTTCGAGGCGCTTGAACTTTCAATGGATGTTGCTCCGGATTTTGTGGATCCGGGAACAGATCTCGGAACCGTCAAGGCTTCGCTAAGAGATGAAATAGGACTGTCAACGGATACCAAAGTGGTCACGGTGGGGAGTCACGACACGGCCTCGGCGGTGGCGGCGGTGCCTGCGGAGAGTGGATCGAAATTCGCTTATCTTAGCTCGGGAACCTGGTCCTTGTTGGGTGTGGAGCTTGAGATGCCCATCATCACCCCTTTGGCGCGCTCGTATAATTTCACGAACGAAGTCGGGGTTTTCGATACCATCCGATTATTGAAAAACATCAACGGGCTTTGGTTGGTGCAGGAATGTCGGCGGGTTTGGAGAGAGCAGGGGAGTGACTGGAGCTACCGTGAGTTAGCCGAGATGGCATCGGGTGCTAAAAGATTGCAGTCATTTATCGATCCTGATGATGGGCGCTTTACGGGACGTTGTGACATGCCGCGGGTCATTCAGGATTTCTGTAGGGAGACCGGACAAGTGGTTCCGGATGAACCAGCCCAGATTCTCCGGTTGGTGACTGATAGTCTTGCAATGAAAGTTCGCTTCGTGCTGGAAAGGTTGGAGGAAGTGATTGGAGATGAAATTGAAGTTCTCCACATCATCGGTGGCGGCGGTCAGAATGACCAGTTGAACAAGAGTATTGCGAGCAGTATCAATCGTCCGGTTGTGGTTGGGCCTTATGAGGCCACAGCGGCAGGAAATGTCATGATGCAGAAAGCGGCGCTTGGGGGTTTTGGTAGCTTGGTTGAAGGGCGGGCGATGATTCGAGAGTCTTTCCAAACCAGGCGTTTTGAGCCGGCGCATCCTGATGAGTGGGCGACTGCCTACGGGCGATTTCGGGATCTTCTAAAAGGCTGAGTTTACGGTTCCTTCTATTCAGAGTCTGCGCTATTGAAACTTTCAGTTTTCTTGCCTTTTTCATTCGCGACAAAGAGCTGGACCTTGGCTTCGCCCCCTCTTTTCTAGTAGACAAATTCTATCAAAGGGTTCCATAGGGGAGGTAGGTTGCTCTGAGAGTGGTCGTTGAGCCACGGTTGCGACCATCAATCATGGCGACTTCTCCATCGATAAACAAACCGCCACCGTCATCCTTGTTGAAGCCGAAGGTGCAAACCCCGGGGTCACCAATAAAGATCGTGCTGGTAGCGAGCAGACCATAGTCGTTGGTGTCCGTGTCCTGTCCTGGAAGAACGGGGAAGGTGCGCGAATCCGGGAATGGTCCTTGGGCGTTTTCCCGGAAATTGATGTTAATCTCGAAAGTGTGGATCTCGGCGATGATATTCGCCGGAGATTCAAAAAGAGCCCGGGTATCGACGATTGAATTTAGTGGGACACTTGAAGTAGCATTGCGAACTGACCAGACCGCCGGAACGCAGGCGTCGTCGTTAGGATCGACTGCTGAATTGATTTCGAAGCCATCGCTGAAACCTTTATTGTCGGTGTCAGCGAGATTCGGGTTACTCCCGGTATTATTTGCGTCCACAAAAATTTGGGTGTTGGTTTCAACAGCGTCGGTCAGTCCATCGCTGTCCGAATCTTCACTCAAAGGATTGGTTCCGGTATAGGTGGCACTGACGAAAATTCCGGTATTGGTTTCCGAACCGTCTAAGATGCTATCATCATCACTGTCATCGTTCTGGGGATTGGTTTCGGTGAGGAATTCATGAAGATTGCTTGAATCATCCAAATCAGAGTCTCCTGCGGAGTCGTTTGCCGCCTTGTCGAGCCCGTTGGCGTCTTCATAGTCGTCAGGCATGCCGTCGCCATCACCGTCGGGGACAGAAACAGCACTGATACTGTCGATTTCCAAGTTTGGGCTTATTGTGCCGACTACACCTTGATGGTTAGCCATCAGGAACTGAAACTGAACGGTGTCACCGACTCCTAAGGTAAACGGACCGCCCGTGGATGTGATATGGGTTCCCGCAGGGTGGCCGCGAGAGATTCTACCAAAGGCGGTCAATCCCGGGAAGGCGTGTGCGCCGATTAGGTTTTCGGTGTTGCAACCGTTCTCAGTGAACCTTTCCCCTTCGACACAGGTGAACGGTCCCCTATTGGCCCTTATATATAGCGCTCCTCCGTCCCAATCGCCTCCTTCAGTGTCGTAGCGATGATCAAAATTCACGAGATAATCTCCGGTCGTAGTGATCGCGATTTCTGAACTCGTCAGTCGTTTGTACTCGTTGGGAGCTCCATTTGGCGAGTTGTCTGTCGATCAAGTTCCGGCATCGGCGTCGTAGGCCCATGGATCATCATGATTATTTTCGTTGGTGACGGGGAAGCCGCCATCACCGGCTTCAAAGCCTTCCACCTATAAGTCGACCGCCCCCGCCGAAGGGGATAGAACAATTACCACCATGCGGATAATTGAGAAGGTTGTGCGGTTTAAGTTGATAATACATCTTAACCACATAATACCTCTGATTCTGACGGGATTTACTCTGCGAACGTCAAGGACATTCTTGACTTCCTTGGCTGGGAAGAGTAATTCTCATCGGACCACGAATAACCTGGTGCGCGTATTCGGGGCCAGGCGCTTTGGATTTTCGAAAAGCTTTTCAATTTCAAATCCCTGGGCCTGGATCATCTGAAGAGGTTCGGTGAAATCCCTCAGCATATCTTTTGGATCCTTGGAGAGAAGCCATAAATGCTTGCGATCGGGTGTTCCCACGATGGCCCGTTCGTAGCTTTCATTGATCCAGAGAACCCAGTAATTTCCGGTGAATAGGTTTGCCGGGAAAGGGTCGAAGAGAACTTCGAGCTTTCCTTTGCCGACAAGCTTTGCCGAGCCCGTAATTCTCGTGGTTTCACCTGTTGATTTCAGGCCTTCGCTCAAAATCCGAACCGGTCCCTCCAGCCCCACTCCATAGGTTGCTTTTGCTGCGATGAGGTCCTTCTCAAAAAGGTTTCGGAGTCTCGCCACTTCATGCCATTCACCATCGTATCGATTGAGATCGAGGTCCCGCACCGTTTGAAGCGGTGGGAGAGACTGCGAGCAGGAAATCAATAGGAGATGGGCAATGACTGGTAAGAGTAATTTCATAGTTTGGCTGCAATTTCGGCTGCGAGCTTGTCGATCAGCCTGCTTTGTGTCGCTGCCAATTCTTCGTAGCCATCTTTAAGCAAGGGTCTCGTAGCGTTGTGTTCTTGCTTGTCATCGGACGGCTATCCGGAATGACATAGACGTGCCTCGAATGAACAAGGAATAAGAGCTGCGGGCAACGATTCTCTTTGATTGGGAAGAATGGGCCTGTTTGGGAGATCAATTATTTTCGATTCTCGCAAAATTTTGCTTTTATGAACACTGTTCTTGTGATTACCTCCGTTAACTTAACTTACACCTAACGTTGTCATGAGTTCTACTACCACTAAAAATACCGCCATGTCTGAAAAGAAAGAGAAAGCTCCCGCCGCTGCGGCCGCCAAAGGAGATGATAAGCTAGCAGCCGCTCGTAAGAAAAACTTGGATCTTGCAATCACCCAGATCCAGAAGGATTTTGGCGAGGCTGCCATTATGCGTTTGGGCGATGATCGCCGGATGGACGTGGAGGCCATTCCCACGGGGAACCTCGTCATCGACCGCGCTCTCGGAGTGGGTGGTTTTCCGCGGGGCCGGATTGTTGAAATTTTCGGACCGGAATCGTCCGGTAAAACCACCTTGACCTTAACTGCGATCGCGCAGGCACAGAAAGCCGGCGGTTTGGCTGCCTTCATCGATGTTGAGCACGCTCTCGACCCAAGGTATGCCCGCAAGCTTGGAGTGAATGTAGATGACCTTTTGGTCTCCCAACCTTCTTCGGGTGAGGAAGCACTCCAGATTGTAGAGACTTTGGTCCGCTCCAATGCCATTGACGTGGTGGTATTGGACTCGGTGGCGGCCTTGGTCACCAAGCAGGAACTTTCCGGCGAGATTGGGGATTCCACCGTGGGCACACAGGCGCGGCTCATGAGCGCGGCGATGCGGAAGCTGACAAGCTTTATCTCGAAGGCTCGGACCACTTGTATTTTCACCAACCAGATCCGAGAGAAGATCGGGGTGATGTTCGGTAGTCCGGAGACCACTCCCGGTGGTCGGGCGCTGAAATTTTTCTCATCCGTTCGCGTCGATATTCGCCGAATTGGCCAAATCAAGGCAACGGACGGTACGGTCATGGGGAGCCGGACCAAGATTAAGATTGTGAAAAATAAGGTCGCTCCTCCATTTACCGATGCGGAATTTGACATTATGTATAACGAGGGAATTTCCTCGGTTGGATCATTGATCGATCTGGCCCAGGAATTTGATATTATCCAAAAGCGCGGAAGTTGGTTTAGCTATGATGGTTCACAGCTGGGGCAGGGGCGCGATGCGACAAAGGTTGCTCTTAAAGAAGATGAAGCTCTTTACGCTGAAATCGAAGAGAAAGTGAAGGCTGCGATGGCTGAATAGCAATTCTCCAAACTCTGCGGTTTCACTTTAAAGATCCTGCGAGTCGCCTTCGGCCCGCGGGATTTTTTGGTAATGAGTAATTGAAACCGGTCGAATGGCTGGAGGAATCGTGTTCGAAGGCCCAGATAAAATTAGGTTGATGCTTCCTTTTCGACTTGCTGACAATGAACCTGCCGGCAAAAGTGCCCGAACCGCCAACCTCTGCGGAGCGCAGGCTGATCCAAAATGGTCAAACTGAAAACGCTGCCGGCTTTCAAACGGTATTTTGTATTATTCCAAGGCGAAGTCTATTTCTTCGAGGATGTTTCATCCAGTTGTGGACGGCGGGCAAGAGCGCCTTTCGGTTTTCGTTAACAACTCCGATAGCCTGAATTCCAAGCCTCAGATTGGTCAACTGGGTGGGGTCGTCCCAAAGAATCTGGGGTTCCATCATGAGGTCAAAGTCACCATTACGGTCGTGAATCGTTTTTTGAGGATGGAGAGAAGAGGGTGTTGACGGATCTCGGGCGCTCCGGCGGTGGCTTCCTTCCGCGCGGCGGTTTGACCTTTTGTTTCCGCCGCTTTTTTGCGCAATTCTCTGAGCCAGTCCGATGCATGTTTCACTCAGTAGGGCGTCAATTTTGCTCCCAAACTAGGAAGCAGGCTGTTCGCTGCGCCGCCCATTCGAAGCAGCGGGTTGGTAATTGCGATCGCTCCGCCGATAATGAGTAGTCCGCCGGAAACGAGGTTGCTCTTATAATCAATCTCATCAGCGATTTTTTTCGAGGTGGTCTGCAAGAGGTGAATCGGGATCGATCCCCTTGAGTTGCTCGTCCGTAAGTTCTTTGGTCAGCAGATTTATGAGGTGGTTCTCGGTTCCGCTGGCCGGTAACTGAAAAATGCGGGCTTTCGGGAGATCGTTTTCCGGTCCCACGCCGTTTGGAAGCGAACGGATGCGGTATAGGGCGTAATTGCCTTGTTCCTAGAAAGTCGGCACGAGGAACTAGTGGGTCCTGTCGTGGACGTCACCTACGAAGGCAGTTTCGGAGGACAAAAGAGGAAGTGTTCCGAGCTTGGAGCGGAAGAACTTCATTCCGTCATCGAGCAGTAGACCGGCTGTTTTTATAGCGTCTTCAGCTTTTTGAATAACAGGGTCCCATAGCTTCCTTACCAAACAACCCAAACGCTGAAAGCGAACCCAATCGATTAGAATTAAACGGTGGAGCTCTTGTTTCACAGGGTTCACCTGCCTGCTTGTCAGTTGGATTCGTTATGTTTAGATTGAGGAATAAGATGAAGATATTCCTACTAGTGGCGACATCTGTCTGTTTGGCTTGGGCAGGTCCTGTTGATGAGATGAAAGCGAAAATTCACAAGAAGGGTGAAAAGTCACTCCCGTATCGATGGACAAAAGTCGGGAAAGCAGAGCAGCCTGCCTTGATTTTGTTTCTGCATGGTGCGGGCGAACGAGGCGATGATAATAAAGCGCAGCTTACGCATGGGATTCCCGATCTGCTGACATGGCTGAAATCTAATGATCAAAGTGCGGTGGTTGTTGCGCCACAGTGTAATCTTGGCGTTTGGTGGGCAGATCTCAAGGGCGATTTTCGCTCTCCAAAAGGTGGTAGTTTGGCGGATAAGCCTTCCGCAATGATGACGATGGTGTTTGAAATCGTGGATCAATTGGCGAAGGCTCACAAGGTTGACCCCAAGCGGATTTATGTGACCGGACTATCGATGGGCGGGTTTGGATCATTCGGAGCAGTGGCCCGTCGGCCCGATTTCTTCGCGGCGGCGATACCCGTCTGTGGTGGTGGTGATCCATCGACAGCCAAGGCCATGAAGGGTGTGCCGTTTTGGGTTTTTCACGGGGCTGCCGATCGGGTTGTTCCGCTGAGAGCATCTGCCGTCATGGTGGACGCCTTAAAGGATGCGGGAGCCGAGGTGAAGTTTAAGGAGTATCCCGGCGTGGGACACGATTCATGGTCGGCCACTTATCGTAATCCCGAGGTTTGGAAGTGGCTCTTTTCCAAGAAAAGGAAGTAAGTCCTACGGGCGGCGATTCTTTCGATCAATACTTGATCCAAAAGGCGATGTGGGGAAACTTGCGCGCTCGCAATCATGCCAAACAACGCCACATTTTCCGAGATCGGAAAAGCCATCGCAGATCACAATTCGTTCGCGGTGGTGAGTCATGTGCGTCCGGACGGGGATGCCATCGGATCTGTTTTGGCGCTCGGGCATGCCTTGGAGCAACTCGGGAAATCGGTTCGTTATCTGAATAACGACGGATGTCCGAAGAGCTTGGAATTTCTGCCGGGTTCGGAGAAAGTGGAGATTTCCGGAGAGGTTGGTGTTCTTGAGGTCGAGGTTGCCATTACCCTGGATACCGCTGCACATATGCGGATTGGCGAAGGGAGCCTCGAGGCTATCAAGAACGCGAAGCTTTTGATAAATATCGATCACCATATTTCGAATCCCGGCTATGGAGATTTGAGTTATGTCGATCCGAATAGTCCGGCAACCGGACAGATCATTTACGAACTCCTGATCTCCTTGGGTCTTCCGGTTTCCAGAATTTCCCGGGACTCAATCTATGTGGCGGTCTCCACCGATACCGGATCATTTCAGTATCCCGGCACGACTCAACGAACATACGAAATGGCGGCTGATTTGGTGGGGCGGGGATTGAATGTTGGGAAAATTAATCAACTGATCTACGATAATCAACCTTATCGCAGGGTCGAGTTGATGAGGGCTCTCTTAAACACTCTCGATCGGAGTGATGACGGCCTTATTGTCTGGTGGGATCTCCCGATGGCCACTAAAAATGAATTGGAATTGATGGACGATGATTCCGAGGGGTTGATCGATTTCATCCGTTCCGTGCACGGGGTTGTGGTTGCGGTTTTCTTTGAGGACCTCGATGGGGGGAAGGTGCGCGTTTCGATGCGCTCAAAAGATGCCCGTGTGAATGCCAGCGAAATTTGCGGAGTTTTCGGTGGTGGTGGACACGCGCTTGCGGCCGGAATTCGGATGCCGGGACCTTTGGATGAGACCAGGGAGAAAGTCTTGGCGGTAATCCGCGAATCGTTAAAGCGTGCCGGAATCTCTTAGTGACTGACTTAATGCAAAATCCCAATGACCTGCCAAGCGGCGTGCTCTTGATCGACAAGGCTCCCGGAATGACTTCCCACGATGTGGTGGCGATCGCCCGTCGACAGCTCAATATGAAAAAGATCGGTCACTGCGGAACGCTTGATCCGATGGCCACCGGTCTGCTCATGTTGGTGATCAATCGTGCGACAAAGATTCAAGACCTTTTGATGAGTGAGGATAAAACCTACACGGGGACTCTGACTCTTGGGGCCACGACCTCGACGCAGGACAAGGAAGGAGAGATCGAGGAGGAGAAAGCAATACCTGATTTTACGGTCGAACAACTCGCTGTCGCTTTCGATAAATATACGGGTGACTTTGAGCAGATCCCGCCGATGGTATCGGCGATCAAAAAAGATGGTGTTCCACTCTACAAATTGGCACGAAAGGGGCAAGTGGTCGAGCGTAAACCGCGTTCGGTGTATATCAAGGGCTATCAAATTACCAAGGTTGATCTTCCCGAGGTTGGTTTCACGGTGGATTGTTCGAAAGGGTTCTATGTCCGGACCTACGCCCATGACATCGGGCAGGATCTGGGGTGCGGAGCGCATTTGAGTTCGCTCAGACGAACCCGTTCCGGCAAATTCACCTTGGAGCGGGCTGTCCCGGTGGCTGTCTTGAAAGAGGCAAGCAGGGAGGATCTGGTCAATTCCTTTATTAGTTTGGCTGAAATTTCCTTGATGCGCGGCGCTTGATCGCATGCGAGTTTCTGATAGCAGCCCAAGAAGATCATGAAGCGCCTTCCGATTATATTCCTTGTTCTCAGCCTTCCGCTTTTCGTGCTGGATCAAATTACGAAATGGTGGGTGGTGTTTCGCTTTCGCGAGCCAATCTCGGCTGACTTCCATACTCCTGATGCTCCGGTTGAAGTCATTGATGGCTTTCTCTGGTGGTGGCGCATCCATAACCAGGGGGTTGCCTTTGGATTGGGCAATGGGACCACCTGGGCTCCCTTCGTCTTTCTTCTGGTTCTCATTCTTGCATTAGTGCTCATCACCGTTTTTTGGAGGAAAGGAGCCTTTGCAAATCTGCCTGCCCGACTTGCCGCCGCTCTTTTGGTTGCGGGCGTTCTTGGAAATTTGACCGACCGTTTGCTACAGGGCTTTTGGCTGGAGCAGCACGAGGAGAAGTCCTTTGTAACGCGCCTATCCAAGGGATATGTCGTTGATTTTATCCGTGTGAAGTTACCCGGGTACGAAAAAATTGCCCCGAGAAGCCAGGGTTTCTTTCCGACCTTCAATGTCGCCGATTCCTGTATTTCGGTCGCGGCTATCTTGCTCTTTCTCTCCGCCTTCAGTCCGGAAGAGGAGACAGTTAAGAACGATGAGTTGTCCGAAAGTTAGTTGCTTTCGGAGCGGCGTTGCTGCTTGCGCTGGCGGGCGATGACTTTGGCCTTGGCTCTTTGATAGCGGGTCTTAGGGAGAAGTTTGGGCATTGAAGCCGAGAGAAGATAGACCGTTGGATAGGCTAGAATAAAAAGGAGGAAGCCAAGGGAGAGAAATCCCAGAATGAAGCTGCCACCATTAAGAGATTCCCCTTCCATTCCCGGGAAAAGACCCAGTGGAATCTGAATTTTCTGAAGGAGGGGATGGATTGGAATGTGCAGAGATTCTCTGAGGAAGTCTCCGAATTTCTCCTGAAAGAGCACGATGGGAATCTGGGTGATGGGATTGGTGACCCAGCAAGCGGCCAAGGCGATCGGAATATTTGCTCGAAAAGGGACGGCCCAAATTCCGGCTAAAAGCATTTGTCCAGGGATGGGAAGCATGGAGACAAAGAGGCCAACCGCGAGGCCGCTTGCCACGGAATCGCGGCACGGATGCCAGAGGCCTCTCTCGAACATGGGCGAAATTGTTTTCTGGAGCCAGACTCGTCGCCGCATACCCGGACTTCGCAGAAAGCGGTAGGCTTTCCGAACAATCCGCAGATAGCGACGTTTCAGTCCAGAGGTCATGAATGATGAGGAACAACTTTCCGAAGTGTGAGTCGAGCGAAAGGTTTACCAGAGCGCGTCGAGATCTCGACTGTCTTTAATCAAACGAATTTGGTCAAGGCACCCTGTTACTTCATCGCACCAAGGCTCAAATTCTTCCGGGATGGGAGCTTCGTTCTGGATCCACTCGCCGGATTTTGGGTGGGTGACTCCCAGGCGCCATGCGTGGAGCATGAGGCGTGATGTCTTGAATACTTGGCGGGCGGGTTTGCTATAGATCGGATCGCCAAGCAGGGGATGTCCAAGAAAGCGGTTGTGGACCCGGATTTGGTGGGTCCGACCGGTATGCAAGGCGCATAGAATGAGTGAGGTTCCATCAGCCGCGGTGTGGAGCAGGTGTAAGTCAGTGATCGCGGGCTTTCCAGATCCAGGATTACAGACGTCCATTCTCTGACGATGAACGGGATGCCTCGCAATGTTATTGAAAACGGTTTGGTGGGCTTCCTTCGGAGGCGATTGTGCAACGCAAAGGTAGAGCTTGGAGGTTTGGCGCTCGGAAAATTGGTGGACCAAGTGCTTGAGCGCGGAGTTGGTTTTAGCGGCAACGAGGCATCCAGAAGTGTCCTTGTCCAGCCGGTGAACGACTCCCGGCCGGCCGTTTCCACCTTCCGAGGCAAGATGGCCCGAGCAGTGATGAAGCAGCGCGTTCACGAGGGTTCCGTCTTCGTTGCCGGCAGCGGGGTGGACCACCATTCCGGTTGCCTTATTGATGATGATGATGGCGTCGTCTTCGTGAAGAACCGAGAGAGGAATATCCTGTGGTTGGGGCGCAGTTGGCTTTTCTTTCGGAATCTGAATTGAAATGGTATCGCCCGATTTTAGCGAGGCCCGTGCTTTAACCTTGGTGTCGTTCAGGAGAATGTGGCCCTCCTTGATCAAGCTTTTAATACGTGAACGGGACAGGTCCGGCAGCTCCGAAGCTAAAAAAGCGTCAAGTCGTTGGCTGTCTCCATCTGACACCTCAAGAGTCATCATAAAGGAAAAATTCTTAGCCGCGGAAGAGAATGAGGATTCCGGCAAAGAGGCAGCCTGCTAGGTTTGCAACAAGGTCCCAGCCGGTATTAATGTAACCTCCCACGTTCGTCTCGGGGATCACTAGAACAGCTATGAATTCAATTATTTCGTTCAAGGCCCCAAGACCCATCCCTGTGAAGACGCAGAGGGCGATCATGCCCATGGAAGGAAAGAGCTTTCTTCCCAGTCTCTGTTGGACACTTGCTCGAAGCGCTTCCCAGGTGAGCCAGGTGCAGGTCCCAAAGCCAAAGGTATGAACGATGTGATCATACTTGAGCCACTGTCCGGCAACCCACCATGAGTAGAGAACCTGGTGTTCGCCGTTATATGCCCAGCCATCGGGAAGGCGGATCAGTCCGCCCGCAAGGTGCATTGCTCCCCAGAGAGTGAGGCACCAAAGAAGAAAGATTGAGAAGTTGACCCGCGCGTGCATCAGGGCAACAACTCCGGCAATAATGATGAAGAAAGGGATGTAGACCTTGAGGAATTCCCAATTCTGCTGGGTTACTGCTGCGCTGATGGCCGCGACCAGGTAGAAGGCGACCACGAGGATAATGGAGCGGGGGAAACGTGCTTTCTTCATGGCCTGCGATGAAGATACGGGATTACGAATCAAATCGCGAGAGCAAAGAACAAACTACTTTTCAAAACAGATAATATGATATTCGAGATCACCGGTCTCGTAGGCCAGCTGAATCAATGGAAATGCGAGGAGAAGCGAAGGGCGGGTGATAATTTTTCTCAATAAGGCGGACAGCAGATCCGGTCTCCGAAAGGGAAGCAGGATCGATCGCAAAAGAAGGGCGGACCAGGTCGGAGCGACCTCTCTTGAAAGATTTTGTGAATGGTGCACTTGTAGATTTAGCGCTCTGGCTTTTTCAGAAAGTGACAAGATGGAACGCCAGGGTGGGAGGTTTCCAGTCGCTGCCAGTTCACGCAGAAACAGACGGGAGCCGGTTTCGGAAAACCAATCGCAGATCGCGATCCGTCCACCCGGTTTGAGCGCGGGGAGAGTGTGCTTGAAAAACTCCTCGAATGAAGCGAAGTGCGAAAGGCTCTCGACGGCAATGACCCCCTCAAGAGATTCCGGTTCAAGTTTTTGTTGAAGCCAATCACCTTGAAGAACTTCCAAGCCGGGACCCGGTAAAATCTGTGCGGCCTGCCTCTCTGAGTTGGTGTTGGCGATGACCTCGCAGTTGAATTGATCCACGAGTCTGCGTGCGAGGATTCCGTAGCCACATCCGATGTCGGCGATCGTTCCCGTCGGATCCAATTGTCCAAGGGCGAGCTTGATCAGATTTTCGCGAGCTTCTGCAATCGACTCGTGGCCTGTCATCCAGACTCCATGGTGAAGAGAGCGGCCCCAGATTCCGCGATAAAGAAGATCGAGATCATCATAGAGATTTTTGGACATCGGTCAGGCGAGGAATGCAGCAAGGCAAAGAATCCCGGCGATGAGGTCGCGAAGGCTGAACTGTTTTGCTCCGGAAGCTTTGCGGAGGAACTTGAAGAGTGCCCCGGTGGGACAGCCAAATTTGCAATAAGCCAGAGGGCTGAAGATGGATGCAATAAGACCAACGATCGCGATCGTGATTGTGGCGATTCCTGCCGAGCGCCAGAGCCAGGCGTCAAATCCCTCCCAGTTGGCCAAATTCCACGAAGCTCCGACAATGGTTGAGGCAATCAAAATGACGAGGAGAAGAGTGGGCAATCGCGAGAGGAATTTATTGAGTTTTGGTGGGACTTTAACCGGCTTTACGGGGAGCTTTCCAAGCCATTGTTGCAGGAAGCCGTGGGGGCAGAGTTGATGGCAATAGAGTTGGTTACCTGTGGCCCAGGGGGTTAGGAGCGCTGCGGCAGCGAGGAATAGGAGGCCCCAGGAGTCCGAGAAGGGAAGTCCGTGACGTGCCCAGCCGAGAAGTAGGGCTTGGGAAAGAAGATCGCCGAGAATAATCCCAAGGGAGATCACGACAATCACCTGCCAGACGATCCGGGCCATTGGATTCCCCCGTAAGCTGGTAAAAGAAAAGATCGCGGCGCCGCCGGTTAACGCCACGAGCGCAATGTTGCGCCACGGGATCTTCCGGGATTGGGGTTCACGATCGGACTCAAATCGGGCGAGACGCCTGGCGACGCTATCGGCGATCGCCCAGGATGTGTGAGTGGCTCCGCTGACGCCTTCGATTTTCGACTGGTCGATGGCAAGGATTTCTTCGATCGACAAGCTATCGTATAGGTCAAGCCAGTCGGGGTCGTCGAGGATTCGTTCGTAGTAGTCCTCGTTATCGTAACTTTTTCGGAAGCGAATCCGGGTCACCTTTTTTGCTTCCCTGTCAAGGACGATGAGGACATCGGTTGGGCCCTGGTATCCGTGGAGGTACTCCTGGGAGGGTGCCGTGCGAAGGGCGTGTCCTACGATATTACGATTTTTGTCGTACATACGGAAAACGCCGGACCAATCGGGGTGTTCCTCGATGGAAGCTGCTTCGGGGAGCTCGGTGGCAAGGATATCGGTTGGGAAGAGCCGGGAGGTGGTGAGTCCTCCGAGCCGTTCGATGATGCTCCTCGAGATTGCGGAGCTGGTCAGGGTGGAGCCGGTAACGGCATCAATCTTTGGGTTGCCCGGGGAGCCGAGGCTGAGGCCACGATGTGCCTCCCAAAAACCCGTGTCGCCCACCACCGATTGGACGTGATCGGGGGTATCGGAGGATGCAATGATCCGGGCCCCGGTGAGTCTCCCAGTTCTATCAAGTGCAAGGGCAAGATTCGTGGGGCCGGAGTATCCTCTAAGGTGGTCACATTGAGGTGAAGTCGTCAGAAAATAGCCGAGCGAACGGCCTTCCTGATTGAAGACTTCTTCGTTTTCAATGCGGACGGCCTCAGGAAAGAGAAGCTTGAAATCTCCGTCGCTGAGAGCTTCACTGTAGTTCGATTTTTCATGGATCAGCCAAGAGATCACGGCAACCACCAGAAGCCGGTAGAGGCGAACCCAAAGCTCTGTCCCTACCGGCATCGTAGTCGATTACTTTGACTTGAGAAGCTGGACGGCATCGATGTGGAGATTACCGGCTGATTTTGAGGTGATTGTCAGTTTGGCCGGCAGGACATCGACAAACTCAAAGATTCCGAGGGAAGTGTAGGTTTTCTGAGCTGGTGGCTTGGTCTGATCCAAGGTGATGGTCTCTGTTCCCTTGGCGTGAGTCAGGCTGAGCTCGGCCGCCGTGGTCCGATTTTCATGGTTGAGCCAATGAACCCGCACTTCATATTTTCCGGTGTCCTTAACCCGAATGTTGTAGGTGGCCGAAGCCGGGTGCGGAGCATACTGATAACCGAGCCCCTGGTTTGGTTTCAGGCCGTCACCCTGTTTCCACGACCCCTTGAGTTTTGCCTTCACATCATCAATTACAAGTCCCTTGAGATTGATGATGTTCTGTTTCTGAGGTTTGACCCTGAGGCCTTGCTGGGGAATCGGTGGAACAACAAGGGGGGTATTTGGGGTCTCCCTTCGTGCGCGGCCCGGCTTTTCCATGAGGTCGATCAAGATGGGTAGGTAATTTTGATAGACTCCCCGTGGTGAAGTGTTGCGGGTGGTGACAATCCAGGCTGCTTTACCAACCACCTCGCCCATCATACCGCAGGTTCGCATGACACGGGTGGTGCCGAGAGCCCGACGATCCACAGAAACACAGCGACCCGCCATGAAGAGGTTGTCGATATTCTTGGAGTAAAAACAACGGTATGGAATGTTGTATCCGGTCTGACGGTTAACCTTGCGATCGTGGACTGCGATTGAGATGAAAGGGTTGTCTATGGCGACCCCCTTGTGAAATTCCTTTTTAGGGTAGTGAAGATCGATGGACCAAGTGGTCGGAACGCTGGCGTCCGGAAAAACCTTTTTGGCGGCGATGTCATCTCCGGTGAGAATGATGTCGCCCTCGAGTCTTCGTGACTCGCGGTTGCCTCCAATAAAGGCCATCCACATCAGCTTGCCATTGGCATCGGATTGCTTGATGTGGGTGAAGGCTCCGAAGTTGGCGCGAAGGTTCCAGTCGCGAATTTCCTCGAGATCGTTGATGGGGTGCTTGTCGTAACCACCTTCCCAGAACCATTCCGCTTTTTTGAACTTCACATAAGGTCCGCGAGATTCATGCAGAGACGGATAGTCTCCCTTTCCAAGTGGGAGAGCCCATGGGGTTTCGGGCCATTCCACTTTTTTCCCAGCATCTTTGACAGACCACATGTTGGACATGCCCATGTGACCTTTTTCAGCGATCATGAAATCGGCTCCGGCTTGGGCTCCGATCGTTCCGTGACCAGTCGCGTCGCAGAAGAGAGAGCCCGCGATGCGGGTAAATGCCCCAGTGGTGGTATCAACAGCGTCGACAGATTCAATCTGGTTGTTCTTGGCGTTTGTCCGGAATGCGAAGTGATTGAGGAACAGATCGATGTTGTCTTCGGAGCGAACGACCTTCTCCTTCAAATCATCGACAAACTCGCGGACCAATCCAGGAGAGTCGCGCGAGAAGTCCGAGAATTCATTCACGATTTC
Source organism: Verrucomicrobiota bacterium (assembly GCA_030835305.1). Lineage (GTDB taxonomy): Bacteria > Verrucomicrobiota > Verrucomicrobiia > Verrucomicrobiales > Akkermansiaceae > SW10. The sequence continues at coordinate 15,645 of JAURPJ010000040.1, read as the reverse complement.
GCCGAGGTGGGGAAACTTGCCGAGCTGGGTTCCGCCCATGGCCCAGACCTGGACTTCGGAAGAACCATTGCCACCGAGAACGGCGCGGTCGTGGATGAGAGCGACTTTCAATCCGTGTCGGGCGGCGGAGATGGCGGCACCGAGACCGGAGTAACCTCCACCGACAACCACGAGATCATAGCCATCTTTGACGGGAGGGGTGGCTGGGAGTTTGAGAGCCTTTCTTCGGAATTCGAAAAGAGCCTGACCGTCGTTTGGCGGAATGTCTTTGGGATCTTTGGTGAAGTATAGGGCGTCGCAGCGACCATTGAATCCAGTGAGGTCGTGAAGTTTGAGGGTGGTCTTTGATGTCGTGATATCGACCGTGCCTCCGTTCTGCCAATACCACTCGGCTCCTTCGGTTCCAAACGTAGTGGTGGCCGGCTTGCCGTTCATACTAATATTGAACTTTCCGGGGGCACCGGGCGCCTCCCATTTCGCAACCCAATCCTTGGTTCGAACATGGAGATGGTAGGTGCCGGTGGAGGGGAAGGTAACTTCGGTGGCTGCATCTGCGACCGGAGTGCCAAGTCCATGCGCCATGAGGTAGGCCGATCCCATGTTTAGAATGAATTGGGAGTCGACGGCCCAACCTCCGCGATCAGTGAATGCTTCGGCTTCCACAAAAAGGGAGTCGGAGGCGTGGAGGGAGGTTGTGAAAAGGGCGATGAGGATAGGTATCTTCATTTCGTGCTTTGTTACGGAGTGAGTGTGGTGATTTTTGCGCCAAAGTAGAGGGATTTCAGTGACAAGTCGGGTGGAGGAGAGAATGATCCGCCTTATGAGCTGGGAGCTTTCAAAATTTGGGAAAAACCTATGTGAGGGGAGTGGTATCGGAGAACTGATGGATGATTTGGGCGAGGCTCTCGCCGGTGGCGGGGATGTCAAGATGTTGGGAGGCGGGCAGCCGGCCCATGTGCCGGAGATGGATGCGGTGTGGCGTCGGCGAATGGAAGAGATCATGGCGGAGCCGGGCAGTCTGCAAAAAATGATCGGAAACTACGATGTTCCGGCAGGGAACGAGGCATTCCGAATGGCTCTGGCCAAATTTTTTAGGAAGGAATTTGGCTGGGAAGTGACGCATGAGAATTTTGCGGTGACGATGGGCGGGCAGACTGCGTTTTTCTTTTTGTTCAATGCTCTCGCTGGAAGATTCGATGACGGATCAAGAAAGAAGATCCTTTTGCCATTGCTGCCGGAATATATTGGCTACGCGAATCAATCGGTGGGCGCTGATTTCTTTGAGGCACTGCCGGCTCGTATTGAAAAAACGGGGCCCCACGAGTTTAAATATAGGGTCGACTTCGATGCGGTGAATCCCGTTGAGGACATTGCGGCCATCTGTGTTTCCCGACCGACGAACCCGTCCGGTAATGTTCTCACTGATGATGAGATCGAGAGACTTCGGGAGGTCGCACGCGCGAAAGGGATTCCGCTCATCATTGACAACGCCTATGGAGCGCCATTTCCAAATGTCATTTTTTCCGAGGTGACGCCGGTTTGGGATGAAGGAATGATTCTAACACTGAGTCTTTCCAAGATCGGCTTGCCTGGCACCCGCACCGGGATTGTGGTGGCGAGCAAGGAAGTGTGCCGTCAGGTGTCATCGATGACTTCGATTGTAGGATTGGCCAATGCGAATATCGGACAAGAGATTTTCCGTCCGCTCGTTGAAAGCGGCGAGATTTTGCGCTTGAGTAAAGAAGTGGTGAAGCCGTTCTATGAAGAGCGTTCCCGGATGGCGCAAAGCCTTTTTGCGGGGGAGCTTAATGATTCGGTCCCGTATTTTATTCACCGGAGTGAAGGTGCATTATTCCTCTGGCTGTGGTTTGAGGATCTTCCCATCACGGCGAAAGAACTCTACCAGCGCCTTAAAAAGTGCGGGGTTCTGGTGGTGCCGAGCGAATACTTTTTCTTCGGGCTGCCCGAGGGTTCCGATTGGAAGCACACGAGAGAGTGCATCCGAGTCAGCTATACCATGGATGTGGATACGGTGGAATACGGGATCAAGGTTATTGCAGATGAAGTGAATCGCGTTTACGGATTTTAACTGCGGGAATTCATTAAGAATCTCTCGAGTTTTTTGACGTCTCTTGGGAGTTTTTCGCTTCATACCAATCTTTCGAAACAGATTCCCAATGATATTCCGCATCCCGGAGAAGTTCGCCGAGCGACTAATGAGTGGCGACAAATAACTCTCGAATTTCTCTGTGACTCTTTCCCCCGGTCATCGCCATGGGGAGCCAACCGGCCGAGCTGTCAGATCTCCGGACGACGATGTCATTGCCATTTGGGCTGGAAGCGACGATGGTAAAGCCTCTCTCCGGAACTGGGGCATCGGGTTGTGAGTTTCTCTCGATAAAATCCTTCACTCCGAACAAGGGCCCATGATTTGTGCTGAGATTAATTCTTGGAGTCTCTGTAAGAAGGAGCTTCTTCTCGAGGTCGCTGAATCCACGGTCGCTCAACCAATCAAAGAACAATCTAATGTTAGTCTATGGTTCATTTGGGGCCAGTCCTCCGGGACCCCAGTTTTCATGGGGGAGAGTGCTGAGCAGGCCTTGTGAAAAACTTTCTCCTCCGAACGTCATCGGATTGTGCGAATGAGCTGGCCTGCGCTGAGTCCTTTGGCTTTCCAGTCGACTTTGAAGAGTGCCTTCTTTTCCTGGTCGGTCAGCGGAAGACGCCATTTCTTGACAAAGATTTCCGCGAGGTCTTTTTGAGCTGCAACCGAAGCGGCGAGATACCAGCCCAGTGATTGTGAAAGGGAGCCTTCCCTTGTGTTGTCCGGAAAGGGTGGCAAACTATGGATGTTTTCGTAGTAGGCCGAAAGCCAGTCATCTCCGAGTGATTTCCAGAGATGAATCATGGCTGAGGCATACATCACGGGTTGATCGGTGGGGCTCGTTTTTAGGCGGTTTTGTTTTTCGCTGAGTCCGTGGGCGTTCGTGAATGTTTTCAGGAAACCGAGGTCACTTTCGGAATATTGGTCAATGGCCCTGTTGATGGTTTCGCGGGTCCGCTTGTCGTGATCTACGACGTTCATGGTATCGATGCAGACGTAGCGCATGAAGACGGCAAAGCCCGTTGTAAAGCAGCTGTGCTTACGACCGAAGGTGAAGAAATTCCGGCCCATCTCATAAAAGTAGAGGTGGGGGATCGCCTTTGGGTTCTTTTGCAAGTTCTTGTAGGTGGTGGAGTAAAAGCCGTGCGCTTCGATACCGGTTGATCCGACGTATCCGCAACCTGCGCCGCACGTCAGATTACCATTTGGAATGGCGGCGATCACCGGCTTGCCCTGCACCTGTTTGTTTGGGGCGGGCGCCTTGCCGGTGAATTTGAGGTAGGTGGCCCATCCTTGATCGAGTGAGCCCACGAATTGAGTCATGACCTTGGGATCAAAGCCGTCAGTGATGGTGAGAAAGGCAACGTTTTCTCCGACCCAGGGAAACATGATGGTGTCGATTTTTTGTTCCTTCCAACGCTTGGGATAGAAGGCGAGTGTGGCATATTCGAGCTCACCACCCGCCTTGATTTCAGCGGAAGCCGGAGCGATAAAGAATGAAAGCGAGCAGGCCGCTGCGACGAGGGATCGGTTCATGTCAGATCATACTCGATTTGTCCGACAGCTATATCAGTTTATTCAGTAACAATCTTAGCCTTTTCGAGCTTCTCGAAAATGGGATCGTTAAGTCCCTTGGCCGGCCTCGTGAAGGGAGAGCTCCGCCACTCTGGTTGCCCGTAAGTTCCGGTGCCCCGGAACTGGAATATTCCCTTCAAGGGCTGGAAGGGAAGGGTGATGAAGCCCAGGAGCCCGCGCGCATTCATCCGTATTGTCATGTCCAATTTTTCGGTGAGCAGATCGATCCATCCTTCCCCGGTGAGAATGATGCTGGTGGAAATGGCAATGAAGTCATTGGTTGTTAAGACTCCATTGGTGACCTTGAAGTGGGCCGAGGCATCCTTGGCTCGCTCGTACCCCATTCTTTTGTCGCCGAGTAGTCCGGCGATGATTGGAGAGAGGGGGCCGAGAATCGGAAGCGAGACGAGATTGCCCTGATTGATTGCGAGAAGCCCATCGGCATTGAAGCCCCGAATTCCTCCGGCGATTCCCCGGAAATCGATATTCCCGGTGAGGGTGCCTTTCTCTTCTTCCTTAAATTTGTAAACTCGGGAAAGCTGCCGGAATGAAAGATCATCCCATTTAATGGCGCCGCGATACTTCGTTTTTTGTCCCGGGGTGACATCACAAAAAACCGAACCTGCAATGCTGCCGTTCAAGGTTTCGCAGGACAGATTTTGCACGGAGATCCCGGATCCTTGTATTGAGAGGTCGGCGGTCAGCTTCTGAAGCGGCAGATCGGATCCAAGAAAAGGAAAGTCGGTCTGGCCTTCTGTTTTGACTTCCACCCTGAAAAAGCTCTTTTCAAGATCTTCTTTTCTTCCAGCGAAGGTTCCATCGAGGGCGATGCGCGGTAGGTTGTGAAAGCGATAATTTTCTTCAATGTGTGCAGCGGTCTTTGGGGCAAAGATTCGCACGATAGGAGTTGGCCAGGCTTCGCCCCGGAGATTACTGATGGTTGTGAAGCGGGTCCTGGGATCATAGAGAATCCGGTCGACATAGATGGGGCCGGATGCACCACCGTTGAAGCGAAGGCGGGCGTTTTCCTGATCATCATTGAGGAGTCCTTCGATCTTGTTGAATTCAGCTTTCTCGGGGGAGATTTGATAGCTGGTGGCGAGGTGATGGATTTTTGTGCCCTTGTAGGTAAGGTTATTCAGGAAGATTTGTCCGGTGGCGGCCCAATTGGTGTGGTCAGTGAGGTCAAGCATTCCAACCACGTCAAGAGCGACTGTTGAGTTATTGGAAAAAGTGACCAGCGCGAGGGCTTGGTCGAGAGGGCCGCCGGTTTTGATGAATGGTTTGAAGGCGGCCAGAGGGAGCGATGACCTGAGGTCAAATTGAACCCGGGTGCCTTGTCTCATCATGTTGCCATTCAAATATTTCCCTTCGTGGATGATTTCCAAATCCCGAAGGTAAAGATCACCATCCTTCCATGAAAAATCAGACGACAGATTGTCGAAATTTGTGCCGAGGAAAGAGAGCTTGTTGATGTCACCGTGGCCGGTGGCGGCGACTGAAAATCCACCGTCCTCCAGGGCGGAAAACGAGCCATTGAGCTTCAAGACAGGCGGGCCTTCGTTGATCTCAAGATCTTTGAGCACCCTCACATCGAAGCAACTCTTCAAAAAATTCTGGATCTGCAGATCTGAGGTGATTTCAAAGTGACCGCTGTTTCTGGAAACGCTCCAATCGGCCTGGCCGGATGCGGAACCGCTGTTGTCCTGCAACAGAATCTCATCGAGGGTCACGATTTGAGCTTGCAGATCACCGGCGATCAGGAGTTTGTTGAGCTGATACTGGTTCCGCATCAATCGGACGGCGTCTAGCCGGAAAGAGGTTTGTAGTCGCTTGGGTGTGGCCAGGTCTCCCTTGATTTCGAATGCCAGTTGGGGAGGGCTCTCCGATGAAAAGGTCCACTGGGCAAGTTCATCGAGAACCTTGCTGAGAATATGATTCGATTTGAGGGTATCCACGGGCTTGGTTTGATTATCCTGCGGCTTGGCCGTTGGTATGCGGAGGTCAGTGGAAAAGTTGACTCGAAGTCCTTCGATCAAGCCGCTGGCGTCTTCAACGAGGATGCGTCCACTTTCGGTAATCTTTAACTCACCATTGATGTCGAGAGCGGTTATGGTTTGCCCTTTGTAGTTAACCGGGATGTGAGCGGTGCCGTCGATAATCCTAAGGCTGCGGAGCTTGAATTTCCCTCGTAGCGCTTTCGTTTTATCGAGATCGAGAGTCATCTCTTCTCCTTCAACGAGTGGAGCCGATTGATCTTTGCCGCCATAGAATGAAACATCGGTTGCAACTAATCCCCGTTGAAAGTCGAAGCGAAGGGTTTCAAAGGAAAGGTAGACTCCTCTGATGGCGAGTTCGCTTTTTAACCAATCTCCGTAACGGCCGGGGAAACCAACCTGGTTGAGGTAGGTCAGGCCTCCGACAATCGCCAAGCCAATCAAACCAAGAGAAAGTAGGAGGGCGGTCCGAGCAACGCGGATGGTTTGAATCATCGCGCCAAGGTTAGGCTGGATTGATCACAATCTCAATGTTTAATCAAGGAACAGGCGTTTGCTCAAGAGCAGCCCGGAGGAGGTGGTCGGGATCGGGAGTGTCTTCGGTGAGGAGGCGGTGGCGTAAGACGTGGGGGAAGATTTTTTGGACGTGGTCGGGATGAATCGCCTCCTGGTCGTCAAGGAGAGCCGACGCTTGGGCTGCTTTTTGGAGGGCAAGAGTGGCCCGTGTTGAGACGGCGTGATCCTGACCGATCATCGAGCGGACAGCCTGGCAGAGCGCGAGAAGATACCGTTGCAAAGTATCTGAAACGGAAATGGCTGTGCTTCGGGACTGGAGTTGGGTGAGTTGCTCAAGCGAGATGATGGGCTTGGATTTTTGAGCGGAATTTCCACTGGCGTGATAGCGGAGAATTTCCAGCTGGGTTTGGTCGTCCGGGAGACCCATGGGAATCGAGAGGAGAAAGCGGTCGAGTTGGGGCTCGGGAAGTGGGAAGGTTCCGGTTGAGGAGGTGTCGTTCTGAGTGGCGATGACGAGAAAAGGATCAGGTAGCTCACGGGTCGAGCCGTCAATGGTGACCTGGCGTTCGTTCATGGCCTCGAGCAGCGAGGACTGGGTGCGGGGTGAGGCGCGGTTGATCTCGTCTGCAAGGACGAAATTGGCAAAGACCGGGCCTGCGATAAATTCGAAATCGCCGTTTTGAGGGCGATAGAGCTGGTATCCCAAAATATCGGAGGGAAGTAAATCCGGGGTGAATTGAATGCGGCGGTAGCTTCCGCTGAGAAGAGTCGCGAGGGTCTGGGCTAGGGTGGTCTTGCCAATTCCCGGTGGTCCGGTGACCAGCGTGTGGCCACGCGCCAGGAGTGAGGTAAGGAGCAGGTCGACCGCTTCGTCGGAACCGAGGATGGTCGCGAGAAGTTCTTGGCGGAGTGCTTTAAGAGGCATGGGGATTATTGGCGGCGGCGGAATTCCGAGTAGGGCTCTTCGGCAGGAATCACTTCACGGATCTTGAGGAGAGGGAAGACGTCACCATTTACGGTTTCAAAAGTGAGAGTGCCACCAGCCTTAACCCAGTCTTCAGCCTGAGGGCGTTTGGCTCCCTCAGGAAATTCCAGCGAGACTCCCACGATTTGCAAGTCGGCTGCGCAGCACGTGATAATTTCTCGGAAGATGCGAAGTCGATCACCTGATTCGTTGTTGAGCTGTTCAGGGGCAATACGCCCTTCAAGTTCGACCGGGAGTCCGTCAAAAATGTCCTGGATTTCACGATCCCCGGCGGCGTAGTAGGCCGAGATCATACGGAGCTGGAATTCACCGTATTCGTTTTTAGGAACATTCTTCTCGAGATCTTCCCGGGTGAAGGGCGGGATGTCGGCATTGGTAAGAGCCGGTTTTTCGTAGAGTCCCTTCTTGGCTCTTCCCTGGTTGGATAGCTTGTCCTGGGTGTAGGTCATGGCCAGGGTGAGGGGGATGAGCGTGAGCAAAATCGTGACAAAGGGCCCGTGTCCTTCTTCGTGTACGTGATCGCAAGAGTCGCAATGATCCCCGTGGTTATGGCTGTGATCATGATCATGTCCACATGACCCTTGAGATTGCTCTTTTACGGGTTGCGATTTTGGATTGATGATCGAATAGAATCCCAGGATCAGCATGCCGATGCCGCCGATCATGATGAAGTGGTGGAAGCTCACATCGAGGTAGTCCCGGACCCGGGTCGAGTGATAAAAGTAGACTAAGAGCCCTCCCCAAATACTGGCGAGAAATCCAAAGAGCCGAGTGTCCAGGGCAGTCATTGAGCTAAGGGGATTTCTGTTTGTTGCGGCATCCACGCAGGAAGGATTTTTGTTTCAAAGATGAGGCTGAGAGCCCCCGTCAAAATGAAGATTGCGACGAAAAGAAAGAGGATAAACTTCCACTTGAAAACGGTAGAATAGAGAAAGACCAACTTGGCATCCATCATGGGGCCAAAGACCATGAAGGCAAGCTTGGGGCCGTATTTGAAATTGTGGAAGTTTGCCGCAATGAAGGCGTCGGAGGTTGAGCAGAGCGAGAGCACAAAAGCTAGACACATCATACCAATAGAGCCCAAGATTGAATTTTTTGCCAAGTCTTTCCAGAAGTCATCCGTGGGGTCAATGACGGTGGTTTTGAGAATGGCGGTGAGAACAACTCCAATGCAGAAGTAGAGTCCGACATCCATGAGGTCGCGCAACGAGTTGTTGAGTGCGGCGTTGAGATTGCGTGGGTGGCGGTGTTCATACTCCTCTTCGGCTTTGACCGATTCCTTGAGGAAGAAGCTGTGGGCCATGCGTGCCACGATCAGGGCGATAAAGACCGCGATCATATATCCCATGGCAAGTCGCGAGATGGCGATCTCTGAAGAGTTGTTGAAGGCCTTATATGTGCTGATCGCGGTGACGGGATTAAAGATCGGAGCGGCTAGCATGTAGGCGAGTGCGCAGGAGACTGGAAGTCCGTTTTTGATGAGTCGCCGGATAACTGGAACGACGGCGCATTCGCAGACCGGAAAAACAGCGCCCAGAAGTCCGCTTATGAAAATGGCGAGGCTTTTGTTTTCTGGAAGGATTTTGTCGAATGCTTGACGCGGCAAATAGGTTCCCAAGAAGCCACTAACGAGGGTGCCGAGAAAGATGAAAGGAAGACCCTCCAAAAAAATTGCGAGGAACTCGTAAGAGCCATCTGCCAGTTGTTCCTGCCGTTCCTGAGTCACAGGAGGGATTCAAGCGCAAGGAGGGTAGACTACTCCAACAAAAAAGCGGGCCGATTGACCTGCATTTGAAACAAATGGAGTGAAATCGACTCTAGCTGACCCTGAAGTTGCAGGTGTGTTTCCGGTTTGTTCCGCAATACTTGCAACCCAACATGTTATGCGTATTCTACCTCGTTGCGGCGTATTTGTGGGCTCTAGACTAGAGATTCACCGAGCGGATGGAGCGAACCGATATTGAAACAATGCGGGTTACCAGTCTCCTGAGATCCAAAAGAATGGATTTGTAGGAATTGTTCCGAATAGTGACGAGAGGTTTAAAGACGACTTTTCGGGGTGCCGATTAGCTCGGGCGTTGGGCCGGTTTTGAAGATCCGCAGCTGGAAAGATTCACCGCTGTCAATACCAGTAGTCCGGCGATGATTGAACGATGAATGATGTGCATTTTTCTTTTTAATGGATGAAGACAGAAAATTTTCTGAGTTCAGGCCCATCTTTTAGAAAGAGCTGTCAGGAGTGACTATAAAAATGAAATGCGAAGCCTATCATGGGTGGATTGAGAGGTATATTGTCAATCTGGGCGCCCTAATTTCCCGGAGTCTCCGCACGAGAAGAGTTTGATCACAGGCAGGTGAAGCAAAAACAGCACGATTGCGATCAGCATCAGTAAGATAAAGCCACCTCCTCCGCTGATGGCTTGGAGCTTGTCCCAAAAAACCTCGTAAAAGGTCCCATCGAATGGCTCGGGGCGGAGAAAAGCTACTTCAATAGTGGGGGTTCCAAAAAACGGCCGCATGATCCATGAGAGTTGGGCGCCTACGAAAGCATTTCCGCCGAGCCAGGCAAGGAGGGTGGTGATTGCGGTGCGGGAATTGGGGGTGACGGCGATAAGCAGCTTGGCAAGATGGAGGTTGGCAATAATGCCTGCCACAGCGATGAGCACGGTGTGAGCGACCAGGAAATAGGCATGGGCGCTTGTAGCGTTTACGGCATCTGGTGCCGGAGCATTGAGGGACATAAAGAAGGTCACAGGAGCCAATCCCCCGAGGACGAGGGCGGCAATGGTGAAGCTCATGAGTTGCGCCATGATCGATTGCCGGAAGCCGAGTCCGCTCCCTAAAAGAAGACCCAGCATGCCGTTGAGGAATCCATTGCAGGCGAGGGTGAGGAGAATGAGGACCGGCATTTTAATCCCAACGTAGATTCCCATCTTCGGATCCCGCCAAAATCCTACCGTCATGCCGTAGATTCCAAAGGCCAGGATAATGGTCCCGAGACACAAGCGCAGACTTGCCGCACCGGGATCATTGATCCACTTGCGGAGATCTTCGGAGGATCCTCTGAGGAGAATGGCAAGTTTGTGACGCATGGAGAGTAAAAGGGGAAAAAGATGTAAGCGACCCTAGTCTGCTTAAATCATCTCAGGAAATTGAATCGGGACTGTGAAGTCATTATGCCCGTAATGTGAAGGTTTGGAGAAACCCTCAAGTGGAGGCGGGTATCACGGGGAGTTCCATTCTGGCCTCGGTTCCACCTCCCTCATGACGGAGAATCCGTGCTTTCCCTTGGTGGAGTTCGGCCACTTCCTTGACGAAGGTGAGGCCAAGCCCGTTTCCTTTGCCGCGGTCTTCGCTGCGATATGAATAGAAGCGCTCAAAGGCCCGGGTCGCTGCAAATTCGGGGATTCCCGCTCCTTCATCGCGAACCGACAGGATGACCTGATCTTCGTGAACTCTTGCAGCCAGAAGAACGGTTCCTCCCCTGGGCGAGAACTGAATGCCATTCTCAAGAAGGTGGGTGAAAGCCGATCCTAGGAGGGGTTCGTTCCCGAAAAATTGAAGTGGTTCGGGGATATCGAAATCCAGGGTGACTCCGGCAGACTCGGCCAGACCGGTCAGCTGGGAAAGAACCCTGCGTCCGCACGTCGCCAGTCCGAATTCGCGAGAGTTTTCCAAATGGCTTTGAGTTTCCAGCGTTGAAAGCTCAAGCAGTTGGTGAATCATCGCTTCGCACCGCTTCGTTTGATTCCGAATGTTCCCCACGAATTTGGCGCGATCAGACTGGGGCATGTCTTCGTTCAGAAGTTCGGCGGCTCCTTGAATGGCGGCGAGGGGAGACTTAAGTTCGTGGGTCAGAGTCTGGATGTAGCGTTCGGCATACTGGCGTCCTTCGAGGGATTCCCGCATATCGTGAAGGGCATTGGCGAGAGTGTTCACCTCACGACCAAGTCCAACTTGTGGTTTAGGCCGGCGTTCGCCGCGCGTGATGGCCCGGGCATAGGCGGTGAGTTTGCCGACCGGACGAAAAAGCCACATGAAGACTGAGACAATGAGGGCAAGAATGCCAAGGCCGATGAGGACGACCGACCAGATGATGGTTTTGCGGCGATCCTGCACGAAAGGCAGGACATCTTTCTGGGCCTTGTAAACGCTGAGGCAGCCCACGATTTTTCCATCTTGGTTCACCGGGGCTCCAACGAACATGACGGATGAGTCTGATTTTGATTCGTCCTCCCGGGTTGAGCGTGCCCCGTACTTGCCACGAAGTGTTTTGTAAACGTCGCTCCATCCACTGAAGTCCTTACCGACGTTTTCTGGATGGCCGCTATCGAAAAGGACGATGCCTTTTTCATCAGTAAGGTAGGCATTCAGTCCGACGTTTTCTTTTGCGACGACAAAGATTTTGGCGCTGAGTTTGCGCTCGTCAACTCCATCGAAAACCTTGTTAAGATCCGGATCCTTCCCAGCGAGGTTAGCGAGAATTTGGGCGGTGTCGATCATCGCCTCCTCGGTCGCCTGTAATGTCTGCGTTTCGAGGTCTTCGAGAAGGTAGTCGGTGAGGCGATAGAATCCCGCTCCCATAATGAGAGTGATGAAGAGCAGGGTGACACGTGTGAGCCGCATTTAGAGGATGAGGGTGTATCCGAGGCCACGGCGGGTCTGGATTGTTTCGGCTGCGTCTTCGGAATGTTGGCGGATTTTGGCCCGGAGGGATTTGATGTGTGCATCGATGGTGCGATCCATGGCCGACCCCGGATCGTCCCAGGCTTGTTCAAGAAGCTGCTCGCGGGTGAAAACGCGGCCGGGTTGTCCGAGGAGAATAGCGAGAAGCTTGTATTCGTGAGCAGTAAGATCGAGGTGATGATTGCAGCAAGTGATACTCATGGTGTCCGGATCGTGGTGAAGGAGCGAAGAAATCACTTCAGGTGCCGTTTTGCCGCGGCGCAGGATGGCCCGGATACGCGCAACCACGGTTCTTGGTGAAAAGGGTTTGGTGACGTAGTCGTCGGCACCGAGCTCGAGGCCAAGGACTTGGTCGATTTCAGAATCGCGGGCGGTGAGGAAGAGGATGGGGACTTGTGAAAAGTCGCGGATCTTTCGGCAGAGATCGAAGCCGGTGAAATCGGGCAGGCCGATATCGAGAATCGCTAAGTCGGGGGCGTGGGAATTGAAGTGATCGAGCCCATCTTGTGCGGTTGTCACATGAGTGACCGAGAAGTTTTCGGTCTCCAGCGCATAGATCAGGGTGTCCGCGATGGTGTGTTCGTCTTCAACAATTAGGACTGCGGGCATGGCTGGAGTTTAGAGGTGGCCCATCATGGAAGCAAGCGAGGGGTGTGTGAAGATCTTTCAAACGGTTAGGGCGGAAGTTCATCCGAGGTCGTGGGCATCGAGGTCGGCGGTGACGATGACGTCTTCGGGGGTGGGGGTGGCTCTCAGGGTTTTGTTGAGATGGTGGGAGAGCACTCTGGCGTTGGGTCCGCGCATGAGAAGTTGAAAGCGGAATTGGGAGTGTGATTTGGTCAGAGGCGAGGGGATGGGGTCACCAAGGATGACGTTTTCGGGGAGGTTCTCGGCGAGTTTTCGGTGGAGGGTTTGCAGGGTGAATTCGGCGCGCCGTTCGTGGCTGGATCTCGCGAGGAGGAGGGCGAGGTGGGTGAAGGGCGGGTATTGGAATTGTTGACGGACATCGAGTTCCTGTGCGACAAAGCCATCGAAGTCGTGATGCCTTGCGAATTGGATGGAGGGACTGTGCGGGGTGGAGGTTTGGATGATGACCTCTCCCGCCATTTTGCCGCGACCAGCGCGGCCTGCGACCTGGGTGAGGAGTTGGAAAGTGCGCTCGCCGGCCCGAAAGTCGGGTGCGTAAAGGGACAGGTCGGCGTTGAGGACCCCGACGAGGGTGACGTTTGGGAAGTCGAGGCCCTTGGCGATCATTTGGGTGCCGAGGAGGATGTTGATTTTCTTGGCCCGGAAGTCCCGAAGGGTGTCACGAAGGGTGTTTTTGCGGCGGGTGGTGTCGGTATCAAGGCGGGCGATTTTTGCGGAAGGGAAGACTTTGCGGAGGATGGCTTCAGCCTTCTCTGTTCCGTAACCGTGGAAGCGAATGGCGCGGTCCTGGCAGTTTGGGCAAAGGCGGGGGACGATGGATTGGAAGCCGCAGATGTGGCAGACGAGGCGTTCATCACCACGATGGTAGGTGAGGGGGATGGCGCAGTGATTGCACTCGATTACATGGCCGCAGGGAGGACACTGGAGGGAGCGGGCGAAGCCGCGGCGGTTGAGGAAGATGATGACTTGCTCGTTGGCTTCGAGACGTTTTTCGACGGAAGTACGAAGAATGTCTGAGATGATGGCATCGCGGCCTTTGTGCTTCCTGGCCTCGATGCGCATGTCGACGACCCGGGTGAGGGGGAGCGAGGCTCCGTCGGCACGCTCGGTCATTTTGACCATCTGGTATTTCCCAAGTCGGGTGTTTTGGAAGGTTTCTAGCGAGGGGGTGGCGGAGCCGAGGACGACGGTGCATTTTTCGAGATGACAGCGGACGACGGCAAGATCACGGGCGTGATACTTTGGGACGTTTTCCTGTTTGTAGGCAGGTTCGTGTTCCTCATCGACGATGATGAGGCCGGGATCTTTAACGGGGGCGAAGATGGCGGAGCGAGCCCCGATGACGATGCGGGCCTTGCCGGCGCGGATGCGGTGCCATTCGTCGAAGCGCTCGCCCTGGGAGAGGTTGGAGTGAAGGATGGCGATTTGATCGGTGAGGTCGTGGAAACGGGCTTTGAAGCGCTGAACGGTTTGGGGGGCGAGGGAAATTTCCGGGACGAGGACAATGACGTTTTTACCGAGATCGAGTGCGGCGCGAGTTGCCTGCAGGTAGACCTCGGTTTTTCCGGAGCCAGTGATGCCTTGAAGTAGAATTGGCGTTGGCTTTTCCGAGTGGAGGCTTTTGGTGATCACTTCGTGAACCTCGGCCTGCTCGTTGTTCAAGGTGAGAGGAGCGGTGGGAACGAAGGTTTCGTTCTCATCGGGATCCCGCCGGACTTCGAGATCGATAATTTGGACCCAATCTTTTTCGGCGAGGGTTTTGAGCGATGATGAGGCAGAGGCTCCACCGAGTTCGGTGATGGGGATGGGCTTGTCTGAGATCAATAACAGGTTGAGAATTTGGTGCTGTCGCTTGGCCCGTTTGGCGATCGTGGCGAGTTCTTCGTCGGACGGTTTGTTTTTGAGGACGGCGGCCTTACGAACTTTCGCTGATGTTTTCTCTCCGCGAATGGAGGCCGGAATGATGGAGCGAATGACCTGCTCGAGTGGAGTTCCGTAATAGGAGGTGATCCAGTCTGCGAGGTTTATGAGCGGAGGAGTGATGAGAGGTTCCGGGTCGACAAGGCTAGTGAGAAAGCGAAGGTCGAATTCAGATTGAGGGGCTTCCTGAACGCGGAGGACGGTGCCGGTGGCATTTCGATTTCGAAGGGGAACGCGCACCCGGCAGCCGGGTAGGACTCTGAGGTGATCCGGGATGGCGTAGTCAAAGACGAGCTCGGAAGGTCCATCGATGAGAACACTGGCGGCGAGGGGCATGGGTGAGGTTTAACCGCAAAGACGCAATGGCGCGAAGGTTTTAAGGTGGGTCAGCGGAGGGTTGCTTTGAGACGGTAAAATCGGGCGCTGGTGATTGGACCGGCTTCGTAGGTTTGGATGCTAAAACCATTTTCAGGGAGCGACTCGAGGACGGGGTCGGCAAGGGTAGTCCAGTTTTCGAGGTCGGTGGAGGTTTGAACTTGCAGAATTATGTCGTCGGCCGCGAGGTTTCGGGGCGCGAGGACACCGTTTTCGGTCGGAATAAGACTCTTGTCCTGAATAGCGTAGTCGAGCAAGTCGCCGCCTGGAAAGGTGGTCGCATCAGACGAGCCTGGATTTCCGCCGACGGTGGACGAGGCGCGCCAGCTGGACGGGAGATTGGGATCGAGTTGCGACGACGGGCTGATTCGGACGAGGCTGAATCCTTCGCCGTCGCTCGCTGCGGGCCAAGGAAGGTTGTCATCGTAGGTAAAGCTTTCGATGATATTACCGGAGGCGTCGTTAAGAGTGATTTCCTCACCGCCATTGTCGAGATTACCCTCGTAGTCGTTGGGTCCGAGGATGAGTCGTGCTCCGGGGTCAAGGGTAGTGTCGAGAGGGAAGGTGTAGGTGAGTCCGGCGGTGAAAGTGAGATTGCTCAGGTCGACCTCGCTATTAGAGATATTGACCAGTTCGATGAATTCGTTTTCTTCGTAGGCACCGGGTTGGTTGTAGTAGAGTTCGGAAATCACGAGGTTTGTGGCATCGGCGTGGCTGCCGGCGATGATGTCGGCCGATTGCAGGGCCGACCAAACTCCGTTTTCGAGCACGCGGGAGTTGTAAGTGGCGCTGGTGGTGAGGCTGATGGCGCTTGCATAAGTCGAGGCGCCGGGGTCACG